>JANYGB010000056.1 GCA_025359445.1 Sphingomonadaceae bacterium
CCACAATGTGACACTTTGACGGTGGATAACCCTTCTGGCGCGGTGGACAGGCTACTTTGGCGCAAATTGCCAGTCAGACTCAGGTCGTCAGAAGAGAATTTCGCGCAGCGGTGCAGAGGCGCGGAGAAGTGTAAGAGTTAGTTCGCGCAAAGGCGCAAAGAGAAGGAAGGCGCGAAGGTGTTGCGTGAACCCCTTCTCCGCGCCTCTGCGCCTCCGCACGAACAATCTTCTTCAGCGATCCCGCTGCGCCAACAACCGCAGCCGCAGTGCGTTCAATTTAATGAACCCAGCCGCGTCCTTCTGGTCGTAGGCCCCGGCGTCGTCCTCGAAAGTCACGTGGCGCTCCGAGTACAGCGAATTGGGCGACTTGCGCCCGACCACGCTGGCCATGCCCTTGTACAGCTTAAGCCGCACCGTGCCCGAAACCTTCACCTGCGAGAGGTCGATCGCCGCTTGCAGCATCTCGCGCTCGGGGGCGAACCAGAAGCCGTTGTAGATCAGTTCGGCGTACTTCGGCATCAGCTCGTCCTTGAGGTGTGCCGCGCCGCGATCGAGCGTGATGCTTTCGATCCCGCGGTGCGCACGGGCATAGATTTCGCCGCCCGGCGTCTCGTACATGCCGCGGCTTTTCATGCCGACGAAGCGGTTCTCGACCAGATCGAGCCGGCCGATGCCGTGGCGCTTGCCCAGTGTGTTGAGTTCGGTGAGCAAGGTTGCCGGGCTCATCGCCGTGCCATTGAGCGCAACGCCATCGCCGCGCTCAAAGTCGATCGTGATATATTCCGCCAGGTCGGGTGCGTCCTCGGGGTTGTCGGTGCGCGAATAGACGTAGTCCGGGGTCTCCTCCCACGGATCCTCGAGCACTTTGCCCTCGCTGCTGGTGTGGAGCAGGTTGGCATCGGTGCTGAACGGGCTTTCGCCGCGCTTGTCCTTGGCCACCGGGATCTGCCGCGCTTCGGCCCAGGCGATCAGCGCGGTGCGGCTGGTCAGCTCCCATTCGCGCCACGGGGCGATCACCTTGATGTTGGGATCGAGCGCATAGGCCGAAAGCTCGAACCGCACTTGATCGTTGCCTTTGCCGGTCGCGCCGTGGGCAATCGCGTCAGCGCCGGTCTCACGCGCGATCTCGATCAGCCGTTTTGTGATCAGCGGCCGCGCGATCGAGGTGCCTAGCAGGTAATCACCTTCATAGCGGGCGTTGGCGCGCATCATCGGGAAGATGAAATCGCGGACGAATTCTTCGCGCAGATCATCGATGTAGATGTTCTCGTCCGCCAGCCCCATCAGCTTGGCCTTGGCCCGCGCGGGCTCCAGCTCCTCGCCCTGACCCAGATCGGCGGTGAAAGTCACCACTTCGCAGTCGTAGGTTTCCTGCAACCACTTGAGAATAACCGTAGTGTCGAGGCCGCCCGAATAGGACAGAACGACTTTCTTGATGGCGCTTTTGTCGGGGCTGGGCATGGCTTGGATTTCCGCTGGGCTGGGGTTACAATCGCAGGCGCGCCCCTAAGCCAAGCGGGACAGGAGGGCAAGCCGATGGCGGAACTCAAGACCAAGGCAACCGCAATCAGCGTGGCCGACTATATCGCGGCCTTGCCCGAGGAAGCCCGCCGCGCGGATGCGGCCACGCTCGATGCACTATACCGCAAGGTCACCGGGTTCGAACCGAAGATGTGGGGTCCGAGCATCATCGGCTATGGCTCGTACAGCTACAAGTACGACAGCGGCCACGAAGGCACGATGTGCTGCGCCGGGTTCTCCCCGCGCAAAGGCGCTCACACGCTTTATGTTCTGGGCGGCCTGGCCGAAAGCGCCCCGGTTGCCGCGCTGCTCGGCAAGCTGGGCAAGCACACCACCGGCAAGGGCTGTCTCTACTTCAAGAAGCTGGCCGATGTGGATTTGGCGGTGGTTGAAAAGCTGGTGGCGATGAGCTGGGAGCGGATGAACGCAGCGCATCCGGATTGCGCTGCGTAGTCTATTGCTCCGGACTCCAAGCCAGTTCATTTCGCGGCCTCGATCCCTACAGCTTACCTGCTCGTTGTAATCTCGGCGCCATCCCCCGGTAATTCGATCTCTGCCAATGACTGGACGGTGACGCGCGATTTGCGTCCGCCGCCAGCGTGCCTTTCACCGGCTCGATGGAGCGCAACTGTATGCCAAATGTTGATCGGGGCCGGGCGGATTAGAGAACTTGTGCAAGTAAACGCCGCAGCGCCGAACGTCCCCCTGATTTCGGGCAAGTGGCTTACTGCGATTCTTGCCGCCAGCGCGCTGGTAGTGGTGATGATGCTGTTGCGCAGCGGGTTGTTCGTCGCGCCGGATAACCGCGGGTTTGCGGTGGCGCTTGCCGCGGTGGTCTCGCTGATCGTGCTGCGGGTCTGGGTCAATCAACCGGCTGGTCTCAACCAGACCAAGCTGCGGGATTTTTCAGAAGATGTGCTGGCGTTCTTGACGATCAGCCTGCTTGGAGTCTTAGCCAGTTATTCCGATGCCGCTGCGACAACCGGCTATTCCGATGCAACTCTTGCACACTTCGACACCATGCTCCATTTCGACTGGCTGGTCTGGTACCGTGAAGTGGCGGCTCATTCGGTGTTGCAGCATCTTGGCGAGACAGCCTATTCCGCGATCTACGTCTCTCCGATCGTGCTGATAGGATACTTTGTAATTACGCAGCAGCGTGCTCGATCGCGGCAGTTTCTGGCCACGTTCTGGCTAGGCGTGGTGATCACGCTGGTGCTGTTTCCCCTGTTCCCCGCAGAAGGGCCGCTGGCGTATCTGTGGCACGGTCCAATCCCCTACATGCCGACCAGCGCGCTCTATCAGGAACAGCTGATTCCGGCACTTCGGATGCACCGTGTTACCGATATCGACCTTGGCGCGCTGCGCGGGCTGGTCTGCGCACCCAGTTTTCACACGGTTTCGGGCGTGATCCATATTGCCGCAGCCTGGCCAGTTCGCCGCCTGCGCTGGCCCATCCTGGCGATCAATGCGGCCATGCTGCTGGCGACTCCGATTGAAGGAACGCACTATCTTTCGGACATGATCGCGGGCCTGCTAGTCGCCCTATTCGCCATAGGCGTGGTTTGGCTTGGCCTGCAGGCTATGCTCGCCAGCTCAGCACAGAGAGCCGGGCCGCTGCCGTCCACGTGACTGCTACTCCGCCGCCTGCTGCTCCAGATGCCACTCCGGCGGCTCATCCAGTGCTGACAACCGCTCGAACTCGGGCTGGATCCAGTCGCGGGTCATTGGCAGAGTGCTGCGGTCCTTGGACGAGAGGATGTGGAAGTTGACGTTCTCGCCGTGGGCAAAACTCTGCTCGGCCCCGGCGAGGTAGAATTGCCACATCCGGAACAGCTTGGCATCGTAAAGCGCGGTGATCTCAGCCTCGTGCATGGTCGTGCGGCGGTACCATTCGGCGATAGTCTTGGCGTAGTGATAGCGCAGCAGCTCGACGTCGCCGATCTCCCAGCGGGTCTGCTCCATCGCGCGGGTCAGCTCGCTCAGCGCGGGGATATAGCCGCCAGGGAAGACGTATTTGCGGGTCCACTTGTCGGTCGTCCCGGGGCCATCGATCCGCCCGATGGTATGCGTGAGCATGATCCCGTCGTCGGCCAGCAGCTCGTTCGTCTTGGCGAAATATTCACGGAAATGCGGCGCACCGATGTGTTCGATCATGCCAACGCTGGTGATCCGGTCGAACGGGCCTTCGACGTCGCGGTAATCCATCAGCTTGAACTGGACCCGGTCGGAAACGCCCGCCGCCGCAGCACGTTCATTGGCGAACTTGACCTGATCGGGAGCGAGGCTGACGCCGACCACTTCGATCCCGTAATGCCGGTTGAGGTATAGCCCGAGCCCGCCCCAGCCGCAGCCGATGTCGAGCAGGCGCATCCCTTCGCACTTGCCCGGTTCGAGCCGCAACTTGGCCGCGATCAGCGCCAGCTTGTCCAGCTGGGCGCGCTCCAGCGAATTGGCCGGATCTGTAAAGTAGGCCATCGTGTAAAGCCGGTTTTCATCGAGAAACAGCTCGTAGAACTGGCGGGTCAGGTCGTAGTGATGCGCGACATTGCTGCTTGCCTTGGCGCGCAGGTTGATCTGATCGGCCTTGGCCATGGCCCAATCGAGCCCGCGCTTGAACCGGCTCGGCGCCTCGATCGAACCGCGCCCGCGATTGGCGTTCATCATCACCAGCAAGACCATGTCGCGGACGTCGTGCGGCGGTTCGATCACCATTCGCCCGTCCATATAGGCCTCGCCCGCGCCCACGCGCGGATCCTTGGCAACATGGAGGGCAGCGCCTTTGTCGGTAAACCGCAAGGTCACCGGCGGTGCAGCGGGATCGCCGTAATGATACAGCTTGCCGTCGTAATCACGCACGATCAGCTGGCCGTCTTTGACCATTGCGCGAAGCATCTTGTCTAATAACCACATACCAGGTTGAGCCTATTCATCCACGCACTGGGCGCAAAGGGAAATCACGCAGGTCACACCAAAGCTGCGAAGCGACGAAGCAATCCAGAGCATTGCGAGTGGCACTCTGGGGCTATTTGAGTTCCCGCGCCAAGTAGAGCACATCTCGCTGCTGGGCGAGCAGGTGCTGGCCCGAATCGATATACAGCGTTTCGCCGCTGGCCGCCCAGCCTTCGGCCAGGAACAGCGCCGCATCGGCCAGTTCCTCCGGGTCGGTCAGCCGCGCCAGCAAGTTCATCCGCCCGCTGCGCTCATGCTCTTCGTCGCGCTGGTCGTGGCTGGGCAGCATGGCCCCCGGCGCGAGCCCGTAGATACGCGTCGCCGGGTTCTCTGCAGCCATGGCGAGCATCCGCACTGTTGCGGCCAGGGCGTGCTTGGCCATGGTGTAGCTGAAGAAATCGGGATTGGGATTGGCCAGCTTCTGATCCAGAAAATGGATCACCCGCTTGCCGTCAGTGCTGCGGGCCGAGGCGAGGAACGCTTGCGACATGCGCACCGGGGTTTCGGCGTTGACGATCATGGCTTCGGTGAACACTGCGGGATCGATCGCTTGCGCCGAGTCAGGCTTGAACACTGCCGCCGAGTTAATCAGCATGCGCCAGTCAGGCAGCCGCGCGGCCAGGTCTGCGATCATTGCCAGCGCAGCCTCGCCATCGATCAGATCGCACTGGACCACTTCGGCCGATGCGAGCGTGGCTGCCAATTTCTCGGCCTCGGCAGGGGAATGTCCCGCGTGGATCACGACATGCCAGCCCGCTTCGCCAAACCGGCGAGCGAGGACGGCACCGATCCGTTTGGCGGCACCGGTGATCAGGACTGCAGGGGGCCGGGACATCCTCCATTGCTTGGCGGAGGATGCGCCATCAGGTCAACAGCTGTTGTTGGCGCGGCGCAAAGCCCGCCCGATCGCGCCACAACGCGAGACCGCAAGTCACTGCAAAGAATGCAGCCTACTTTGCTTCGGGTTTTGTTTCGGGTGCAGGCGGCTTTGAGCCAGGCGCGCCGTCCTTTGCCCACGGGTTGGCCGGCGCCGTTGCACCGGATGCGGGCGCTGCGGGAGGTGGTGGAGCCTTGGGATCAGGGACAGCTGGCATCGCGCTGCCGCTGCTCCACGGGTTGGGCTTGGCCGAAGCCGTGGTGGCGGTGGCTTCGGCTGGGGCAGCTGGCTTTGAGCAACCCGCCAGCGCGAGCGCGGCAATTGGAACGAGTATCAAGGCGCGGATCATGGCAGAGGGCTCCTGTAAGCCTTGCGCATAACGACAAAGAGCTAACAGCGGGTTGCTTCAACCCAATGCGGCCTGCTTTTCATCGCCCAGCCGGTCAAGCTCGGCGCGGGTCATCTTCTGCGCAGTGGTCTTGAGCTGGCCGCAGGCGGCATCGATATCGCGTCCGCGCGGGGTACGAACGGGGGCGCTGATCCCGGCATCGAACACGATATCGGAGAATCGCTTGATCCGCTCAGCGCTGGAACATTCGTAGATCGCGCCGGGCCAGGGATTGAACGGGATCAGGTTGACCTTGGCGGGCAGGTTGTACAGCTTGATCAGGCGGACCAGTTCGCGCGCATCGTCGTCGCTGTCGTTCTTGTCCTTGAGCATCACGTATTCAAACGTGATCCGCCGCGCGTTGCTGGCACCGGGATAGTCGGCGCAGGCCTGAAGCAACTCCTCGATCCCGTACTTGCGGTTGATCGGCACGATCTCGTCGCGCACCGCCTTGTTGGTGGCGTGGAGCGAGACCGCGAGGTTGACCCCGATTTCCGCCCCGGCGCGCGCCATCATCGGCACCACGCCGCTGGTCGACAGCGTGATCCGGCGGCGTGACAGGCCGAGCCCATCGCCATCCATCACCAGCTTCAGCGCGTCGCGGACATTGTCGAAATTATACAGCGGCTCGCCCATGCCCATCATCACGATGTTGGTCAGCAGGCGGCCATCGGCGGAGTAACCACCGCCGTCATCGTCCTCTACCTCGTCAAACCCTTGCATGCCGCCCTTGGGCCATTCGCCCAGCGCATCGCGCGCGAGCATGACCTGCCCGACAATCTCGCCCGGGGTCAGGTTGCGGACCAAACGCATGGTTCCGGTATGGCAGAACCGGCAGTTGAGCGTGCAGCCGACCTGGCTGGAAACGCACAGCGTGCCGCGGCTTTCATCGGGGATGAAGACCATCTCGTATTCGTGTTCGTCGGCGGTCTTAAGCAGCCACTTGCGCGTGCCGTCGCTCGAATGCTGTGACAGGACCACCTCGGGCCGCCCGATCACGAAGCGTTCACTGAGCCACGGGCGCATGTCTTTGGCGATGTCGGTCATCGCGGCGAAATCGGTGACGCCGCGGTGGTACAGCCAGTGGAACACCTGCTTGGCGCGCAGCTTCGCCGCCTTGGCATCGAGCCCGGCAGCAGTGAACAATTCGGTGATCCGCGCTTTGGGTAAGCCGATCAGGTCAACCCGCCCATCGGCGCGCGGCGTGATGTCGCGCGGGGTGGGGACCGGGTCGATCAGACCCGGGATGCTCATGAGTGCGGTATCGGCCATAAGCCGCGCGACATAGTTACAATTGCTCCGAAAAGCTAGCGCAACCCAGCACAGGCAAGCGTAGCGGAGTCGATCGCCGAAGCTGCCCCGGTCAGGTCCCAGGTGTTGGAGAACCCGCCGCCCGAGGCGTCACGCGTGCTCACGGTCATTTCTCCGGCGCTGCGCATGGCCGCGATGATGGCCGCATCGCCGCGCTTGTCGGCGGCCCAGGCATCAGCCCCGCCGCCGGTCAGCAGGATGCGCTGGCCGCCCAGTGACAGCGTTATTGCCGCATTCTGTTGAAGTTTGCGCGAGAGGCGGAAGTGGACCTGCCCGCGCACCCCCGCGCGCGGCCACCAGGCGACGTCGGCATAAGGCTGGAACTCGCGTTGTTTGGTCGAAGGCGCGGCCATGGCGATGGCGTAACAGCGCGGCACTGCAGCATCGCGGAACGCTCCCCACGCGCCGAACATGCCCAACGCATCGCGCGCCAGTGCCGGGCTGGCAGCGAGCAGCAGGACGGCAAAGGCAAGGCGGGCGGCGCGCATGGTCAGCCTTTTGCAGCTATGCGCGGCTTTGAAAAGAGCGCGCGCCTTGCGCGGCATTTGCACGGCGTTATGATGCGTCAAAACACGGTCGCGCGTCATCAATCAAACAACCTGGGGGCAGGGCCGTGCAACTTCCATTCGATGCCATACAATTGCGTTTTCTGAAGTCGCTGGGTGAGGCGCTGTTCGACGATTTCGAGGAGATGGCGATTTCGGTCGACGAGGTGGTCGACAACATCCAGCAGTTCTTCGGCATGGTCGGCGGGACGAAGGCCGAGGAAATCAGCTGGTCCTTGCGCATTGCCGAACTGGCGATGGCGCCATTGTTCCACGAATTGTCGCTCGAACACCGCAAGGACCGCATCAAAAGCCGGATGCGCGACAGCCAGTTCGATGCCTTCCAGGACATGGCAAAGCTGCGCTCTATCCTCTATTTCGGTTATTACGGCCACTGGATCGACCCGGTCGGCCACCATGCCGAAGATGGCGGGCAGGACGCCAACCGCGACAATCCGGTGCTGCGCCAGATCGGCTTCACCCTGCCCAAATTCCGCGCCCGCGGCTCGGGCGAAGTGCCGCTGACCCCGGTCGAAGGCCGCGAGATTTCGCGCGACCATGTGGTGCCATTCGCGCTCATCCCAAAGGATATCGACATAATCGTGGTCGGCTCGGGCTCGGGCGGGGCGGTATCGGCGCACAACCTCGCCAAGCGCGGCTACAAGGTGCTGGTGGTCGAGGCGGGGCCGTTTTACCCCTCGGACCGGATCACCCACGAAGAGCGCCGCATGGTCGCGCGCTTGTTCAAGCACGGCGCGCTGCAATCGAGCCGCGACAACGATTTCATCGTGTTCCAGGGCCGCAATGTCGGCGGTTCGCCAACGATCAACAACGGCATCTGCCTGCGCATGAAGGGCGACCGGCTGAGCCACCCCGCCGCGCCCGACGTCTTCGCCAAGTGGCGCAGCATCGGCGCGCCGATCGATGAAGCGCGGTTCATGGAGTGCTACGACACAGTCGAGGCCGAGCTGTCTATCGGCCCGGCCGAACCGCGTTCGGGCAAGACCAACGGTAACCATTTGCTCGATGGCTGGGCGGCATTTGCCGGCACGTCGGTCGATCCGCATTTCCGGGCGGCAAAGTCAGGCTGGTTCGCCAAGAACTTCGGCCCGCCCGGCACCGACAATGCCTGCGCCTATTGCGGCTATTGCAACACCGGTTGCCCCTACGCGCGCAAGGTCGCGGCGGGGCAGAGCTATCTGCCGTGGGCCTGCGGCCAATACGGCGCGCGGATTTTGGCCGAAACCAAGGTCGAGCAGATCCTGTGGGCGCGCGGCACCGGAGCGACCAAAAAGGCAGTCGGAGTCAGCGTGACCGACGCCGACGGCGCGGCACATATCATCCCGGCCAAAGTCGGCGTGGTGGTTGCCGCCGGCGTAATCGCCTCGTCCTTGCTGCTCGAACGCAGCGGGATCGCGGGCACCGGCAATCAGATCTCACTCAACGTCGCCTCGCCGCTGATCGCGCTGATGCCCGCGGGCAAGACCCCGTCGTGGGACGAGGACCAGATGACCTCGGTGGTCGATTGCGGTGAATTCCTGCTCGAAAGCCACTTCCAGCCGCCGATGTCGATGGCCTCGATGATGCCTGGCTGGTTCGGCGAGATGGACCGGCGGATGCGCAGTTATGGCCGCATCTGCTCGGCCGGCATCCTGTTCCCCGCCGACCGGCGTGGCAATCTGGTGGGCGGCAAGCTCGACATGAAGCTGACCCTCGATGATATCCACCTGATCCGCCGCGCCTCGGCTACCCTGGCCAAGGTGCATTTTGCTGGCGGGGCGCTGGAGGTGTGGCCTGCGCTGCTCAAAGGCCAGACGCTCAAACCGGGAGACGATATCGACGCGTTCTATGCGGGCGCAATCAAGGAAGCCGACGATGTAACCCTCTCAAGCTCGCACCCGCAAGGTGGCAACCCGATCCACGAAGACCCGAGCCAAGGCGTCGTCGATCCCGAGTGCCGCCTCCACGGCGCAAGCAACGTCCTCGTCACCGACGCCAGCGTCTTCCCCAGCTGCATCCGCGTCAACGCGCAGTTCACCACGATGGCGATGGCGCACTATGCGACTGGGTTTGGGGATCCGTTTGCAGCTGCGGGATAGCTGATCGCCAGCACTTCCCATTCCTTTTCCCCACTCGGCAGCACGACCTTGCGCAAATCGCCCACCGCTGCGCCGCGCAAAGCTTTGGCCAGCGGGGCGTTCCAGCCGATCAGGCCTTGGCTCGCGTCCTGTTCGTCATCGCCAACCAGAGTGACCACGCGCTGGTTGTCGTCTTCGTCCGCAATCGTCACCGTCGCGCCGAACCACGCTTTGCTGCGGTCTTCCTGCCGCGCCGGATCGAGCACGCGGCAAGCCTTCATCCGGCATGCGAGGTGAGCCAGTTCGCGGTCGATCTCGCGCATCCGCTTGCGCCCGTAGATGTAATCGCCGTTCTCGCTGCGATCACCGTTGCCTGCGGCCCAGCTGACCACCGCGCAGATTTCGGGGCGTTCGGTGCCGAGCAGATGGTCATAGCGCGCGCGGAGTTTCGCCATCCCGGCGGGGGTGATTGGCGGGCCGTCGGGCTTCATATGTGCGCTATACCTTCGTCATTGCGGGGAGCGAAGCGACGAAGCAATCCAGGGCGGCAGCGCGAAACGCCCTGGATTGCTTCGCTACGCTC
The DNA here is from genome assembly GCA_025359445.1 of Sphingomonadaceae bacterium. Lineage (GTDB taxonomy): Bacteria > Pseudomonadota > Alphaproteobacteria > Sphingomonadales > Sphingomonadaceae > Novosphingobium. The sequence goes on from JANYGB010000056.1 coordinate 10,256, forward strand.
GCAATGACGAGCTTTCAGGTTACCCCGGATAGCGCTTGCCCAGGAAATGGCTCAAGGGATTTGCCCCCTTGTAGCTGGCCCGCGCGGGGTTCATCGCTTCGTACACTACAGCATTCTCCAGCACGCGCTGGACGTAATTGCGGGTTTCGGAAATCGGGATCTTCTCGGTCCATTCCACCCAATCGACCGCGCCGGTGCGCGGATCGCCGTTGAGGCGCAGCCACTTGTTCACGTTGCCCGCACCCGCGTTATAGGCTGCGACCGCCAGCGGATAGCTGCCGCCGAAGTAGTCCATCATCCGCCCGAAATAGCTGCCGCCAAGCGTCAGGTTGTAGCCCGCGTCGGTGGTCAGCGCCTGCGGATCGTAAGCGAGGCCGAGCTTGCCCGCTTGCTCGCGCGCAGTGCTGGGCATCAGCTGCATCAGCCCGCGCGCCCCGGCATGGCTCACCGCGTTCATTGCGAACTGGCTTTCCTGGCGGCTGATTGCGTGGACCATGGTCCAGTCTGCGCCCGGTGTGACCGGGATCAGCGGGAATGCGATGCGCTGGAAATTGCCCAGCCCGTCGCCCTGCGCCGATTGGCCAAGGATCACGCCCAAGTCGCGCCGGCCCAGCTCGCGCGCCAGATCGGCGACCATCACGTGGTCGGCTTCGCTCTCGGCCTGATCGCTGATCTCGCGGAAAAATCGCACTGCGGTGGGCCAATCGCTCTCGCGGGCAACCTCGCGCACCGCCTGGGTGATCGGGCGGGCGTTGAAATTGGCGCGATCGCTGGCGGTCGGCACGAGGGTAGGCTTACCGGTGAATGGCGGCAGCGGCAGGCCCAGCCGCTCCAATGCGAGCATGCCGTAATACTGGTCGGGATAGGCAGCGGCGAGCTGGAAATAGCGGGTTGCCCCGGCAGCGTCGCCAGCTTGCGCGGAAGCGCGCCCGGCCCAGTAGAACCCTTTGGAGCGGGTCTGCGGGGTGCGCGCGGCGGTGCCATAGCGATAGAACAGCGGCGCGGCGCGGCGGCCATCGCCCAGCGTGCCCAGCGCCTTGGTTCCGCCGAGCCACATCAGCGAGGTGTAATCGTCGCGGATCGCGAACGATTGGCGGCTGACATCGGCCCCGGGGGCAAACATGTCGTCGCTGCCGGTGGCGATCCGCACCGCCGATGCGGCATCGCTGACTTTAGCGACGGCGAGCAATTCGCCAATCCACTTGCGCGGCTCGCGCGGCAGCACCGCACTGCGCGGACGCAGGCCGAGCAGACTGGCCGCGCTGCTGGTCTGGCCGCTGCTGCGCAGGTAGCGCGCACGGTTGTAGATGTACCCGGGATCGCTTGGCGCGTCGCCGCTGGCAACAACCCCGGGGTCTTGCCCTTTGGCCAAAGCCAGCCGCGCCGCAAAAGTCGCGCGACGCGCGGCCGAAGTATAAACCAGCTCGCGGTCGGCTTGCGACGTCGCACCCGCCCACAGCAGCGCATCCATCCGGCTGTCGTGGTCGTCGGGGGTCAGCACCGGGCCGATCCGCGCTTGCAGGGTGGCCTCGGCAGTGTCGCTCATCGCCCCGCCGCGCCAGGCTGCGCGGGCCGCATCAACCGCTTGCGGGCGGCCCATTGCGTAAAGCGCGATCGCATAAGCTGCCCGGCCGGAATTGGTCAGCGGCGGAAACCGGTCGAAATAGGTTGCGACCTGCTGGGCATCGATTGCTTCGCGGTCAAGCGTAGCTTCCGCATAGCCGCGCAGTTTGGCTTCGTCGGGCAATCCGGGGTAAGTCAGCAAGAAAGTCGAATAGTCGTAAAACGTGAACCTGGAATTCGCCGAGAGCAGTTTCCACCGCGCTACGGCCTGCGCCATGTTGCCCGGCGGCAATGCCTGGAGCGCGGTGCGCGCCTGATCCCACTGGCGGCCGTCCTCGCCCATCAACTGGTCATCCTGCGCGTGAGCAAGAGTGGGAGTGAAAGCCAGCATTACCAGCGCGGAAATGATTGTCGTGCGAACCATGCTGGACATATTGCGCTCGCGCTCCTTATGGCTGGCTGAACAAAAGGCCCGCTGGGGCAAACGATCTATGATGCAAGAATAGGGGCAATGGCAATGTTCTCCGGCTCGATCCCGGCTCTGGTTACCCCGTTTAAGGGCGGCATCATCGATGAAGCGGCGTTTTGCCGTTTCGTGGAGTGGCAGATCGCCGAAGGATCGAACGGGCTGGTGCCGTGCGGGACGACTGGCGAAGCACCGACCTTGACCAGCGACGAGCAGCACCATCTGTTCAAGCTGTGTGTCGATACCGCGAACGGACGCGTGCCGGTGATCGCGGGCTGCGGATCGAACGATACCCAGACCGCGCTGTGGCACATGCAGGTGGCCAAGGACCTGGGCTGCGATGCCGCGCTGATGGTTGCACCTTATTACAATCGCCCGAGCCAGGCCGGGCTGCTCGCCCATTTCGGCTATCTGGCCGAGCAGGTCGATCTGCCGATGGTGCTTTACAACGTGCCCGGGCGGACGGTGACCGATATCCAGCCCGCCACCGTGATCGAACTGGCCCGGCGCTTCCCGCAGCGGATCGTCGGGATCAAGGACGCCAGCGGCGACATGACCCGGCTGACCGCGCACCGCATGGCGCTCGGCAGCACCTTTGCGCAGATCTGCGGCAACGACGATATGGCGCTGGCCTACAACGCCGGGGGCGGGGTGGGCTGCATTTCGGTAACCGCCAACGTCGCGCCGGGGCTCTGCGCGCAGTTTCAGGCGGCGAGCATGGCTGGCGATATGGCCAAAGCGCACGAACTCAACGAACGGCTGTTCCTGCTCCACCAGGCGCTGTTCACCGACGCGTCGCCGGGGCCGCTCAAGTACGCGCTCGCCCGCGTGCACGACTGGCTGAGCGAGGACGTGCGGCTGCCGTTGGTGGTGTGCAGCGTGGCGGCGCGCCGGGCTGTCGATGCAGGGCTGGAGCACGCCGGGCTGGTCTAAAAAATCCTCCCTGTTGCGAAGCAATGGGGAGGTGGCATTCGCAAAGCGAATGACGGAGGGGTATTCTTTTCGCGCCTCACCCCCTACATGCCAACTCATCATGGCCCGCCCCACTCCCGCTGAATTCGACAAAACCAAAATCGTCGCCGAGAACCGGCGCGCGCGGTACGATTATTATATCGAGGAAGTGTTCGAGGCGGGGATTGCGCTCACCGGGACCGAGGTGAAGAGCCTGCGGTTCGGCGAGGGTTCGATCGCCGAGTCCTATGCCGAGGTGAAGAACGGCGAGGTTTGGCTGGTCAATTCGAACGTCCCCGAATTCAGCCACGGCAACCGCCACAACCACGAACCCAAGCGCGTCCGCAAGTTACTGCTCAAAGAGCGCGAGATTGCCAAATTCCACGGCGCGGTTGAGCGCAAGGGGATGACGCTGGTGCCGCTGTCGGTCTATTTCAACAGCCGCGGCCGGGCCAAGGTTGAGCTCGCGCTGGCCAAGGGCAAGAATGCGGCGGACAAGCGGGCGACGACCAAAGATCGTGAGTGGAAGCGGGATCAGGCGCGAATTATGCGGGACCACGGATGACCACTCTCGCAACCCGCACGATCAACTGGTTCAAAGGCCACGTACCGACCCGCGAGCAGCTTGAGAAAAGCCGCTGGGTCAAACCTTTTGCCAAGCATGTCCTGCGCAGCGATCTGTGGCGCTTCAATCGCCGTTCGGTGCCGCGCGGCGTAGCGTTGGGGTTGTTTGTCGGAATCATGATTCCGCTGGCGCACTTTGTCACTGCGGCGCTGCTGGCGGTATTCGTGCGCGCCAACATCCCCGTCGCGCTGGCCGCGACATTCATCGGATTCCCCGCGTTCCTGCCGCTTATCATCTACCTCGGGGACAAAGTCGGCAGTTGGCTGCTGCGGGTCGATGCGATGACCGTCGTCGCGCCGGTGACCCAGACGATGCAGGCGACCGAAACCGACCATCTGCTGGCGATGCTTACCCAGAAAGGCCCCTCGGTCGCATTCGGGATGTTCGTGATCGCCACGGTGCTGGCCTCGCTCGGCTATCTTTTGAGCAGCCTGTTTTGGCGGGCGCGGGTTGGGGCCAAGCGCGCCCGGCGGCTTGCCGAAGCCCGGCTGCGGGAACCGGCGGGTTGAACGGCAAAGCGGCATCGCCTCACCGCACTGGCGCGGACTGGCTGGTGCCGGGCGCGGCCTTGGTCGCCAGCCTCGTACTGGTTTGGTTCGCGACTCACACTTTGGGAGCGGTGCTGGCATTCGTCGCCGGGCTTGGAGCGCTTGGGGCAATTGCCTGGGCCTTAACCCGCCGCACCGCCGCGCCGGCCGACACCGAATATGCCATGCCCGACTGGTCGGTGACCGTCGCGGCGATCGAACGCAGCGATGCTGCTGTCGCCGTGACCGATCGCGCCGGGCGTCTGGTCTGCGCGAACGTCAGGTATCAAACCTGGTTTACCGCCGCAGCCGCCCCGCCGCGGCTTGCGCTCGATAACATGTCGCTGGAGCGGCTGGCCAAAGCGGGTCGCTCTGCCTGGCGCGACGGGCAGGGGAGTGCCGACCTGCTCGAGGATGGCGCAGGCCGGTGGAAAGCCAATGTTTCCCGCGCGGGTCGCGGCGATGACTATCTCGTCTGGACTTTTCTGCCGCTGACTTTGCCCGATCCGGTCGCTGAACTGGTCCCGCATCTTGACGGCAAGCTAGGCCGCGCGCTGGCGCAGGCCGGGTTTTCGCTCGCAGTGGTCGATCCCGACGGGTCCTTGCGCGCGGCGAGCTCGGGATTTGCGGCGCGCGCCACCGGCGATCCCGCCGCGCTGCTCACCGGCAAGGGGTTCACCGCGCTGCTTAAACAGGATGAGGCTGACCGGATCACCTGGGCACGCGATGGCAAACGCGGCGCCCCACTGACCATGTTCTATATGCCGCTGGCCGATCCCGATGCGCCCGGCGCGGTCGATTACGATACCACCCCTTCGCTGATGCTGATCGCCGATCACGGCATTGGCCTGGGCGGCGGGGCGAGCGAGGCCAGCGCCTCGGTCCCGCACCTCGAGGCTCTGCTCGGGCAGATGCCGCTCGGCCTCGCCATGGCGGATCGAGATGGGCGGCTGCTGTTCGCCAACGCCGCCTTCATGCGCGCCGCAGGCAAGGACGGCGAGGCGCCGCCGACTTACCCCACCGATCTGGTGGTGCAGGAAGACAAAGGCCCGATCTCGGACGCGATCCGCCGCTTTGCGCAAGGCCCTGCGGCGAGCGGCGACCTTGCGGTGCGATTGAAGGGCATGGCCGAGGACCCGGTGACGCTAAGCCTGGCGGGCGTGCGGGGCCTTGGCGAAGCGGCGGTGCTGCTGGGCCTGACTGATAATACCGAGGAAACCCGGCTCAAACGTCAGGTTGCGCAAGCGACCAAAATGCAGGCGGTCGGGCAATTGGCGGGCGGCGTTGCCCACGATTTCAACAATGTGCTCACCGCGATCCTCGGCACTTGCGACTTCATGCTGCTGCGCCATACCCCGGGTGACAGCGACTATGACGATATCCAGCAAATCCGCGCCAATTCCAACCGTGCCGCCAGCCTGACCCGCCAGCTGCTCGCATTCAGCCGCCAGCAGACCCTGCGCCCCGTGGTGCTGCAATTGCCCGATGTGTTGTCCGATGTCTCGCAGATGCTCAAACGGCTGATCGGCGAGAAGATCCAGATGATCGTGACGCACGACCGCGATCTTGGCCCAGTCCGCGCCGATCCGACTCAGCTCGAGCAAGTCATCGTCAACCTCGCGGTCAACGCGCGCGATGCGATGCAAAACAAGGGCGAGGGCGGGAAACTCACCCTCGCCACCCGCAAGATCACTCCTGAGGCCGTGCGGGCAATGCGCGGCGGGATCATGCCGCAGGTCGATTACACCGCGCTGGTGGTGGAAGACACCGGCAGCGGCATTGCGCCCGATCACCTCGGCAAGATATTCGAACCGTTCTTCACCACCAAGGATCTGGGCAAAGGCACCGGGCTGGGGCTTTCCACGGTCTACGGTATCGTCAAACAATCGGGCGGGTTCATCTTTGCCGATAGCGAGGTGGGCCGGGGTACCAAGTTCACGGTTTACCTGCCAGTCTATCACGCGCAGCCCAACACGTCCGCTCAGGCTGAGCCTGTCGACCCGAAGGAGACCGGAGGTCAACCCCCCGCGCTACCCAAGCCCAAACCCCAAACCCAATGGTCCGGCGGCGGCCGGCTCTTGCTGGTCGAAGACGAAGACATGGTTCGCGCCGTCGCCGAACGCGCCCTGACCCGCGCCGGCTATACCGTGACCACGGCCAGTGACGGCGACGAAGGGCTCGAGATCGTCCAGGCCGGCGGCGAGTTCGACCTGATCGTGTCCGACGTCGTCATGCCCGCAATGGACGGCCCAACCATGATCCGCGAAGTCCGCAAGCTGCGCCCGGAAATGCCGGTGTTGTTCATGTCAGGCTATGCCGAGGAACAACTGCGCGACCAGATCGGGATTGCGGATGTGCATTTCCTGCCCAAGCCGTTTTCGGTGGCACAGATCAGTGAGAAGGTTGGGGCGGTGCTGGCTGGGGTGGGCTAGGGAAGCGACATGGCACGACTCGATAGAGAGATGCTGTGAGGGTATGGAGTTCCGGGGACACAATACTAATAATCTCGTCCATGCTATTCTTGCAGCCCTTACCTTGAGTTTGGGGCCTCGCCATTGCGGCTGATCGGAGTGGCCTTACTGCGCTGCGATCCACGCGGCCGAGCAGATTGTAGTGCTTGTTCGCGCCACAAACTCCTCGGCTCGCGCCTGCAGCTTCTGATCTTCGGGTGAAGCAGTCCACATTCGGCAATGCCTCTCAGGAAGAAGTCGCCGCACTTTCCTACATCGCCGAGACCTGTCATGCTCCGCACGGGCTTGTTGCAACCAGCCTGACCAACCCTTTCAAATGGACCGCTTGCGCATGTATTTCATCAACTAAACCCCACCATCGCGCCCTTTGCGCAATTCATCCCAAGCCGGTGAAAAAAATTTCGTTCCCCCCTTGTTCCATGAGAACAAATCAAATACACAATACCTCTGTTGACCTTCCGGGTCGGCTGGTTACGCAAGGGGACATATCATGGCTGCACAACTTAAGCTGATTCAGGAAGGCAAGGAATCTATGGACCGGCAGAAGGCGCTCGAAGCAGCGCTGGCACAGATTGACCGCGCCTTTGGCAAAGGCAGCGCGATGAAGCTCGGCTCGAAGGAGACGATGGAGGTTGAGGTGATCTCGTCGGGGTCGCTCGGGCTCGATATCGCGCTGGGCGTGGGCGGCCTGCCAAAGGGCCGGGTGATCGAAATTTACGGGCCGGAAAGTTCGGGCAAGACCACGCTGGCACTGCATGTCATCGCCGAAGCGCAGAAGAACGGCGGCACGGCTGCCTTCGTCGATGCCGAACACGCGCTCGACCCCGCCTATGCCAAGAAGCTGGGGGTCGATATCGATGAACTGATCGTCTCGCAGCCCGATACCGGCGAACAGGCGCTCGAAATTGTTGATACCTTGGTGCGCTCAAACGCGATCGACGTGCTGGTAATCGATTCGGTCGCGGCGCTGGTGCCACGCGCTGAAATTGAAGGGGAAATGGGCGATACCCATGTCGGCCTGCAGGCCCGGCTGATGTCGCAGAGCCTGCGCAAGCTGACCGGTTCGATCAGCCGGTCAAACTGCATGGTGATCTTCATCAACCAGCTGCGCATGAAAATCGGGGTGATGTACGGCAACCCCGAAACCACCACCGGCGGCAACGCGCTCAAGTTCTATGCCTCCGTGCGCCTCGACATCCGCCGCATCGGCCAGATCAAGGACCGCGACGAAATCGTTGGCAACACCACCCGGGTCAAGGTCGTCAAGAACAAGGTCGCGCCGCCGTTCAAGCAGGTCGAATTCGATATCATGTACGGCCAGGGGATTTCCAAGATCGGCGAAATTCTCGATCTTGGGGTCAAGGCCGGAATTGTTGAAAAGTCCGGTGCCTGGTTCAGCTATGACAGCATCCGGGTTGGCCAAGGGCGCGAGAATTCGAAGCAATACCTGAAAGATAATCCCGAGATTTGTGACCGGCTGGAAGCTGCGATCCGCAGCCACACCGATGGTCTGTCCGGGGAGATGATGGCTGGTCCGGACGCAGACCCAGCCGATTGATCCCTGAGAGCTTCCGGCCCGGCGCGCTGCCCGCGCGCCATGGCCGGGGTTGAAAGGAGGGCGTCCGCTCGTCCCCCGACGCCTGAAGCGGGCGCCCTCCGAAAACAGAACCGGCGCGGGTGCAGCAATGCCCCCGCGCCGGTTTCATTTGCGTTTCGATAGAATGACTTGCAAATTCTAAGTACAACCTCGCTTGACCCAGTAAACAAAGCCCAGCACATCTGTTTCGCCAAAAACGGGAGGGGCAATAATCATGATCAAAATCAAGCACGCAACACTGGTCGCAGCGGCATCTGTGGGGCTACCGGGCTGCGCAACAGTTATGCACGGTGCCAACCAGACTTACCTGATCGATACCGATCCGGTTGGTGCTTCAGTCAAGATGTCGAACGGGAGCAACTGCGTCAGCCCGTGCAAACTCGAACTGCCGCGCCGTTACGATTTCCGCGCCGACGTGACGCTCGCCGGCTATCGCCCGGTTTATGTGCTGGTCCACAGCAAGACCGGCGGCGCGACCTTCGGCAACCTGCTCGCCGGCGGGATTATCGGGGCCGTGGTCGATAGCTCTAACGGGGCGAAAAAGTAGCCTTCGCCTAATCCGTTGAGGATCCGGCTAACCCCGGTTGGCCTGACAACGGCGGAAGTCTTGCTCGATAAAAGTGGCAAGGAAACCGGTACGGTTGAAGCTTATAACAACAAGGTGCGGGTCGATGTCGCCAAGTCGATCGGACCTGAGCTGGCCGGTTTGCCAGGTCCTGCACCTGCGGCCGGGGGCAACTGACCCAGCTGATTACTGACGTGGCCCCCGTACCCGGCACCGGGTGCGGGGGCTTTGTCGTATCTGGCGGTCGGCATGTCCCGCGCTGGGGCAATCGCGGTTCGGCAATGCTTTGAATCCATTGGTCTCTTGGCGTAGTCTCAAGCAATCGCCCGCAAAGGACCGCAGCATGACTCGTACCCCCTTCCGGCTTGCCGCCAGCCTTTCGTTGGCCGTCGTGGCCGCCCCGGCGAGTGCTTCGCTAGAACGCTCTGAGCTGCTCAGCTATGACCGTTCGGACGGCTGCGAGCTGTCGATTGCCAGTGCGGGCAAGGCCATGATGCTAAATGCCCGCGGCCTGATCCCGGGAGAGGTTTACCGGTTTGCGCTGACAAATGGCGACATGAAACCCATCGTGTTTGCCGGCTTTGCCGATAGCCGCGGCGGCCTGATCCAGTACTATATCCTGTTCCGGCTCAATCGTGATGGCGGGACGGTCCGGGTGAGCATCGCGGCGGCGCGGTGTTCGCTCGCCGCGCAGGCCGATTGGGACCGTAGCATCATCACCATCCGCTGAGTTAGCCCGGGCTGGCGCTGCGGCCCGCGCCTGCTAAGCTTGCAGCCAACCCGTCTTGTCAGGAGCTTTTCCCATGTCGCTGATCGTCCATCATCTCAATAACAGCCGCTCGCAGCGCGTGCTCTGGGCGCTCGAAGAACTGGGCCTGCCGTACACGATCAAGCACTACCAGCGCGACGCGGTGACCAACCTCGCGCCGCCCGAGCTGAAGGCGGTCCACCCGCTCGGCAAGTCGCCGCTGCTGGAGGATGACGGCATAGTGATCGAGGAATCGGGCGCGATCATTCAGTACCTGCTCGACAAGTACGGGCAGGGCCGCTTCCAGCCGGCGCCCGGCACTTCCGAAGCGCTGCGCCACCTGCAATGGATGCATTTTGCCGAAGGCTCGGCGATGACCCCGATCCTGCTCCAGCTTTACACTTCGCGTCTAGGGGACGCAGCTGCGCCGCTCGCGCCGCGAATCAGCGAGCAATTGGCGAGCCATTTCGGCTACCTCGAAAGCGAGTTGCGCCCTTCGGGCCACTTTGTCGGCGATGAGCTGACCGGGGCCGACATGATGCTGAGCTTTCCCGCCGAGATCGCCATAATGCAAGGGCAGGGTGCCGCTTACCCCAAGCTCGCCGCGTTCGTCGCCGCGATCCACGTCCGCCCCGCCTGGCAGGTTGCGCGCGAAAAGGGCGGGGCCTATTACGGGTATTAGGCCGCACAGCATCCGCGCGCGCCTTGCACCCTCACCGGGATTCGGGCTTGTGCCGCAGCAAGGCAGCGCATAGCCTTAGCCGATGACCACAGGAACCGAATGGCGCGACGCGGTCGGGCGTAACTGGGCTGAGAACTACCGGCTGACTGACCGCGCGTTCTCGGGATTGACCGAGCGGCTGCTCGCCCGGATTGGTGGAATTGGCGCGCGCGGCATGCTCGATGTGGGCTGCGGTGCGGGTGAGCTGTCATTGGCGATCGCTCGCGGCAACCCGGGTGCCAAAGTGGTCGGGGTTGATATTTCGGCCGAGCTGGTGGCGGCGGCGCGCGAGCGGGGAGAAGCCCTGGCCAACGCTGAATTCGTCGAAGCCGATGCTGCGCACTGGCAGCCTTCGGGTTTTGCGCCCGAACTGCTGGTTTCGCGCCATGGCGTCATGTTCTTCGAGGTCCCGGTCACCGCCTTTGCCAACCTGCGCGCGCTGGCTGCGCCGGGCGCACAACTGGTGTTTTCCTGTTTCCGCAGCGCCAGTCTCAACCCGTGGGCGGCGGACCTTGCCAAATTGCTCGATGTACCCGAATTCGGTCAGGGGACCGCACCCGGCCCGTTCGCCTTTGCCGATGAAGGCTATGTCCACGGCGTTCTCGGCAATGCCGGGTGGCAAGACATTGCACTCGAGCCGGTCGACTTCGCCTACATTGCCGGGGCAGGGGACGATCCAATTGAAGATGCGATGGAACTGTTCCGGCGGATCGGTCCGGCCGCACCGGCGCTCAAGGCGCTCAAGGGCGAAGAGCGGACCCGCGCCGAGGGCTGGGTGCGCGACTGGGTAAGCGAACATCGCAGCGGCAATCTGGTTGCATTCCCGGCGGCGGCCTGGATCGTTTCGGCGCGGAACTGAGTTTGGCCAAGGACCAGCAATTGGCCGTGGTGGTCAATGCCTCGGGCGGGAAGGCATCGCGCGAGGGCGATGCGCTCGAAGGGCGGCTGATTGCAGCATTTGCCGCGCATGGGGTTACGGCCGAGCCGCACTTGGTTGAAGGCAAAGCCTTGGCCCAAACCATTGCCGATGTGCGGTCAGCGCCGGTTGTGGCGGTCGGCGGGGGTGACGGGACGCTCGGCAGCGCGGCGGCGTTGCTTAGCAAGAGCGGGCAGGTCATGGCGGTCCTGCCGCTCGGCACGCTAAATCATCTGTCGATCGACCTGGGCATCCCGGCAGACCTGAGCGAAGCCGCAGGCGTGGCGGTGGACGGAAAGGTGCAAGCGATCGATCTGGCGCAAGTGGGTGACCAGGTGTTCGTCAACAATGCCTCGGTCGGGCTTTATACCAGGCTGGTGCGCGCGCGCGATACGCAGAGCCTGCCCAAGTGGCTGGCGACGATCCCGGCGGCGTGGACGGTGTTGCGCGGCTTCAAGGTGCGGCGGCTCGAGCTTGAAATTGAGGGCACACGCCAGTGCCTCGAGACTCCGCTGCTGTTCATCGGCAACAATCCGTACAACCTCACCGGGCGGCGGCTGGGCAAACGTGAAGCACTCGATACCGGGCAACTGGGGCTTTATGCGGTGCGCCACAAAAGCGCCGTGGCGCTGATCGGGTTTGCCTTGCGGGTCCTGGTGGGCCGGGCTGACCCAGCGCGCGATTTCGCGCCGATCGATGATTGCGCCGCGTTCACCTTGCTCGGCAGCGGACCGATCGATGTGGCGCACGATGGCGAGGTTACCCAGATGCAATTGCCGCTGCAGTTCCGCATCCTGCCCGGCGCGCTTAAGGTCAAGGTTCCGGCCGGGGACTGAAGCGACGGCCAGCGGTGCCACAATCGCGCTTGTTCGCAGCCGCAACAGGCCCTAATTGGCCAGCATCATGACTTCCACGAATGAAATTCGCCGGTCCTTCCTCGATTACTTCGCCAGCCACGGGCACGAAGTGGTGCCGTCTGCGCCGCTGGTCCCGTACAACGATCCCACGCTGATGTTCGTCAACGCCGGGATGGTGCCGTTCAAGAACGTGTTCACCGGGCTGGAGAGCCGCGAAAGCGCGCGCGCTACGTCCAGCCAGAAATGCGTGCGGGCAGGCGGCAAGCACAACGATCTTGACAATGTCGGCTACACCGCCCGGCATCACACCTTCTTTGAAATGCTCGGCAATTTCTCGTTCGGCGACTATTTCAAGGAACAGGCGATCACTCACGCTTGGAACCTGCTGACCAAGGAATGGGGCATCGCGGCGGACAAGCTGACCGCGACGGTCTACCACACCGACGATCACGCATTCGAGCTGTGGAAGAAGATTGCCGGCCTCCCCGAAAGCCGGATCATCCGCATCCCCACCAAAGACAATTTCTGGGCGATGGGCGCGGATGGTCCATGCGGGCCGTGCTCGGAAATATTCTACGACCACGGCGATCACATCTTCGGCGGCCCCCCGGGCAGCCCGGACGAGGACGGTGACCGCTTTGTCGAGATCTGGAACTTGGTGTTCATGCAGTTCCTGCAGGAAAACGACGTGCAGATCGGCGAACTGCCGCGCCCGAGCATCGACACCGGAATGGGCCTCGAACGCGTCGCGGCGGTGCTGCAGGGCCAGCATGACAATTACGATACCGATACCTTCAAGGCGTTGATCGCGGCTTCGGAAAGCCTGACTGGGGTAGCCGCGACTGGCGACAACCAGGCCAGCCACCGAGTGATTGCGGATCACTTGCGCTCGACTTCGTTCCTGCTGGCGGATGGCGTGCTGCCCTCCAACGAAGGGCGCGGCTATGTGCTGCGCCGGATCATGCGCCGCGCGATGCGGCATGCCCATTTGCTCGGCGCGAAGGATCCGTTGATGCACCGGCTGGTGCCTGCGCTGGTGACCGAGATGGGCCAGGCCTATCCCGAATTGGGCCGCGCGCAGCCGTTGATCGAGGAAACCCTGCAGCGCGAGGAAGTGCAGTTCCGCCGCACGCTGGCCAACGGGATCAAGCTGCTTGACGAAACCACCGGCGACCTTGGCGAAGGCAGCGAACTGCCCGGCGAGACCGCGTTCAAGCTCTACGACACCTTTGGCTTCCCCTATGACCTCACCGAGGATGCGCTGCGTGCACGCGGAATCGTGGTTGACCGGGCGGGGTTCGATGCCGCGATGGCGCGGCAGAAGGCAGCAGCGCGCGCAGCGTGGAAAGGCAGCGGACAAGCGGCCGACGGCGAGGTGTGGTTCGACATCGCCGATCGCGTCGGCGCGACCGAATTCACTGGCTACACCGCGACGACGGCCGAGGCGGAGGTTGTCGCACTGGTCAGGGACGGCAAGGAAGTCGCTTCGGCCGCGACGGGTGACAGCGTGCTGGTGATCACCAACCAGACCCCGTTCTACGGCGAAAGTGGCGGTCAGATGGGCGATGCCGGGACGATCACCGGGTCGGGCGGGCTAAGTCTTGAAGTCAACGATACCGCTAAACCGCTCGGCCGGCTGCACGCGCATCAGGCTAAAGTGGTCAGCGGCACGATCAAGACCGGTGACACGGTCAAACTCGATATCGACGTCGCGCGGCGCGATGCGATCCGCGCCAACCATTCGGCTACGCACCTGCTCCATGCCGCGCTGCGCAAGCGGCTCGGCAGCCATGTGACGCAGAAGGGGTCGCTGGTCGCGCCAGACCGGCTGCGGTTCGACTTCTCGCAACCCACCGCGCTGACCGCCAATGACATCGCTGCGATCGAGGCCGAGGTGAACGCCGAAGTGCGCGGCAACGAGGCGGTCCTGACCCGACTGATGAGCCCGGACGATGCGGTTGAATCAGGCGCAATGGCGCTGTTCGGTGAGAAGTACGGCGATGAAGTTCGCGTGCTCTCGATGGGCAACGCGAGCGGCGGCAAAAACTATTCGGTCGAACTGTGCGGCGGCACGCATGTACGCGCGCTTGGTGACATCGGCCTGTTTGTGATCGTGCACGAGGGGGCTGCGGCGTCAGGTGTTCGTAGAATTGAGGCAAAGACAGGCGAAGAAGCTCGCGAGTGGTTGATGAAGAAATATCAAACCTTGGTGGGCATTCAAGAGATAGTTGGCTCCTCTGACGACGAAGTCGTCGGGCGCGTCCGTCAAATTCGAGATGAACGAAAAAAGCTCGAACGAGATCTCGCAGAAGCGAGGAAGATAATTGCTCTCTCTGGTGCGGCAATCGCACGGGCATCCGCTACTGGCGAAGTAACGGTCGATTCTAGTGAAGAGGATGTCGGCGGGATCAAGTTTTCAGGCCAGGTGCTCGACGGGCTCGATCCCAAAGACCTGCGCGGCCTGCTCGATGAAGCCAAGGCCCGCATGGGCTCGGGGGTCGCGGCAGTCGTCGCGGTCAATGATGGCAAGGCGGCGATTGCCGCAGCGGTGACCGATGACCTGACCGGCAAGGTTAGCGCAGTCGATCTCGTCCGCGCCGGTGTAGAAGCGCTCGGCGGCAAAGGTGGCGGCGGGCGTGCGGACATGGCGCAAGGCGGCGGTCCGGATGGGGCCAAGGCAGCCGAGGCGATTGCGGCGGTGCGGAAGGCGCTCTCCGTCTGATTGCTGGTCAGTGCGGGTGTTTGTCGCGCACCGAACCGAGCGGCATGTTTTTGTTGGGCATTGTCGCGTCGGTCAGCTGTTCGTGCTTGATGCGGCCTTTGTCCTCGCCAGTCTGGCGCTTCGGGTCGCTGTCGTCCTTGCTGTCATGATGGGCGGGATTTTCCTTGGCCATGATGCTGCTCCGTGCCTGCGCAATCCGGTACTGTAAAAACTAAACGCTCGGCGCGACAAAGCGTTGCTTGCTGGCCTTATGCGGTTCGGTCGCGGACGCTGGTGCGCAGCGCCGGCTTCTGGTGCAGATGGCCTTCTTCCATGATCTGCGCGCGCAATTCGTCGCGCTTTTCGTGGATGCTGGCGATCACCGGGCCCATCGCCACGCCAAGATCAACCAGCACCGCTTCGGACAATTGCAGCGAGCTTTCGAGCGTTTCGGGCACCGCGTGGCTCGCCCCGGCGCGGTATAGCGCGGCGGCGTGGCTGGCATCACGGGCGCGGGCGATGATCGGCAGGTCCGGATAGGCCAAGCGCAGGCGGCGGACGTGGCGCTGGACGGCGACGGGCTCGTCCATGGTGAAAATCACTGCGGTTGCATCGGCCAGGCCAAGCCGTTCGAGCGCATCGCTGCGCCCGGCATCAGCATAGCGCGCGGTGAG
The DNA here is from genome assembly GCA_025359445.1 of Sphingomonadaceae bacterium. Classification (GTDB taxonomy): domain Bacteria; phylum Pseudomonadota; class Alphaproteobacteria; order Sphingomonadales; family Sphingomonadaceae; genus Novosphingobium. Next base: position 25,638 of record JANYGB010000056.1, read on the forward strand.
CCCATCGGCACGTGCAGCCTTGACCAGTTCAGGGTCGATATCGATTGCCACATAGGCCTGGCCATGGACGCGCAGCATCTCGGCGACCAAGCGTCCGACCCGCCCGCAGCCGACCACGATGGCATGTTCGTCGGCCAGCGTATCATTGCCTTGCAAGTGCCCGGCGATGTCCACGCGCCGCGCCAGCCAGCGCCCGCCAATCGCCAGAATCGGGGTCACGGTAAGCCCGATCGCGGTGACGATTTCCCAGAACTGCCCCGCCGACGGAGCAATCAACTTACCCGCTTGCGCCGCACCCAGCACGATCAGCGTTGTCTCGGACGGGCTGGCCAGCAGGATCCCGGTCTCGGTCGACGTACTAAGCCGGGCGCCCGACATGCGCAGCAGCACGGCGGTTACCAGCGCTTTGGCGCCGAGCACCAGCGCGGTCGCAAGCAACACTTCGCCGAGCCGCGCCCACACCACCGAAAGATCGAGCCCCATGCCGACGGTGAGCAGGAACACCCCCAGCGCCAGCCCCTTGAACGGCGCGATCATATGCTCAACCTCGCCATTGTATTCTGTTTCGGCGATCAGCAGCCCGGCGACCAGCGCGCCTAAAATCGGTGACAGTCCCGCCGCGCCGGTAGCGAGGGAGGCGAGGATCACCACCAGCAGGCTGACCGCAAAAAACAACTCAGGGCTTTTGGTCCGGGCGGCCTGATCGAACAATCTGGGCAGCACGAACCGCCCGCCGATCAGCAACACTATCATGACCACTGCGCCCAACCCGAGTGTGCGGAGCAGCGCGGCTATATCGTTGCCCGCGCCGTCGCGCCCCAGCGCGCCGAGCAGGAACAGGATCGGCACCAGCGCGATATCTTCAAACAGCAGCATGGCCAGCGCGGCGCGGCCTACGGGGGTGTTCTGGTCGGCTATCCGCAGCACCAGCGCGGTCGAGGACAGCGCCAGCGCCAGTCCCAGCGCGGCGGCGGTCGCCAGCGAATTGCCCAGCGCCATCAACACCAGTGCGATTAGCAAGGCGCAACCCACCAGCTCTTTTGCGCCGAGCCCGAACACCGCCGCACGCATCGCCCAAAGCCGTTTGAACGATAGCTCCAACCCGACCGAAAACAGCAGCAGCACGATGCCAAACTCGGCGAAAGGCTCGAGCCGGTGAGGATCGCTGATTGTGACGTAGTGCAGCCACGGAAATTGTGCGACCGCACTACCCAGCCCGAAGGGACCAACCAGCACGCCGACCAGGATGAACCCGATCACCGGGGTGATGCGGAACCGGGCGAACAGCGGAATCACGATTCCGGCAGCAGCGAGGATCACCAGACCGTCGCTGAGGAGCGAGGTGGGTGGTATTGCGAATTCGGCGGCCATGCTTGCCTTGTGGCTATGGGCCGTGCAAAAGTCACGTCATGGCTGGGACGAACAGCGCTGTAATCGTGGTCGGCGGCGGTCCCGCCGGAATGATGACCGGTTATCTGCTTGCGCGTGCCGGGGTCCGCGTCACAGTGTTGGAAAAGCACGCCGACTTCTTTCGCGATTTTCGCGGCGACACGGTGCATCCATCGACCATGGAAATTTTGGACGAGCTTGGCCTGCTCGAAGCATTCCTGCAGCGCCCGCATCACCGGATTGACCGCGCCGAGATAGATTGGAACGGCCAGTCGATGAACATCGCGGACCTCTCCCACCTCAAGATGCCCGCGCCATTCATCGCGATGATGCCGCAATGGGAGTTCCTCGATTTCTTGCGCACTGAATGCGCAAAATTACCGCAGTTTGCGCTGCGGATGTCAGCTCGGGTTATTGGCTATCTCAAAACGGCCAAGCGGGTTACCGGCGTGCGGTTGGCGGATGGAAGCGAGCTTGAGGCGGGGTTGACGATATCATGTGATGGCCGCAGTTCGCTCGCCCGCCAGATGTTGCCGCTCGAAGTACTCGATGCGCCGATTGACGTGTTCTGGTTTGCCGTGCCCAAAACCGGGGCAGGAAGCGCCTTCCGAGCGATCGTGTGCGGCGCGCAGATGATCGTGCAGCTTGACCGCGGTGATTATTGGCAATGCGCTTATGTCATCGCCAAAGGTGCAAGCCAGGCGATCAAGGCGCGCGGAATTGCGGCATTTCGTGCAGAAATACAACTGGCCTCACCCGGGCTGACCGATCTGGAAAACGCGTTGCCCGACTGGGACCACGTAAGCTTGTTGTCAGTTTCGCTCGACCGGCTGCGCGAATGGTCGCGCCCCGGCCTGCTGGCGATCGGCGATGCCGCCCATGCAATGAGCCCGGTTGGCGGGATTGGGATCAACCTGGCGATTCAGGATGCGGTGGCGACTGCCAATCTGCTGGCTGGTCCATTAGCCCGAGGTGAAGCGATTGATCGACTACTGAGCAAAGTTCAGGCGCGGCGGATTTTGCCGACCAAGCTGGTGCAAAGCGGGCAGCGAGCCATGCACGAACGCTTGTTGCGTCCGGTGATCCTGGGCGACCGGGCAAAGGCAGAGCGCGCGCCGCTCGCGGTCCGGTTGCTCAACCGGTTCCCGCTGCTGCGCCGCATTCCGGGCTATTTCATTGGGCATGGCGTGCGGCAGGAACACGTCCGCTCGCCGCGCGCGGACGTTTAACTCACTTCCAGTTCTGCATTTCGGTTTCAAGATTCGCAACCACGGCTGCGAAGAAGCCTTCGGTGGTCAGCCAGGCTTGGTCGGGCCCGATCAGGATCGCGAGATCCTTGGTCATCTTGCCGCTTTCGACGGTATCGATGCAGACCCGCTCCAGTGTCTCGGCAAAGCGCACCACATCTGGCGTATCGTCGAACCTGCCGCGGTAGATCAGCCCGCGGGTCCAGGCAAAGATCGAGGCGATCGGGTTGGTGCTGGTTGCCTTGCCCTGCTGGTGCTGGCGGTAATGGCGGGTGACAGTGCCGTGCGCGGCTTCGGCTTCAACCGTCTTGCCGTCCGGGGTCATCAGCACCGAAGTCATCAGCCCAAGCGAGCCAAAGCCCTGCGCAACCTGGTCTGACTGGACGTCGCCGTCATAGTTTTTGCAGGCCCAGACAAACTTGCCTGACCACTTGAGCGCTGAGGCGACCATGTCATCGATCAGGCGGTGCTCGTAAGTGATCCCTGCGGCTGCAAACTTCTCCTTGAAGCCCTCGGTCGTGTAAACCTCTTCGAACAGGTCTTTGAAACGCCCGTCATAGGCCTTGAGGATCGTGTTCTTGGTCGAAAGGTACACCGGCCAGCCCAGGCCCAGCCCATAATTGAGGCTGGCGCGGGCGAAATCGCGGATCGAATCGTCAAGGTTGTACATCGCCAAGGCAACACCGGGTGAGGGGTAGTGGAACACCTCTTCGTCAATCTTGCTGCCATCGTCGCCTTCCCACACGAGCCGCAGTTTGCCCGGGCCGGGGACGAGGAAATCGGTCGCCTTGTATTGATCGCCGAAAGCATGGCGGCCAACCACGATCGGATCGGTCCAGCCCGGGATCAGCCGCGGCACGTTCTGCATCACGATCGGTTCGCGGAAAACCACGCCGCCCAGAATATTGCGGATCGTGCCGTTCGGGCTCTTCCACATTTTCTTGAGATGGAATTCCTTCACCCGGTCTTCGTCCGGGGTGATCGTCGCGCATTTTACGCCGACGCCGTATTGCTTGATCGCATTCGCGCAATCGACGGTGATCTTGTCGTTGGTTTCGTCGCGCATCTCGATCGAGAGGTCGTAATATTTCAGGTCGATATCAAGGTAAGGCAAGATCAGCTGCTCGCGGATCCACTGCCAGATGATGCGGGTCATTTCGTCGCCGTCGATCTCGACGACGGGGTTTTTCACCTTGATCTTGGCCATGCGCTGTCTCGTCTTTCCGCGGGGAGTTGGGGCATCCCTTAGCAGAGCAATTGGCCTGCGCAAGTAAGGGCTGGACGGCGGGCGGGCAGGCCTTTAATCGTTCGATTAACAACCAGCGAGAGGAAACCTGGCATGAGCGATACCCAAGCAGCAGCGGCCGAAGTTCTTACCGAAGTCGAAGACGGCGTGCTGATCGTCACGATGAACCGGCCCGAGGCCAAGAACGCGATGAACAAGGCTCAGGCTGAAGGCATCAGCGCGGCAATGGACCGGCTCGAAGCCGATAGTGACTTGCGCTGTGCAATCCTGACCGGCGCGGGCGGCACGTTCTGCTCGGGCATGGACCTCAAGGGCTTCCTGCGCGGCGAGCGGCCAAGCATCGAGGGGCGCGGGTTTGGCGGATTGACCGAGTGGACCCCGTCAAAGCCGGTGATCGCTGCGGTCGATGGCTATTCGCTTGCTGGCGGCATGGAGCTGGCATTGAGCTGCGATTTGATCGTGGCCAGTTCGGCTGCAAAGTTCGGCATTCCCGAAGCCAAGCGCGGGCTGGCGGCAGCGGCTGGCGGGCTGATCAAACTTCCCCGCCAGATCCCGCCGCGGATCGCAATGGAACTGGCGCTGACCGGCGATTTCATCGGTGCCCAGCGGGCCTATGAGCTCGGCTTCGTCAACCGCGTGACCGATGGGCCTTCGCTTGAAGGAGCCAAGGAACTCGCCCGGGCGATTGCGCAGAACGGTCCGCTTGCGCTGATCGCTTCGAAAGCGATTATCCGCGATTCGCACAGCTGGACCGACGCTGAGATGTGGAGCAAGCAGGCAGCTTACATCGCGCCGGTGTTTACCAGCGCAGACGCCCGCGAAGGCGCTGCTGCTTTTGCCGAAAAGCGCAAGCCTAACTGGCAGGGCAAGTAGGAACTCGATCCTCTTCATTTTTGGCGAATGCCACAAATGGGGAGGTGGATCGTCCGCAGGACGAGACGGCGGGTTTCTGTGCTGGCGTCGATACCCCTCCAACAGCCGCCTTTGGCGTCTGCCACCTCCCATTTGGCTTCGCAAAATGGGAGGACCTTTAAACGAAAAAGGCCCCGGGCAACCGGGGCCTTTTTGGCGAATGGTGGGCGTAGCAAGGATTGAACTTGCGACCCCTACGATGTCAAC
>JANYGB010000013.1 GCA_025359445.1 Sphingomonadaceae bacterium
GACGAACTTGCCCTCGGCCGCGACCGACCGCTTGCTCCAGACGACGACGACGCAGCGCGCCGCGTCGAGCTGGTCCTGGATCGACTGCCGCCAGTCGCTGCCGCCCTCGATGTGCGCGTCCCACCAGACGCTCAGCCCGTCCGCCGTCAACGCATCGACCAGCGGCCGCACCCGCGCCCGGTCTTCAGCCTTGTAGGAAACGAACACATCGGCCACGCACCACCACCCCGATGTCGTTACGGGTCAGCTCTAGGCCCGACGAGGCTGGGTGGCAATGCGGTGCGGAAGCGGCATGAGAGCTATTGCCCCCTGCCGCTGGCACTCAAGTTCCGCATCCGTTATGGTCCTGCATGGGGAAAGCTTTGACAGTGCCACGGGCCGCCTCAGGTGACGGACCTCCGGAGATCCCATTCTGCCTGGATGTCGGCATTACCGGTCACCGCGCCGCCGCACTTGGCGACAGCGCTGACCTTCGCCCGCGCTTGTACCATGTCTTGCTAAATCTGCGCGATGCAGCGGCGCGATTGCATCGGACCACGGCCGGCGTTTTCGCAGCCGTCCCCTTGCCGCCGCGGCTGATCTGTCCGCTCGCCGAGGGTGTCGACCAGATTGCCGCCGATGCGGCGCTCGACCTTGGCTATGAGCTTCATGCAATCCTGCCGTTCCGCCGCCGCGATTACGCGGTCGATTTCACCAAAGCCGCCGCGCTTGCGACGTACGAGCGGCTGCTTTGCCGGGCCACGCGCGTCCTCGAGCTGCCGTGCGCGCGCAATCAGATATCATCGGCATACGCTCTCGCCGGGCGGGCAACCGTGGCGCATTGTGATGTGCTTGTCGCGGTTTGGGACGGGCTGCCGGCGCGCGGCGCGGGAGGCACCGCCGAGGTTGTCGAGCACGCGCTGCGTCGCGGTGCTCCGGTCATCCACATCCCGGTCGACGACACACTGCCGACGATGCTGATCTGGAGCGCGCATGAGCCGCATCTGCTGCAGACGCGGATCGACCAGTTTGCCGCGCGCAACCTCGACGATTTCGGTTTCGGTCCGCTGATCGATCAACTGCTCGCGCCGCCGCACGATCCCGTCGAGCGCTCGCATCTCGCGGCGTTCCAGAGCGAACGCCAGCGGCGGTTCAAGACCCGCATCGAATATCCGCTCCTGCTCGCGGCGGCAGGAGCGCGGCGGTTGCGGCGCACGGCGGTGATCGTTCCGCCCTACACTGCCAGCGCCGGCGATGAATGGCGCGCTTTCGAGCACCAGGCGCAACCGTTCACCGCGATCATGCAGAATACGACCACCTGGCTCGCCGCCTATGCGTGGAGCGACCGGCTCGCGGCGCACTTCGCGCAAAGTTATCGTAGCGGCCATGTCTTCAACTTCATCGCCGGTGCAGTGGCTGTCCTGCTCGGCCTGTCCGGGCTGCTCTTGCCGCACGCCAAGCTTTGGCTCGCTTTTGCCGAACTGACGGTCATCGGCGGTTTTGTCGTCAATACCCGCGTCGGCGTTGTGCGAAACTGGCATCGTCGCTGGCTCGACTATCGCCAGCTCGCCGAACGCCTGCGATCGATGGCAAGCCTGACCCTGGTCGGCATCGCACAGCCCGACCTGCGTCCGGCGGCACGCGGCGCGTGCAGCTGGGTCGATTGGTATGCCGCGGGTGTCTGGCGGAGCATCGGGATGCCATCAGGCGAACTCTCCGGCGAAACCGGAAAACTGACACGCTCGATCATCAGCGACGATATTGCTCCTCAGGTGGCGTATCACCGCAGCAACGCCGCCGCGATCCATCGTCTTGATCATCGGCTGCAACGGGCCGGATCGTTGCTGTTCATTGCCTCGTGCCTCAGCTGCATTGCGTTCATCGGCGCGTACCTTGTCGACCACGCGTGGACGGTGGCGCACGCTGCCGATTTTGTGGCGTTGTCGGCTGGACTGCCGGCGATCGGTACCGCATTTTTCGGCATCCGCGTGCAGGGCGATTTCGCGGGGACAGCGGCGCGATCGCACATTACCGCCGACCACCTTGCCTCGATCGCCAAAGCGCTGAGCAGCGGGCCTGTTACCCTGTTCCGAACTGCTGACGGAACCGAGGCCGCGGCGCGGGCGATGCTCGCCGATCTGGGCGAGTGGCGGCTATCGCATCAGCAACGGCAGCTTGAACTCAGCTGATCGGTGCTCGTTGTCCGAACGGTACAGTCAAGTTCTGAGCAAACATCCCGAATCGTCAGAAGCTACCGCACCGAGCGACGGATACAGAAATAGCGCTCGTATTGTCTTTAGTGTGAAGGATATCGGGCGCCACTTGGCGTACGATATCCTTCACAAAGTCGGTCATCCAATGCTGATCGGTCGCTTCCGAAAGTGGACTTCAGTACATCCGAGCAAGACGACGCTACCGGCACTGCTCTTTCTTCCTGCTCGGTGTCCCGTGACGCATATTGACCAGTTCGAGAGTTCAATAGGACATCCCATTGGCGCGCAAGCCCCGATTAGGCACACCCCTCCCAAAATCTTTCCACGCCTGTTATGGGTGCGAAACTAAACCGGGAGGCGATTATTCCGATCGTTCGCACATCGTCAGGCCTGCTTCGCGTTCTCGGCGTCGGGTTCGGCGTGGCGGTCGGCATCGGCGGCATGGTCGGTAGCGGCATTTTTCGCAGCCCCGGTCTCGTTGCGGGGCATGCGGGGTCGCTCTGGTTCGCCGCGCTGTTGATCCTCGCGTGCGGTGTGCAGTCGCTGCT
>JANYGB010000034.1 GCA_025359445.1 Sphingomonadaceae bacterium
AGGGCCGATGTGTTCGATTATATCGAGCGCTTCTACAACCCGACGCGCAGGCACTCGACCTTGGGGTATCTCAGCCCCATGGACTTCGAGAAGAAAGCTGAGGTAGGCTAACTTGGTGTCCGTGAAACCGGCAGCAGCTCAGAATCCTGTAAGCGGCACCACATTTTTTCAGCACAATCGCAAACTTTAAGTAATCGCAGCGCCAGCTTTGCAGTGGGTGATGGTTAGGCAGTTGGCGTTGAATTTGCACGGTTTGATGCGGCAATTTGTTGCCGGCTCTGCGGCAATCGCGTGCCGGATTGCGCGCTTCTCCTAAGCGGCGGTTAACCTTTCCCGGTGACCGGCCATTGAGGTTAGCATGTCATTTAGCAACCCGACGAAATCGGGAGGCCGACGAAATGAAGCTCATCAAACCAGTTATCGCGGTCGCTGCGCTGTGCGCCAGCGCACTTCCAGCAGGCGCCTTTGGTCCATCAGTCAATGTTGGCGGGGCGCAGTTTACGATCGGGCTCGTCGGCTACGTGCCGGTGATCTGCCGCGCCAATGTCGACGCCAGTGCGATTGCGCCAGTCGCCGGTACCACCTCGCTCGGCATGCTCAAGGAATTCTGCAACAGCCCGACCGGCTATCGTGTGATAGCCGACTATTCGCCGCAGCTGGCGCAAGCCAAACTGATCGTCGATGGCGTGCCGGTTCCGCTTCACATGGACGGTGGCTCGACCGTGGTCAGCCAATCGAACAGCGCGGCGATCGCGAGCCATTCGCTGGCGCTGGAATTGCCCAAGGACGGCCAGACCGGCACGATCAGCTTCCGGATCGAACCGCGTTAATTCTTCCACGATTACCAAATATGGAAAAGCCCGCATCCCTGGTGGATGCGGGCTTTTCCATCTTCAAAGCGTTCGGTGATCCTGTGAATTACAACGTGGCGCAGGCAAACGACCCTGGATCGCTGTAGATCAGCGGAGTGACAGTCACCGTCAGGATATCGGCGTAAGTTGGTGATGGGTTCTTGCCCGATCCGCCTTCTTGCAAGGTGGCCTGGATCGGCAGCATATTGCCGGCTGTGGACAAGGTAGCTCGCACACAACTCCGCGAAAGTGCAGTCGCGTTGGGTAGCGGAGTAGAGGTATTGTCACGGTCAAAACCGAGGAAGTGCAAGCTGTACTTGATCTCGTCCTGCGCTGTAGCCGCGCCCGGCTTTTTAAGCTTGAAGGCGTTCTGCGAGGACAGTGTCACCGAGTAGGCGCCCGAGCTTTGCACAAAGACATGGTTGGACAAGTTGGTCTTCTGCGCCGTCGTGCCGAGCGAACCGGTTGTGATGTTGCCAATCTCGCCAAAGTCGAGCGCGGTTCCGGCGTAGTAGGTGCGCAGCGCGCTAAGTACGGTAACCGGGAAGACCACGGCGTTGCTGAAACTGCCGGTCTGTTCGAGACCATTGCTTTGCCCGCCTTGGATATTGCAGGCAAAGAACGCGTCAAAGGCTAGGCTTTGGACTGCTTGCAGATCGAGGTTCGCCGGGAGCGAGACTTGAAAGGTAACCTGCGCGGTGTTCGACGCTGCATTGTTGCCGGTGAAGTTGATTTTGAGAAAGCGGTTGCTTCCGCTTGGCACCGCACTACTCGGCGCGTAGATCGGTGGCGGAGCGTTGTAATTGTAGAAAATGTTGAGCCCGATCCCGGTGATCGCGGCACTGCCTGCAACCGCAGTCGGCACAAGCGACGTACCATCGGCCGCAGCTCCCGTTCCGGGATTCGCACGCAGGAAGAAATTCACGATACGCGTGTCACCGCCGCCCGAGTTATTTACACGGGTCAGGTTTAGTGTGATCGTTGTGGTGGCAAGCCCGCTCGGATTGAACGGATCGTAAACCGCCGGCGCGGCGGTTGCGCTGCCGGTCACACCGCAAGTCGATGTTTGGGCCTGGGCCGCAGTGGCAAAGCTGGCTACCACAGCACCAAGCAACAAGGCCAAGTTGCGGAATGTTTTTGTGAAACTGGACATCTTCAACGTTCCTTCACCGGGGTGATGTCGCCCAGGCGTACTACGCCGTCGGCATCAGCCGGAATTGTAATAACATAAACCGAATTCTTGGTGTCGAGCATTTCCAGCCGCCACTGTCCCGGAGCGAGACCGGTTGCGCCAAAGCGGCCCTGCCGGTTGGTGAACAATGTCACCGCCGGCCGTTCGGGATGCGCGAGTTCGGTCGCCTTGCCCGAGACCAGTGAAACCGGCTGGCCATCCACGTCGAGCATCGTGCCCAGCGCAGTCAGGTGATAGTCCGAGCCGACTTCCAGCACGTAGCCGCTGCGGTATGGCGGGAACAGCTTGAACGATCCCTGGCCCACATCGACCCCCGGCTTGGCGCCATCGACGTCGACCGTGATCACGCGTTCGGAATAAGACGACAGGCTGGGCATGGTTGCCACTCCAAGCGCGCCGGTGCTGGCCGTGTAGCCATAGCTCGACGGATCGACGATGACGCTGTCGACCTTGAGACTGGGGTGGGGTTTGACCACCGCAAAGCTGTCATAGATCGGGCGGCCAATCGAAGTGACGCCATCGGCCACGGCAAACGAGGTGCCAAAGCGGAAGCTGGTGCGCTGGCCGGTGCTCTGACCGAACCCGTCGGTAAAGCTGCCGAAGTGGCTCAGCCCCAATTCGGCGCGGTTGCCAAAGTAGCTGGCATTGAGCGAGACGTTGGAGCCGAAGTCCGAGCGTTCGACATCGGCAGTGACGTTATAGCTACCCACGCCGCTGCCATGCAGCGTCTGGTACGAAACGCGGGTGCGGTTGTCGCGGGTGTCGTATTCGCCGCGCAGGCTGGAATTGCGGCCGAGGCGAACGGTCAGCGTTACGAATCCGCTGAACTCGTGGCCGTTGGCGTCTTCGGTATAGCGCGCTTCAGCAGTCAGGCTCGCGGTCGGAGAAATCCGGTATCCGCCCGCCAGGCTGTAGTTGTGGACATCCCGGTTCGTGCTGCGGCCCTTCGAGAAGCGCGCATTGGCACCCATGTAGAAGTTTGAATTGAACGCATGGGTATAGCCGCCACCCAGTTCGTATTCGTACTGGTTATCGGCGAGCAGGAAGGTGATCGGCGCGAACCGCCGGCTGCGGTGTTCAGCGAACAGGTTGAAGCTGTCCGATGTTCCGTCGGAATGCTGGAGCAGCCGCTGGAAGGTCGCCTGCAAGGCAAAGCCATCGCCGTATCCGACCGTGTGGCTGAACGCCGCCTGGGTGCCGATCGTACCGAATTGGGTACCGAACACGGCTTCAAGACCAGCCATCTGGATTTGGTCGTCGGCCTGGAAATTGGCTCCCAGGGTAACCTGATCGCTAATTCCGCGGCGGTAGAAGCCGGTCGCCGCCCACTGGTCCGAATAGACCGGGCCGTGCAGCCCGAGCGGTGCCTTGACCCCGGCGTAGAAGCCAAATTCGCTGAGCCCTTTGCCCAGCTGGGTCTGATCGAGGAAAAGGTTGAAACGCAACACTTCGCTGCGCCCGGTATCGTCGAGCACGTTGAGGCGGATGTCGTTGCCGCCTTGCGCAAACGGGAAGTCGCGCAGGTTGTAGTTGCCTGGGCCAAGCTGAAGGCGGCGGACCTGCTGACCGTTGACCAGCACTTCGACTACCGAATTGCGGCTGAGCGTAAAGGTGCGGTCACCGCGCGGGCGGATGATCTGCTGCGGATTGAGAACCGAATAGGACCGGAAGATCGAGATCCCCGCGATGTCCGGGGCCGACTGGAAGCCGCGGCCCTGGGTATCAAGATCGCCCAGCGTAAAGCGGATCAGCTTTGAAGTATCGTCATAAACATAGCGGCTGCCGAGCCGCTGGAAATCGACCCCGTCATTGCCCGGTGACCAGATCGCGTCGGTTTCAAACACCGGACCCTTGAGCCGGATTGCCGCGTTAAGCAGGAATACCGGCGCAGCGAACCCGCTTTGCGGGCCGTCTTCGTAAAGATCGACCGAGCCGCGCACGTTGAGGTAGGCGCTGACATCGGCCGGGCGGACAAACGTGCCGACCGATTGCGCGTCGAGCGCCGAGACCGAATAGCTGCGTGAGGCGCGCTTTTCGACCGGGATTTCAAAGCGCAGTTCAAGCGTGCGGGGATCGTAATTGACGATGATCCCGACGCTGGACAAGTCTTGCGGACCGATTGTGCCCTTGCCCGCCAGATTGGCGCGTAACGCGGTCATCACATCAGGCGCGAGGATTGGCTCGAGCACTTGCAGCGTCCGGTCGGTCGGAAAGCTGAGCGCATCGTCGGTGGTGATCGTCAGCGGAACATCGCCGAGGTAAGCTGCGCCGTCCTTGGCCGGCACGGTCAGCACGATAGTACGCCCGGTCGGGTTAAGTCGTTCGGCGCGCGCGGCGGGTGCCTGCGGGGCCTGGTCGTCGGCGCTTCCGCCAGCGGTCCCGGCCAAAGCCGGCGATGCCAGCGCTGCCAGACTGGCCCCGAGCATCAAGCTGAAATGTCTGCCCCCGTGTCCCATGGTCAGTTGTCGAGCGAGAAGCTCGCCTCCACCGTGCCGTCGGCGCTGGGTAGCTCAACCGGCACGGCCACACGCCGGGTCTGGCCGCCGCCAATCAGGCCAAAACCCATAGTCTGCTGGATTTCTGCGCCCGACAGGGACTTGCTGAACACTTGCGCGCCCGACTTGTCCTTTTCGACAATCCGCAAGTGGCCGTTGGAAAGGTAGCCGTGCGCCGGGCTTTGGTTGACCATGGTCACCGTGGCGTAAGTCTTGCCGCCGGTCCCGGGAGTCGCCTCGGCGCTTTGCACTTCGATCTTGGGTTTCACGCCGAGCGGGGCGACACTGATCAGCACCTGGAAGTTGTACAGGATCTGGATCGCCGACTGGCCTTCGGGCAGCTTGATCGGCAGCTGGGCGACGGTGACGTAGTAGTGCTTGCTCTTGGCCAGCGCCGGATCGCCGACATACTGCACCCGGAAGGTCTGGGTCTGGCCCGGGGCAATAATCGTCTGCGGCGGGAACACCAGCAGATCGCCCGGATCCTTGCCGGTCTGCTTGACCCCTTCGGTTGTCAGATCAAGTTCCTGCACCGTCAGCTCGACCGGCAGCGGCGTGGCAAAGGTGTTTTCGACGGTGATCGTCTGCGACATTTGGCGGCCCGCGGTCTGCAGGTCGATTACCACCGGCTGCACGGTCATTGCCTGCGCCGCCTGGTACGGCGCGATGGCGGCGCAAAACATGGTTAACGCGTGCTTATAGTTGAGCTTCACAAGTATTCTCCTCCCGCCCCGGCGGGTAATTAGTTGCTAGGCCGGATCTCGACCACGACGGCATCGGTGTAAGTCCCTGCCACCAGTGGATTGGTCCCCCGCGGTACCGCGATGTCGACAATAAGGTCACCCTTGGCCGGCTGATTGTAGGAAATCGCCGCACTGGCAGTCTGCGTGCCGAGCTGGACCGTCCGCTGCTGCCACTGCAAGCCAACATCGTAGGTCTGCATTTCACTGAAGCCGCCGCTGCCGCTGCGCGCGGCATTGGCTCCCAGCCGGACCAGCGCGCCATTGTAGCTGCGCACGGTGATCAGGTGCGAGGTATTGCAGACCACCGGAACCGCGAGTTCGATCGAGCTGGCGCGGGTTGCCGCAGTCGATTCGTCGACCAGATTGGGGAACACCACCACGCCGCCGGTTGGCCCGTTGTCCTGGTAAGTCGCGCCGACCAGCTTGCTGGCCCGGGCTGAATTGGCAACGCAGCCCACCGGGGCATTGCCGAGCATTTCAAGCCGCTGTGTGGCGCGGTTGATATCCTGCGCCGCAGCGCCGGTCGTGCTCAGCGCGAACGCGAGCGAGGCTGCTAAGATCGGGATGACGGTCGCGCGCATCAGCGTGGCTCCAGGAAGATGCGCACGGTGTCGACATAAGTGCCAGCCACTAGCGGCGCGCGGTTTTCGACGTTCGAAGCGCCGTCTTGAATTTCAATCCGCAGGCGGAATTCACCGGCCACGGCATCGTTGACAGCGACGATTTGCTGGTTCTGACTGCGCACCTTGGCGGTGGCATCGAACAAGGTATCGACCGGACCCCAGTTAATCCGCGCCGTATAAGGCACGGCATAGGCAAACCCGGCCGGCCGGTCGCTGACCCGCCCGTCGATCGGCCACAGTCCGTTGTTCTGCGATTCGATCCGGACTTCGTGCGGGAAGTTGCACACGGCATCGAAAGCGATGGTCACGCTGGCGGAGCGGACCTGCAGCGTTGCCGGATCGGTGAACTGGATGATCCGCAGCGTATCGCCATCGAGGCCAGCGATATTGTTAAGGCTGCCGGGAGCGATCTTGCCCTCGGCCATGGCGCAAGTCTGCGGGACCGAGCCGGTCACCGGCAAGGTGCGCACTGCGCTGCTGGTTTGAGCGAATGCGGGAGTAGTCCCGGCGAGCGCGGCGAGAATAAAGAGGGAGATTGTCCGCATGGCTCAGTTCACCGCTGCAATGGTTACGGTCACCAGACCGCGATAGTTGTTATCGGCCACCAGCCGCAGCGAACTGCCGCCGCTGGTCGCAAAGCCCGAGATTGCCACGGTGATGTCGCCGGTAAAGGCGCTGGCCCGGGTCTGGGTGGCGGCGCTGTTGGCCGTAATGGCCGTGTTGTAGCTGGCCGGGGTGATGGTCCACCCGCTGGCAACCGCCACATAGTTGACCGAACGGGCGAACCCGGATGGCGGCGCGACGGTTGAATTCTGGGCAGCAAGCGGCGTGGCCGCCACGGTGATCGTGCTGCGGCCGGTGCAGAACGATCCGACCAGAACCTTGGCCGGCGCGGTCAGATCGGTGCGCAACTGGCCGGTGGCGGTATCGATCAGGACCCCCAGATCATAGCTGCCGGTGCCCGTCAGCGTGCCGCCAAAGCACATCGCCGGGGCCGTGCCGACGACGCCGACGTTCTTGGTGCTGGTGTTGCTCGTCTGCGCCAGCGCGGTGCCGGGCAAGGCCGCGATCAGGACCGGAGCGAGGAGGAAGAGTTTGCGCATCGCTGGTCGCCTCAATCCGCGAACGCTGCCGGACCCAAGGTCACGACGACGTTTCCGCTATAATTGCCTGCAACCAGGATCAGGTCGCCGGGGGTGGTGAAACTGGACAGGGTCACCGAAAGATCGGCGATCTTGGGCAGCGGCTGAGTAGCACCACTGCCGGTAGCACTGGGCGAGGTACCGTCGCGCAAGGCCGCCGAGGTTGCCGCAGTGGTGCCGGTAGCCCACCCGCTCGCCGTGGCAGTGTAATTTACTGCGCGGGTGAAGCCGGGCTGAGGCGAGGTCGTATCGCTCGAAGTGAGCGCGGTGGTCGTCACCCGCACAACCGAGCCGGCAAAGTTGCAGAAGCTGGCCGGCAGGGTGACCGTGCGCGGCGCGATCGTATCGATCTTGCCGGTGCGCGGCCCCGAGCCGGCCGAGATCTGGCCCAGGTTGACCAGCGCCGGATTGGGGTTGCCCAGAATGCAGACCGAGCGGACTTGCGCGTCGATTGCGACGGTGCCGGTGGCAGTGGTGCTCTGCGCCATTGCGGGCGCGGCGGTGAGCAAAAATGCCAGGGCGGAAAGGCCGACGGTCTGCTTCATGGGATTACCTGTTTCCAATTGCCTGCGGTTACAACGGAGGGGGCGCAACTGTCGGGGTCAGCGTAACGACAACATTGCCGTTGTAACCGCCCGCCACCATTAACCCGTTACTGGGCGATGATGCTGCCGAGAGCGTTACCAGGATGTTGCCGGTAAACAGTCCGACGGTGGACGGCGTCCCGGCACCAGCAACCAGGCTGGAGTCCGATGCGCTGGCCGAGTTCGCCGCCGCAGTTGCGGTATAGTCCACGCGGTTATCGAAGCCGGTTGGGGCTGCGGTGCCGGTGGTCAGCTGGGTGGTCGTGACGGACATCGTCGCAGCGGTGTTGTTGCACCAGCCGGTCAGGGTTGCCGTCTTGCCGTTGACCTTGCTGGTGTCGAGCTTGCCGTTGGTGGAGAGCGAAAGCTCACCCAGCGACAGCGTTACGCTCGGCAACGTGAAGGTGCAGCGACCAGCCACCGAACCGTCAATATTGACGGTGCCGGTGACGGGCGCGCTCTGGGCAAATGCCGGGCTGGCCGCAAGGACCGCCGGAATTGCCAGAAGCATCAGTTTGCGCATCGGAATTCTCCTAGTGGAAGGATCAGGCTTAGTTAGGCGAAATCACGACCACGATGTTGCCGGTATAGGCTCCCGCAACCAGGATGTCGGATGGGTTGGCGGTGCCGTAAGTGTTGGTGGTGATGTTGATGTTGCTCGCCGCATTGGCCAGTGAACCGCCACCGATGGTGGTTGCTGCGAGCGGGACTGCGGTGGTTGCATTGGTGAACGGACCGGCGTTAGCGGCGGTCGTATTCACCGCAACGCTGGCGGTGTAGTTGATCGTGTTGGAATAGCCGGTCGGAGCAGTGCCGCCGGTTACCAACGGATTTGCATCAACCGAGATTTTCGGCGTGCCGGTGTTGCAAACCACGGTGGCCGAGCGCGTACCGAAGTCGGTCGTGAGACCGGTGCGCAGCGTGCCGTTGGCCTGTGCCAGTTCAAGGAAATCGACGGTCTGGGCAAAGGTGCTGCCGTTGCCGGGGGTAACGCTGCACTTAGCGGCAACGTTGCCGTTCAAAGTGATCGTGCCGGTGACGTTCTGCGCCATGGCGGGAGTGGCAAGTGCGGCACAAGCGGCAGCTGCGAGGAGTGCAATTTTCTTCATTTTCTTTCTTCCTTCATCAATGCCGGTCCCTCCCGGCGTTCCTTTTACTCTCCCGCAGCCGACCCCAGCCCCGGGCATTCGATCTCCCGCTAAACGGCCGGTGAAACTGTCACGATCAACGTGTCGCTGTAATTTCCGGCGACCAGGATGTTCGAACCGCCATAGACTGGCGCCGACATCGTGATCGTCGAACCGGCCAGCCCAAAGCTGCGCGGAACTTGCAGGCCGTTGGTGGTGCTTGCCGTGCCTTTGAACGTGCACGGCGAGCTGCCCAGCGCCTGGTCGAGCTGTGCGACCGGGCAGGACCCGGTGACCGTTCCGGTGGCTGAACCGGTGTCGTACGGAATGTTGAGCGCCACATCATACGGAGCGGCGTTGGTATAGCCGGTCGGTACGCTTGCAGCATTCTTCAGCGCACCATTCGCCGATGACACCGCGATCCGCCATGGGGCCGTGCATTCCGCCGTAAACGGCACTGTCGCAGTAAAGCCCGGCGTAATCGCGCCAGCGCTGACCGTGGCGTTGGGCGCACCGTTAGTGGCGAACCCGCAGGTGCCGCCGACCGAGGCCTTCACGTTGATTGAGAGGATGGCCTGCGCAGGCCCGGGATAAACGTATGTGCCGGGGATGCTCGAGTCGCGATAATAAGCGGTAATCGCATTTGCGGCGCTTTGTGCGCTGGCCGGGGCAGCATAGCCGCCGATTGCCAGCACCAGTGCTGCCAACGCCCCTCGCTTGCCTTTGCCTTGCCCGGTCAACATCTCAAACAACTCCGCGAATAATTGCCGCGCCGGGACGAGCCCGTACGGAAAACGATCAATAAAATTTCATGCGGCCCCGAAATTCAGACGGTCGATGGTTGCGTTCCGACCTGCCTGATTTCCAACACAAGTTAACGCAACCAAGGGGGGGGTTGCCAAGTAGATTCGTCCGTTCAGGAAATCTTAACCATTATCGGCATGCAGAAAATTTCAATAAATCCGGCAATAAATTGAAATTACACATTTTTTATGGAGCAGGTGAGCGTCCCATTTTGGACTGATTGCTTGATTGAAATGGTTAAGACCAAAGGTTACCAAAGCCGCTGTGATGAATCTGCAACGCGACTCGCTCGCGACTCGCGGGTGAATGGCCGGTCCGGTGCAATGGCGAGTCGCAGGCGCATCCGACTAATTGATTCTATGCGAGACTTGCCTCGCCCGCGCCGCTGTGGGACCGTGCAGCGATGGTCGCGCAGCCACTTGCAATCCTTGGACATGGACTCCTTCCCGGGTTGCTCGCGGTGCATTTGCTGCAGGTCCGTCCGGATCAGCCAATCCTGCTCCTCTCGTCCGATCATGCGCTGGGTGGCGCGCACCTCGAGCCGGTTGTCGCCAGCCGGCTAAGCCCCGTTGCGCGCAGTTTGATCGAACCGTTCGTGGTGTCCAGCTGGCCGGCCTATTACCTGGTTCAGGGCGGTAACACCGATTTGCAGGAGGACGAGGTCCTACTGCTTGATCCGTTGCAGGTCTGGCTCGAATTGCAGGCGCGGCTCGATCCGGCGGCGCTGATTGCGCCGTGCGGGCCGGTTGCGCTTAATGGGACCTGGCTTAGCTGGGATGGCGGCCGGGCCGAGATTGACCGGCTGATCGATCTGGGTCCGCTGACCGGATGCAGCGGCGAAAGCGAGATCGTCGGGGTGGATGCGGCACGGCGGCTGACCTTGCCGGTGCTTGCCGATTACGACGCAGCCTGCGGCGAATGGTCAGCCCGCCAATACCTGCCGCTGGGCGACGAGCGTCTGGTGGTGCGCAAACTGCCGCGCGCGACGCACTTGATCGGTCAGCAAAGCACCTTTGAGACGTTGCTTAATGGCCTGACCGCGGCTTGAGCCTGGGAGTTGCACCGTGCGCCGCCTGCGCCTAGGCGCGGGAGCGGTTCAACAGGCGCGAAATTCCATGCATCATCGTCACCTTCTCGCCGCGCTGGTCGTCGCGCTTCCAGCGGCCGCTCTGGCACACGAAACCGCGCCGCCAGAACAGGCGGCCCCGGCAGAAATCGTCGTCACCGGTACCGGGCTCGCCCCGCCGCCCGCCGCGCCGGCTTATGATACGCAAGTGATCGGTGCCGACCGGCTCGCCGCCAGCGCCTCGGGGCGGATCGAAGATGCACTGGGCGCAGTCGCGGGCTTCCAGCAGTTTCGCCGTTCGGACAGCCGCAGCGCCAATCCCTCGGCGCAAGGGGTGACGCTGCGCGCGCTCGGCGGCAATGCCACCAGCCGCAGCCTGGTGCTGCTCGACGGGGTGCCGTTGGCCGATCCGTTCTTCGGCTATATCCCGCTGTCGGCGCTGGCACCCGAACGACTGGTGCGGGCCAGAGTAACGCGCGGCGGCGGGGCAGGGGCGTTCGGCGCGGGCGCGGTGGCCGGGACGATCGAGCTGGAAAGTGCCGGCCCAAGCGAGCTTGGGCTGGTCAGCGGGCAGGCACTGGCCAGCGATCGCGGCGAGAGCGAACTGTCGGGCACCATCGCGCCAAGGCTGGGCGCTGGCTTCGCGGTGTTGTCTGCGCGGTGGGACCGCGGGCAGGGGTTCTGGACCACGCCGCTGAGCCAGCGCGTGCCGGCCAGCGCGCGGGCGCGTTATGACAGCTGGTCAACCTCGCTGCGCGCGGTTGCGCCGCTGACCCCCGATGTCGAGCTGCAAGCAAGCGGCCTGGTGTTCGGTGATGCGCGGACTTTGCGTTTCAAGGGCGCCGATTCAACCAGCAGCGGTGAAGATGCGAGCTTGCGCGTGGTCGGCAAGGGTGCCTGGCAGTTCGATGCGCTGGCATACATTCAGGCACGCAACTTCTCCAACGTGGTGATCTCGTCGACCAGCTTCAGGAAGACGCTCGATCAGCGTGCTGCCCCGTCGACCGGGTGGGGCGGCAAGCTCGAGCTGCGCCCGCCGGTGAGCGGCGGCCTGCTGCTGCGGCTCGGCACCGACTGGCGCGTGGCCAGCGGCACAATGTTCGAAGATGCCTATTCCGCTGTCTCCGGCCTCGTCACCGCGCGGCGGCATGCCGGCGGCCGGACCAGCGATCTGGGGTTCTACGCCGAAACCGACTGGCGGCTGGGCGCGCTCACTTTGACGGGCGGGCTGCGCGCCGATCGCTGGGCGATCACCGGCGGCAACTTCACTGAGGCCAATGCCGCCGGGACCGTCACCACCAACAATACCTTCGCGAACCGCACAGGCTGGCAGACCTCAGTGCGCGGCGGGGCGGTGCTGCGGCTGGGCCAAGGCGTCGACTTGCGCGGGTCGACATATACCGGGTTGCGGCTGCCCACGCTCAACGAATTGTACCGCCCGTTTACGGTCTTCCCGGTCACCACCCGGGCCAATGCGGCGTTGATCAACGAGCGCTTGGTCGGGTTCGAAGCCGGCTTCGACTGGAAGCCTGCCGCAGACATCAGCTTGTCGGCCACCGCCTTCGACAACCGCGTCGAGCACGCCATCGCCAATGTCACGATCGGCCCCAATTTGCGCGAGCGGCGCAATGTGGATGCGATTCACGCGCGCGGGATCGAGCTTGGCGCAGCGGTGCGCCGCGGTCCGGTCAGCCTCGATGCTTCGCTCGCCTGGACCGATGCCAAGCTGGAGGCGAGCGGGGCCTCGGTGGGCCTCAATGGCAAGCGCCCGGCGCAGACGCCCAAGCTGGCCGCGAGCGCCACGCTGGCATGGCAGCCGCGCCCCGGCTGGCGGCTGGCGCTGACGCTCAAGCACACCGGCGCCCAGTTTGAAGACGATCTGCAAACCGACTTGCTCCCGGCTGCGACCACGCTCGATGCTTTTGCCGTGCTCCCGCTCGGGGCCCGCGTTCAGCTGGTGCTGCGCGCCGAGAACCTGACTGACACCGAAGTCGTCACGCGAAAACAGGCCGGTTCGATTGACCTTGGTACCCCGCGGACGCTGTGGGCCGGATTGCGGATTTCCATGTAGCGTTGTTTGGACTAAGACCGGTGGCGAAAAGCAACCCGGAGAGAAACTCATGGCCACCCAGCTAAACGCCCATGCCCGCAATTACGATTGCACCGAAGCGGAATGGCAGGCCCGGCTGGAACTCGCCGCATGCTACCGCATCTTCGATCATCTGGGCTGGTCCGAATCAATCTACAACCACATCTCGGTCAAGGTCCCCGGTGAGGACGGCGCGTTCCTGATCAACCCGTTCGGGCTGCTCTATTCGGAAGTCTGCGCCTCGAACCTGGTCAAGATCGATGGCGAGGGCAACAAGCTCGACGGCAATCCTTATCCGGTCAACAAGGCTGGGTTTGTCCAGCACGGGCTGTTCCACCGCAATGTTCCATGGGCCCACGCGGTCTGCCATACGCACACCACCGCGACGATGGCGGTGTGCAGCCTTGAAGGCGGGCTCCAGCCGGTCAATTTCTATGCCTGCAACTTCGCGGGGCGGCTCGCCTATCACGATTTCGAAGGGATCACCGTGCGCGAGGAAGAAGGCGCGCGGCTCCTGTCGAACTTGGGCGAAGGCCGAATCCTGATGCTCAAGAACCACGGCCCGGTTATCCTCGGCCGCTCGCTCCCCGAAGTGTTCGTTACGCACTGGTCACTGCAACGCGCTTGCGAAATCCAGCTCGCGACGATGTCGATGGGCCAGCCGCTGAAGGTGACGGACGAAGTGGTCGCGGTGCACCAGCGCGATCTCCACGAAGGCGGCGTGCCCGGCACCCTGCCCGGCCAAGCCGATTTCGACGCCTGGACCCGCAAAATCGACAAGATCGACCGCAGCTGGCGCGACTAGCACTTCGCCAGTGCCAAGCCTGACGATCAATGGCCGCGCGGTCGAGTTGCGGATGGACCCGCAGACGCCCTTGCTGTGGGGGCTGCGCGATGCTGCCAATCTGACCGGGACCAAATACGGTTGCGGTAATGGCGATTGCGGGGCCTGCATGGTGCTGGTCGATGGTGAAGCGCTGCGCGCTTGCCTGATCAGCCTGGCCGAAGCCGAGGGCCGCAGCGTTACCACGATCGAAGGCCTGTCGCCAGATCGCAGTCATCCGGTGCAGCAGGCGCTGGTCGCCGAACAGGCGATCCAGTGCGGGTTCTGCACGCCGGGCATCGTGATCGCAGCGGCCGCGCTGCTCGCCAAAAACGCCGACCCCAGCGCCGAAGATATAGCCGCCGCAGTGCCCAATCTGTGCCGCTGCGGGGTCTATCCGCGGCTGGTCCACGCCGTCCAGCGCGCGGGCCGGGTGATGCGGCGATTGGAAACGATCAGCGCCGCGCCGGTGCCGGGGATTTCGCCCGCAGACGCGGCGCGGGCAGTGCCGGCGCTAAAACCCGCTTAATCGTCGTCCCGGGCTTGACCCGGGACCGCTGGCCGCCGGGTCGGACTTTGCGGCCAGCGATCCCGGGTCAAGCCCGGGATGACGTCAAAACTTCACCCGCGCCGTTACCCGCGCGGTGAGCAGTTCGCCCGGCTGGATATTGTTATCGGTATGCGCGCTGGCGAAGTACTTTGTGTCGGTCAGGTTTTCGACATTGAGCTGGAACGAGACACTCTCGCTCACCGTTACAAAGGCTGCGGCGTCCACCCGGGTGAAACCGGGCAGCACCACCGCGTTGCTGATTGTGGCAAACTGGCTCGACTGATGGACGACACCCAACCCCAGCCCGAAGCGCTTGGTCAGGTCATACCGGGTCCAGGCCGAAGCCTGGCTGCGGGGCAACTTGTCGAGCTGGCGACCAGCCGGGGCGGCGCTGGTGGCCGAACGGATTTCACCCTCTTGATAGGTGTAGCCAACACTGAGCTGCCACTGCGGGGTAATCTTGCCCGTCAGCCCGAATTCCGCGCCGCGCACCCGGCTGCTGCCGGTCAGGACGAGGAAGCCGGGGTTGGCCGGATCGGCGACGCGCGTATTCTTGCGGTCAACCTGGAACACCGCGCCGGTAATGCCGAGGGAGGGGGTTACGTCCCACTTCACACCCAATTCCAGATTGCGGAACGCCTCGGGCTCGAGTGACTGGAACGCTGGATCGAGTGTGTTGAACTGGTCGCCGGTCTGCGGCAGGAAGCTTTTGGAATAGCTTGCGTAAAGTGACAATTCCTCGCGCGGTTTAAGCACCAGACCCAGCCGCGGTGACCATTTGCCGTCATCGCGGCCGGTCGCCGCAGTGGTAAGCCGGTTAGTCGCTGCAACGCTGAAATGATCGTAGCGCGCCCCGCCGATAACTTGCAGCCACGGGGCCAGTTCGACCTGGTCTTGAAGGTACACCGAACGGCTCTCGACGCTTGAATTGCTCGCGCTGTTGGGGGTGGAGAAGCTCAGCGCAGGCAGCGCCAGCGTGCGGGTCAGCGGCACCGTAACGGACTGCGCGGTGCCGCTCCCGAATACCACATTGCGGCGTTGCGCAGTCGAATCCTGGCTGCCCAGCTCGATCCCGGCCAGCAGCGTGTGGCCGATCGTCCCGGTGCGGCCGTGCCATACCAGGTTGGCTTGCCCGATCCAGTTGTCGCGGGTGTTGACGGTGTCATAGCCGGTCAGCGTGACGGTGGTTGCGGTGGCGGCGCTGGGCAGCACGTTGCCGTAGTATTTGTTGTAGGTCGCGAACTGGCCCGTGACATCGAGCGTGAGCCCGTCGGCGAGCTCGTGGACGATCCGCGCGCGGGCGAAATGCGCATCGACGGTGCCATGATTGAGCGCCGGGCTGCCAAAGAAGGTCCGGTCATAGCCGGCGATCGGCCGCCCGCCGAGTGACGGCACGCCGCGATCGACCACCCGGTCATCGCGGTCATACTCGTAGGCCAGGGTCACTTTGGTGCGCTCGCCAAGTTCGAGGCCAAGGGTGGGCGCTACCCCAATGAACGATCCGCCGAAAAAATCACGGTGATTGTCGAAATTTTCGTACGTCGCGTTAAGCCGCAGCGCCGCGCCTGTGCCCAGCACCACGTTACCGTCACCCGCCAGCGACCATGCGCCGAAGTTGTTCACTCCGCCGGCAATCGTCGCTGAACTGCTGGTCAGGTCGGGAGTCT
The DNA here is from genome assembly GCA_025359445.1 of Sphingomonadaceae bacterium. Classification (GTDB taxonomy): domain Bacteria; phylum Pseudomonadota; class Alphaproteobacteria; order Sphingomonadales; family Sphingomonadaceae; genus Novosphingobium. The sequence continues at coordinate 15,757 of JANYGB010000034.1, forward strand.
TGGACACCCGATTGACCACGCCGCCGCCGCCGCCCCGGCCGAACAGCAGCGCATTGGCCCCCTTGAGCACCTCGATCCGCTGGACGTTGAACAGCGGGCGATAATACTGCGCATCGTCGCGCAAACCGTCGAGGAAGAAGTCGGCAGTGCTGGACTGTCCGCGCACAACGATCTGGTCGCGATGGCCTTCGCCTTGTCCCAGCGTGACGCCGGGGACGTAGCGCAGCGCTTCACCCAGCTGCTGCACGCCTTGATCGTCGAGCCGTTCACGGTCGAGCGTGACCACGCTTTGCGGAGTATCGCGCAGGACTGTGCCGGTCTTGATGCTGAAGACCTCGGGTTCGCTCACCCGCTCGCCGGTCACGACGATCGGCGCCGATGCAGCGTCATCTGATTCGTCCGCGAATGCGGTGCCCGGCACCGCGAGTAGCGAGGCGGCGAGTAGCGACGAAGAGTGACGAAGCAGGGGCGACATGGGAACTTCCTTCTTGATAACAATTCGCAATACCAGATGGCCGCTAATGCGAATCGTTCGCACTTACAAGCGGTGATTTGCGATTTGCGGGATTTGTCTCTAGTCCGCCGCGAGGCTCAGCAGACAAGGACGATCATGAAAGCGACGATCTGGCACAACCCCGCTTGCGGCACTTCGCGCAAGACCCTCGCGATCCTAGAGGAAACGCCGGGCGTGGAGCTGACGGTGACCGAGTACCTCAGCCATCCGCCCAGCGCCGCCAAGCTCGCCCAGCTTTACCGCGACGCCGGGCTGACCCCGCAGCAAGGTCTACGGCTGCGCGGCACCGATGCGGCCGAACGCGGCTTGCCCGGTGCCACCGACGCTACGGTGCTGGCCGCGATGCAGGCCGAACCGAAACTGATCGAGCGGCCCCTGGTGGAAACCGGCAAAGGTGTGCGGCTGTGCCGCCCGCAAGACGTGGTGCGCGAGATCCTCTAAGGGACCGCGCCTACGCGATGGGCCGGATGTAGGAAAGTGCCGAGATCAGCCAGATTGGCCATCTTGATCCATCAGTGCGGCATCGCTGGTCATGCCCTTGATCCCCAGCACGATCACCGCGCCGCATAGCGCCAGGATCGTGCCGAACCCGACCCACGGATTATGCCCGTAGAGCCACACGCCGATCGCGGGCGCGACAATGTAGCCCGCGCCATTGACCGAGGCGACGATCCCGGCTGACTGGCCTTGCTCGGCGCGGCTCATCGCCAGCGACGCGCCGGCAGTAAAGCCAGGGCGGAACATCCCGAAGCCGAGCGAGAGCACCGCAAAGCTGACGGTGATAGCGTGCAAGGTGGTGGCCACGGACAACGCGGCGACTCCCGCTGCGCCGATTGAGATGCCCCACAGACACGAGGCGCGCGGGCCCAGCTTGAGGGTGGGGATCACCCCCCATTGCGCAAACAGCGTCGCCGCCGCGCCGGCAAACATCACCACCGCGATGTTCTGCGCGCCAGCGCCGGGATCGCCGCGCAGCCCGAGCCGGTCGAGCACGAGAAACCCGACCAGCCCCATGGTCGCCGCCTGGGCGTGGCCGCCAAGCAGCCCGGCAATCATCCATGGGCGCAGCCGCTGGTCGAACCAGCTGACTTTGGCGACATCGCCGAACAAGGTTGGCTCGGCCGCATCATCTTCGCTCGGGCGGGGCTGCGAATCGGAACTGGCACTGAACGGCGCCGCGATCACGTCGCCGCGCGCGGCATAGGCGGGCGAATCGTCGGGCAGGCGCAGCCGCAAGGCGATCAGCACGACGATCGCGATCGCAGTAAACCCCGCGAACGGCCCGACCAGTCCGATCCCGGGCAGGATGAAGAACGGCGCCAGCGTTGGGCCAACGATGGTGCCGAGGCCAAAACTGGAGGAGATCAGCGACAGCGCCTTGGTCCGCTCCTCGCGGCTGGTCCGGCTCGCGACATAGGCTTGCACTGCGGGCGGCGCGGCCGAGCCGAACCCGCCGTAAAGCGAGCGGAACAGCGCGAAAGTCAGCAGCGTGCCGATCCCGGAGAGATAGCCGTTGAGCCCGAACCACAGCGCCAGCCCGCACAGGCTGAAGCTGGCGATGAAGCCCATTAGCCCGATTGCCATCATTTCCTTGCGCCCGCGCTGGTCCGATTTGCGCGCCCATACCGGGGCGCAGATCATCCACAGCAGCGCCGACCAGGTGTAAGCGAGCGAGATCCAGAAATCGTGGACGTGCAGCGCGGTGCCGATCGAGGGCATGACCGATTGCATCGCGGTGTTGCCCGCCGCGGTAACCAGGCTGACGGTGAACAACAACGCGACCCGCCCGCGCGGCAAGTGCGCGGTGGTGCCTGACAGGTGTGGGGCGGCTGAATCCATCGGTTCGTCGCTAGTCCTCTCGCTCTTGCCTTGCAATGGCATGGCGAATTTGGGAAGGGCGGGAACTTCCCGAAGTCAGGACCATTTACCAACATGACCACTTCCGAGCTCGCCCAACGATCATTGGGCAACCGCGCGAAGCGCCGGATCATGCGGGCCATGGGTCCGTGGGGAGTGTTCCTGCAGGGGTTTATGGAACACCCGGTGATGGTCGGCTCGATCATCCCCTCGTCGCGCTTCACCATCACGAAAATGCTCGCCCCGGTAAAATGGAACGAGTGCAAGCTGTTCGTCGAATACGGCCCCGGGGTCGGCACTTTCTGCCACCCGGTGCTCGACCGGCTGCCGCGCGACGGCATGCTGATCGTGATCGACACCAACCCGCTGTTCATCGATTACCTGAAGGCGACGATCACCGACAGCCGGTTCGTGCCGGTGCTCGGCTCAGCCTCAGATGTCGAGGCGATCGTCCGCGCGCACGGGCACGACCATGCCGATTATGTGCTGTCCGGCCTGCCGTTCTCGACCTTGCCCGACAAGGTTGGCCCGGCCATCGCCGCCGCAACCTATCGCGTGCTGCGCCCCGGCGGGGCGTTTTTGGTCTATCAGTTCAGCGCCAAGGCGCGCGATTTCATGGCCAAGCACTTCAAGCACATCGATGCCGCTTACGAGCCGCTTAACGTGCTGCCGTGCAAGTTGTTCTGGGGCTGGAAAGACTGAACTTTATTCGAAGGCTTCAGCAGTAAGTTCGGCTGACGAAGGCGAAAGCTGGTTGTAGATCGCGGTGGTCAGCGTGACCATATAGAGGCCGACCGTCAGCCCGATTACAATCATCGCGATAAAGAACCCGATCGACGCCATCGGACTTGCCAGCGTTCCGGGGCCTGGCATCCCGACGGTGACCAGGAACACCACGAAATAGACCGCGATCATCGCAATCAGCACGAGCGCCCAAATCAACGCAACCTTGACCGAATTGCCCGCGGTCAGTTTCCAGGCCCGGCCGATCGCGGCGAACGGATTGCGCACTTCATCGATGGCAATAATCGGCAGCAGCAGGCTGAACCGCGCGAACAGGTAAAAGAACGCCAGCAGCATCATCAGCCCGAGCAGAAACGACACCGCCGCGGACTGGGTCGCCGCAATCAGTCCGGCAAAGATCAGACCAATGACGAAACCGCCGCCGATCCCGGCAATCATGTAGAGCAAAAGGACCCCCAGCATTGGCAAAGCGCCGCGCAGTCCGGCGCCGAGCGCGACCGCAAACGTATCGTCAGCGCGTCCGGTACTCGCCCGCGATAGCGCGATCTGCTGGGCGAAAATCACCAGGAAATAGAGGATGTAGAAAATGAAGATCGAGAACCCCATGCCGGCCAACGGGTTTTGTCCGGGAGTCAGCGTGCCGCCCGCGCCCAGCGACATCCGCATCATCGAAAGAACACGCCGCCAAAGGCCGCGATCACCGCGATGATGCCGACAAAGAACGTCAGCCAGATCCCGACCAACATCCCAAAGCGCGCGCCGAGTAGCTGAAAGGCCTCGGTGAAAGCCCGCGATGCGCTGAACTGCATGATAAATCCCCCCAATTTCCCCAAGGAGCATCCTGCGCAAAGCCGGCGGCGATGTCCAGCCGGGAAATTATCCGGCCCGCCCGCCAACCTGGCCGCCAACCTGCCGGTAGCTCGCGGCGATCACCGCGACGAAGGTTGCGGCGAGCGCGGCTTGCACAAAACAGGCAATCAGCGCGCCGACCAACTCTCCGCCCGCCGCTCCGGCGACAAGCGTGGTCACCAGCACCACTGCGGCAGTGATTAACCAGCCGACGATGCGGAACGCGACGAAAATCAGCAGGATGAACACCAGCAATTGCCAGCCGATCCCCTTGGTTGCGAAGAACGAGCGGCGCAGCGCGTAAACCGGGTTGCGCTCACCGCTGAGCGATACCGCCGGGCCAATAAAGGCGAACCGCACCATCATATAGAGGATGACCACGGTGCCGATGACCGCCGCCAACTGGGTGAGCGCAAGCGACCCGGACAGGCCGATCAGGACCACCGGGATTAATCCGGTCAGAAACGCCAGCGCCAGCCCGCCCAGCAGTGCCACCAGGAAACTGGGCGCACCGCGCGCGGCTTGGCGCATCGCTTCGCGCACGGTCGGCCGCGCCGGATCGCCGAGCAGCGCCAAGGCCGCCAGCATCCCGATGAACTGCACCGCCACCACGGCGACCACCGGCAGCCAGTTCGCATCGAAATAGAGCCCCAGCCTGGTCAGCAACTGCTCGGGCGTTTGCCCGCTCACCGGCTCGGGCACTGGCGCGAGCATCTGCAGCGCAAAGTTGGGCAGCACCGAGAACACCCCCAGCACCGCCAGCAGCACATCGCGGTTGGCGAGCAGCGCGCCGGTCGCCTCGTCCCAGATCTTCATCGTATCAAAGCGCGGCCGGGCGCGGCGTTCAACTGGCGGGTGGGGCGGCGGGGGCGAGGCGGGCTGGAAGGGATTGCTCATGCCCCCTTGATAACCACAGCATTTGCCGCCACGCAAATTATCGATGCCCCAGAGCCTGCCTGCTGACCTCGAATGGCGCTGCGATAGCGCCCCGGTGCCGTACCGCGCCGCACTTCAGGACATGACCGCACGCAACGCCGCGATCGCAGAGGGCACTGCGCAAGAGCTGATCTGGTTGCTCGAGCATCCGCCGGTTTACACCGCCGGGACCAGCTCCAATCCCGCCGAAATGCTCGATCCCCAGTTCGAAGTGGTCGAAGCCGGACGCGGCGGGCGCTATACCTATCACGGCCCGGGCCAGCGGATCGGTTACGTCCTCCTCGATCTCAAACGCCGCGCGCGCGATGTGCGCGGCTTCGTGCATGCGATGGAGGGCTGGGTGATCGACACGCTCGGCGATTTCGGCGTGGAAAGCTGGCGCGCAGCCGGACGGATCGGGATCTGGACCACCGATATCGACGGGCGCGAGGCCAAGATCGGCGCAATCGGGGTGCGCATCCGCCGCTGGGTGACGATGCACGGCTTTTCGGTCAACTTGTCGCCCGATCTGTCGCATTTCGCGGGCATTGTTCCATGCGGGATCGAACTCTTCGGAGTGACCAGTCTCGAACGCCTCGGGATTGCGGTTGATTCGGCTGCATGGGATGCGGCACTACAGGCGCGCGCTGCGAGCTTCCTCGCCGCGCTCGAGCGCCCTTGCGGCGAGGAGGCTGCGTAATGAAGCTTGGTTTGATCGTGGCTGTGGGCTTGATCGCACTCGCCGGCTGCAAAGGCGAACCCAAGAAGGACGCGGGCGCTGGCACCGCCCAAGGCGAGGTGTTGCCAGGTTCAACCAGCGACGCGATGCTGCCGCTCGATACGGTCAAATCGCAAGCCCCGCTCGCGCCCAAGAGCGAGGGCGGCGAAGCTGGCGATACGAAGGGCGCGAAGGCGGGGAAAGCCGGGGCGAAGCCCAGCGCTGCGGCGACTGATCAGGCGGCGGTTGCGCCCGAGCCCGGCCCCAGCGCAGCGGATGCGCCCGCGCCGGACTAATGCACCAATAGCCCGGCCGGCCGAAGGCCGCCGGGGTGGACAAGGGACTGAAGACCGGCGCGGGGTTGCCGCATTTTGTGCCCGGACTCGGCGGCGCTGGTTGTAGGCTACTATAACGCGCCGAGATTTGATGCCGCCAGCCGATGTCCCCCCTCCAGCAAAAACGCGGCGGAGTGAGGCGCAAACGTGGCGGACCTGCTTGGCGAACGTTCGGCTTGTAATGCCGGGACGCCCGCGCCGGTCGTCTCCCGCGCCTGATTGCCCGAAGGCGATCATCGCGGGATGGTCCATCCGATCAGGCTGCAGCCACACCGGACGATTCGGTGGGTAAGCTTTTCGGCTATGTGTAGGAAAGTGAAAACTGCGCGACCTCCGTTCGTGTCGAGCGAAGTCGAGGCACCGGCCGAGCGAAGCCGAGGGGGCCCGCGCTAGAGTAAGTTTCCATAAATCAGAACCGTCATCCCGGCGGAGGCCGGGACCCAGTCCAAACAAGAACAACGACGCTTTGCGGTTTCACTTTCAGAAGTGCTGGGTCCCGGCCTCCGCCGGGATGACGAGTGGTTTAGAAACTACGGATCCGCTCGAGAGGTTCTCGGCTGCGCTCGAACCGACCCCTCGACTTCGGCCTTCGGCCGAAGTTTATCCTGAACGCGGCTGCTCAGCCGCAAGCCGAAGGGCTCGAGGCGAACGGGCCGGGCTGGAACGCCCTACTCCTCCAACCCCAGCACCCGCAGCGCCAGCTTGTAATGCGGCATGTCGATCATCCGGCGGTCGATCTGCAGCGCGCCTGCGCCCGGGTTGGCCTTGAATGCCGCAACGATTGCGCGGGCTTCGCCCAGTTCTTCTTCGCTGGGCGTAAACGCCGCGTTGATGATCTCGACTTGCGCGGGGTGGATCGCGAGCATTCCTGCAAAGCCATCGGCGCGGGCCTCTTCGGCGGCGCGTTTGAGGCCTTTGGTGTCGGCAAAATCGGCGTGGAGGGTGTCGATTGCCGTGACCCCGGCGGCGTGCGCGGTAAGCAGCGTTTGGGCGCGGGCGTAACGGAAGGTGTCGGTCCAGCGGCCGTCCTTGTCACGCTTGCGAGTCGCGCCCAGCGCGGCGGAGAGGTCTTCTGCGCCCCAGGTCAACCCGGCGAGCCGCGGCATGGCGGCATCGGCATAGCGCGCAATCGTCAGCGCCGCCTGCGCGGTTTCGCTCACCAACGGCAGGATCTTGACCGAATTGGGGGCGAGCCCGCTGCGCCCTTCGAGCTCGTAAATCTCGGCCGCAAGCTGCTGGACCGATTCTGGCCCGGCGCTTTTGGGCAGCATGATCCCGTCGGGCGCGCCGGGCAGCACGGCGATCAGATCTTCGCGCCACTGGCGGCTGTCGAGCGCGTTGATCCGCACCCACCGGCCCTGCCGCTTGCCGTCCGTCACCTGCTGCCGGTGCGCCGTGAGCCATGACCCCGCCATCGCCCGCGCCGCCGCCTTGTTTTCCGCCGCGACCGAATCCTCAAGATCGAGGATCAGCACATCGGCTCCGGTCGCAATGGCCTTGCCGAGCTTCTTTTCGCTGTCCCCCGGGACAAACAACCATGACCGCACTGGCATTGCCTTTGCCTCTTCGCCTTAAGCCGGCACCAGCGCCGGGTAATCGATATAACCCTCTGGCCCGGGCAGATACCAGCTTTTCGGCACATTGGTGTTGGGCGCCCAGTCCGCGCCGACCTTGATCCGCTCGGCCAGGTCCGGGTTGGAGATATAGGGGCGGCCAAAACTGATCGCATCGCAGCGTCCGCTCGTCACGTCAGCGGCGGCCTGCTCTGCGCTGTAGTCCGAATTAAGCATCAGCGGGCCAGAGTAGATCGAGCGGATCAGGCCGTCCTGCTGCGGCACATCGGTCTGGCCGAAGGTGCCTTCGGGGCCGGGCTGGCGCAGTTCGACGAAGCTGACGCCGAGTTCCTGCACGACACGCGCGGCCTCACCAAAGATGCTTTCCGGATCGGGATCGTCGCAGCCCTGCGACATGCCGTTGGGCGAAAGCCGGATCGAGACGCCGTCCGCGCCCCACACTTCGATCAGCGCCTCGAGCACTTCGCGCATGAAACGGGTGCGGTTGGCCGGGCTGCCGCCATATTCATCGGTGCGCAGATTGGTCCCGGCGCGGAGGAACTGATCGACCAGATAGCCGTTCGCGCCGTGCAGCTGGACCCCGTCGAAGCCTGCTTCCTTGGCGTTGCGCGCGGCGTGGGCATAATCGCCGACGATCCGCGCGATGTCATCCAGTGTGGCGGCGCGGGCCTGCTCGTGCGGCTTGCGCCCGGTGGGGGTGTGCGCGTGATCGGGGGCGGTGGTGGCGCTGGCCGAAACGCCCGGCTGGCCGCCGAGGAAATCTGGATGGACGATCCGCCCCATGTGCCACAGCTGCAGCACGATCTTGCCGCCTTCGGCATGGACCGCCTGCGTCACCGGCTTCCAGCCCTCAACTTGCGCGTCGCTCCAGATGCCGGGCGCTGCGGGCCAGCCCAGCCCTTCGACGCTGATCCCGGTCGCTTCGGAAATGATCAGGCCAGCCCCGGCGCGCTGGCGGTAATATTCCACCATCATGGCATTCGGGACCGATCCGGGTTCGGACCGGCCGCGGGTCAGCGGGGCCATGATAATGCGGTTTTTCGCGGTGAACGCGCCTAGCTGAAGCGGCTGGAACAGGACGTCGTGCAAGCGGGATCTCCATCACATTTCGTTTTGCAATCGGTTTGGTCCAGCTAAGGACTGCGCATGACGATTGCAACCGCGCGCGCAGAAACACCGGGCAAGAGCTGGTCGTGGTTGCATTTCGGCGCGCTGATGCTCGGCAATGTGGCGCTGGCGCTGGGGCCGTGGTCCGTGCGGCTGGCCGATACCGGACCGGTTTCGTCGGCGTTCTGGCGGCTTGCGCTGGCGGTCCCGGTGCTGGTTCTGCTGGCACGATTCACCGGGCAGAAACTGACCGGGCTGGGCGCCGGGGTGTGGTGGGCGCTGATGGCGGCGGGGGTGTTCTTCGCGCTCGACATCGGGGCCTGGCATATCGGCATCGGCATGACCCGGATGGCCAATGCCTCGCTGTTCGGCAATGCCGGCAGCCTGGTGGTGATGATCTGGGGCTTGATCAGCCTGCACCGCAAGCCGCGCCTGCGTGAGGGCCTTGCGCTGCTGGCGGCGCTGGGCGGCGGGGCGATCCTGCTGGGCCGCAGCCTTGAGATCGACCGCACCACCATGATCGGCGATCTTTACTGCGTGACCGCCGGATTGCTCTATTCGGGCTACATCATCATCCTGCAGAAATACCGCGCCAAGCTGGGCGGCTGGTCATTGCTGACCTGGTCAAGCATCGCCGGGCTGCCGGTGCTGCTGGGGATTGCGTTGCTGCACGGCGAACCGGTCTGGCCCACCCACTGGTGGCCGCTGATCGCGCTGGCGGTGTTCAGTCAGCTGCTGGGGCAGGGCCTGCTGGTCTATGCGCTCAAGCATTTCAGCCCGCTGGTGATCGGGCTGGCTCTGCTGACTCAACCGGCGGTGGCGGTCGCGGTGGGCTGGCTGGTGTTCCACGAAAGCCTGGGGCTGCTTGATTTTGCGGGCATGGGCGCGGTCGCCGTCGGTCTTGCGCTGGCGCGCTCGACGCAGGACTAATGCGGCGCTAACCTTACCCTGATGACACCTTGGGGAGACTAAGCCCGTGAAGCACCTCGCACTGTTCGCCGCCCTGCCGCTTGCCGCGCTGGCTTTGACGCAATTGCCCGCCGATGCGGCCCGGCCTGCGCACCATGCCAAAATGCTCAGCGCGGACCGGCAATTCCAGTCCATCGCCAGCCGCTTCATCGCCGCCGCGATGAAAGCCTCGCCGGTCGAAGCGACCGCGCTGGGCGAGCACAAATACGACAGCTTGCTACCCGATATTACCGCCAACGGCCGAGCCGAACGGCGTCAGACCTGGCAAGGTTTTCTTGCCGAACTGGCCCGGATCAAACCGGCTCAATTGAACCGCGACAACCAGGTCGATCTCGCGCTGCTGCGCAACGAGCTGCAATACCGTGTCTGGGCCGACCAGTCCGAGCAGGGCTGGGCGTGGAACGCGCAGATCTACAACGATGTGGCCGCAGGTTCGCTCTACACCCTCGCCGCGCGCGATTTTGCGCCGTGGGACGTCCGCCTGAAAAGCGCGACCGCGCGGATGGAAGCGCTCCCCGCGCTGCTCATCCAAAGCCGCAGCCAGCTGGTCCCGGCGCGGGTGCCGCTGGTCTATGCGCAGACCGTGTCCAAACAGAACTCGGGGATCATCGAGATTGCCGAGGGGATGCTCGCCCCGCATTCAGATAGCCTGACGGGTGCCGATCGCGTGCGGTTCGATCAGGCGCTCGCCGGGCTGAAGGCTGCGGTGGCTGACCAGCAGACTTGGCTCGACACCGTGCTGATCCCGGCGGCCAAGGGCGACTTCCGGCTGGGGACGAAGCTCTACGACCAGAAGATGAAATTCGGTTTGATGAGCGACATGACCCGGCCGCAGCTCAAGGCTCGCGCGCTCAAAGCCAAGGCCGATGCCCGCGCTGAAATGTATGCGCTGGCGCGGCAGGTGCTGTCTGCCTTGCCAAGCGACAAGTCGCTGGCGATGCCCGACCATCCCACGCCCGCTCAGCAGCAAAGCGTAATCGCCGCCGCGCTCAAGATCAGTTACGCCAAGCACCCCGCGCGCGGCGATCTTGAAAAACGCGCCCGCGAAACGCTGGCCGAGGCGACCCAGTTCGTCGCCAAGGCCGGGTTCGTGCGGATGCCCGACGGGCCGGTCAAGGTCATCACCATGCCCAAGTTCCAGCAGGGCAACGCGGTCGCTTACAACGATCCGCCGGGGCTGTTCGAAAAGGGCCAGCAGAACTTCTACGCGGTATCCCCGATCCCCGACGACTGGACCGACGCACAGGCGGAAAGCTTCCTGTCCGAATACAACGATTACATGATCCACGACTTGTCGATCCATGAGGCGATGCCGGGGCATTACCTCCAGCTCGATCATTCAAACAAGTCACCCGACGTGCTGCGCGCTTATCTGGGCTCGGGGCCGTTCGTCGAAGGCTGGGCGGTCTATGCCGAAGGGATGATGAAGGACGAGGGGTACCTCGGCGCCGATCCGCAGGAGCAACGCTTGTTCCAGCTCACCGTGCTCAAGATGCGGCTGCGCTCGGTCACCAACACGCTGCTCGATATCGGCATCCAGACCGAAGGTATGACCCGCGACCAGGCGATGGATCTGATGCAGCGCGGCGCGTTCCAGGCCGAGCGCGAGGCGGCGGGCAAATGGACCCGGGCGAGCCTGTCATCGGTGCAACTGCTCAGCTACTTCACCGGTTTTTCCGAACACATGGCGCTGCGCGAGGAAGCCAAACAGCGCTGGGGCAAGAGCTTCACCCTGCGGCGGTATAACGACACGGTACTGAGCTACGGCTCGCCCCCGGTGAAGTTCGTGCGCGAGCTGATGTTCGGATTGCCGGTGCGGTAGCGATCATGAGAAGCAACACAGAATAGTACTCAATTGTCGTTAAGACTTTCTAACTAGCTTAGCGAATTTGTCAATAAATTGATAGCAATCGGTAATACTACCATAGTTAGGAAAAATATAATTACGGTTCTCTTACTAGCCATAAACCTCCCGGATCGCCCCCAAGAAAATTCTATGTTTGGGAATGCTTTGTTGTAAAACTCAATAAAACTCATCGATAAGTAAGTGGAAGCGCCAATAGCCATAAAGATAAATAGACTAATATTCTCCTCAATTTTGACTTTACTTACAAATAATCCGAGCATCTTAATAATCGAAATTGCTGCGGCAATACCAAAGACGATGGACAAAACAGCCTTGAAAGCAACAGTTCTAAATACGCCATGAGAAATTTGACAGTTCGCAATTAAATGCCTGGCATCCTCCGAAATTGATGAAACGGTTTCGTCGGACCCAGACACCTCAATTTTCACGGCCTGCGGAATGCTCGAATTTACAGCATCAATATCGACCTTTGCGTAATTGTAAGATCCAGCAGTAAGAGATATCCGATCTGGTTCGGCGCTATATCGCCTCAAACGATCAATAAATTCCTCTACGATTGTGGTTTTTATGTCTCTCCCATCTTTGAACCTGCACCGCATTTCTATACAAATTGATTTCACCTCGTGTTGGAAGGCCCATTCGGACGCATCAAGATTGTCGTTATCTTCAACTTGAAGGATTTTATCCGCATCTTCCTGAGAGATATTTCTCTTAATTCGCGACATTTCAACGCATCGATCGTGAACCCTCCCGCAGATTGCTACGGCACCTTCGACAAAACTCTCGTCGATTTTTGTTGGCGATGCCGAACTGGTTACTTGGGTATGCCTCATCACCGCCCCCCCAGATCACCCTTGCCAACCGTCCCGCCGGCCATCTCGAGCATCCGGTCAAGGCTCTTCTTCGCCTGCAGCCGCAGCCCTTCCTCGATCTCGATCCGCGGGGTCAAGTCGCGCAGGGCGAGGTACAGTTTCTCGAGCGTATTGAGCGCCATGTAGGGGCAGATGTTGCAGGCGCATTGGCCGTCGGCGCCGGGCGCGCCGATGAAGGTTTTGCCGGGCACCGCGAGTTCCATCTGGTGGATGATGTGCGGCTCGGTCGCGACGATCAGGGTGTCGCCGGTGAAGGTCTTGGCGAATTGCAGGATGCCGGAGGTAGAGCCGATATAGTCGGCGTGGTCGGCGATATGCGGCGGACATTCGGGGTGCGCGGCGATCGGTGCGCCGGGATGCTGGGCCTTAAGCTTGAGCAACTCGGTTTCCGAAAACGCCTCATGGACGATGCACACGCCGGGCCACAGCAGCATCTCGCGGTCGAACTTGCGGCTGAGGTATCCGCCCAGATGCCGGTCGGGTCCGAAGATGATCTTCTGATCCTTGGGGATCTGCGACAGGATTGTCTCGGCGCTCGAGCTGGTGACGATGATGTCGCTGAGCGCCTTAACCTCGGTCGAGCAGTTGATGTAGGTGAGCGCGATGTGATCGGGGTTGGCTTTGCGGAATTGCGCGAATTTCTCGGGCGGGCAGCTGTCTTCCAGGCTGCACCCGGCGTTGAGATCGGGCAGCACCACGATCTTTTCGGGCGCGAGGATCTTGGCGGTTTCGGCCATGAATTTGACCCCGCAGAACGCGATGACCTCGGCGTCGGTTGCGGCGGCCTTTTTCGATAACTCGAGGCTGTCCCCGATGTAGTCGGCAAGGTCCTGAATCTCGGGGCGCTGATAATAATGCGCCAGGATGATTGCGTTGCGGTCTTTGCGCAGGCGGTCGATTTCGGCGCGCAGGTCAAGGCCGGTGAGGTTGGGAGTGTGCTGGGTCATACCCGGTTCAATGGGCCTTCACCGCCCGGTGATCAAGCCTCCAGCGGGCGGCGCGGGGAATGCCAGGCCGGGCACTGCAGCCCCGGGCGAACCGGCGGTAGCGAAGTGATAGATGCTGGTCCCCAGCGGCGAATAAGCGATCAGATCGAACAGCAGAATGTTGCCGATGATTGCCGCCGCGCCCAGCAGCCAGGCCGGGTGCACGCGGCCCAGCTTGCGTTTGTCGCGGATCATCCCGGCCAGCGGGAAGATCAGCGTGGCTGTTCCGGCCGCTTCGAAGGCGTAGGGCGAGAGCAAGGGCATTGGCAGCAAGCGCCCAAACGCTGGCGCGATGATGACCGCCATCCCGCAGATATGCAGCCGCGCGTGCCAATCGGTGCGCTTGCGGTTAGCGATGGCATAAGCGGTGATCGCGGCAAACGTCAGCACGGTCAGCGGATCGGCGATCAGGAATTGCTGCGGCATGAAGAAGAACGGCACCGTGCCATTGCGCGCCATCGTCACGGTCACGACAAAGCCCATCACGACCATCAGCCCGGCCCAGCCGGCCGCGACCCAGCCGAGTTTGCGGTGCAGCGCCACTGGTCCGCGCGTCGCGAGGTACGATTGGGTCAGGAAAATCGCCACCCAGCCCATGAACACCATCGCATGAAGGTGGACCCTGAGCGGCGAAGCAAAGGTCGAGCGGCCCATCGCCAGCTGGGTCGAAAAACCGAGCACGACGGTGAGCGCCATGGCGATCGCCATCTTGAACGAAAAGCGTTCGGCGAGCGCGGGTTCATCGTCCAGTGGTGCAAGCGTTGCCGGTGCCAGTGTGGCCATGCAGGTGCCTCCCCTTCAATCCGCGACCGAGGGTTTTATAGCGCGGTTTTTGCCGGTTGGAAGAGCGGGCCTTGCGCCGGGCTCAATTGCCCGCCGGTTCGCCGTCGAAGTGCACCGTCACGGTGACCGCGCCATAGCCCGCGACTTGGAGCGGGATTGCCAGGTTCTGCCGGATCGCGTCCTTGGCGGCATTGCGCGCCAGCGTCAGCAGCGCAGGGTTTTTGGCTTGCTCCGCAGCCTGCTGTTCGGCGACCAGCGTATTGTCGCGGGTCAGCTTGGCTTGCGCCGCGCCGGTGATCCACACCCCTTCGCGCAGGTATTGCGCGTGGGCCTCGTCAAGATTGGGGCGTGACATTTGCAGCGTCGGCAGGGTCACATCGAGATGGCTCGAAGCATCGTCCCATTTCATCCGTGCCTTGTCCATTTGCGTCAGGTCGATGGTGTAATCGACCCGCGCCGGGATCACCGCGACCTGCTTGCTTTTGAGCAGCCCGAACGCGCGCTCGTCTTGCGAGGCGCTGACCAGCGCGAGCTGGGCGGAAAACACCGTCAGCCGGTCCTGCTTTTCGAAGGCCAGCAGGCTCGCCGCGACCGGATCGCCGTGATCGGGGGTCAGGCTGCGGATCGCGTACCACCCGCCTATTGCGAGCAGCCCCAGTCCGAGCACGGCGGGCAGGGTGAACAGCGGACGCCGCTGCACCGGCCTGGCCCGGTCGCTGGCCCGGTCATATGTCAGTTCATTGGTCAGCTCAGTTGCCATTTTTCGCCTTCGCTGGCTACCCGTTCGCGGTGCCTAAGGTCGATCAGGTGAGCGAGGACTGAACGACCCGCTGCACCCTCAAGCCGTGGGTCGAGCCCTTTGTACATGGCCTTGACCATCTCCGGGATCGCCTGCGGCGCCTCGCCCAGCAACCGCAGGATCTGTGCCTCGCGGCTGCGGCGATGGCCGAGCATCCCGCGCACCAGTTGTTTCGGGTTGGTAATCGCCGGGCCGTGCGCGGGGTAAAGCACCTTGTCATCGCGGTCATGGAGCTTTTGCAGGCTCGCCATATAGGCCGCCATGTCGCCGTCGGGCGGGGAGACGACGCTGGTCGACCAGGCCATCACGTGATCGCCGGTGAACAACGCACCGCTTTGCTCCAGCGCATAGCACAGGTGATTGCTGGTATGGCCGGGGGTGGCGACGGCGGTGATCGTCCAATCGGGGCCGCGCAATTGCTCGCCGTCGCTCAGCACCCGGTCTGGAGCATAAGTCGGATCGAACGCGGCATCGGCGCGCGGGCCATCATCTTCGAGCACCAGCGGCGCACAGCCGATGATCGCTGCGCCAGTCAGCCGTTTCAGTTCAACCGCAGCGGGCGAATGATCGCGGTGAGTATGCGTGCACATGATCGCGCTCAGCCGGGCATTGCCGATGGCTGTGATGATCGCCGCGACGTGGCCTTCGCCGTGCGTATCGGCGTGGCCTGCCGCGCCGGTTCCAGCCGGGCCCGGATCGATCACCGCCAGCTCAGCGCCCGCGCCGACGACATAAGTCTGCGTCCCGGTAAAGGTATAGGGAGAAGCATTTGGCGCGAGCACGCGGCGCACGAGCGGCTCGCATTGTTCGGACAGGCCGGTCGGCCAGGGCTGGGGCGGGGCATCCATGACAACGGATATGGGAACTGCGGCCCCGCCTGTCGAGCCGCAATCAGGTCCTGAGCTGCTGACCCAGCCGTTCGCGCAGCGCGGCGATCGCGCTGGGCTCGTCCGCCGAACGCTCGCGCCAGCCATTATCAAGTCGCTTCAGCCGCGCGTGGAAACGCTCGGTCGCGGTCACCAGTTCGCGGGTCGGGCTATCGAGCAGCGCCAGCCGCTCCAGTTCGCTTTCGGGGAAATCGGCGAGCTTGCCGTACCGGCGCAGCTGAAATTCGCTGAGCTCGCCCGAAAAGTAGGCGCGGTGATTAAGCAGCCAGGCGAGCGCGTGCATCATCCGCGTGGTGGTGCGCAGCGCCTCGCACGACAATGCGATCCGCACCTCGTCCGCTTCGACCGCCGCTTCCCCGGCAGCGTCCATCCGCCCGGACAAGGCAAAGGCCCCCCGCACGTCGTCCGATAGGACGAGCGCTTCGCAATAGAGCCCTTCGATGATCCGGGGATTTATACTGGCGGGTTTTCCCATCCCGCCCGATTGGCCGAGTGCGCCCCGCCTGCCAACCGGCGTCGCCCAAGTTGCTCACACCATTTTGGGACTGTCCCTTGGGGGGACGTATTTTCGTTAGCACAATTGGCCAGCTGTGCCGCTTTTGCGGTCAGGCGATGATGTCAGGAATGAGGTAATCCTCGATAATCGCGATCTGGTCCTTGAGCCGCAATTTGCGCTTTTTGAGGCGGGCGATCTGCAGCTGGTCAGCCGATCCGGCACCGGTCAGCGCGTCGATTGCGGCATCCAGATCGCGGTGCTCGGTGCGGAACACTTCGAGGCGCTTTTTCATTTCCTCTTCGTTCACGCGCTCGTCACCTGTTGCTGCCAACTCGTCGCGGCATGGAATCGCCTTATCGCATAGCGATACGCATGCCCTTCGCAAGGTAAGCTTAATATGCTTCGATGACAATTGCAGTGACCCGCCAGTTACCGAGTCGGAGCCGGTGGCGATCCGCAAGCCCTTGGGGGCGAACGACAAGGAGAACCCTGTATGGAACAGTCGCATGTCAGCGCATTACAGCTCAAGCACGCCGGTCTCGAACGCAAGCTGGCAGATGAATTGAGCCGACCAATGCCTGATCTATCGGCCATCCAGCTCCTCAAAAAACGAAAGCTTCGGATAAAGGAAGAACTGTCGCAGCACTGAGGTTGTGATCGGCCGGGCCTCGCCGCGCTGGCGGGGCCGGCTATCGCTGCAGAAATAATGCTATTCAGCCCAACTCGCGCCGTTCCCTTCGCGGTAAGTTTGCGATAGTGACGGCGCATGACCGCACCCAGCGCCGTTTCCTCCGCTCGGCAAATTCTTACCGGCCTGCACGATGTGATGGCTTCGCGCAGCAATGCGCAGGCCAAGCTCAACACGGTGGTTGAGGTGATCGGCGAAGGTCTCGATAGCGAGGTCTGCTCGATCTATCTGCTGCGCGAGGGGATGCTCGAATTGTTCGCCACCAAAGGGCTGGCGCAGGAAGCGGTGCACGTCACCCGGATGGACATCGGCGAGGGGCTGGTCGGCACGATCGCCGAAACCAGCGAGATGCTCAACCTGGCCGAAGCCACCGCGCACCCGGACTTTTCATATCGGCCTGAAACCGGCGAAGACAAATACCATTCGTTTGCCGGCGTCCCGATCGTCCGGCGCGAGCGCGCGGTGGGCGTGCTGTGCGTCCAGCATGCCGATCCGCGCCGCTACGAAGAGGTCGAGATCGAGGCATTGCAGACTGTGGCGATGGTGTTGAGCGAACTGATCGCCAACGCCGATCTGGTCGACGAGGAAGACGCAGCCTTGCTTGGGCCGCAGCAGACCGGGCCGGTGCGGCTGACCGGGCTGGCGCTGGTCAAGGGACTGGCGGTCGGCAATGCGGTCTACCACCAGCCGCGCATCACCATTGAACACGTGATGGCCGATGACCGCGATGCCGAACTCCAGCGCGTTTATCTAGCGTTCGACAAGATGCGTGAGCAGATCGACCGGATGGCCAGCCAGGCCGAATTCGGCGTGGGCGGAGAGCACGACGAAGTGCTCGAAACCTACAAGATGTTCGCTTACGATGAAGGCTGGAGCCGCCGGATAATCGAGGCGATCGACACCGGGCTGACCGCCGAGGCGGCGATCGAGCGGGTCCAGCAACGCACCCGGATGCGGATGCGCCAGATCGACGATCCTTTGCTAGCCGACCGGATGCACGATCTGGAAGATCTGGCGAACCGCCTGCTGCGGATCGTGTCGGGCCAGATGGGGACGGCTGCAAGCCAGGGGCTGCGTTCGGACACGATCCTGATCGCGCGCAACCTTGGCCCGGCCGAGCTGCTCGAATACGACAAGCGGCGCCTCAAGGGCGTGATCCTCGAGGAAGGCTCGCTCACCGCGCACGTTGTCATCGTTGCCCGCGCGATGGGCATTCCGGTCCTCGGGCGGGTGCGCGGCCTGCGCGGCGCGGTGCGCGACGGCGATGCGCTGCTGCTCGATGCCGATCAGGGCAATGCCACCGTCCGTGCCGCCCCGCCGATGATCGAGGCGTTCGAAGCGCGCTTCGCCAAAAGCAAGGAACGCCAAGCTAGCTATGCCAAGCTGCGCGATGTCGAACCGTTTACCAAGGACGGCACCCGCATCACGGTGATGATGAATGCCGGGCTGCGCGATGATATGCCCGGCCTCGCTCAGACCGGGGCCGACGGGATCGGCTTGTTCCGCACCGAATTTCAGTTCCTGGTCAGCGCCACGCTGCCCGCGTGCGAACGCCAGACCCGGCTGTACCGCGATGTGCTCGAGGTTGCGGGTGACAAACCCGTGGTGTTCCGCACGGTCGATATCGGCGGCGACAAGGTGCTGCCGTACTTGCGCCACAACAACGGCGAGCATGAAGAAAACCCGGCGATGGGCTGGCGTGCGCTGCGCGTGGCGCTGGAACGCGAAGGATTGATGAAAGTGCAGGCTCGCGCGCTGCTCGAAGCAGCCGCAGGGCGCACGCTCAACGTGATGTTCCCGATGGTTTCCGAACCGTGGGAGTTCGATGCAGCGCGCGAAGTGTTCGAGAATCAGCGCAGCTACCTCAAAAAGCTCAAAAAGCCGTTGCCCGAAGCGATCCGCTACGGCGCAATGCTCGAAGTTCCGGCGCTGGCCGAAACGCTCGATCTGCTGGCCCCCAGGTTGTCGTTCCTGTCGATCGGGACCAACGATCTCACCCAGTTCCTGTTCGCTGCCGACCGGTCCAACCCCAAACTGGCCGAACGCTATGACTGGCTGTCGATTTCGATCATGCGCTTTTTGCGCCGGGTTCAGACAAGCCTGATCGGTCACGCCGTAGATGTGACCGTCTGCGGGGAGATGGGCGGGCGGCGGCTTGAAGCGCTCGCCCTGATGGGCATCGGCATTCACCGGTTGTCGATTACGCCAGCCGCAGTCGGTCCGATCAAGGAACTGGTCCGCAAGGTCGACTTGACCGAGATCGGCGAGGCGATGGCCCAGTGGCTTGCAGCGCCGCCGCCCAGCTTGCGTGAGGCGCTGACCGCGTGGGCCGAAGCGCGCGGAATTGAAATCGATTGAACTTGCGGGGCCGCGCCCCATCCACTGGCCGGTCACCGGCCCGTCACAAATCCCGCGCAACTTGCCGCCATGCCAGCCTGCCAACCATGTTTAGCCGTTGACTCGCTGGGATTAAACAGGCTGGTTGCAATCAGAACAAAACAACGCGCTAAAATCCGGGGTCGGCATGTCAGATGAATTAGTTGCAGAGGCACAATTGCCTCTCGAAACGGTGGGCGCGCGTTTGCGGCGCGCACGCGAACAAGCCGGTCTGGGCATAGCCGCCCTGGCCGCACAGACCCGTATTTCACAGCGTCAGATCGAGGCCATCGAAGCGAGCGATTTTGGCGCATTGCCGGGGCGAACCTATGCGGTGGGCTTCTCGCGATCGATCGCGCGAGCGGTCGGGCTCGACGAGACCGAGGTCGCAGCCGCGACCCGTGCGGAGCTGACCCAGCAACAGGCCGAAAATCCGCGCCGCCCGGTCCAGACCTTTGAACCGGGCGATCCGGCGCGGGTGCCCAGCGCGCGGTTGACTTGGCTGGCCTTGGCAGGGGTTGCACTGGCAGTGCTGCTGGGAATTATGTTCCTGCCCAGCTTGTTCTCGCCTGCTGGGTCATTGCCATCGATCCTTCCCGCCGATCAGCCGGTGAATACTGCTGCCGGATCTGCGCTACCGCCCGCCGCGCCGACTGCGGCTGGGCCGGTCGTGTTCACCGCGCTCCAACCGGGCGTGTGGGTCAAATTCTACGATGCCGCCGGGACCCAGTTGTTGCAGAAGGAACTGGCGCAAGGCGAAAGCTATACTGTTCCGGCAGGCCAAGGCGAAGTGTTACTGCGGACCGCCCGCCCCGATCAGCTGGCAATCACCGTCAGCGGCCAGCCGGTGCCCAAACTGTCCGATGTGCAGCAGACGATGAAGGATGTGCCGGTCAGCGCGGCGGCATTGCTCGCTCGGGGTAGCGCGGCACAGACGCCGGTCGTCCCGGTGCCAACCGCAACCGGTAATTCAGCCGCGCCGCGCGAGGCCGCTGTTGTGCAGCCGCGCGAACAACGCATCCCCACCCCGCGGGTCGAAGCATCGCCCGCGCCATCATCGCTGCCTTCTGCCGCGCCCGCTGCGGCCAGCCCGGCTCCGACCCCTGCCCCTACTCCTTCGCGTGGCCCGGGGGCGACATAGATTGCGGATAGCATCGCCCGCTCGCTCGACAGCAGTGATCTGCTCGCGCTAACACACGCCTCGTGGTTAATGGCCGGTTCGGAAAAATCCGGGCAATGCTGCGGGCGGACTTACTGGATGGATACCGAACGATGAACTTGCTCCCCTGGAAACAGCGGTCGCTGTGCGTGGTCGCCGCAATTGCCATGGTCGCTCCGGCGGCAATCCCGCTCCATGCGCAGACCAGCGGCGAAACCGAGATACGCCTGCGCAAGGTTGAGGCCGAAGTTACCGCGCTGCAGCGGGTTGTATTTCCCGGCGGCGGCGGCCAGTTCTTCCCGCAGCTTCAGGCCGGTCAGTCGGTAACAGTGCAGCCGGGATCACCGGCGAGTTCGACCAGTTCGGACATGCTGGTGCGGATGGACGCGCTTGAGGGTCAAGTCGCACGGCTGACGGGGCAGGTCGAGGAAGACCGCCACCGGATCGAAAAGCTTGAGGCGCGGCTGGCGGGGATTGAGGCCCCGAGTAAAGTCCAGACGGTCACTGACGCGAGCACGACTGCTCCGGCCAGCAGCACCGACAGCAACCTTGCGGCAATGGGCGCTGCGCCCAAGCCGGCGCTGGTGGTACCCAAGCCTGCTCCCAAACCCGCTGCCAAGCCCGCCACGAGCAGCGATGCAGCAGCCAAGCGCGTCGCCGCAGTGCGCGCGGTAGTCAAGCCGAGCACGCGGGACGCCGGCGACGATGAATATTCTTATGGGTTCCGCCTGTGGGAAGCCAAGTTTTACCCCGAATCCCAGCAGCAGCTGAAGATGTTCCTGCAAAAGTATCCCAAGCACGCGCGCACCAGCTATGCCCGCAACCTCCTCGGCCGCGACTATCTTGATGATGGCAACGCACATGAGGCCGCTGGGTGGTTCCTGCAGAACTACAAGCTTGAACCCAAGGGTGACCGCGCGCCTGACAGCCTGCTGATGCTGGCCGAAGCGATGCGCCAGCTGGGCGATACGACGCGCGGTTGTGTTGCGATCAAGCAGTTCGCTGGTACTTTTCCGGCCGAAGCTTCGGGCCGGCTCCAGAGCCAGTACGACGTGACCAGCTCCGGGCTGAAGTGCAAGTAGCCAGCCTCGGCGTTGAGGGACTGACTGCACGGTTTGTCGCAGCGCTCGATGCGCTGTGGCCAGGGTTTCTGCCGAATACTGCGCTTCGCTTGGGCCTCGCCGTTTCGGGCGGGCCGGACAGCTTGGCGATGCTTTTGCTCGCCCATGAGGTGCTGCCCGGCCGGATCGCGGCGGCGACGGTCGATCACGGTTTAAGGGCGGAAAATGCCGACGAAGCCGAGATGGTCGCGCAGGTCTGTAGCACGCTGGGGGTCGCGCACGCAGTGCTGCCAGTGACCTTGGCTTCCGGCAATGTGCAGTCGCAAGCCCGCACCGCGCGTTATGCTGCCCTGGCCGAATGGGCAGGGGAGGCGGGTCTGGCCGCGCTCGCCACCGCGCATCATGCCGACGATCAGGCCGAAACCCTGCTGCTGCGGTTGAACCGGGGCAGCGGGGTGGCGGGCCTCGCCGGGGTGCGCGCGCGCGGGCGGGTGCCGGGCACCCAATTGCCGCTGGTACGCCCCTTGCTAGGGTTCCGCCGCGCCGAACTGGGGGGGGTAGTCGCCGCCGCTGGGGTGAAGGCCGCGAACGATCCCTCCAATCAGGACGACCGCTTCGATCGGGCCCGGTTGCGCAAGGCGCTTGGCGCGGCAGACTGGCTCGATGTGCCCGCGCTGGCGGCGAGCGCCGCGCACCTCGCCGATGCCGATGCCGCGCTCGACTGGGCGGTGCAGCGCGAATGGACCGAATGCGTGGTGTCCGCGCCGATGGGGCTGGTCTATCGCCCACAAGCCCCGCGCGCGGTGGCCTTGCGCGTGATCGCAAGGATCGTGCGCGAACTGGACGGCGAACAACCACGCGGCGGGGCGGCCGCGCGGGTGTTCCAGAACTTGCTGGCGCGGGAAACCTGCTCGATCGGCGAACTTGTGGCGCGGGTAACAGCGGAGGGCTGGAGCTTCAGTAAGGCCCCTGCGCGACGTTCAGCGCACTAGCAACCCCTGCTGCTGCATCCGCCACAGCAACTGGTCGAAGCGGTCCTGCCCGAAGAATGGCTCGCCTTCGTAGACCATCAGCGGCACGCCGTAGTGTCCGCCGGTGCGCTGGTCGGCCTCGCTCTGCTTGATCGCGGCATCGAGGCGGCCTGCCTCGGCCTCAATAGTGCGGTCCATCTCGGCCAGGTCGCCGCCCGCCGCTGCCGCCGCCTTGGCCAGGTGATCACCCTCGTGCCACGCATCGACCTCGCCCGACCAGATCAGGTGGCTGACCTTGCGCAGCAGAGCGAGGCCGAACCCGCGCTCGCTCGCCAGCTGGCCAAGCCGGGTCAGCCGGTGGATGTACGGTTGTTCCTTTGGATAGGTCCGCGTGGCCATATCCATCACCACCGGATCGGGCCGGGGCCAGCGCAGCGGCAGGCCGGCGAAATCGGCGCTGCGTTTGCAATCGCGCATCAGGTATCCAAACCACAGCGGATCGGCGTTGGCGAAAAAGTCCGGCTGACGCACCGCGATCGGCAGCACCGGGCGGACGTTGATCTGCGCGTCCCAATCGCGCTCAAGTTCGATCAGCCGCGGCGTCACCAGGTACGAATAGGGCGACCGGAACGACCAGAACAGGTCGACCTGATGCGTCACAGCGTGCTCATATCGATCACGAAGCGGTACTTCACGTCGGCTTTTTCCATCCGCTCGTAAGCATGATTGATCTCGTCCATCCGGATCATCTCGATTTCCGAGACGATGCCCTTCTCGGCGCAGAAATCGAGCATCTCCTGCGTCTGGGCGATCCCGCCCACGCCTGACCCCGCGACCGCCTTCTGCCCGCCGAGCAGCAGCCCCGAATGGAAGCTTTCCATCATGTCGATCATGCCGACGAGGCACAGCACGCCCTTGCGGTCGAGCAGCAGCAAGTACGGCGTCACGTCATGCTTCACCGGGATCGTATCGAGCAGGAAATCGAAGCTGCGCGTGGCCGCTTTCATCGCCGCCTTGTCGGTCGAGACCAGCACGTGGTCCGCGCCGAGCTTCTTCGCATCTTCGCCCTTGGCCGGCGAGGTGGTGATCATGGTAACTTCGGCACCCAGCGCCTTGGCAAACTTCACCCCCATATGGCCAAGCCCGCCCAGCCCGACCACGCCAACCTTGCTGCCGAGTCCGATATTCCAGTTCTTGAGCGGCGACCAGGTTGTGATCCCGGCGCACAGCAGCGGTGCGGCGGCGGCCATGTCGAGGCTATCTGGCACCCGCAGCACATAGGGTTCTGCAACCACGATCCCGGCCGAATAACCGCCATAGGTCGGGGTGCCGTCGATCCGGTCCTTGGCGTTGTACGTCCCGGTCACGCCCTCGCGGCAATAGTTCTCCTCGCCGTCCTCACACGAATCGCACTTGCGGCAGCTGTCGACCACGGTGCCGATCGCGGCGCGGTCGCCCGGCTTGAACTTGGTCACCCCCTTGCCGACTGCGCGGACGATGCCTACGATTTCGTGTCCGGGGACGAACGGGTAGTTGGAACGGCCCCAGTCGTTGCGCGCGACGTGGAGGTCCGAATGGCACACCCCGCAATAAGTGATGTCGATCGCCACATCCTCATCGCGCAATTCGCGGCGCTCGATGGTGAAGGGGTTGAGGCCCGAATCGGGGGCGGTCGCGCCCCATGCGGCAGTGGCGGTCATTGCTTCTCTCCTGGTTGATTACGCCCATGCTGTAATCCCGCTTGCCCCAGGTCAATGCCCGCGTCATTAACCGGACGATTAAATATTGGGAGAGACGGCAATGCGGATCGATTCGGACACGGCGGCAGTGGTGACAGGCGGTGCCTCGGGGCTGGGTCGGGCGAGCGCCGAGGCCTTGGCAGCGGCTGGCGCGAAAGTTGCGATCTTCGATGTCAACGAGGCCGCCGGGCAGGAAGTTGCCGACGCGATCGGCGGCGTGTTCTGCAAGGTCGATATCACCAGCGAGGAATCGGTGGTGGCAGGCTTTGCCAAGGCGCGCGCGGCGCACGGGCAGGAACGCATCACGGTTCACTGCGCGATGACCAGCCGCCGCGGCAAGACGCTCGCTTGGGACAAGGAAGCGGGCCAGCTCAAACGCCTGTCGACCGAGGATTATTTCTACGGCGTGCAGGGCATTCTGGTCGCCAGTTACCGCATCGCCTCGCTTTCTGCCGAGGGTATGGCCGGGCTCGAACCCAATGAGGACGGCGAACGCGGCTGCATAACGCTGACTGCGTCGGTCGCGGCGCAGGACGGGCAGATCGGTCAGATCATTTACGGCTCGGCCAAAGCCGGGGTAAACGGTCTGGTCCTGCCGATGGCACGCGATCTGTCGGACCTCGGCATCCGGGTCAATTCGATCATGCCGGGCATTTTCGCTACCCCGCTGATGCTTGGCGCGAAGCAGAACGTGCTCGACAGCCTTGCCGCTTCGGTGCCGTTCCCCAAACGGTTGGGCAAGCCGGAAGAATTCGGCAGCCTGGTGCTCGAACTCGCCCGCAACGGCTACTTCAACGCCCAATGCATCCGCCTCGATGGCGCGATCCGCATGGCCCCGCGCTAAAAAAGATCCTCTCCATTTTTGGCGAAGGCCACAAATGGGGAGGTGGATCGCCGCAGGCGAGACGGAGGGGTCTCGGCGCTGGCGTCCAATACCCCTCCGGCAGTCGCAAGAGCGACTGCCACCTCCCCATTTGGCTTCGCAAAATGGAGAGGACCTAGAAAGGACTGACTATGACCTCACCGTTCAAAGATGGCCTGCTCGACGGCAAAGTCGCCTTCATCGCCGGCGGCACCAGCGGCATCAATCTGGGCATCGCCAAGCGCATGGCAGAGCTTGGCGCAAAGGTCGCGGTGTGCGGTCGCAATCCCGTCAAAGCGGGCAACGCTGCTAGCGAGATCGGCTATGACGCATTGGGCCTATCCGCCGACGTGCGCGATTTTGGCGCAATCCGCGGCGCGATGGAGCAAACCCGCAACCAGTTCGGCCCGCTCGACATTGTCGTCTCAGGCGCGGCGGGGAACTTCCTCGCCCCGGTGCTGGGGATGAGCGCGAACGCGTTCAAGACCGTGGTCGATATCGACCTGCTCGGCACTTTCAATGTGTTCCGTGGCTGCCACGATCTGCTCGCCGTTCCGGGCGCCTCGCTGATCGCGATCACGGCGGGCCAAGCGGTCAACCCGATGCAAATGCAAGCGCACGCCTGCGCCGCCAAGGCCGGGATCAACCAGCTGGTCCGCGTGCTCGCGCTCGAATGGGGCGGCGATGTGCGGGTCAACGGCATCTCTCCGGGACCGATCGAAGGCACCGAAGGCATGGCGCGGCTCGCCCCCGATCCGGCGACCAAGGCGATGCATTTCGAGCGCATTGCGCTGAAGCGCTGGGGCTTTATCGACGAGATTGCCGAGGGCGCGGTGTTCCTGTGCTCGGACGCGGCGAAGTACATCACCGGGACGATCCTCGATATCGATGGCGGCAGCCAGTTGGGGGACGCGACGCAAAGGAATGTGGAGCGCGGGTTGGCGTGACTCGTCGTCCCGGGCTTGACCCGGGACCGCTGGCCTCCGGGCGCAAGTCGGGATGATCTGGCCAGCGATCCCGGGTCAAGCCCGGGATGACGGTTAGATCAAACTCTCGCCCTTACCCACCATCTTGCCTCGCGTGATGTAAACCTTGGTGCCGACCGGCGTAATCGCGAAGATCTTCCGGGCAAAATCATTCGGCACCCCGACGCAGCCGTGGCTGGCGTAGCCTTTCTCAACCGTAGTTCCGTGGATTGAAACCCCGTCCGGGGTCAGGTTCATGGTGAAGGGCATCGGCGCGTTATCGTACGTCGAGGAATGGTGATCGGCGTCCTTCCACTTGACCGGAAACACCCCGAGCGGGGTCGGCGTCTCGCCGAACCCGAGCAGCACCGCAGTCGCGCCAATTTCATAACCGCCGCGGAACACCGAGAGCACCCGCGCGTCGAGATCGACCGTAATCACCAGCGGCCCGGACGGAACATCCGTCTCGTCCCAGTGCCATTCGCCGTATTTGATCGGGCCAGCGATCGGCAGGATCCGTTTGATGACGAATTTCTCGTCCTTTGGCGCGGCAGGGGCGGGTTTGGCCGCTTCGGCTTGGGCGAGCTGCGCCGGCGCTGACGCGGGACCGGTAACTTGCGCAGATTCCCCGAATGGGCGCGCCAGCATTGTCCCAAGCAGGACCACGCCAAGCACCAACGCTCCGATAACTGCGTAAAGGGGATTGAACTTCATGCACCGGACATCGCCCAATCGCGGCACAATTGCCAGCCCTCGTACGCTGCGCGTTTCGCTGCGGGACTGCGGCGTCGGCAAAGGTTAACGAAGAACCGCCTCAGCCATGCGCGCCAAAAGTGTTGGCGATCGCGGTGGTGATCCGCAACGCAAGAGCCTGCGCTTCGGCGATCGGGTCGATGAAATCGCGGTTGATCGCGTCATACCCGACCGCCGCATCGTCAGGATAATCGCTCGGCTCGTCCACCTGAAAGTAGGTAATCTGCGGGAAGCTGACCGGAAAGGCGCGGCGCATTTGTGCCAACGCTTCATCGATCCGAAGCGTGAACACCATTTCAAGCACGTCCTCGCGGCTGATATCGTTGGCGCGGCTGAACGCCGGGACTGACACGGCTTTCAGGAACATGTGTTGGAACAGCGCGAGCCGCAGCGCTTGGAGCACGCCCAGCATGCGCCGGGTATGCTCGCGCCCGGCCAGCGGCGCTTCGTCGGGGATCAGGTCAAGCAACCGGTGGAGCTTGAGCGCATCGACCCGTAGCCGCGAAGCGAGGCGGCGGAACACGCCGGTGCGGTCATCGGTGGTGAGGTATTCGGCCAGCGCGAGGCAGCTTTCAGACACTCCGGTCTCATCGCCGCGATAAGGCCGGCTGGCCCAGTAAGCCGAATTGAACAGCTCGCCGAAAGCCGCGACGGTCTTGATGCTGGCCAGCGCATTGGCCGCCCGAACCAGCCGGACCAATTGCCGCCCGCGTTCGCTGGTGGTCAGCAGCTCGGCCAGCGCCTCGTAATTGCCTTCCGCCGCGGTGCCGAACCCGGCGATCACGTTGACCGGATAGCCCAGCTGCTGAAGTACCGCGTTGTGCGGAATCGCGCGGATCTGGCGCAGGTTCATCTCGCGGTCGGCGGCAAGGTCGGACTGACGGCGGCTCTTGCGGCTGCCGGTGTCATTAAGCAGACCCAGACCGAAGGCAGTGACCGCGCGGGCATACGTCCGGCTGTGCAGGTAATCCTGCTGGATCCGCCGGATCGCGCGGTAGAAATCAAGGCTCAAATCGGTGCGGCGATAAAACGGATCGGGCTGGGCGTCCGTGTCGGTGCTGGCCGGTGCTGCCTCGGCAAAACGGGTGAGCGTGGCGAGCGCCAGCTCGGGCGTGCCAAAGAACAGATAGCCGTCACCGCCCTGAAAGCTGACCTCGGGCTCAAGCTGTACCCCAGCACGCACGAACCGCCGCCGCGCCCACGGCGATAGCGGCCAGGCCACGCGGTCGGCAAAGCTCGATGGATGCGCGCCGCGGCCCATGCTTTCGCCGTGAGTGTTGAACACCAAGGCGGCCACATCGGTCAGGCCGTTGGCGACCATCGCTTCGCTGAGCCGACCTTGCAGCCGCTCGATTGCCAGCGCGGCGGGGATTTGCCCGACGAATCGGCCAGCGTCGGAAAAGCCGGTCTGGATCGCGACCCGACCGCGCGCGCGGGCGTAATCGCGGAAAGCATCTTCGGCGAGCAAGGCATCGAGAAACCGGCCGCCGTGTTCCAGCGCAGATTCGGTCTCGAACAAGGGCGAGACATCGACTTTGTCCGCGATCCCGAACAAGCGCGTGAAATACAGCGCGGCGAGCACGGTCGAAGGCTGCTCGCATTCGGCCACCAGCATGCGGATCGGGCTGTCGGCATCGACGTGATGGAGGATCTGCGCCATCGCGAGGAACTGGCGCACGGCGGTTGAATTCTCGATCGCGAGCGCGGCGAAGTTGGCGCGCAATGGCTGAACGCCGGCGAGCAGTTCGCGCATCCGCACCAGCGCCGCCTGGCTCGCGAGATCGAGTTTGCCGGCGGGATCGATCCGGCGGCGGATCGCGTTTTGCAGTTGGCTCGAATTTACCCGGAAGTGGATCCAGCCCATCCCGAGGCCATCGGCGCGCATCGCAGCGGCGGCGACGAGCAGGGTCTCAGCGGTGTGGTCGTCGGTAGTGGTGGCTTTCCTTTCGAGTTCGGTAATCACGCCCGAGAGGCTGGTCAGCTTGGCGGGATGATCGCTGGTCAGTTCATTGGCAATTGAAGACAGCGCGGCCGGATCGGCCAGATCGAACGCTGCCAGCCGCTCGGCCTGCTTTTCGGCATAGTCCCCGGCGGCGCGCAGCCGGGCCGATACATCTGGCGCGGCTTGCCCGAGCATCGCGGCATAGCCCGCCAGCCGTTCGGCCTTTTCCGCCAGCCGGTAACGCAGCGAGGTCGCCCACGAAATGTCGGTGCGCCCGTCCATGTCGTAACCGACCCAGCTGGCAAAGCGCAGCGGCATGGGATTGAGGCTGCGCCACTCACTGGGCCACTTGCGCCGCGCTTCGCTCAGCAGCTGGCGGTTGATGGTATCGCGAGCAAACTGCGCGCGGGCGATCGCTGCCATCGCATCGGCGTTTTCGCTGTCGAGCGTGATCACGTCGCGCTCGTGCGGCGCGATACACGTGGTGCCTGCGCCGATCTCGCCCGCAGCAGCCGAAGCTGCGACCGCTACGGACTGCGCTGCGGTGAGCAGAAAGGTGGGGTGGCCGGTGAAGACGACGTGAACCAGAGGCTGCCGCCATTTGGCCGCGAAAGCCGCAAAGTCGTCAGCACTGGCGATGGCCGCGATCCGGCGGATATTCTCGCCCGGATCGACCGGCCCTACCAACCGGGTCAGCCGCACTGCGCGGGCTTGCAACCCTTCGCACTCCAACTCCGCCACCAGCTTGGCAACTTCGCCGAGCGGCAAGTCGCCGCTCTCGATCCGCCGCGAAAGTTCATGGCTGAGCTGGAACACCGGGTTGAACAGCGGGGTTTCCGCGGTGCGCGGGTGCAGCTCGTTGAGCCGCGCATCGAGTTGGGCGAGCAGGCTCATCCGGCCACGGCACGCGCAGCGCGCGCCGCCGCTTCGATCGCCGCCACATCTGGCGCGCCCTTCCCAACCAGCCACGACCCGCCGCAGCACAGCACCGCATCGAGCGCCAACCAAGCCGGCGCGCTTGCCTGCGTGATCCCCCCGGTCGGGCAAAACCGCGCCATCCCGAACGGCGCGGCGATGGCTTTCAGCGCAGGGATGCCGCCGTTGGCTTCGGCGGGGAAGAATTTGAACCGGTCGAGCCCGAGGTCGAGCCCGCGCATGATATCGGCCGATGTCGCGATCCCCGGCAGGAACGGCACATTGCCCGCAATCGCCGCCTTGGCGAGGCTGTCGGTCAACCCCGGCGAGACGATGAATTCGCTCCCCGCCTCCAGCGCATCGTCAAGCGCGTGCTCGTTGAGTACTGTGCCCGCGCCGACAATCGCGCCGGGGACCTGCTTCATCGCACGGATCACTGCCAAGGCGCTGGCGGTGCGCAGCGTCACTTCGAGTACTGGCAGCCCGCCGGCGACCAGCGCCCGGGCAATCGGCACCGCGTGCGCCACATCCTCGATCACCAGCACCGGAATGACGGGCGCCATCCGCATGATTTCTTCGATGCGTGTCATTGCAGGTGTTCCTTGGCGAAAGCCGCCGCGGCACCGAACAGGCCGGGCTGGGGATGGGTGATCAGTTTTACCGGCAGCGCGGCCATCAGGCCCTCAAACCGCCCTTTGGCAGTGAAACGATTGGCGAAACCGGACCTGATCAATGTGTCCTTGATCCGCAGCCCAAGCCCGCCTGCGATGACCACGGCGCTCGCGCCCTGCGCCAAGGCAATGTCGCCCGCGAACGAGCCGAGTGCCAAGCAGAACCGGTCAACCGCGGCGGCGGCGAGGCTGTCTTCACCGCTGGTGCCGAGGCCCCACAGGGTCTTGTCGTCGACTTGCTGGATCGCGCGCCCTTCCATGCCGGCGAGGGCCTCGTAGATATCGACGAGCCCCGGTCCCGAAACCACGCGCTCAGCCGAAACCCGGCGATAGCGCTGGCGCAGCCGGGCGAGGATTGCATCTTCGATCGAGTCCACCGGGGCGTAATCGACGTGGCCACCCTCGGTCGCCTGGACGCGGTAATCGCCGCTTCCGTCGCGCCAGACGTGCGCGACGCCCATGCCGGTTCCGGGGCCGAGCACCGACAAGGTTCCGCGGTTTGGTAATGGCTGGTCCGGGCCGGCGAGGTGGAGGAAGAATTCTGCGCCTGCCCGCGCCACCGCATGGCCGACTGCGCCGAAATCGTTTATCACGGTATAGCGTTCTGCGCCGAGCTTCTCAGGGATCAGCGCGGGGCGGATTACCCACGGATTGTTGGTGAAGCGGATCATGCGTTCATGGTCTTCTTGGCGCCCTACCGGCCCGGCGATGGCGATCGCGACGGCGGGGGGCAGCGTGCCGCCCTGCAGCTGCGCAAAATGCTCCCACGCGGTCTGAAAGCTGGCGTGGTCGTGGGTGTGCAGCGTGACCGGTTCGCCCAGCGTGATCGCGCCGCCCGCAGCAATCCCGGCCAAAGCAAAGCGCGCATGCGTGCCACCGATATCGACGGTGACGAGGGTGGTGCTCACAGCCCCGCCTCGGCCAATATGGCGGAAGCCCCTTTTTCGGCCCCATCGGCGTGGTTGCGCAGCATGGCGAACAATTCGCGGCCCATGCCCATTTCGGCGCGCGGGGCGAGCGCAGGCGTGCGGCCCGACAAGTCGGCCTTGATCTGCAGCAGCCCGTCATGCCCGCACAGCTTGATCACATCGCCGTCCTGCACATAAGCGAGCGGGCCATCCCCCAGCGCTTCAGGGGTCACATGGATTGCGGCGGGAACCTTGCCCGATGCGCCCGACATCCGCCCATCGGTGACCAGCGCGACCTTGAAGCCCTTGTCCTGCAGCACCCCCAATGGCGGGGTCAGCTTGTGCAGTTCGGGCATGCCGTTGGCGCGCGGACCCTGAAAGCGCACCACCACGATCACGTCGCGGTCAAGCTCGCCCGCCTTGAACGCAGCCTGGACTTCGTCTTGCGTGGTGAAGACGCGGCACGGGGCTTCAATCGTCCAGCGGGCGCTATCGACCGCGCTGGTCTTGAAGGTGGCGCGGCCAAGGTTGCCCTTGACCAGCCGCATCCCGCCGTCGGGCATGAAGGCGCGAGTAACCGGGCGCAAGATCGTGTCGTCGCCGCTTTCCTGTGGGACGGGCCGCGACGTAAGTGCACTGTCAATCAGCGCTGGTTCGGTGGCATAATCGGCCATGCCGCCTGCGGACACCGTCAGCACTTCGCCGTGAGCGAGCCCCGCATCCAGCAATTCGCGGACCACGAACGAGATCCCGCCAGCGGCGTGGAAGTGATTCACATCGCCCGCGCCGTTGGGATAGACCCGCGCCAGCAGCGGCACTGCGCCGGACAGTTCGTCGAGGTCCTGCCAATCGAGCTTGATCCCGGCGGCGCGGGCCATGGCCGGCAAGTGGATCGCGTGGTTGGTCGATCCGCCGGTGCACAGCAGGCCCACGGCCGCGTTCACGATCGCCTTTTCATCGACCACCCGCGCCATCGGGCGGTAATCCGCGCCTTCACGCCCGATCACGGCCAGCCGGTGAACTGCAGCCCGGGTTAGCGCTGAACGCAGCGGGGTGTTCGGCGGCACGAACGAGGCTGCCGGCAGATGCAGTCCCATCAGCTCGAGCATGATCTGGTTTGAATTGGCGGTGCCGTAAAAGGTGCAGGTGCCGGGGCTGTGATAGCTCGCGCTTTCGCTCTCCAGCAAGTCGGCGCGGCTCGCCTTACCCTCGGCGTAGAGCTGGCGGACCTTCTGCTTCTCGCGGTTGGCTAGGCCCGAGGGCATCGGTCCCGAGGGGATGAAAATCGCTGGAAGGTGCCCAAAGCGCAGCGCGCCGATCACCAGCCCCGGCACGATCTTGTCGCAGATGCCGAGCAGCGCCATCCCGTCGAACATCGCGTGGCTCAGCGCCACGGCGGTGGCCATGGCGATGGAATCGCGGCTGAACAGCGACAGCTCCATCCCGTCCTGGCCCTGGGTGACCCCGTCGCACATCGCCGGAACTCCGCCCGCAACTTGTGCCGTGGCGCCCACTTCGCGCGCATAAAGTTTCATCGCCTCGGGGTAACGGCCATAGGGCTGGTGGGCCGAAAGCATGTCGTTGTAAGCAGTGACAATCGCCAGGTTGGGCCCGCGGCCGTGCGCGATAGCGGGCTTGTCTTCCAGCGCAGCGGCGAAGCCATGCGCCAGATTGGAACACGATAACGCCCCGCGTCCGGGGAACTTCTCCGCTTCGCGCTCGGTCAGTTCGAGATAACGGCGGCGGCTGTCCTTCGATTTGTCGATGATCCGCGCGGTGACGCGTTCGATCACCGGGTGGAGGTTAGTCATGCCAGGTGACCCCGTCGCGCTCGGCCAGCGCGATGGCGGCGCTCGGCCCCCAGTTGCCCGCCGAATAGGCCTTGGGCTTGACGTCATGCTCGGCCCAACTGGCGCGAATCTGGTCGATCCAGCCCCATTGCGCTTCAACCTCGTCGCGCCGAACGAACAGCGTCTGGTCGCCTTCGATCAGATCGAGCAACAGCCGTTCGTAAGCGATGCGCTTTTTGGGGCCGGCGAAGGCGTCGGGCATGGTGATGTTGAGCGGCACCGGGCGCAGCCGGATCCCGTCGCGGTCGAGTCCGGGCTCCTTGGCCATCAGTTGCAACTGAATGTTTTCCTCTGGCTGGATCCCGATCACCAGCGCATTGGGCTGGGTCTTGGCCCCGCGTGCGGCGAAGATCGAATGCGGGATGCAGCGGAAGTTGACCACGATCTCGGTCTTGCGTTCGGGCAGCCGCTTGCCGGTGCGCAGATAGAACGGCACCCCGGCCCAGCGCCAGTTGTCGACATGCGCCTTGATCGCCACAAAGGTCTCAGTGTCCGACGGTTTGCCCAGCTCCTCGTCGTAGCCCGGGACCGGCTGGGCATCGATCGCGCCCTTGCGGTACTGCCCGGTGACCGTCTCGGCCGGGGCGACCACGCGCAGCGCGCGCAGCACCTTGACCTTTTCGTCCTGAATCGGGGTCGCGTCGTAGCTCGTTGGCGGTTCCATCGCGACCAGCGCGAGCAGCTGGAGCATGTGGTTCTGAACCATGTCGCGCAGCGCCCCGGCGCCGTCATAATAACCGACCCGGCTTTCAAGGCCCACGGTCTCGGCGATGGTGATCTGGACGTGATCGATATGCGCTGCGTTCCACAGCGGTTCGAACATGATGTT
This sequence comes from Sphingomonadaceae bacterium, assembly GCA_025359445.1. Lineage (GTDB taxonomy): Bacteria > Pseudomonadota > Alphaproteobacteria > Sphingomonadales > Sphingomonadaceae > Novosphingobium. The sequence goes on from JANYGB010000034.1 coordinate 49,718, forward strand.
GGCAAAGCGCAGCGCCAGCAGGTTCTGCACGGTCTCCTTGCCGAGGTAATGGTCGATCCGGAAAATCCGGTCCTCGCTGAACGCGGCGGCGACCGCATCGTTGATTTCGCGGCTGGTCTCAAGGCTGGTACCGAGCGGCTTTTCCAGCCCGATCCGCACCTTGTCGCCAGTGAGCCCAGCCTTGGTCAGCCCGGCGATAGTCGGCTCGAACAGGCTCGGCGCGGTCGAGAGGAAGATCGCCATCCCCTTTTTGGCTTCGCCAATCTCATCGGCAAGCTCAGTAAAATGATCAGCCTGGGTGGCATCGAGCACCTGGTATTTCAGACGCGGCAAGAAACTGTCGATCGCGTGCTTGCGGAAATCGGGCAGGTACTTCTCCAGCGCCACCCGCGCGAAGGCCTGGTAGGTATCATCGTCGTATTCGGAGCGGGCAGTGCCGATGATCGTCAGCTCAGGCGCGATCAGCTTGTCGTCGTGCAGCGCGCAGAGCGAGGGAAGCAGCATCCGCTGGGTAAGATCACCCGTCGCGCCGAACAGCAGCAATCGGTCAGCAGTGAAGCTCATGCCAAGTCACTCCGCGCCGGGACTTGCCATGTGTCCGGGCTGGAGCGGGGTTAGCAGCAGGGGGAGGGGCGCGCCAGTGCGGCGCATGCCCAATCAGGCGCGCTTGCGGCCTGAATACGTCTGCGAAAGACGCATCTTGCGCGCGCGCGGCAAGCGCACCGGGGGCACGGCTTCGACCGGCAGCTGGAGGGCGCGCGGGTGGTATTCCTCGCTAGGCAGCGCTTTGCCGAACAGCCAGCCCTGCACCATGCGGCAACCTTGAGCTTTCAACTGGTCAAGTTGTTCGGGTTCTTCCACGCCTTCAGCCAGCGTGCACATCCCCAGCGCATTGGCGAGCCCGATCATCGAGGCGACGATTGCGCGCGATTCCTCGCGCGTCGAGAGGCTGGAAATGAAGCTGCGGTCGATCTTGATCTTATCGAACGGGAAGCTCAGCAGATAGTTCAGCGAGGCATAGCCGGTGCCGAAATCATCCAGCGCGATCTTCAGGCCGAGCGCCTGCATCCGGCACAGGATGTCGATATTGGCTTCCGTATCGCCCAGCAGCACACCTTCGGCAATCTCGAATTCGACCCGGCCCGGATCAATCCCGCTGTCGCCCAGTGCATTAACGATGACGGGCAGCAGATTGGGGCTGGCGAACTGCACCGGCGACAGGTTGATCGCGATCACTTCCTGGCCTGGCCAGGTCGCGGCCTCGGCAAAGGCGGTGCGGATGACCCATTCACCGATCGGCACGATCAGCCCGGTTTCCTCGGCAATTGGAATGAACGTGTCCGGCGCGACCAGCCCGCGGACCGGGTGCTGCCAGCGCAGCAGCGCCTCATAGCCGGTCTTCTTCTCGCTTGCGACGTCGACCAGCGGCTGGAGGAACATGCGCAGCTCGCCGCGTGACACTGCATGGCGCAAGTCGCGCGCCAGCGTGTGGCGTTCGTGCAGCCGCGCGTCCATGCCGGGCTCGAACATCTCCCAGTTACCACGCCCGCCGGTCTTGGCCGCGCCCAGCGCGATGTCGGCATAGCTTTGCAGCTGGGCTTGCTGGTCGGTGTGGAACGGGGCGAGCGCGATCCCTAGGCTGATCGCGCACGGCAGTTCGGTGCCATCAGTCACCAACGGTTCGCTCAGCGTCAAGATCAGCAGTTCGGCCAGCCGCACCGCATGGTCGCAGGCATCGCCGCCGCTGACCGCAATCGCAAATTCGTCGCTCCCCAGCCGCGCCACGACCGGCTGGCACCCGCCAAGGCCGCTGCTTGACACTACCGAGGTTAGCCGCGCCGCGAACAGCCGCAGGAACGCGTCACCCACCGGGTGCCCATGCATATCGTTGATGCTTTTGAAATGATCGATATCGAGCAGCAGCAGCGCGATATGATCGCCGTCCTGGTGCGTGTTGAACAGGCCGCTCAGCGCCTGGTTGAACTGGGTGCGGTTGGGCAGCCCGGTCAGCGCATCGAAATGCGCCATTTGCTGCGCGCGCTGTTCGGCCTGGCGCAGCTCGGTCACGTCGGAAATGACCCCGCGGTAGTGCACGCCGTCGTCCGAATGGCTCGGGCGGCCGCTGATCGACCACCAGCGCGGTTCAGCTTCGCCCAGGCCATCGAGCGCGACCACCAACGAGCGTAGCGGGCGTGCGCCGGATAGCGATGCATCAAGCTCGTCACAGCTGGCACCGGGCGCGAACAGCGTGGCCAGTTGGCGCCCGGCGAGTTGTTCGGCGGGTTCACCGGCAGCTTGCGCAAAACGGCGCGAAACATTGGTCAGCCGCAGCTGGTCATCGAGTTCGAACAACCAGTCGAAGCCGCTTTCCTCGTATTCGTTCAGCAGCAGCTTAACCGTACGCGCGGCGCTGTGGAGGTCGCGGTCGGACAGGATGCGGGTTACGAACATGTCGTGCGCGGTAAAGGCCATGCGGACCAGCAGGCCGCTGGCCATTGCCAGCACAGCGATGGTCGCCAATGCGGTCAGGCTGCCCAGCTGGGCCAGGCCGATGGCCAGCCCCAGCGCCTGCGCCGCCACATAGATTTTGGCCGCCTGCGGCAATGTACGCACGGTGTAGGCCGCCGAAGCGATCTGGCTGACCACGCAAACCGCCACCAGCAGTTGCACCCCCGCTGACATTTGCGGCAGCCACAGTGCGCAGAGGATCCCGAAGGTCAGCCCCAGCCACAACGAATTCCAATTGAACGCGGCCATGATCTTGACAGTTCGCCGCCGCCGGCGGCCACGCTCGATCCCTTCGGCGAGCCACAGGCGGTGCAGGCAGGCAGCAAAGATCGAGCTGGCGAACAGGGCAATATAGACTGCGGGAATCTGCCCGATCAGCGCCATCACAACGACGCCCGCGTTGAGCAGCGTGCCCAGCACGATGGAACGCACCATGCGGATATGCGCAGAAATGAGCCGATTATCGACCCAATCGCGCAATTCTTCCGGGATGACGACGCGGAGCGCCGCCTGCTTGCTGACCATCGATGTGTTACCGGACCCTGTTTCCTAGTGAGCGGGGCTTAGCCTGCCCCCGTTAATTTTGTATGAGGTCGCGGGGGTTTTGTATGCGCTCGATCAGAGCCCGCGCTTTACCCTTGGGGCAGCATGGGCCTAGACATTGCGCCAACAGGAGATTCGCCCATGCGTCCAGTATTCGTGCCCGTCATTCTTGCGCTGCTGGCTGGCGTTGACGCCCCCAACCTGGCCGCGCGCCCGGCCAGGCTGCCATCGCATCCGGTCGCTGAGGCGCAGACGCTGGATCTGGCCAAGCAGCTGATCGCGATCCGGTCGGTGCAGGGCGAGGGCAATCGCACCGGCGATGCGCTGCAAGTGGTCAAAGGCGCGCTGGTTGCCGGCGGCTGGCGCGATAGCGACGTGACGATCACTCCGCTGGACGACACAGCCTACATGATCGCGGTCTGGCCGGGCACCGATGCCGCACTCAAGCCGCTGATAATTTCGGGGCATATGGACGTGGTCGAGGCCAAGCCGGCTGACTGGCAGCGCGATCCGTTCACCCCGGTGATCGAGGAGGGCTATATGTTCGGGCGCGGGGCGAGCGACATGAAATATAGCGCGGCGATGGCGGTATCATCGCTGATCGAGCTGCGCCGCGAAGGTTACAAACCCCGGCGCAGCATTGTCATCGCGTTGTCGGGGGACGAGGAAACCTCGATGAAGACCACCCGCGTGCTCGCCGGTAAGCTGAGTAATGCCGGGATGGTGCTCAACATCGATGGCGGCGGCGGCCTGCTTGATGAGAAGAACGGCAAAGCCCTGTATCTGGCGTGGGACGGGGCCGAAAAAACCTACGTCGATTACAAGCTGGAGGTGACCAACCCGGGCGGGCACAGTTCCGCCCCGCGCCCGGACAACGCGATCGTTCAGCTGGCTCAGGCGCTTGAAAAAGTCGGGGCCTATCGTTTCAAGCCCGAACAGAACCCGGTGACCAAAGCTTGGTTCGAAAAGGCCGCGCAGTTTGAGGGCAAGCCGGAATTGGCCGCAGCAATGCGGGCATATGCCGCCAACATCGACGACACTGCCGCAATCGCGACCCTGCGCGCCAGTCCGGCGCACGTCGGCAAAGTCAGCACCACCTGCGTGCCGACCATGCTCAGCGGCGGCCATGCCCAGAATGCGCTGCCGCAGCGCGCCACCGCCAACATCAACTGCCGGGTCTTCCCGGGTCACACCCGCGAAGAGGTACGCGCTGAACTTGAGCGCGCGATCGGGATGCCGATGGTCAAGGTCACCGATGTCTCGGGCGGGGACACCACCGAATCGCCCGCCTCGGCGATGCGCCCCGATTTTGAGGCGGCGCTCAATAAAGCGGTCAAGCTTAGCTATCCGGGGATCGCAATCATCCCCAGCCAGGCCTCGGGCGCATCGGATTCGATGTGGTTCCGCGCCAAGGGGATCGACAGCTACGGGATGAGCCCGATCTTCATGAAGGATTCGGACGACTTTTCGCACGGCCTCAACGAACGTGTGCCGCTCAGTAACACCGCGCCGGGGATCGTCTATTTCCTCAGCATGCTGACCGACTTGTCGAAATAAGCGCATCGAGCTGGGCGCGGGCGATTGCGCTGGCTTCGGCCGCGCTGAACGCGCCAGGAGACAGGCTCAGCTCGAGCCACAGGCCGTCGACCAGCGCGGTGACGGCAATGGCAGTATGGCGCAGCGTGGCTGGCGCGATGCCGCAAGCGGCGAGCAGCGCTTCGAGCCGGGATCGGAACCGGGCGTATTGTTCGTCGTGCTGGCGGGCGATGGCGGGCTGGGCGCGGACCAGGCTCCAGAACGCGATCCAGGTGGCAAGCAGTTCTCCCGATGCGACCGGCGGGGTAAAGCTGGCGGTGACGTAGGCATCGAGCTGCGCGCGCGGATCGGCTGCGGCAGTGGCCAAGGCCTGATTGAGCGCGGCGCCGACTTGCGCTTCGACGTGGGTGTAGCTGGCCGCCACCAAAGCATCGATCCCGGCAAAGTAGTGCCCCACCAGCCCGGACGAAACGCCTGCCTCAAGCGCAATCGCCCGTACCGAGGTTCCGGCCGCTCCGGAGCGCGCCAGGACCCGCGCGCAGGCCTCGATCAGGCTTTGTCGCCGGGCATCTGGTTCGGCGCGGGTGAAGGCTGGTGAGGAGCTCACTTGCGGGAACCTAACACTTGTTATACGATCGTCCAACAAGCAATGCGGGATTCGGCACAGTGGCGACCAATGCGTTTCAGTACCGGGCAGAGATCGATGGCCCGTCGGCTGATCCCGACGCTGATTTTTCGTTGCCTGGCTGGACATACCGTGATCCTGAATTCTTCGCCGCCGAGATGGAGCGGGTGATCCACCCGTCGTGGCAAATCGTTTGCCATATCAATGAGATCGCTCAGCCGGGCGACTATCGGACGCTCGACTATCTTGGTGAAAGCGTGATCGTTATTCGCGGGGTCGATGGCGAAGTGCGCGCCTTTACCAACGTCTGCCGCCACCGCGCGATGCGGCTGGTGCAGGGTCCGGGCGGCTGCGCGAAGAAGCTGGTCTGCCCGTATCACGCCTGGACTTATGAGGCCGACGGGCGGCTGAGCGGTGTGCCGCACAAAGCGGAATACCCCGCGCTCAACATGGCAACGAGTGGTCTAGCCCCGGTTGCGCTTGAGCAATGGCGCGGGTTTCTGTTCGTGCGGCTTGAAGATAGCGGCTTTCCCTCGGTGGCCGAAATGATGGCCCCGTTCGAGGCCGAGATTGCGCCCTACAAGTTTGAAGCGATGCAGCCGATGGGTCCGGTCCGTCATCGCCCGCGCGCGGCCAACTGGAAGAACGTCGGCGATAATTATTCGGACAATCTGCACATCCCGGTCGCGCACGATGGGCTGACGCGGCTGGTGGGCAAAAGCTACCGGATCGAAGCCCACGGCTGGGCCGACCGCCTGCTCGGCGATGTCACCACCGGCGATAAGCATAACTTCTGGGAGCGATTTTATACCGCGCACCTGCCGCAGGTCGATCACTTGCCCGAGGTCGCGCAGGGGCGTTGGCTCTATTACAAGCTGTGGCCCAATATGGCGTTCGATATCTACGCCGACCAGATCGATTTCATGCAGTGGATCCCAACTTCGCCGACCACCTGCGAGTTGCGCGAAGTGACCTATTGCCTGCCCGATGAATTCACCCCTCCGGCTGAACGCCGCGCGATGAAGCTGGCGCGTTATGCCAACTGGCGGATCAACCGCGTGGTCAATGCCGAGGACACCTGGCTGATCGGGCAAGTCCAGCAAGGCATGGCCAGCCGCAGCTATACCGTGGGGCCGATTGCGACGAGCGAGGTCTGCCTGCGCAGTTTCGCGCGCAAGATTCGAACCCTGATTCCCGAGGCACGCCAACCTCACGCGCCCGCGCCGGGCTGGAGCAAAGCATGACCAAAACCTACGACGCATTGATCATCGGCGGCGGGCATAACGGCCTCGTTTGCGCGTTTTACCTCGCCAAGGCAGGGATGCGGGTGCGGGTGCTCGAACGGCGGCACATCGTCGGCGGCGCGGCGGTGACCGAGGAATTCCATCCCGGCTTCCGCAATTCGACCGCCAGCTATACGGTCAGCCTGCTGCGCCCGAAGGTCATCGCCGACATGCGGCTGCACGAATACGGCTACCGGGTGATCGAGCGGACGATCTCAAACTTTTTTCCGTTCGCCGACGATTACATCAAGCTGGGCGGCGGGGCTGGCCGGACCGAGGCGGAGTTTGCGCGGTTTTCGGCAAAGGACGCCGCAGCTTACCCCAAATACGATGCTGCGCTGGAAAAGGTCGCCAATGTGCTGCGCGACCTCAGCCTCAAGATCCCGCCCAATGTGGGCGGCGGGGTGTCATCGATGCTCGCGGCGGCCAAGCAGGGCTGGCCGATGGCGCAGCGCGATATCGAGGTCCAGCGCGACCTGCTCGACATGTTCACCAAATCGGCGCGCAGCTTCCTCGATGGCTGGTTCGAGCATGACTATGTGCAGAGCGCCTTCGCCTTCGACGCGGTAGTCGGCAATTACGCCGGGGTTTCAACCCCCGGATCGGCCTATGTGCTGCTTCACCACGTGTTCGGTGAGGTCAACGGCAAGCTGGGCGCATGGGGCCACGCGGTTGGCGGGATGGGCGCGATCACCCAGGCGATGGCGCGGGCTTGCGAAGATGCCGGGGTCGAGATCAGCCTTGAGGCCCCAGTGTCGCAAGTGCTGGTCGATGGCGGCAAGGTGTCAGGGGTGCGGCTGGAAAGCGGCGAAGAGATCGCGGCGAGCATCGTCGCCTCAAACGCGGGCCCAGCTCTGCTGTACCCGCAGCTGATCGATCCGAGCGACCTCGATGACGATTTCAAACGCCGGATCAAGGGCTTCAAGACCTGCTCGGGCACTTTCCGGATGAATGTCGCGCTGTCCGAATTGCCCTCGTTCACGGTGCTCCCGGGCAAGGAACAGGCCGAGCATCACACCGCCGGGATCATCATCGCGCCGGGCATGGATTACATGGACCAGGCGTTTTACGATGCCGAGCAGCACGGCTGGTCAAAAAAGCCGATTGTCGAGATCAAGATCCCCTCGACCGTGGATGACAGCCTCGCCCCTCCCGGCCAGCACGTCGCCAGCCTGTTCTGCCAGCAGTTCGATCCCAAGGTCGATTGGGACACTCACCGCGAGGCTGTCGCCGATATGATTATCGACACGGTCAATGACCATGCTCCCAATTTCAAGGCCAGCGTGATCGCCACCCAGATCCATTCACCGACCGATCTGGAGCGCAAGTTCGGACTGATCGGCGGCGATATCATGCACGGCAACATGGGGCTCGATCAGCTGTGGGCGGCGCGCCCGGTGCTAGGTCACGGCGATTATCGCGGGTCGATCAAAGGGCTCTACATGTGCGGCGCGGGCACGCATCCCGGCGGCGGCGTAACCGGCGCACCGGGGCACAATGCGGCGGCGGCTATTCTGGCTGACCGGCCGTTGTTGCGGAAGATTTTGCGGAGCTGACGAACGGATAGAGCGCCAGCCCGGCTGCAATCAGTCCGCCGCCGTACAGCATTGCCTCAAGCCCCAGCCCCCACTCGGCCCACAGCGTGAACAGCGCCGCAACCAGCGCGGCCAGCACCGGCTTTGCGCCGTGCAGCAACTTGAGCGCGGCCAGCGCGCTGAGCAGATAGGCCACCAATCCGGCGGCAATGCTGACCGAACCGATGAATTCGAACAACTTGCCCATGCCCTTTTGCGCGTTGAGCAGCGCCATGGCCGAGAGCAGCAAGCTCGACACGATATGGCCGCGCAATGGAAGGCCGCGGGAGGTTTCCTTGGCAAACCAGGCCGGGAACACCCCGCCGCGCGCCATTGCCCAGGGCATTTCGCCTTGCACCAGGATCCATCCGTTAAGCGCTCCGAAGGCGCTGATCGCGGCAAACAGTGCAACGACTTGCGCGATCCCGCTTCCGAACGTCTTGCCCAGAAACGCCGCCACCGGGGCGGGGGATGCCGCCGCTTCGCCAACCGGCATGTAGAACGCAAAGGCCAACGAAATGCCAAGGTAAATGAGGCCGGTGAACGCGACCCCGATCATCGTCGCGCGGGGCACGTTGCGCGCCGGGTCCTGAACTTTGTCCGCCGGAACAGTCGCCGATTCGAGCCCGAGAAAGCCCCAGAAGGTAAGACCAGCGGCAGCTGCAATGTTGCCCGAAGTCAGCGGAACGCCAGGATCGGGTGCATGCGGCGCGCCGCTCAGCGCGAACCACAATGCCAGCAGGATCAGGCCCAGCAGCGGGATGATCTTCAGAATTGTGGTAACGGCTTGAACCCGTCCCGCCGCACGAACTCCAATGAGGTTGACGAGTGTGAGTAGCCAAACGAACCCGACCGCCAGCACTGCGGGCAGCCCCGCCACCGTTGCAATAACCGGAAATATCAGGCTGAGGTTGCTGACCACCGCAATCGCAATCGCGCCGTTCCCGACCCAGGTCATCACCCAATAGGACCATGCAGCGACATAACCGGCGAGCGGCCCGAACGCGGCATCGGCATAAGCATAAGGACCGCCAGCACGCGGTATTTTGGCGCTGAGCCCGGCAAAGATCACCGCCAGGCACAGCGCGCCGCCCAGCGTGATGATCCACCCGATCGCCTGATTCCAGCCCAGCGGCGCAAGCGTTGCGGGCAGCAGGTAAATGCCCGATCCGATCATGTTGCCGATCACCAACGCGAGCAAGGCCCAGAAACCCAGCGCGCGTTTGCTCGTGGTGGTCATATGTTATCCCCTTTGCCGGGCAGACTATCGCTTGAACTCGGCGCGTCACCATGTTTCTGAAGCACAATGACAACCGTCACCACCAACGCTTTTGGGCACAGCTGGCTCTCGCGGCTTGGCCAGTACCACCCCCGGCTGGTCGAGGCCGCGCTGGCGATGAACGAGAACGACGTGCCGCGCGCCGAGCCGTTGTTGCGCGCGCAGCTCAAGGAGTTCCCGTTCGATGTCGCCGCGATCCGCTTGTTTGCCGAGCTGGCCGGGCGGATCGGGCGCTACAAGGATGCGGAGAATCTGCTGCGCCGCGCGCTTGACCTGTCACCTTCGTTCACCGCCGCGCGGGCCAATCTGGCGCTTGTGCTTTACCGCCAGAATCGCCCCGAAGAAGCAATTGCCGAGCTGAACAAGGTGGCCGAGGAGGAGCCCGACTATCAGGGCCGGGCCAACTTGCAGGCCGCTGCGCTGGGCCGGATCGGCGAGTTTGAAGAAGCGCTGGGGCTTTACGAGCAGGTCCTCGCCACCGCCGCGCGCCAGCCGCGCATCTGGATGAGCTATGGTCACATGCTCAAAACTGTCGGGCGCAGCGCCGATGGCATCGCGGCTTACCGCAAGGCGATCGAACTGATGCCCGAACTGGGCGAGGCCTGGTGGAGCCTCGCCAATCTCAAGACGGTGCGGTTCAGCGACGAGGACATTGCGGCGATGGAAGCGGCCCTGGCGTCCGGTGATATCGCGGAGGAAGACCGCTTTCACCTCGATTTCGCGCTGGGCAAAGCGCTTGAAGATCGCGGCCAGGCGGCGGCATCGTTTGCGCATTACGATGCGGGCAACGCGCTGCGCCGTCAGTCGCTCGAATATTCGGCAAGCGAAACCAGCCGCTATGTCGACAAGCTGATCGAGGTTGCCAGCGGCGCGTTCATGGCCTCGCGCCAAGGGCAGGGCTGCGATGCCCCCGATCCCATTTTCGTGCTCGGCATGCCGCGCGCCGGATCTACTTTGATTGAGCAAATCCTCGCCAGCCACAGCCAGATCGAAGGTACGACCGAACTGCCCGATATCCCGGTGCTGGCCCGACGGGGTCCGCACTACCCGGCGAACTTGCCCGATCTGTCGGCGGAAGATTTGCGGGCGCTGGGCGAGGAATACCTCCAGCGCACCCGGATCCAGCGCAAGTCCGCGCGCCCGCTGTTCATCGACAAGCTGCCCAACAACTGGGCGCACGCGGTGTTCATCCGGCTAATCTTGCCGAACGCGAAAATCATCGACGCCCGCCGCCATCCGCTCGGGTGCTGCTTTTCCAACTTCAAGCAGCATTTCGCGCGGGGCCAGGCGTTCAGTTACAGCCTGGACGATATCGGGCGCTATTATGCCGACTATGTCCGGCTGATGGCGCATCTCGACCGGGTGCAGCCAGGCGCAGTGCACCGGGTTATCTATGAAAACATGATCGACGATACCGAGGCTGAGGTCCGGCGCTTGCTGGCCCATTGCGGAGTGGAATTCGAGCCTGCCTGCCTGTCGTTCCACCAGACCGAACGCGCGGTGCGCACCGCAAGTTCCGAACAGGTCCGCCGGCCGATCTACCGCGATGGGACCGAGGCGTGGAAAGCGTTCGATCCTTATCTCGATCCCTTGCGCGGGGCGCTGGGGCCAACACTCGATTGTTATCCGGATCCTCCGGCGTCGTTGTAATTGTGTCACGCCCCACCGGCGTTGTGGGATTTATTAATCTGGGGGCTTGACGGTGAGGCGGTCAGGAATCAGGCTGGTGCAACTAAAAGCAAAATACGGGGCGGGTACCATGTCAAAATTTTCGCGCAGCCACATCGCATGTTTCCTTGCCTCGAGCGCGCTTTATGCGGCCCCGGCTTTCGCGCAGGACACCGCGCCCTCTGGCGATGCCACCGTCACCGATCCCGAAATCATCGTTACCGCGCAAAAGCGCAGTGAAAACATGCAGAATGTGCCGATCTCGATCCAGGCGCTCGGCACCAAAAAGCTTGATGACCTCAATATCACCGACTTCAAAGGATATGCCCAGCAGCTCCCTTCAGTGTCATTCCAAGCACTTGGAGGAACGCCGGGAACCAACGTGGTCTATATGCGCGGAGTGGCGAGCGGGGGCGACGGCAATCATTCGGGCTCGCTGCCATCGGTCGGTGTCTATCTCGACGAACAACCGGTCACGACGATTGGCGGCAACCTCGACGTCCACATCTACGATATCGCCCGGATCGAGAGCCTGTCGGGCCCGCAGGGAACACTTTACGGTGCATCGTCTGAAGCCGGAACAATCCGCATCATCGCGAATAAGCCGAGCACCGCCGGGTTCGAAGGTCGAATCGATGGTGAACTGAATACGGTTCATCTGGGCGGGGTCGGCGGCAAGGTCGAAGGCTTGATCAACGCTCCGCTATCAAGCAACGCCGCGCTGCGCGTGGTCGGGTTCTACCAGCACGACGCTGGATTTATCGACAATGTGGCAGGATGCCGGGCGTTTCGGCCTGAACCCAACCCGTTCGGGTGTCCGCCAGCCACTAACGGCGGGATCCGGGTCAGCAACGCCGCCTTCGTTGAGAAGGACTACAATGACACCGAGACCTGGGGCGGCCGCGCCGCGCTCAAGGTCGATCTGGACGACAGCTGGACGGTCACTCCCTCGGTTATCTACCAGGACACCCGCAGCCATGGCTCTTACGGCTATGATCCCAAGCTGGGCGATCTGAAGGTGCAGCATTTCTTCCCCGAATTCCGCAAGGACAAATTCGTTCAGGCGGCGTTGACGATTGAGGGTAAGCTGGGCAACTGGGACGTTACCTACGCCGGTGCCTATCTCGACCGCAAGACCGCCAGTTCGTCAGATTACACTGATTATTCAGAGGCTTACGATTCGCTCTATGCCTCGGTCGGCGGGCTCGCCGGGTACTTCTATTACAACGATGCGCTCGGCAACACCGTTGATCCGCGCCAGAAGGTGCTCGGCACCGATCACTTCAAGAAGTTCAGCCAGGAACTGCGCGTTGCATCCCCGGCGGATTCGCCGCTGCGGGTGGTCGCAGGCGTGTTCTATCAGCGCCAGTCGAACGACATCCACCAGGATTACCAGATCGCCAATCTGGCGCCGAATTTGTCGGTTAACGGTCTGCCCGGCACACTATGGCTGACCCAGCAGCACCGGATAGACCGCGACTATGCGGCGTTCGGGGAACTGACTTACGACCTTACCGACAAACTGTCGGTCACCGCTGGCGTGCGCGGGTTCCGGTACGACAATACGCTGATCGGGTTCTTCGGTTTTGGCCGCAATCCGGCGGGCAATTACTCTACCACTCCGTACAATGCTGCAGGTAGCTCGCGCACCGGGGTCGCCGGGTGCTTTACCAGCACTGGCGCGCGGTTGCGTACGGTCGCCGGGACGCCGGGGATTACGCTCGCGCCGGCAGCGGTCGCAGGTGGGCCGTGCACCAATCTTGGCGTGTGGAATGGCAGTTCGGTCGATCCCGTGCGCGCCAAGGGTGACGGGGTCACCTATCGCCTCAATCTCAACTATAAGCCCAATAGCGATCTGTTGCTCTATGGCACAGTAAGCCGCGGGTTCCGTCCGGGCGGGATCAACCGCCGCGCCAGCGTGCTGCCTTATCAGCCTGACTATCTGCTCAATTTTGAATTCGGCTGGAAGGCAACGCTCGCGCCGGGCGTACGGCTCAACGGCGCGATCTATCAGCAGGAATGGAAGAAGTTCCAGTTCTCGTTCCTGGGCGCGAACAGCTTCACCGAAATCCACAACGGCCCGAACGCCCGGATTCGCGGCGTCGAGATGGATCTTGCCTACAATGGCGGACCGCTTAGCCTGAACCTGGCCGGGGCCTATACCAATGCCAAAACCTTGCAGAACCTCTGCCTGTTCGACGATCCAACCTTTGCCTGCACCGGAGCGGGAAATCTGGTCTCTGCGGCCAAGGGAACAAGACTTCCGATTACTCCCAGGTGGAAGCTCTCCGGAACCGCGCGCTACACCGTGACAAGCGGCTCGGCGAAATACTACGGCCAGCTCAACGCTGCTTATCAAAGCAGCGCTACCAGTGACATTCGCACGGCAGTGTTCGAGGTGTTCTCGGGCAATGTCATCAATCCGGCGGCCAATCTTGGTGACTTGCCGGGCTTTGCGACGGTCAACCTTGCGCTTGGGGTGGACTGGAACAGTTTTAACATCGAAGGATTTGTCTCGAACGTATTCGATGAACGCGGCCAGCTGTCGCGGTTCCAGGAATGCGGTTCGTGCGGCCAGCGGCCCTATATCGTGCCGATCCAGCCGCGCACGATCGGAGTGCGGGTCGGGACCAAGTTCTAGGCTGGACCGGCCGGGTCTGCGCCGGGAATGGTGCAGACCTCGGCCCAGCGCGCCCCGATCAGCTCGGCCAGCCGCATGGGTTCGATCTCGACCGAACTGGTGCGCGATCCGGCTGCCGGGAATACCGTGGGGTAAGCCAGCAATGAGCGGTCGGCGATGATCGGCAGCGGACTCGCTAGTCCGAACGGGCAGACTCCGCCTACTGCGTGACCGGTTGCGGCCAGCGTCGCCTCGGCGTCCAGCATGCGCGGACGCCCGCCCAGCTCGGCTTTGCACCGCGCGTTGTCGAGCCGCGCATCGCCGCGCGCGATTACCAGCACGATCTCGTCGCCGACCCGCAGCGCCAAGGTCTTGGCGATCCGGCCAGGTTCGACCCCGATGACTTCGGCGGCCTCGGCAACGGTGGCGGTGGAACGGCTATGCTCGATCAGTTTGAGATCGGGCGCGTGTTCGGCAAGCCAGGCGAGCACGGATTCGGCGCTCATTCACCCTCTCCGAACCGCTCCATCCGGAACGCGGCGCTGAGGTATTCGTCGGCGGCGGCCTTGAGCTTGGGTTCCTTGGCGAAGGCCTCGGCCGGCAGCGGCGCGATGGCCAAGGCTTCCATCAGGCACCACAGCGCAAACCGGCGGCCTGGCTCACGCTCCACCCCGAAGCCGATCTTGAGCTGGCCGATGGCGCGGTCGTATTCGTCCTCGCTCAGCGCCGATGGATCGTCGGTGCCGAAAAAGTGCCGCAGCAGTGTGTCGAGGTCCATTGTTCAGCCCAACCAGCCGAGCATTTGCACCGCATACAGCACTGCACCGCCGCCCAGCGCCGCGGCGACGTAGCCCGGCCACTTGCGGCCACCACTGCGCCGCTCCCACAACAGCGGCACATCGGGCAATGGCGGAGCCTCCGGCGCACCGCCCCGGGCCGGAAAGCTGTCTTCGATCCGCCGGACCAGCTCGGGGATGCGGAAAATTGTCTGAGCATCCTCGCGCAGCCGCTCGGCAATCGCGGCTTCTGGGCCCAACTCGTCGCGGATCCAGCCCTTCACAAAGGGACCGGAGGTGTCCCACATGTTGATCGCCGGATCGAGCTGGGTGGCCAGCCCTTCGACCATCACCATCGTCTTTTGCAGCAGGAGCAGATGCGGCTGGGTTTGCATGTCGAAATCGCGGGTGATCGCGAACAGCCCGTCGAGCATCTGGCCGACCGACAGCTCGCTCACCGGCTTGCCGCGCATTGGCTCGCCCACCGCACGCAGCGCGGTCGCGAACTCATCGACCGAATGATAGCTCGGCACATATTGCGCCTCGAAGTGGATTTCGGCGACACGGCGGTAATTGCCGGTGGTCAGGCCATAGAGGATTTCCGCCAGCCAGACCCGCGCACGCCGGTCGATCCGGCCCATGATCCCGAAGTCGATCGCCGCGATGGTCCCATCTGCATCCACGAACAGGTTGCCTTGGTGCATGTCGGCGTGGAAAAATCCGGCGCTGATCGCCTGCGTGAGGAAGGCGAGCACCAGCCGCTTGGCCAGTGCGGGCCGGTCAATCCCGGCGGCGTCCAGTGCGGCCATATCGCTGATCTTGATGCCGTCGATCCAGTCGATCGTCATAACCCGGCCGTTGGTCCGGTCCCAGTCGATCCCGGGCAGCCGGTAACCTTCGAACCCGGCCATCGCCTCATCCAGTTCGGACGAGGATGCCGCCTCGCGCCGCAGGTCGAGCTCGCGCGCGGTCCAGCGCTTGAAGTTTGCAATCACCAACCGCGGGCGCAGCCGCGAAGCCTCACCGCCCAGTGCTTCGAGATGCGCCGCGGCCCATTCGTAAGTGTCGATATCGCGCGCCAGCTTCTCGCGAATGCCCGGGCGCATCACCTTGATCGCCACCACGCGGCCCTCGAGCGTCACTGCCTTGTGGACCTGCGCGATCGAGGCAGAACCTACCGGCGACTCGTCGATCTGCGCGTAGAGCGCCTCAAGCGGCTTGGCGAAGCTCGCCTCGATTTCGCGCCGGATCAGCGCGAAGGATACAGGCGGCAAATCGTCCTGCAGCGACAGCAAGTTGCGCGCCGCATCCTCGCCGACCAGATCGGGGCGCGTGGCGAGTGCTTGGCCCAGCTTGATCGCCGCCGGACCGATTGCCGCGAAAGCTCCGGCGTAATCGGGCACGCGTGGTTGTGCGGCACCGAACCGTGCGATCCGGCACAGCCGGCGCACTTGCGGTGGGGTGTTGATGTCCTGCTCGATCCCGCGCAGCGCACCATGCCGCGCGAGGATTCGGCCCCAGCGCAGCAGACGGAAGATGTGAGTGCTCGGACGGGTCAAATTTTCCAGCCGGAGTGTATGGCTACAACGCCGCCCAGGATCGGCTCGACCTTGGTCCGGGTGAACCCGGCAGCGCGGATCATCTGCTCGAATTCGGGCATGGCGGGGAACTTGCGGATCGATTCGATCAGGTAACGATAGCTTTCACCGTCGCCCGCGATGGCTTCACCGATCTTGGGCACAAGCTTGTGCGAATAAAGGTCGTAAGCTTCCTTGAAGCCCGGCCACTGGGTGGTCGAGAACTCGAGGCAGAAAAACCGCCCGCCGTGCCGCAGCACGCGATGCGCTTCGGCCAATGCGGCATCGATCCGGGTCACGTTGCGGATCCCGAACGCGATCGTGTAAGCATCGAAAAAGCGGTCGGGGAAACTCAGTTCCTCGGCGTTCTGGCGTGACCAGACCAGTTCGTCGAAACCGCGTTCAATCGCGCGTTCGATCCCGACGTCGAGCATATCCTGATTGATGTCGGAAACGGTGACCGCCCCGCCTTCGCGGGCCATGCGGAATGCGATGTCGCCGGTCCCACCAGCCATATCGAGGATGGATTCGCCCGCGCGCGGTTTGACCCGCCGCACGAATTTATCCTTCCACAGCCGGTGCATCCCCACCGACATGGCGTCGTTCATCACATCGTACTTCTTCGCCACCGAAGAAAATACCGCGTCGACCTTCTCGGTCTTCTCCTCGGGAGTGACCTCGTCGTAACCGAAAGATACCGTTTCGCTCATGCGCCGCGCCTTAACGGGAAGCGCGGCGCTCTGCCAGAAAAAGCGTGTGCGGAATTGGTCAGCCTGCGGGCGGCGCGAAGGCGTGCGGCGCCATGTGGGCAAGGTAGTCGAACTTGCCGATCTCGACACCCTGCGCGCGCAGGATCGCGTAGACCATGCTGGTGTGGAAATAGAAGTTCGGGATAACGAAGCCGGTCAGATAGGTGATGCCATCAAAGCGCATCCCGCCGCCATTGGGAAACTTCAGCTCGATCTCGCGGGTTGCCCCGGCATTGAACGCATCCGCATCGATGCTTGCCAGATAGGCAATCGTATTGGCGCAGCGCTGCTTCAGTTCGGCAAAGCTGGTTTCGCTATCGGCCATCGCCGGCGCATCGGTGCCGGTCAGTTTGGCGGCAGCACCCTTGGCGCTGTCCGAAGCGATCTGGATCTGGCGCGGCAGCGCGAACATGTCGGGCGACAAGCGGGCTTCCATCAGGACCGCCTCATCCTTTTGCGCCGCTGCCTTGTCGAGCCAGTTCGAGATGTTGGTCAGCATGGCGATGAAGCCGGGGACCGAAGACTGGTACAGCGAATAGGACATGGCGAAGCTCTCCCGATGATTCTGTATGGCGGTCTCGTAGCAGGCGCAATTTGCGTGGCAATCCGAAACGGACCATAGACCGCCGCCATGCCTGAGTTACCCGAAGTCGAAACCACCGTGCGCGGGCTGGCGCGCTATCTCGATGGCGCGCGGCTCGCCCGGGTGACGCTCCACCGGGGCGATTTGCGCCGTCCGTTCCCAGAAGGACTGGTCCAGAATCTGACCGGGGCGGAAGTGACGGGCCTCGGGCGGCGCGCCAAGTACGGCCTGATCCATACCAATCGCGGCCAGACCATGGTGTTTCATCTGGGCATGTCGGGGCGGTGGCGAATCGAACCCAACGAGATCGGTAAACACGATCACCTGGTGATCGAAACCGGCAGCGGGCACCAATTCTCGCTGTGCGATCCGCGCCGGTTCGGCTCGGTCGACTTGATTGACACCGCTACGCTGGATCTATGGCCAACTTTTGCCGCGCTCGGACCTGAGCCGCTGGGCGCGGACTTTTCGCCCGCGCACCTCAAGACCGCGCTGACTGGGCGCAGTGCAGCGATCAAGTTGATGCTGCTCGACCAGCGGATTGTCGCTGGGCTCGGCAATATCTACGTCTGCGAGGCGCTGTTCCGCGCAGGCATCGATCCGCGCAAGGCGGCAGGCCAAGTCACTCGGCCCGCGCTCGGGCGCTTGGTGCCGGCGATCAAGGAAGTGCTGGCTGAGGCGATCGAGGCCGGCGGGTCAAGCCTGCGCGATTATGCCCAGCCTGACGGCCAACTTGGCTACTTTTCCAAGCGCTTCGATGTTTATGACCGCGCGGGCCAACCGTGCACCCGGTGCGCTGCACCAATTCAGCGGATCGTCCAGGGCGGACGCAGCACCTGGTCCTGCGCGAAGTGCCAGAAGTGAGCCGTAGTGCTTGACGATTCGGAGGGCCGCAGTTAAGGGCCGCGCTTCCTGCGGGCCTGACTCCGGTTGGCACCCCGCGATTGCACGAGATATTCAAGGACGAAAATGGCCAATACGCCGCAAGCCAAAAAGCGCATCCGCCGCAATGACCGCCGTGCCGAAATCAACGGCAACCGCTTGGGTCGCATCCGCACCTTCGTCAAGAAGGTCGAATCGGCGCTCGACGGCGGCGACAAGGCTGCTGCTGCCGAAGCGCTCAAGGCCGCACAGCCTGAGCTGGCGCGCGGCGTGGCCCGCGGCGTGCTCCACAAGAACACCGCAGCGCGCAAATTCTCGCGGCTGACGAAGCGAGTCGCAGCGCTGGCTTGATCGGCGGACCGATTCGCCTCTCCGGGCGGCGGATCGGCGGCACGTATGCAGAACGAAATTGGTTAAGGGCCGGGGCGATTGCTACCGGCCTTTTTCTTTGCTCGCCGGACCGCCCAGTGGGCTGCTCCCTAACACCATGGATTCCCGCGATTCGCATTTCTGCGGATTGGCGCTTCGTATTAAATGCAGTAAATACAGAGCGTTAATTCACAGCCATAGGCTTTTAGGGCCGCGCTTGGAGTCAAGGGCCTTTATTTCAGTTTTTTTACAGCAAGCGCCTTGCTCTCATCACCGAACCGTTCATAAATCCGCTCACGGTCTTGAAAGCGCCAGCCGCCTTCCCGGCCTCACAAAAAATACTGCTTTAGCAGGCCGGAGATTCGGGCTTCCGGCATTCGGAGAGGTGCAGCTTTGCGCCTCTGGTGTTGAATGTTGGATTCGGGGGCGAATCGTGTGACAGTAATCGCAACTGGCGAAGTGCAATTGCAGCCTTCCGCCAATGTTAAATCGGAAGAAGATCGCTTGCGCGACGAGCACGAAGCGATGGATCTTGCGGCAGACTGGTCTGATATCAGCCAAGGGCTGCGCAAGGATCTTGGCCAGCAGCTCCACAGCCAGTGGATCAAACCGGTGCAACTGGGCGGTTTCTGCAAGGAAACCGGCACGCTCGACCTGCACCTTCCTACGGAATTTTCCGCTAACTGGGTCGCCGACCGCTTTTCCGACCGGTTGTCGCTCGCCTGGAAGATCGCTCGTCCCGATATTCGCCACGTCCGCCTCTCGGTCCAGCCTGGACGCCGCGCGCCGCAAGGGCTGCGCTTCGGGCAGAGCGATGGCGTACGGCGCGGCGGTAATGGCGCAGTTGCGACGCAGCCCGGTGATGCCTTGGGAATGAGCGCAGCCGAACTCGGCGGGCTCGGTCCTAATGGCCTGGGCATGGCTTCGATCGGGCTCGATCCTTCGCTGACTTTTGCTACGTTCGTGTCGGGCTCGGCCAATGTGCTTGCCAACAACGCGGCGCAGCGCATGTCGGCCACCGAAACCCCGCAGTTCGCGCCGCTTTATCTCAAGGCCGCAACCGGCCAAGGCAAGACGCACCTGCTCCACGCGATCGGCCACGCCTATTTGCTGGCGCATCCGCGCGCGCGCATTTTCTACTGCTCGGCCGAACGCTTCATGGTCGAATTCGTCCAGGCCCTGCGCCAGAACCAGACAATCGAGTTCAAGACCCGGCTGCGCGGCTTCGACTTGCTGCTGGTGGACGATATCCAGTTCATCATCGGCAAGGCCTCGGCGCAGGAAGAACTGCTTTACACGATCGACGCGCTGCTGGCCGAGGGCAAGCGCTTGGTCTTCGCCGCCGACCGTGCGCCGCAGGCGCTCGATGGGGTCGAACAGCGCCTGCTGTCGCGGCTGTCGATGGGCCTGGTTGCCGATATCCAGCCCGCCGATATCGAACTGCGCCGGACGATCCTTGAACACCGGCTGCAGCGCTTTTCGCCGACCCATGTTCCCGCTGACGTGGTCGAATTCCTCGCCCGGACGATCAACCGCAATGTGCGCGAACTGGTGGGCGGGCTTAACAAGCTGATCGCTTATGCCCAGCTGACGGGGCAGGCAGTGTCGCTCCAGCTGGCCGAAGAACAGCTCACCGATATCCTCTCGGCCAATCGCCGTCGGATTACGATCGACGAGATCCAGCGCACGGTTTGCCAGTTCTACCGGGTCGACCGGACCGAGATGTCTTCAAAGCGCCGGGCCCGCGCAGTGGTGCGCCCGCGCCAGGTCGCGATGTACCTCGCCAAGGTGCTGACCCCGCGTTCTTATCCCGAAATCGGCCGCAAGTTCGGCGGGCGCGATCATTCGACCGTGATTCACGCGGTGCGGCTGATCGAAGACTTGCGGACCCGCGATGCCGATATGGACGGCGATGTGCGCAGCCTGCTCAGGCAGCTGGAAAGCTGATCGTAAGGCAGCCGGGTGAGCAGGGCTGACCGCCTCGAACGGCTTGACAGCCAGCGGCTTGCAAATGAGGCCGAGTTTGCGGATCTGCTGATCGCCGCGCTGCGAGAAACGGCCGGTGGGTCGTGGGGGCTGTTCGGGCACAATTCCGACAAATTCACGCGGAAACTCTGGGATACGCGCGTATCTGAGTTGATCGAGCTGGGCGAACAGATCGACGAAATGCGCGCCGCGTTGGGGCTGCAACCATTTGAGCTGCTCGCCGAATTTCAGGCCTCACGCGGGCCGGTTCCATCGAACGCACCGGGCGAACCCAAGCAGGCCAAGGCCTGGCTGGAACGGCTAGGCGCGGGCTCCTAAGTCTAGCCCGCTACCATCCCGCCATCTACCACCAGTTCACTGCCAGTGGTGAAGGCCGCGCGGTCTGAAGCTAGGAACACAACCGCATCGGCGACGTTTTGCGGCTCGCCCAGATGGCCGAGCGGGTGCATGGCGGAAACTGCGGCGAGGATCTCGTTGTTGCCTACGCCTTGCGCTGCCCCGAAATCATCGAGCAATTTGCGCCCCATGTCGGTGTCGATCACCCCGGGATGAACCGAATTCACGCGGATCCGCTTGCTGGCGAGTTCCATCGCGGCACCTTTGGTGAACAAGCGCACCGCACCCTTGGTTGAATTGTAGCAGCTCGCCCCGGCTGCGCCTTGCAGCCCGGCGACTGACGACAGATTGACGATCGCGGTGCCACCGCGCCACAGGTGCGCGCGCTCTGCGAGCAAGGGAATCGCCGCGCGAGTGCCGAGGAACACGCCCTCGACATTGACCGCGTGGAGCCTCCGCCAATCGTCCAGCGTGGTTTCGATGATCGGCTTGAACAGCCACAGCCCGGCGTTGTTGACCAGAATGTCGAGCCCGCCGGCCTCGGTGCGCAGCCAGCCCATCGTCGCGGTCCAACCCTCTTCGCTGCTGACGTCCTGAGCGCGTGCGATCCCGCCAATCTCGGCTGCAAGCGCATCGGGTGCAGCCAGGTCAGTGACCGCAACCTTGGCCCCCGCCGCCGCCAGTGCGCGCGCAGTAGCGGCGCCAAGTCCCGTCGCCGCGCCCGTTACCAGCGCGATGCGCCCGTCAAGATCACCCATTTTGAGTTCCTTTCATCAAAATCCAACCCCCGTTCGTGGTGAAGAGGGGTTGAGCTCTTGCGAAAGCCCGTCTCGAACCACGAACGGGGGTTGGCTGTGTTTACGCGTTTGCCACTTGCTTGCTCAGTTCGTCGCGCATTTCACGCCGCAGGAACTTGCCGCTGGCGTTGCGCGGCAGGGCATCGGACAGGAACCAGACGTAGCGCGGCACCTTGTGCTTGGCCATTACGTTCAGGCAGTGCGCGCGCAGCTCGGTCTCGTCGAGCGTGTCGCCCGGCTTGACCACCACCGCGACCCCGACTTCCTCGCCGAGCCGCTCGTCGGCAACGCCGAACACGCAGCATTCGGCCACCGCCGCGTGGCGATAAATCCCGGCCTCGACCTCGCTGCAGAACACGTTTTCGCCGCCGCGCAGAACCATGTCCTTCTTGCGGTCGACAATGTAGATGAACCCGTCCGCGTCGATCCGCGCGACGTCGCCGGTGTGGAGCCAGCCGCCATCGGTGATCGTCGCAGCGGTCGCATCGGGGCGGTTGATGTAGCCCTTGATCACCGACGAGCCCTTGACCCACAGCTCGCCGATTTCGCCCTGCGCCACCGTTGTACCGTCATCGTCAACGCATTTTACCTCAAAGTTGGGCATCGCAGGACCGGCACTGTCGGGCTTGGCGACGAAGAAATCGCCGGTTACCGAGGTGATGATCCCGCAAGTTTCGGTCATGCCATAACCTGTGGTCGGCCGCGCGGTTTTGATCTGCTGATCGATCTTGAGCACCAAGTCGGGCGGCACTTGTGCACCCCCGCCTGAGAGCCCAGTGAGCGACGAGGTGTCGGTGCTGGCGAAATCAGGATGGTTGATGATCTCGCGGCTCATCACCGGCACTCCGCTGATCCCGGTGATCCCGTGCTGTTCGACCAGCTTGAGCGCCTCGCCAGCGTCCCATTTGTACATCAGCACGATCGCGCCGCCGGCCGCGGTGGTGAGATAAGCCCCGCAATTGTTGGCGGTGACGTGGAACAAGGGCGTGGTCAGCAGGGTCACCGCAGGCGGCGGATCGAGCGGGGCGGCGACCCCGGTGGCACGCTCGACCGCGAGCGCCTGCGCAGTGGTCGAATAGACCATGTTGAGCAGGTTGGCGACGCAGCCGCGGTGGGTGAGCTGCGCGCCCTTGGGGAAGCCGGTGGTGCCTGAGGTATAGAAGATGCAGGCGTCGGCATCGGGATCGACCACGACATCGGGCATCGCGCCGCCATAGCCGAGCACTTCGCTCCAGTCGGTCACGCCAATATGCGGCGCGGGCATCCGCACTCCGACCAGCTTGACCCCGTCGGCCAGCCCCGGAGTCTCAGCCACGCGCGCCAGTCGCTCGGCATCGGCGAACAGCACTTTCGGCGCGGCGTCGTGCATTGCGAAGGCCATTTCCTCGCCGTTCCACCACGCGTTCATGCCCACTGCCGCGACCCCGACCGAGACGCAGGCCCAATAGATCAGCATCCATTCGGGGTAATTGCGCATCGCGATCCCGACCCGGTCGCCAGGCTGGATTCCTTGCGCGAACAACCACGCGGCGACCGAATTGACCGCCTCGTGTGACTGCGCATAGGTCATCAACTCGCCCTCATAGATCAGGTAAGGCCGCTCGGCGAAGGCCACGCTGGAAAGCCACAGTTCGCGCACCGACGGCGGAGCGTTTTTGAACACCCGCAGCCGGTTGCCCAGCACCTCGGCCTCGGTAATCTCGAACTGGCCGCCAGGACCCGTCAGCTCTTCGCGCACTTGGCGCAGTTCGGCGTAATGCATCGCTCATCCCGAAGTTGTTTTTAATTGTCTGATTAAGTGGCGCAGTCCGCCGCTCACGGCAAGAACCTTCCTTCCCGGACGCGCTGTTTCGCCTTACAGCCCACGCCATGTCCTTGCCGCCCGACCGCCTGACGCGCTTTGCCCGCCATATCGTGCTGCCTGAACTGGGCGGGGCGGGGCAGGTCGCCTTGGCGGGCGCGCATGTCGCGCTGGTCGGGCTGGGCGGGATCGGATCGCCCGCCTTGCAATATCTCGCGGCAGCGGGGGTCGGAACACTGACCTTGATCGACCGCGACGTGGTCGATGTGTCAAACCTGCAGCGCCAGACGATCTACCGCGAGGCCGACGTGGGACGGCTCAAGGCCGAGGTCGCTGCGGAATGGGTGGGGCAGTTCGACAGGTCCCTCAAGGTCCGCGTTCGCGCCGGAACGGTGGGGGCGGATAGCGCGGCGCAGTACCTTGAAGGTGCCGATGTTGTGCTCGACGGGTGTGACAACTTCGCGACCCGGCTGATTGTGTCGGATACCTGCACTGCGCTCGGCATTCCGCTGACCAGCGCCGCGATCGGGCGCTTTCAGGGGCAAGTGGCGAACTTTGCCGGGCATTTGCCGGGGCAGGCCTGTTACCGCTGCTTCGTCGGCGATGCGTTCGATGCGGAGGACTGCGATAGTTGTGCCGAGGACGGCGTGCTTGGCGCCATGGCCGGGATGATGGGGGCCTTTGCAGCGATGCAGGCGATACGGATGCTGCTGATGGGCAAGGCTGCGTTGGGCGATCCGCAATGGGGCCAGCTGCACTTGTTCGAGGGGCTGGTGCCGAGCCTGCGGACGATGCGGATTGCGAAGGATCCTGATTGCCGGGCGTGCTCCGCCTAGTAACTCGCCCCGTCGATTAACCGGCGCGGCAGATCCTGCCACAGCGCCGGCTCGAACATCCGCAAATTGACCGCCATGCGCGGATAGTCGGGATCGACCGGGGTCCAGTGAGTCGTGCAGCCGCAGGTGCCGCAGTGCCAGGTATCGAGCATGCAGTCGCCCTGGCGGTAGGCCACACCGGTTCCTTCAGTCGACACCATCGCGGGGGTAGTATGGTGCCACAGCCCACCAATCCTGCGGCATAGCGAGCAGTTGCAATCGCCCGCGTCCGCCGGGTCCTCACGCAGCACAAGCCGCACCGCGCCGCAGCGGCAGCTGCCATGGTGTTCGCTCACATCAATATCTCCTCAACCCAGGCTGGCACCAGTTCGCTTGCGCGGCCGAGCCGGGTTTCGTGGAACATCCGCGAGCCCTGGCTGCGTTCGAGGTTGAGCTCGAGCGTATCCGCGCCCAATTCGACCGCGTTCTGCACGAACCCCGCCGCCGGATAGACCGCACCCGAAGTGCCAATCGAAACGAACAGATCGCACGTCCCCAGCGCCGCGTAGATCGCGTCCATGCCGTACGGCATCTCGCCGAACCAGACGACATCGGGGCGCAAGGTACGCGCGGCGCAGACCGGGCAGGCCGGGCGCTCGATCAAAGTGGCTGTCCACGGGCTGCGCACATCGCAGCTGGTGCACCAGGCATTAAGGTGCTCGCCGTGCATGTGGAGCACACGTTTTGCTCCAGCGCGTTCGTGGAGGTCATCGACGTTCTGCGTGATAATCACGAGTTCACCCGGCCATTGCGCATCAAGCCGCGCCAGCGCGAAGTGCGCCGGGTTAGGCTTCTTGGTCTGGATCGCCGCGCGGCGCATGTCGTAGAACCGCAGCACCAGTTCTGGATCGCGGGCAAAACCTTCAGGCGTGGCGACGTCTTCGACCCGGTGCTGCTCCCACAGGCTGGGGCCGCCATTGGCACCCGCGCGGAAGGTATCGATCCCGCTTTCGGCCGAAATGCCAGCGCCGGTCAGGATCACGATGTTGCGAATGTCGCTCATGTCCCGCATGAAGCACGTCACACATGGGGACGGCAATGGCACGAATCGGCATCATCGGCAGCGCGGGGCGCATGGGCGCGGCGCTGGTCGAGGCGATTGCGACCGCGGGTGAAACGCACGCCGGCGGGGTCGATCAAGGCGGCGATCTCGCCGCATTGGCAGCGCAGTGCGACGTGCTGGTCGATTTCTCCTCGCCTGCTGCGCTCGAAGCCAATCTCGACGCAGCCATGGCGGCGGGAGTGGGAATTGTCGTCGGCACCACCGGGCTGGAGGAACGGCACCACTGGCTGTGCGACGCCGCGGCGGAAAAGATTGCCGTGCTGCAGACCGGCAATACCTCGCTTGGTGTCACCTTGCTGGCGCACCTGGTGCGCGAAGCGGCGCAGCGGCTGGGACCGGACTGGGATATCGAGATCGCCGAGACGCACCACCGGATGAAAGTCGACGCGCCATCGGGCACCGCGATGTCGCTGGGCGAAGCGGCGGCGCAAGGCCGCGGGATCGCCTTGGCGACGCATTCAGCGCGCTGCCGCGACGGGATCACCAGCGCGCGCAATTCGGGCGACATCGGCTTTGCGAGCCTGCGCGGCGGGAGCGTGGCGGGCGATCACACCGTCCACTTTCTTGGTGACAACGAACGCCTGAGCTTCACGCACATCGCTGAGAACCGCGCTATCTTCGCCAAAGGCGCGGTCCGCGCCGCGCAGTGGCTGACGGGCAAAGCGAACGGCCGGTACACGATGGCGCAAGTGCTCGGACTGTGACGCTGGACCCGTTCGGACTGCTCGGAGCGGGGGCTGCGGCTGCTGCCGTGCTGGCATTCGGCCCGGCCCAGCGCTGGCTGGCAGAACGCCGCCGCCGGCCCGCCCGCGCTGCAGAAATGTTCCTCTGGCGCGAAAATTTCGAGAGTCGCAATCCCGAGGGGATTCCGTTCACCGCCGACGAAATCGCCGGGCATGTTGCCTGGTTCAAGAGTCTCGCCCGCGACGCGCTGATCCTGCGCCCTGCGCCGTTGGACGATGCAGGCGAGGCGGCCGCGCGGATCGGCGGGCCAGCCTGGCTTGCGCCAGACGAGGTCTGGCCGCGCGATGTCTCGGGCACATCGCTCGAATTCGTCGCACAGCTCGACTTTGCCCGGCTGCCAACGCTCGCCGGCTTCCCGGAGCGCGGATTGGCGCGGTTCTTCGTCGGCCGCGACGAACTGTATGGGGCCAATTTTGACGCACCCGATCAATCCGCAGGACGGGTGCTGTGGCACGAAGGCTGTCCGGAAGGTGGCAGACTTGAGCCGCAACCGCCGCTCGGCGCGCAGGATTTCTCGCCCTTCCATAACGACGCGGTGCGCGAACGCGGGCTGGCGCTGGCTGCCGCGCCAATCTGCGATGCGCCCGATGCCTATAGCTGGGAGCCCGTTGCGCGGCTCGAAGGTGCGCTGCGGCGCGATGGTGCGGAGGAAATAACCGAGAAATTTGAAGAACTTGCCGAAGCGCGGGAAATCGGCCATCGCGTGGGCGGCCATCCGGTGTTTACGCAGTCCGACTTCCGCGCATCCGGCGCTTACGACGACTTCGATACCGTGCTGCTCGGGCTGTCATCGGATGATGCAATCATGTGGGGCGATGTGGGTGAAGCGGTGTTCCTGATCCGCGCCGCCGACCTGGCTGCTCGCGACTTTTCGCGCGTCGCGTTTTATTGGGACTGCGCTTGACCAAAGCCGACATTTTCGAATTCTTCCGCCGCCTCGCCGAAGACAATCCTGCGCCCGAGACCGAGCTCGAGTTTGGCAATACCTATCAGCTGCTGGTTGCGGTGGTGCTTTCCGCGCAGGCGACCGATGTCGGGGTGAACAAGGCGACCAAGGCGCTGTTCGCATCGGTCAAGACTCCGCAGCAGATGTTCGATCTGGGTGAGGAGGCGCTGAAGGTGCACATCAAAACCATCGGGCTGTTCAACACCAAAGCGAAAAACGTCATCGCGCTGTCGGAAATTCTGGTGCGCGATTTTGGCGGTGTGGTTCCGGCTAACCGCGATGTGCTGACCACGCTGCCCGGGGTCGGCCGCAAGACCGCCAACGTGGTGATGAATTGCGCGTTCGGGGCTGAGACGTTCGCGGTCGATACTCACATCTTCCGCGTCGGCAACCGCACCGGCCTCGCCAGG
This sequence comes from Sphingomonadaceae bacterium, assembly GCA_025359445.1. Classification (GTDB taxonomy): domain Bacteria; phylum Pseudomonadota; class Alphaproteobacteria; order Sphingomonadales; family Sphingomonadaceae; genus Novosphingobium. Next base: position 77,248 of record JANYGB010000034.1, read on the forward strand.
GGCAAAACCCCGCTGGCGGTCGAGCTACAGCTTGAGAAAAAGGTGCCGCAGCCGTTCCGGCTTGGCGCGCATCACTGGCTGATTTTGCACGGGCGCTACGTGTGCAAGGCGCGCACGCCCGAATGCTGGCGCTGCGTTGTGGCGGACCTGTGCGCGTTCAAACCAAAGACTCTGCTACCGAAAAAGTAAGGGTTTCGCGCAGAGGGCGCAGAGAAGAGGGAGGCGCAAAGGTGTTGCGCCGAGCCGCAGGTTCGCAACTCTCTGAACGATACGGCAAACGCAGCGCCGAAATCTGACAACGGCCGCGCCGCGCTCACTACCCCTCTGCATCTCCCTTCTTCTCTGCGACTCTGCGCACTCCGCGCGCGACCCCTTCTACTGTGCGGGATCGAGGTGCAGGCCCTTTCTGCCATGGTCCGCAGTTTCGCCCGGCGCATGCACCTCCGCGTCGGGATCGAGCGGCGGCTGGAGCATGCCTTCCCACTTGGTGATGACCGCAGTAGCGACCGAGTTGCCGAGCACGTTGGTGGCAGTGCGGCCCATGTCGAGGAACTGGTCGATCGCCAGCACCAGCGCGATGCCTTCGACCGGCAGATCGAACATGGCCAGCGTTGCAGCGATCACCACCAGGCTGGCGCGCGGCACCGCGGCGATACCCTTGGAACTGATCATCAAGGTCAGCAGGATCAGGATCTGCGTGCCGATCGGCAGGACATGGCCGTAAGCCTGCGCGATGAAGATCGTGGCGAAGCTGGCGTACATCATCGAACCATCGAGGTTGAACGAGTAGCCCAGCGGGACCATCAGTCCCGATATGCGGCGCGGGATGCCGAACCGGTCAAGCTGCTCGAACAGCTTGGGCATCGCCGCTTCGCTGCTGGCGGTAGAAAAGGCAATCAGCACCGGCTGGCGCACATACCGCACCAGCGTGAACACCCGCCCGCGCAGGAAGATCCAGCCAATCCCGATCAGCAGAGCCCACAGCAGCGCCAGGCTGAAATAGAACTCACCCAGCAGCTTGGCATAAGTCCCAAGGATGCCGAGGCCGTTTTTGGCGACCACATTGGCGAGCGCACCGAATACCGCGAACGGCGCAAACCGCATGACATAGCCGGTGACCTGCAGCATCAGCTCGGCCAGCGCCTCGGCCCCGCGCACCAACGGCTTGCCCTTTTCGCCGATCGCGGTGATGCCAATCCCTGCAAACAGCGAGAAGACCAGGATTTGCAGGACGTTGTTGTCCGCCATCGCCTGGATGATGTTCTTGGGAAAAACGTGCTCGATGAATTCGAACATGTCGAGCTTCTTGACCTCGCCGACCGAAGCCGCCGCAGCAGTCAGGTCGACCCCGACCCCCGGCTGGAACAGGTTGACCATCAGCAGCCCGAGGCTGATCGAGATGAAGCTCGCGATGATGAACCACAGGATCGCGCGGAACCCGATCCGTCCGACCGCGGCGCTGTCGTTCATGTGCGCCAGGCCCGAAACTATCGTGGCCAGCACCAGCGGCGCGACCACCATCTTGATCAGGTTGAGGAATATGGTCGACAGCACTTGAAAGCTGCGTGCCCAGTGGTCGGTAGTCATCACACCCGCCAGCAGGTTCTGGTTGACCAGGTAGCCGACCATGATGCCCAGCACCATGCCGCCCATGATGCAGGCGGTCAGGTGGGCGCTGAGCAGGTTCAAAGCCTTGCCGATAATCGATCGCTGCTCGGCCATGTGCTTGATGCTCCCCGGGGTAACTTTGTTGCTGGGCAGCCTAACAGGGGGCGGGGAGTGGGGCAATCGTCGTCCCGGGCTTGGCCCGGGACCGCGATGTCATGCCAGCGCTGCCTTGGCGATCCGCGCGTAAATCCGCACCAGCGTTTCCAGGTCCTCGACCGCCACCGCTTCGTCACGTTTGTGCATCGTTGCGTTGCAGAGGCCGAATTCGATCACCGGGCACAGGTCCTTGAGGAACCGCGCATCCGAAGTGCCGCCGGTGGTGCTGGCTTCAGGCGCAATTCCGGTCTCGGCTTCGACTGCCGCTGCGACCAATACCGAGAAGGCGCCCGGCGGGGTCAGGAAGGCCTCGCCCGAGACCACCGGCCGCGCAGTGCCGCCATGCTCCTCGGCCAGATCGCAGACCAACTGTGAAAGCTCGGCTCCGCTGTGCCGGTCGTTGAAGCGGATCGACAGCCGCGCCGTTGCGCGCGGCGGGATCACGTTGGTGGCGGGGTTGCCCACGGTCACATCGGTGATCTCGAGGTTCGAGGGCTGGAACCAGTCGGTGCCAACGTCCAGCTTGATCGCCTTGAGCTCGGTCAGCAATGCCACCAGCTTGGTGATCGGATTGTCAGCCAGGTGCGGGTAGGCAACGTGGCCTTCCTTGCCCGCAACTTCGAGCCAGACGTTGACCGAGCCGCGCCGCCCGATTTTCATCATGTCACCCAGCCGCGCCACCGAGGTCGGTTCGCCGACCAGGCACAGATCGGGGATCGCGCCGCGCGCGCGCATATGCTCGATCACCGCGACGGTGCCGAACCGCGCCGGGCCTTCCTCGTCGCCGGTAATGATGAAGCTGATCGTGCCCGCATCCGCTGGCACTTGGGCCACCGCGGCGACCATCGCGGCGATTGCGCCCTTCATGTCGACCGCGCCGCGCCCGTACAATAGATTGCCGCGCAACTCGGGCGCAAACGGCGCGCTGGTCCAGCCTTCGCCCGGCGGAACCACGTCGACGTGCCCGGCGAAGGCGAAATGGCGGCTGCCTTCGGGGCCTTGGCGGATCGCGAACAGGTTCTCGACCGGGCCGTCTGGCGCCTCGCCCGCATGGAAGCGGTGAACGGCGAAACCGAGCGGCTCCAGCTGGCTTTGCAGGCAATCGAACACCAGCCCCGCCGCCGGGGTGACGCTGGGGCAAGCGATCAGCGCTTCGGCCAGTTGGGCGACGGAAGGGGAGGCGGTGTGCATGGCTTCGCTTGGGCATATGGGCTATCCGCCAAGCTGACAAGCCGGAGCACCCGCTATGCCCAAACTCGACCTCGACAGCATCGCCCAGACCAACGCCACCGGCTATCCGGCGGTCTATGCCGATGTGGTGCAAGGCCGCTGGTATCGGCGGCTGGCCCCTGCCGCCGGGCTGGAAGATTTCGGGGTTAGTCATGTCGTGCTTGAACCCGGCGCCTGGTCGAGCCAGCGGCACTGGCACGTAGGCGAGGATGAAGTGGTCATAATGCTCAGCGGCGAAGCGGTGCTGGTCGATGACAGCGGCGAAACCCCGCTGCGCCCGGGCGATGTTGCCGCCTTTGCCAAGAACGATGGCAACGGCCACGTGCTGCAGAACCGATCGGCCGAGCCGTGCTGCTTCGTCGCGATCGGTCAGGCCGGGAACAGTGCGTGCCACTACCCCGATATCGACATGCATCTTGAGGCAGGTGTCGGTGAACAACGGCGAAAGGACGGCAGCAGGTTCTAAGTCCCGTCATCCCCGGCTCGACCGGGGATCGCTGACGGGCTCGACCCAAGGCTGCGCCGAAACGCCAGCGGTCCCCGGTCGAGCCGGGGACGACGACTATTACTTAGCTGGCGGCGTCTCGAACTGCTCGATCACCAAGTCCTCGGCCTCGGCGGCGGCGATCCAGCTTTGCAGCCATTCGTGGCTCCACACCGCTTCCATGTATGCCAGGGCAAAGCCGGGCACCGCGATCCCGTAAGAGATGAACCGGCTGACGACGGGGGCAAAAAAAATGTCCGCCGCGCTGAAGGTGCCGAACAGGTACGGCCCGCCGCGCCCGAACCGCGCGCGCGCTTCTGCCCACAACGTCAGGATGCGAACCACGTCAGCCTTGGCGGTATCGTCGATCGCAGCGCCTTCGACCTTGCGGCGCACGTTCATCGGGCATTGGCTGCGCAGCGCGAGGAACGAGGAATGCATCTCGGCGACCATCGAGCGGGCCATCGCGCGGGCATCGTCTTCCTTGGGCCAGAACCGGTCACGCCCGACCTTGTCAGCCAGGTATTCGACAATCGCCAGGCTATCCCACACCACCGCATCGCCGTCCCACAGCACCGGGACTTTGCCCGATGAGGGAGCGATTTCCTCGTTGCGCTTTTTGGCAGTCGTCCAGTCATCGCCGTACAGCGGGACCTGGATTTCCTCAAAGGCCAGCCCCGATTGCTTGGCCGCCAGCCAGCCGCGCAGCGACCAGCTCGAATAGTTTTTGTTGCCGATGATCAGCTTCATGCCGTTCACCGCTACCCGTTCAGCTTGGCCCTGTCGAGGCTGAACAAGGTCACACTAAGGTCACGCCAAAACCATGCTCCGGGAGCGCCGATTACCCCTGCGGTGCGACCACACGCAGCCCTGGCCAGCGCCCACGCCGCCGGGCTCGCGCAAGAGCGACCCTGAGCCCGAATCGGGGCTGTAGGAAAGTCAAATTTCGGCTAAGCAGCGGCCATGACCCTGCGCCCCTTTCACCTCGCCTTCCCGGTCCGCAGCCTTGACGAAGCCCGTGCCTTTTGGGGCGGGACCATGGGCTGCCCGGAAGGGCGCAGTTCGGACACCTGGATCGATTTCGATTTTTACGGCCACCAGCTTGTGGCGCATTGTACCGGCGAGCGCGCCGCAGACGCTGGCAGCAACCCTGTCGATGGCCACGGCGTGCCGGTGCCGCATTTCGGGATCGTGCTTACGCTGCCGGACTGGCAGGCGCTCGCCGACCGGCTGACTGCGGCGGGCACCAAGTTCGAGATCAAACCTTACATCCGCTTCAAGGGCGAACCCGGCGAACAGGCGACCATGTTCTTCCGCGATCCTTCGGGCAATGCGATCGAGATGAAGGCCTTTGCCGATCTGGGACAATTGTTCGCCAAATAGCAGAGGGAACGATCATGCGCGCGACGATGATGATTGGCTTGGCCGGTGCTTTGTTGGCTGCTCCCGCGCTGGCGGGCGCGCCGTCATACGAGCCCGCAGTGCTGCTCACCGCCACTCAGGGCCAGTGGCAGGGCGAGCTCCAATACCGCGACTATCAGTCGAACAAGTGGGAAGGTATCCCGGTCAAAATAACGATCACTGTGCCGGGTGACGGGCTGACGTTGGTGCGCACTGCGGCCTTTGACGATGGCCCCAAAGTCGGCACGGTCTTCATCACAACGCTGCTGATCGTCGATCCGGCAGCGCAGACAATCAGTTATGCCAGCGCTCGGGCCCGTCGGACTTTCGAGAGCGGATCGGCCAGGATCATCCAGCCTGCGCCCGCCAAGGACGCGCAACATTGGGTCTTGGTCGAAACCGAGCTGCGCGTGGACGGTGACAGCATGGCGCAAGTGCGCGAGACCACTACGCGCGACGAGGGCAGCATGATCGCCCTCAAGGAAGTCAATCCGGTCGATGACGGCAAGGACGAATGGCTGCCACGCAACCGCACCGTGCTGACGCTGGTCAAGCCCTAAGCGGCAATTTCATCGAGCCTGGACAAGGCCTCTGCGTTCAACACCAGCTCCCTCGCCGCCAAATTCTCGCGCAAGTGGCCGAGCGACGAGGTGCCCGGAATCAGCAGCACGTTGGGCGCACGCTGGAGCAGCCAGGCGAGTGCGACTTGCATCGGGGTTGCGTCCAAATCCGCAGCGACCTGATCCAGCGCCGAGCTTTGCAGCGGGCTGAACCCGCCGAGCGGAAAGAACGGAACGTAAACGATGCCGTCCGCGCCAAGCTGGTCGATCAGCGCATCATCGGCGCGATGCGCCAGGTTATAGGCGTTCTGCACACAGACAATCTCGGCCATCGAGCGCGCCTGCGCGAGCTGCGCGGGGGTGACGTTGCTGATGCCCAGATGCTTGATCAGGCCCTGCTGCTGCAGTTCGGCAAGCGTGGTCAGCTCCGCCTCGAGCGAGCCTTCGGCCGGCCCGTGCGGCGAAAACATCATGCGCAGGTTGACCACGTCGAGTACGTCGAGCTTCAGCCGGCGCAAGTTGTCGTGCACCGCAGCGGTCATTTCGTCGGCGCCGAAGGCGGGCAGCCAGCCGCCCTTGTCATCGCGCCGCGCGCCGATCTTGGTCACCAGCACCAGATCGCCCGGATAGGGATGCAGCGCTTCGGCGATCAGCTCGTTGACCACATAGGGCCCGTAATAATCGCTGGCGTCGATATGGTTGACCCCGCTGGCCACCGCCTCGCGCAGCACCGCCAGCGCCATGTCCCGGTCACGCGGCGGGCCGAATACCCCCGGCCCGGCCAGCTGCATCGCGCCGTAGCCCATGCGGTTCACGGTGAACGAGCCAAGCTTTGCAGTTCCTGCGGCAGTGATGCTCATGGGAATTCCTTTGGCGAGGTCGCGTGAGAAACAATATGGCTATCAGACGTCGTCATTGCGAGCGTAGCGAAGCAGTCCAGAGTCGCGCAGTGCCGCCCTGGATTGCTTCGCTACGCTCGCAATGACGAAACGTAGTTGCACGAATTCCGTTTCAAATCGAGGCATCGCCCAGCACCGCAGCGCGCAGTTCGGGGATGCCCATGCCTTTTTCCGCCGAAGTGACGTGGATCACCGGGTAGGCCGCCGGATGCTTGCGCGCTTCGGTCTGGGTGGCGAGCAGCGCCGCGGCCAGCTCGCTCGCCTTGATCTTATCGGCTTTGGTGATCACCAGCCGGTAGCCGACCGCAGCCTCATCAAGCATGGCCATCATCTCGCGGTCGACATCCTTGGGGCCGTGGCGCGCGTCGATCAGGACCAGCGTGCGTTTCAGGACCGCGCGCCCACGGAGGAATTCGCGCACCACTTTCTGCCATTCCTTGACCACCGATTTGGGTGCCTTGGCATAGCCGTAGCCGGGCATATCGACCAACCGCAGCACCGCAGGATCGCCCACCTCGAAGAAGTTCAATTCTTGCGTGCGGCCCGGAGTAACCGAGGCGCGGGCGATCGACTTGCGCCCGGTCAGCGCGTTGAGCAGCGAGCTTTTGCCGACGTTCGAGCGTCCGGCGAAGGCGATTTCGGGCACCGTCGCCTCGGGCAGATACTGCAGCGAAGGCGCGCTTTTGAGGAACTCGACCCGGCCTGCAAACAGCTTGCGCGCAGGCTCGGTCAGATCCGGACCATCGTGGGTTTCGGGCAGAAACTCAGGCACTGCTATCCTTGGCGGCTTGCGCCTTTAACTGGGGGTGGCGCGAATAGAGGAAGGCCTGCTGGCCAATCGTCAGGAAGTTCGAAGTGATCCAGTAAATCAGCAGACCCGCCGCGAACGGTGCCATCACGAACATCATGATCCACGGCATGAACGCGAAAATCTGCTGCTGCGCGGGATCCATTTGCGCCGGGTTAAGCTTGAACTGGAAGTACATCGAAATGCCCAGCAGGATCGCCAGCACCCCGATTGCAAGAAACGCGGGCGGGTTAAATGGCAGGTAGCCGAACAAATTGAGAATGTGCGCCGGATCGGGCGCGGAGAGATCCCTGATCCACAGCGCGAACGGCTGGTGCCGCATCTCGACCGCCAGGGTCAGCACCTTGTACAGCGCAAAGAATACCGGGATCTGCAGGAAGATCGGCAGGCACCCCGCAAGCGGATTGACGCCTTCCGACTTGTACAGCGCCATCACTTCTTGCTGTTGCTTGGGCTTGTCGTCCTTGTAGCGTTCCTGAATTGCCTTCATCTTGGGCTGGATCGCCTTCATCGCGGCCATCGACTTGAACTGCTTCTGAGCAACCGGGAACATCAATCCGCGCACGATCAGCGTAAGAAGGATGATCGCCACGCCGAAATTGCCAACCAGCCCGAACAGGAATTTGAGCAGGCCGAAAATGGGTTTTTCGAACCAGCGGAACCAGCCCCAGTCAATCGCGAGGCCAAACCTGGGGATACCAGCCGCTTCATACCGATCTAGCAGCGAACTTTCCTTGGCTCCCGCGAACAGCTTGGTGGTCAGCGCTTGGGCTTGGCCCGGCGCGACGGTGACCAGCGGATAGATCAGATCGGCGCGGTACACTCCGCTACCAGCGACGCGGAAATCGCTGGTCGCGCCGCTCTTGTCGGGGACCAGCGCGCTCATCCAGTAGATGTCGGTAAAGCCGATCCACCCGGTCTTGTCCGGATTGCTGACCTGCGTCGCCTCGGCCACGTCCTTGTAGTTGGGACCGAACGAGACCTTGTCATCGAAGGTGCCGAACGGACCCGAGTGGAGATTCCAGGCATTGGCGCTGGCGGTCTTGTCGGTGCGCGCGATGAAGGCAAAGGGCTTGGCCACAAATGGCGCAGCGCCGCTGTTGCTGACGCCTTGGGTAACCGTGACCAGGTAATCCGCGTCGATCGCATAAGTCAGCGTGAAGGTCTGGCCCGCAGCATTGACCCAGGTCAGTGCGACCGGGCTTTGCGGGGTCAGCTTGGCTCCAGCGGGTACGGTCCACTGGGTTCCGTCGCCGGGCAATGCCGGGTCGGGCTGACCGGTCGCGCTGACCCAACCAAATTTTGCGTATTGTTGAGCGGGCGTATCGGCGGGCGAAAAGATCCGCTGCGGTCCGGCGTCCTTTTCAACCGAGGCGGTGTGACGATTGGTCGAAAGGTCATCGACCACGCCGCCGACCAGATTGATCGAACCCGACAGGCCCGGCGCGGCAATCGGCACGCGGGTTGCGGGGTTAAGCGCAGTGGTCAGGTCCTTGGCTTCAAGCGCCTGGTCGGCCGCATCGGTCAGCCCGCCTTCACGGGTCGGCTTGCCAGTGGCAGAAGCTTGCGGCCCGGCTCCGGGCGCGGCGGCAGGAGCGCTGGCAGCGGGCACCGGCGGCTTGTTCATGCCGGGGTAGTAGTGCTTCATCACCGTATCCCACCCAAACAGGATGACAACGGTCAGGACCCCGGCAAGGACCATGTTGCGTATGTTCTGCGTGTCCACTCAGGGCCCCTGCGTCAATTTATGTTCAAATGGGAAGGCAGCGGCGCTTATCAAGGCACCGGGTCATGGCCATGGCCGCCCCACGGCTGGCAGCGCAGTATACGTTTCGCCGCCAGCCAGCCACCCTTAATCGCGCCGTATTTGCCCAGCGCATCGATCGCATATTGCGAGCACGAAGGCGAATAGCGGCACGTCGGCGGCAGGATCCGCGATGGCCCCAGCTGCCACCCGCGCGCGATCAGGATGAGGAGGTGTTTCATTTAGATTGGTTCGCGCAGAGGCGCAGAGGCGCAGAGGAGCAGAGGAGGTCCACTCCTGACCAGAGGCCGCAAAAAAATTGCAGCGGGCTGACTTGGCGGCCACTCGTTCTGAGCCAGCGGCTTTGCCGCAATCGCAACCGTTCTGCGTCTCTGCGCCTCTGCGCGAAACTTCTTTTCATTTCCGCCGCCGCGGCGGATCGCCCTTGCCTTGCGCCGCGCGGGTCAGGGCGGCGGCGAGTTCTTCGCGGAGTTTGTCGAAATCGCGCTCGACCCCGCCGTCGCGGCCGATCAGCACATGATCGTGGGTGGGCAGGCCTTGCTGGGGCAGCATTTCGCGCAGCAACGCGCGGAACCGGCGCTTCATCCGGTTGCGGACAACCGCGTTACCAATTTTTTTGGTAACGGTGATGCCAAAGCGCACTTGTTCGCGACTGTTGGGGTTCACCAGCAACACAAAACCGGGACGCGCCACGCGCAGGCCCCGGTTTGCGGCTAGGAAATCAGCCCGCCGGGTAAGGACGGACATTTGGGATGTGGCGCTCAGGCGCTCAGCTTGGTGCGGCCGCGAGCGCGGCGAGCGCGCAGGACCTTGCGGCCACCAACCGTTGACGAACGCAGGCGAAAGCCATGGCGGCGAGCGCGAACAAGGTTGCTAGGCTGGAAAGTGCGCTTCATTTCAAAACCTCAGGAATTCTATGGACTGCAGGCCATCCCTGCGGAGGCCCGATTACAGAGGCGGGCCGTTACTGGAGGGCGCTGGCCGAGTCAAGCGCCGCGCGCTTAGTTCAAGGTCACCCAATGGCCCATTTCCGCCGCGCCGAACCATTTGGCCTGAGCATTGGGCACCGAATTGGTCATGGCGTAGAACGCGCGTGCTTGCGGCTCGGGCAGGCCCATCTCTTCGTAATAGGTGATGTACGCGCGATTCTCGGGGGCATCGGGGGCATAGTCTTTCGACTCGCGCCCGTCTTCGTCGGCCCAGCTGTGCACCGCAAATTCGCTGCCCGGATCGGCGATGCGGGTCTTGCCCGCAAGGAACAGCTCGACCCCGCCCGAGCGGACCGAGCCGCCTGCCGGCACATGCGTGCTGATCCCGCGCGCGCGGATCATCCGGCCCAGTCGCAGATTGGCGCGGTCGTCATAAGTGCCGGGGCATTCGATCATCTCGATCAGCGCGATCCCGGGATAGGCGCGCAGCATCGCCTGGAACTGCGCCGGGCTGGCTTCATCGGTCACATCGACCAGCGCCGCCCGGCCCGGATCGAGTACGCGAAACGGACCGAATCTGGCCACGCCGCGCGGCACGTCAGCCGGTGCAGCAGCAACCAGCCGCTCCGAGCCGCTGTCGACCACCTCATAGGTAACCTCGGTCGTCTCGGTCACCGTCACGACCTGTGCAGCGGCAGGCGCGCCGGTCAGGGCGATCAGGGCAAGAGCAAAGGCGGCAATGCGGCGCATGCTGCATCTTTCGCACCCGCCGCCTTACCGGCTTGCCAATGGCAAAGGTTAAAATCGTCTTTCCTACAAGTGGAGCCGTTCCGGTGCTATTGCCTCGACACCGCCGCGTGACTGCGCCACACCCAAGTATTGCGCGCTAACACTTGGGGGCATTACTTGGTCGCGCTGGTTCAGACGGTGGCTTATTTGGGGCTTGAGGCGCGCGGGGTCGAAGTGCAGTGCCAGATCGCGCCCGGCCTGCCCAAGTTCAACGTGGTCGGCCTACCCGATAAAGCGGTCAAGGAAAGCCAGGAGCGGGTCCACGCCGCGCTTTCGGCAATGGGACTGTCGCTCCCGCCCAAACGGATCACGATCAACTTGTCGCCGGCCGATCTGCCCAAGGAAGGTTCGCACTACGATCTGCCGATCGCCTTGGCGCTGCTCGCCGCAATGGGCGTGACTGACGCAGAGCAATTGCACGATTTTGTCGCGGTGGGCGAACTGGCCCTTGATGGCCGGATCATAGCCAGCCCCGGGGTGTTGCTCGCTGCGCTGCATGCCAGCGGGCAAGACAAAGGGCTGATCTGCCCCGCTGCGCAAGGGAGCGAGGCGCGCTGGGCGAGCGGTATCCCGATCCTCGCCGCGCCCAATCTGATCAGCCTGCTCAATCATCTCAAAGGCACCCAGCAGCTGCCCGAGCCCGTTCCGGGCGTGGCCGAAGAGCCGGGCTTCGGGCCCGACCTGAAACAGGTGAAGGGCCAGGAAAGCGCCAAGCGTGCGCTGGAAATTGCGGCGGCGGGGGGCCACAACCTGCTGATGATCGGGCCGCCGGGCGCGGGCAAATCGCTGCTCGCGAGCTGCCTGCCCGGCATCCTGCCGCGGCTGACTTCGGCAGAGGCGCTCGGCATTATGTAGCAAGCGCACCAAGTGCAGTCTATATGTAATCGCCTAGAATGCGTATTGTCCCCATATGACGGACTACGCACTGGACGCGCTCAAACGGAAGCGCGCAGAGATGACGGGCGAGATCGCGCTATGCCACGCGCGGCTGCAAAAGCTGTCAGAGGATTTGGAGCATCTGGACGCGACCCTGCGCCTGTTCGCACCGGACTTCGTGGCAGAGAGCGTCAAGCCAAAGGTATTCGTCCCGCCAAAGTCATGGAGCAAGCGCGGGGAAATGAGCCGCGTGGTGCTTTCGATCCTGCGCGTTGCCAAGGGTCCGCTTACGGCACGCGAGATAGCGTCAATGGTGGTCGCTCAGCGCGGTCTGGACGGCGATGCGGGGATATTGAACGTCATGGCCCGGCGCGTTGCCAGCGCCTTGCGTGACAGGCGTGCGCAGGGGCTTGTGCGGTCGATTGAGGAAACTGGGCTTTGGTTACAGTGGGAAGTGGTGCGCTAGGCCCTTACTAGCCTTTTGCGGCCAGTTGCTTTTCCAAGGCGCTCCAACACTGCTCAAGAATGTCATGGTGCCTATGCGCTAACTCAATGGCGTAGGGTGGTAGCTCATGGGTAAGCGCGATCTTCTGTGTCGTAGTTTGCTTTGCAGCAATTTTGGCGATGTCATTCGCGCGGAACTCGCGCGGATACATCATTTCGATGGCCGCGATTTCTGCCAAAATTTCGGACATTAGGGGGTCGGTAGGATCTAGGTCGCCCGTACCGTTTTCCCGCCTCAGCTCCCACTCCTTGAGCAACCCCGTGATCGTTTCCACACCCGCTGCGGACCAATCATCCTCTTCATCATTCATAAGGTGGCACAGTTCTTTGACTGCCACGAAGCGAAGAAACTCGGGAGATTGTGACGCTCGCACTAGAACGCGAGCCTTGTTGTTCGAGTATCGCTCAACCTTCCCCCGAAGATGGTCTGCTGAGAAGGACACTTTGAGCATTTCGATTTCAAGCCCGTAGATGTCTTGGACTGCCCAGTGGAAGTCCATGACACTAAGCACACAAGGGTCCTTTGGGGGCCAAGTTGAGTTAAGGTGTTCGCGGGCAACGCGCACCTTACTCAAAACTTTGACAATTTCATCTTCTGGAATGAGCATTTCGGCCCCCGGTTGTAGGCAAAAAAAAGGGACCTATATACCTAGCTAGCCAAAATTAGAGCTTGCACCGTTCGGAAAATCTGGCTAGTTAGGTTTCATGACCGACAAGCCCGAAACCGTTAGCCTCTTTCAGCTCTTCCAGCGCTTCCCCGATGAGGAAGCCGCGCGGCTCTATTTCGAGCGCAATCGCTGGGCTGGCGAAGTTTCCTGCCCGCACTGTGGCAGTCTCTCGGTTGCCGAGGTCAAAGGCCACAAGCCCATGCCTTACCGCTGCCGCGATTGCCGCCAGCATTTCAGCGTCCGCACTGGCACCGTTCTGGCCGAAAGCCGGTTGCCGCTGCAAAAGTGGCTCATGGCGATCTACATGATGACCACCGCGCGCAAGGGCATCCCTTCGACGCAAATGGCCCGAGAACTAGGCATCACGCAGAAGTCAGCTTGGTTTCTGGCGCAGCGCATCCGGGAAACTTGGCTAGCTGGCGCCGATGCTGACATGGGCAACCACGTGCAGGTGGATGAAACCTACATTGGCGGCAAAGAGAAGAACAAGCATGGCGCCAAGAAACTGCACCTTGGCCGTGGCGCCGTAGGAAAGACTGCCGTGGTCGGCATCCGTGACGAAAATTCAGAAATCCGCGCAATCCCGGTTGCCGATACCTCGGCGCCGACTCTCAAAGGCTTCATTCAAGCGAACGTGCCAGTCGGCGCCGCCGTTGTGACCGATGAATTTGCCGCCTACCGCGGCCTTGGCGCCAAGGGCTACATTCATCACACCGTCAACCACAGCGCTGGCGAATACGTTCGCCACTTCTGCATCCATACCAATGGCATCGAAAGCTTTTGGGCGCTACTCAAGCGGGGCCATTACGGCATCTATCACTTCATGAGCGCCAAGCATCTGCACCGCTATGTGAACGAATTTGCGTTCCGCCATAACACCGCGCAAGCTGGCACCATGCGCTTCATCGAAATGACAATTGGCCGCATGGTCGGCAAGCGTCTCACCTACAAGGCCTTGATCCATGCCTAACAAGAAAGACATTATCGAGCCGATCGATGCGCCCTTTGATGACGTTGCCGCCGCTATGGTCGGGACGGTCCTCGGAGGTGGCGCCAAGGAAAAGCTTTCGGTGGCGCTCTATAGCGGAACGCTCCCTATTGGCGGCATCGAACTCGATTGCGCCGTCTTAGAGGATGGCACTCGCGTATTGTCAGAACGCGCCGTCCACCGTGCCTTTGGGAGCAAGCGTGGCGGTTCGCACTGGAAGCGAATGAAGGCGAACGAGGGTGGCGCCAACCTTCCGTCCTTTTTGTCCGCAACCAACCTGGCTGAATTTATCCCGGCCGAACTCGTTGCGGAACTGCTCCAACCCGTCCGCTATCTAGTCGGGCATGGCGGCGCCATCGCCAACGGCTTGAGGGCGGAATTGTTGCCCGACATTTGTGGCGTCTGGCTTGCCGCGCGAAGGGATGGTGAGCTTCTCGCCTCACAAGAGCATTTGGCGCAGCAAGCCGAAATATTGATGCAGTCCTTTGCCAAGGTCGGCATCATCGCGCTGGTCGATGAAGCGACAGGCTACCAGCTAGACCGCAAGCATGACGCTCTGCGCTTGCTGCTCAACAAATACATCGCAGAGGGGCTGCAAAAGTGGCTTCACACGTTCCCGGATAGCTTTTTCGCGGAACTCGATAGGCTCTATGGCAACCCAAAAACTAGCCCGCGCAGTCGCCCGCAATACTACGGTCGGTTCATCAACAAATACGTCTATGATCCGATTGAGAACGGCTACGTCAAAGCCGAACTCGACAAGCTGAATATCACCGACGAGGGCAAGCGTAAGGCTCGTTTCCACCAGTGGCTAACCGAGGAAGGCCGGACCATCCTTACGCGCCAGATCGGGCGCGTTGAGGGCATCATGGAAATGTGCAGCGATATCGAGCATTTCAAACAGGTGGCCCGTCGCCAGAAATCGATTACGGTGGCGCCATACTTGTTTGACGAAATGAACCGAATTATCGACTAGGCAGGGCTAGCCCCTTTTCCGGCGGTTGGCCTTTTTCCGATCACCTCGGTCTTTCGGGGTCGGATAGACTTGGTGGTTCTCATCCCACCACAAGATTCTCATGATATGGCCGTTTTTGTCACACCAAACTCGGTTTGGGCCGGTCAACCGGAACGACATTAGCTCATCTAAATCGTCCCGCTCAATTTCAACGAGGCGGTCGCGTGCCTCTTTGCAAATCTGATGCACTTCAATCGCGTGAGAGCCAGTTTCGATTATCTGCGCCCAAGTCTTACCTTCGAACTCATGCAGCTTTTCGATGACTTCACGAAACTTGGCGTCTGCCCCAATCGTCCAGCTAAAAGGCCCGCCTCGATCACATCCGCTAAAACGCCATGCCAGTGGATGACCCTCGATACACGGGTCCTGATACCGCGCCTGTTTGCCTTCAACGGGGACGGCTGCAATCCGTGCGGCCTTTTCTGGTTTTGCCACGCAGGAACCCTAAAGGTTGCCGTAATATTCGGCCATTGCCCCGTGAGTGATAACGCGATTGCTCCGCTCACCGGGCGACAGACCCTCACGCGCCTCGACCCAAGGGTCTTCCGAATGCGTTAGAGCGCTGAGCCAATTCGCAGACTTTTCGCCGTAGGTTTGCAAAATCGCCTTCACGGTGCCCTTTGCGTCTGCGCCAAGCTTTTTGGGGTCCCCGTTCGGCTCGTTCACGATGAGAAATTCACCTCTATGCGCATTGTAAAGGTCGGGGCAAACCGGGCCATTGGCCCACGCCTCAAACCGTTCTGGGAAAAGCGGCTCTTCATCCCATACCAGTGACCATGCTTGCGCATAGTAAGTAAGCTTTTGAAGCTTCATGGTTGAGATCGGGCCGGTCTTTTTCAAAATGTAGGCGGCTACGTCAAAAACGCTCGCCATGACAATTCTCCTGCTCAGCGGTGCCGGTTACCACAGCAAGCCCTACATTCACACCCCACTAGCTAGCCAAAATCAGGCACCCTATTTTGGCTAACTAGGTATATAGGTCCCAAAAAAAAGGCCCTGCCACGGCAGAGCCTTTTCTTCAATATCAGGCGTTACGATTAGATGGAGCGATCACCAAAATCGAGCGGTTCACACTCACCACGCTCAAGCGCGCAGTAAAGTGCGTTAACCTCCCTAGCGACCTGCTCAGACGTAGCCTCCCCGGCGTTGCCGAGGAAAAATTTTACGTCTACCAGACCATCATTCGCCGCCATGCATTCGTAGCGGGCGGCGAGTTCTTCACGTGCTGACAAACTAGCCATACTCGCCTCCTTAGTTTGTGTTGCGTACCCGATTGACATACAGAGCCGGTTATGCACCTGCCCTGAATACATTAAGGTCTCGTTTAAACGGCTCCATGCCGATTTCCGTTCCCTTGGCAAGCGCTAAAAGCGTACTGCCATCATTAGCAGTACATTTGTCAGCGCCATTAGACGCAATATAATGTACTGGTACGGGGGGCGCAACCCTAGGGGGTCATATATTTCCCACATGTCAAGGCCGATTCGGTACACGCATCCACAGGTTATCCACGCTGCCAGTACCCCTTCCACTGGCGCGATACACCGATAGCCAAACCGGCGACACCGACCATCGCAGTCTGATTGCCATTGCACACGCGCCGATTGTCTTCGCGGAATGACGCCTCTGCGGCGTAGCTGGCCAGATACGGCCCTGCGATATGGTGGTGCGTTCCGATCTCCATCCGGCGCAGGCGCGAGAAGAAGCTTTCCGCTTGATTGGTGCAAGCGAGGCCGTCCGAATAGCTGCGCTGGTGATTGATGCGGTAGGTATCGAACTTGCTGTGCAGCGTATCCCAATGGCTTGCTTCGTCGGCGTGGACGGTCGCCATGTGGTGGATGCGCGACGCAACCACTTCGCCGCCAAGGGCTTCGCTCTTCGCAACCACGGTGATGCTTTCGCCGCCGCGCTCGCGCCCGACAACAACAACTTGGCGCTTGCCGGTCTGATAGATCGCAAGGCGGCGGTCGCGGCGTTCGGTCTTGCGATTGGCCGGGCGAATGTGACCGCCAAAATATGCGCCGTCCATTTCGACCGTCCCAGTCAAGACCTGCCCCATATCCTCTGCGGCCATCGCTTCGCGCAGCTTGTGCGAGAGCACGAAGGCAGTCTTGTATTGAACATCAAGATCGCGGCTGACTTGAAGCGCCGAAACGCCCTTCGCCCCATTCACGAAAATGACAATCGCGGCGAGCAGATCGGTGAACGATAGCTTGCGCGAGGCGAAGATCGTGCCGCTGGTGACGCTGAACTGGTGATAGCAGCCCGCGCACTTGAATTTGCGCCGGGTTAAAAGATTGTAACTCTCGGTGCAGCCGCAACGCGGGCAAACGGCCTCGCCTTCCGTTTCGGGCCAGCGCATCTGGCAGAAGGTCTGATAGGCAACGTCCTCGCCCATGCGGAAAACCTTCTTGAGGCTCAGAGAGCGGGCGGCGGAAGAGAGGAGAAAGTGCTGCATGTCATCGTTTCCAGTGCTTATGCATTGGATATAGTGGCAACGATGCACTCTTGTCAATGGCAAACGTATCGTATATGATGATTATATCACCATTGGAGATACACCTGTGTCAGACACGGTATGGGAAGCGAAGGTCAAGGGTCTGCTTAAGGGCGAGCTGAAGCGGCGGAACATGTCCTACGGCCAGCTAGTGGCGAAACTGGCTGAGATTGGCGTAGTGGACTCTGAGCCGAATATCAGGAACAAGCTTAGCCGTGGCAAATTCACAGCTGTGTTCTTGATCCAATGCCTAGAGGCTATCGGTTCCTCGTCACTGCGGCTTGCGGATTAACTGCCCTCGCCACGATCGGAACTGGCGCATACTTCGGTTCGCTATATGCTCCCGACCATAAGCAATATCAGGCTGTAGCTGGCGACCAATCCGGCAATAAGGACTATCACGGCCCATCCCAAAGTCTGCCAGACATCGCGGGCCTTCCCGGCCCGGTTGAACGCGCCATAGCAAACCCCCATCCCGCCACCGGCGAGGACCACGAGATACGCGATCTCGCTGCCCAAGAGGCCAGTGCGCTTTGGGCGTTTTGGATGGTTGTAATATCCTTTGCCTCGGTTCTGATCACGGCGGTTGGCACCATCTTTCTTTACAAGCAGATCGTTCTTACCCGCGAGGCCGTTGAAGACACTGGTAAAGCCACCCTGGCAATGGATCGGCAAAATGCCATCGCTGAGGCTGCACAGCGAGCATGGATTTCCGTTGAGATCACCGTCCCTGAATTCTGGATCGCTTACGAAAAGATCAACTTCCGCTACAAAATTACATGTAAGAATATTGGGAATACCATAGCCGATAATTTCTTCAATGTTGTAAGTTTCAAGTTCTCCAATACCATTCCGTTGGACGAAATAAGAGTCGATCATAAAGTTTGGAGAGACATAAAACTTCTGGATGAAATTGCCCTCATGCCAAACGAGGAGCAGGTTAACGAGGGAGAAATCAGCTACGAAATTAGCGATCTCACTTGGGGCGGCAGTCCTGGCAATGAGTTCACGAATTTCATCATAAACACTGGGGCTTTCTACACGGTGCACGGACGCGACTTGGCGGGCGTGATGAATATGACAACCCGAGCCGTTAGGATTGGCGTGGTTTCGGGCAAGGATAAGTTGCTCACCTTCCCGCGCGCATATTTGACGCCCGGTTCGTTGAAGGTCTGCACGTTGCCAATCGGCATCCACATAACCACCTAACGCACCGCAAACGATGACGACCGCAATCGCGCAGAGGCATAACCATCTACGCATTGGTGCGTTTGCTACATAATGCCGGAGGCGCTGGAAACGTCGATGGTGTCGTCGGTGGCGGGGACATTGATCGAAGGCCGGATCAGCCAGGTCCGCCCGTTCCGCACCCCGCACCATTCGGCCTCGATGGCGGCGCTGGTCGGCGGCGGGCTCAAGGTGCGTCCGGGCGAGGTCAGCCTTGCGCACTTGGGCGTGCTGTTCCTTGATGAATTGCCCGAATTCCAGCGCGCGGTGCTCGATTCGCTGCGAGAGCCGCTCGAAACCGGGGTGGTCGATGTCGCGCGGGCGAATGCCCATGTGACGTTTCCGGCGCGGGTGCAGCTGGTCGCGGCGATGAACCCGTGCCGCTGCGGGCATCTTGGCGATCCGGCGCTGGCTTGTTCGCGTGCGCCAAGGTGTGCGGCGGACTATCAGGGCAAGGTCTCCGGGCCATTGCTCGACCGGATCGACCTCCACGTCGAAGTCGACCCGGTCAGCGCCGCCGATCTCGGCTTGCCGCCGCCCGCCGAAGGCAGCGCCGAAGTCGCCGCACGGGTCGCGGCGGCGCGGCGGGTCCAGACCGAGCGGCTGGCGGGCACCAAGATGCGCAGCAATGCCGACCTGAATGGCGACATGCTCGAACTCCACGCCACCCCGGACGAGCCGGGCCGCAAGCTCCTCCTCCAACCGCCGAAGCGATGCGTCTCTCCGCGCGCGGCTATACGCGGATGCTGCGCGTGGCGCGGACTATCGCGGATATGTCGGGGAGTGAGGGGATCGGGCGGATCCATGTCGCTGAGGCGCTGAGTTACCGGCGGGTTGCGCCTAGGGCCTAAGGGGCGGGGTAGATGCTGAATTTTGATCTGGTCACCATTGGCACAGCGGCGCTCGGCGGTGGTGTTGCGGTCAAGTTGCTCGAGTTTGCTTTTGATGAAATCAAAGAGTGGCGGACCGGTCGCACGGATCATTCGAGGAACGTCGATCGCAATCTGGAGCCCTTGCTCAGATCCGGTGACGAGCTTGTTGGCAAGCTGCGATCTCTGGCCGAGCAGGACTTTCTGCCGATTCGCCGAGCCGATTCAGACAATCTGAGTGACCCTGGCTTCGGCAGTCTCGTTTACCTCTTCGTCCAGTTCTGGTCCGAAGTTGAGATCATTCGTTTTCGAGGGCTTTCATCGCAGGTGGCCAAGAGCAAACGCGGACGTCAGGTTCAAGCCTTTCTGCGATGCCTTGAATCACGCCGGCTTAGGTTGATCGACAGAATTTCGCAGCGCGCGGTCGATGGTGTCGAAGGTCGGCAAAGGGTTTTGCAATATGCGGCCGTGGTCCACGCACTGATCGATACTCTCGACAAAGACCGATTGGTTATACGCAATCGCCCAGCCATCCCGAACAAGCTCAACAAGCGCTCGAAGCGTGACATGACCTACCGGGTGTTTGGGGTGTATCTCAAATTTGTCGACAACCCCGGAAAATACTTAGGGCCGCTAAACTAGCGGCCCTAAGGGTTGTTCGGTTCGGCGGTGCGCAGAAACCGGGTTTCGTTGCACCGCCTTTAGCTCGTTGCCGCTGTTCACGACTTGTCATCAATGTATGCGCGATGCCGCCAATTGTCAATTGGAAGACGAATGCAGGTCAGGCTATCTAAGCGCGCTCAACTGCGGCCGCACTTCGCCCGGCCCACCCTCGACCACCGCCTTGCTCACATCCGCCACATCCCGCCATTCCAGGTCCATCGGGCCGAGCAGGCGGCCGTCGTGGGCGTGGATGCCGATCAGGGCGATCGGTCGGCCGTCGCGTTCGTCGCACAGCACCGGGTTGCTCGGGATGCCTTCGCCATACTTTTCGCCCCATTGGCGCAGCGCGAGCATCGCGGGGAGCAGGTCGAGGCCCTTGGCGGTCAGCCGGTATTCGATCTTGCGGCGATCTTCGGGCAGCGCCTCGCGCTTCATGATGCCGTGCTCGACCAGCCGCGCGAGGCGATTCGACAAGATGTTTCGCGCGATGCCGAGCGTGCCGAGGAATTCCTCGAAGTGGTGCAGGCCATTGAAACCCGCGCGCAGGATCATGAACGACCAGCGTTCACCCATCACCTCGAGAGCTGCGGGAAGCCCGCAATTCTGCATGTCGTTCAGCGGTTCGCGCAGTTTACCCATGCTCATTCCTCAATCCCGTTTTGCAACCTAACCCAATCTGGCTTGACCGCCGACAAAAAAATCTTTGCTGCAATGCACAGTTTCTAGTTGCAACTGAAAACCTATCACGGTAGGTGGCATTTAGCAACGCAAATCGAGTCGTCCCTCCCAGGCCCCCTTTCGATCCATGCGGTGCAAAACCTGAAGGGGAATATGATCATGAATACCATTTATTCGAGCACGCTTACGCGCAGCTTCCTGGTCGCCGGTCTGGCGTTTGCCGGCACCCTGCTGAGCTTCTCGGCGACCGTCACGCCGGCTCAAGCCGGCACCAACCACTATAACGCAAAGCTGTCGACTGCGGTCGCCGCGCCCAAGGACAAGGTCGTCAACGGCGTTGTGTGGAAGTGCGCTGGCGACAACTGCGGCGGCGTGATCGACGGTGCCCGCCCGCTCAACACCTGCATCCAGGTGGTCAAGGCATTCGGCAAGGTCCAGTCGTTCACCGGCCCGAAGGGTGAGTTCAGCGCCGAAGACCTGACCAAGTGCAACGCGGCCACCTGACGCGAATTAGCTCCAGGTACTCCTAGAACAGCCCCCCTGGCCCTCGCTCATAACCGAGCGGGGGCCTTTTGTTTGTTCGTGCTCAAAGAGCGAGGGGGGTAACGGGTTTCACCCGAAGAACCGAAGCTGCTGCGCCATGCCAGTCATCAAAAAATCGCTTCGATCTGATGATTGAACCAAGCAATGCAAAACGGGGCGACTTCGTCGCAATACGCAACCGCTTCGGTCGTTCGGGTGAATTCATTCAACCGAGCAGCCCGCGCTCAGTAAGATCGTCGCGCAACGTTTCGGCATCGATGAAGTGATGCGCGTGCCAGCCGCTCTCGCGCGCGCTGACGACATTGGGCAGGCTGTCGTCGATGAACAGCATGGTGCTACCCGGCCGCCCGAACCGTGCCTCGGCCACCGCATAGATCGCCGGGTCGGGCTTGGCGAGTTGCTCGTCGCCCGAGACGACGATGTCGATGAAATGCCCGAGCAGCGGCCAAGTGGGGGCGAATCCCGCCCAGGTTTCGCTACCGAAATTGGTGATCGCGTAAAGCGGCACCCCGCGCGCGTGGAGATCGGCCACGATGGTATCGCTGCCCGGCACCGGCCCGGGGATCGTCTCGTTAAAGTGGCTCAGCCAGGCTTCGATCAGGTGGGCATGGTCCGGAAACTGCGCGCTGCGCTCCGCAATCATTTCGGCGGCACTGCGTCCGGCGTCGTGCTGGCCATGCCACTCAAGCGGGATAACCGTGTCCATGAAATACGCGCGCTCGGCAGCGCCGGGTATCAGGCGGCGGAACGACAGGTCGCGTTCCCATTCGATCAGCACTTTGCCGACATCGAACACTACTGCTTGGATCATATCGTCATCCCGGGCTCGACCCGGGATCGCGGGCCTCTAGGCGGCACCCGGTCGCCAGCGGTCCCCGGTCAAGCCAGGGACGACGCCCAGTTTAGCCCTGGCGCGCCTTGAAGCGGCGGTTGGTCTTGTTGATCACATAAGTGCGCCCGCGGCGACGGATCACGCGATTGTCGCGGTGACGACCCTTGAGCGACTTGAGGCTGTTGCGAATCTTCATGGGTTTCCTCGGGAGCGGTACCGACCGCTGAAATTGAAGGTGCGCCGTTACGGGTGAGTCAGCGTCAAGTCAAGCAAGACTGCGCCAGATTTCGGCTTGAAAAAGGGTTCGCGCAGAGATCGCAGAGGACGCGGAGGCGCAGAGAGGTTGTGTTTGCGGCGACGCCGCTTTGTCCTGCGAGCGGAGATATCGGCGCAGCGTCCAAAAGTCTCGAAAAGCCTGCGGCGCTAAGCAACCCCTCTGCGGTCTCTGCGATCTCTGCGCGAATCCCTTAGTTGTCTCGAATCTCCCACAATCGCCGTTCCCACTGCAAGGCATGGGCCACGATCGTATCGAGATCGGCGTACTTCGGCACCCACGGCAAGGTCGCCTTGATCCGGGCATTGTCTGAAATCAGCGCGTCGGGATCGCCCGCGCGGCGCGGGCTGAGGCGGCGTTCGATCGTCAGGTTGGTCACCCGGTCGACCGCGTCGAGCACTTCGAGCACCGAGAAGCCGCGGCCATAACCGGCGTTCATGGTCAGCGATTCGGCTGGGTCGGCGATCAGCGCTTCAAGCGCGAGAACATGCGCGGCGGCAAGATCGCTGACGTGGATGTAATCGCGCACCCCGGTGCCGTCGGGGGTGGTGTAGTCGGTGCCGAACACCTCGACCTGGCTGCGCTTGCCCAGCGCCGCCTCGACCGCAACCTTGATCAGGTGAGTCGCCCCGGCCGTCGATTGTCCGGCGCGCGCGCGCGGATCGGCCCCGGCGACATTGAAGTAACGCAGCGTGCAGTAATTGATTGGATGCGCCGCCGCGACATCGGCGAGCATCGTTTCAGTCATCAGCTTGGACATGCCGTAAGGATTGATCGGCAGCTTCGGGCTGTCCTCGCTGACCGGCGATTTATCGGGAATGCCGTAGGTCGCCGCAGTCGAACTGAAGATGAAATGCGGCACTCCCGCAGCTACTGCGGCGGCGATCAGCGCGCGGCTTTTGGCAGTGTTGTTATGATAGTATTTGAGCGGGTTCTCGACCGATTCGGGGACGATGATCGATCCCGCAAAATGCATCACGGCTTGCGTGCCCTGTTCGGCAAAGATCTGCGCCAGCAGCGCCGCGTCTTCGATATCGCCTTCGTACAGCGGCACGCCCTCAGGCACGGCCCAGCGAAACCCGGTGGTCAGGTTGTCGATCACCGCCACCGGCCAGCCCTGATCGACCAGCGCGAGCACCGCGTGGCTGCCGATATAGCCGGCGCCGCCGGTTACGAGTACGGGACATTTGTTGGTCATGATGGCTGTGACCGCTAGCATGTTCCGCCAGTGAAGTGGTTAACAGCGGCATACTGAAGTGCCGCAATAATTCAGTGACAGTCCCTAATTTATCCGATCAGGTGGTTTTCAGCGTCGTGCGCTGCGCCGCTAATCGGTTGCATCGCCGGGCGAAGCGCCGCAGAATTGGCCGCTGACAATTCGTGAAAGGTCGCCCCGATGAAGCGTCTCATACCGGCCGCTCTGGCACTCACCTTTGCAGCGCTATCCGGCTGCGTCGCCCCGGTCGGCCCGGTTCAGGTCACCCGGTTCCACGCCGCCGATGTGTCGCCGCTGGGCAAGGGCACAATCGCGGTCGAGCCCGCCCCGGGCAGCGATGGCAATTCGCTCGAATGGCAGACGTATAGCGCAGCGGTCACGCGTCAGCTGATCCTGCTCGGCTATTCCGAGGCGAGGCCGGGCAGCGGCGGGCAAGTTGCGCTGGTCAGACTTTCGCGGCGCACGCTTGAAGCGCCGGGATCGAGCCCGGTCAGCGTCGGGGTAGGCGGATCGACCGGGAGCTATGGCTCGGGGGTCGGGCTGGGGGTCGGGATCAACCTTTCGCCCAAGCCCGCAGCCGAGGTCGCCACCGATCTGTCGGTTTCGATTCGCGACCGGACCAGCGGGGCCACATTGTGGGAAGGCCGCGCAACGTTCGTCGTCTCAAGCAAATCGCCGCTCGCCACCACTGCGCTGGGTGCACCCAAGATGAGCCAAGCCTTGTTTGCAGGCTTCCCCGGCCAGTCGGGTGAGACTATCGAGGTCAAATGACAGACATTGCAATCGACGCCGCCTTCGATAGCGGCAATATCGAAGTCCTCAGCATTGCGGACACCGCCGCCACCCTAAAAATCCGCCGGGACCGCGATTCCGACTTCTTTCAGTGGTTCCATTTCCGGGTAAGCCAGTGCGCCGGGCGCGAGCTGACGTTGCGGATCACTGGTCTCAACAAGTCAGCCTATCCGGGCGGTTGGCCGGGGTATCGCGCGGCGGTGAGCGATGACCGCGAGTTCTGGGGCAGGGCGGAGACCAGCTTCGATGCAGGCGCGGAAGATGGCACGCTGACCATCACTTACCAGCCGAGTGGCAACATGGTCTGGTTCGCCTATTTTGCGCCCTATTCGATGGAGCGGCACCACGATCTGGTCAGCGGCGCGGCCTTGGCCGAGGGCGTCACCCACCGCGTGCTCGGGCGCAGCATCGAGGGCCAGCCGATCGATTGCCTCGAGCTGGGTGAGGGGCCCAAGCAGGTGTGGCTTTATGCCCGCCAGCATCCGGGCGAAAGCATGGCCGAATGGTGGATGGAAGGCGCGCTTGACCGGTTGACCGATCCGGCGGACCCGGTGGCGCGGAAGTTGCGCCAATTGTGCCGGTTCCACATCGTCCCCAACGCCAATCCGGACGGGTCGCGGCGCGGGCATCTGCGCACTAATGCGGCGGGGATCAATCTCAACCGCGAATGGGCCGATCCGAGCGCTGACAATTCGCCCGAAGTGCTGGCCATCCGCAATGCCATGGATGAGAGCGGGCTCGACTTTGCGATCGATGTTCACGGCGACGAGGCAATCCCGGCGGTGTTCCTCGCAGGGTTTCAAGGCATCCCGTCGTGGACCGAAGCGCAGCAGGCCGGGTATGACCGCTATGCCGCGATCCTCGAACGCCGCAGTCCCGACTTCCAGACCCGGATCGGTTACCCAGTGGCGCGCGCGGGCCGTGCCAACCTGACCATGTCGACCAATCAACTGGCCGAGCGGTTTGGCCCCAGTCACAGTTGCGTGACGATGACGCTCGAAATGCCGTTCAAGGACAACGACGACCTGCCGTGCAGTGTGCAGGGCTGGTCGCCCGAACGCTCGGCACTGCTCGGGCGCGATTGCCTGGGCGCGTTGCTGGAATTTCTTACTTCGTCAGCCTGAGGTTGGCGATTCCGCCGGCGATCTTTTTGAACGCCTCGGCCAGCTCCTGCCCGTTCTTGGCCTGGAAGGCGTGCCCATCGCCCGCGCAATCGGTCATGATCGGGTTGAGATCAGTGCCGAAGGCGATGAACCAGACAGTGATGTTTTTCTTTTTCACTTCCTGACAGACGAAACTGAAGCGGTCCTCAACCGTCTGGGTCAGGCTGCTGGCCGAACCCGGCGACCAGCGGCGGCGGTCGATCGGTTCGATCCCGTAGGAGGAGTAGCTGAGGTCAAGCGACGAGGTCTGGCCATCGGTCATCATGATCAGGTTGCGGTTGGTCGGCTGGCTGGCGGAAACATCGGCGTTTTCGCTGGCGAAGATGCCGGTCGATGAAAGCAACCGTCCGCCCCAGATCATTCCGATGTCGTGATAAGTGCTGCCCCCGACCTTGAGCCCGGCGAGATAAGTCGAAATTTGGCCGGAGGTCATTTCCTTGAGCTTTTGCGCAGCGCCGGGACAGGCGGAAGTATCTCCCACCGCAGGCGAGAAATACTCGTCAGTGGTGGTAACGGGCGCCGTGGTGAAGCTGCCGGTGTTGTTCCACTTTAACGACCGGGCGTAGATTTTCTCCGGGTACATCGGCCGCCATTGGGTGGCGCTGTCACCCGGATTGGGCGTGCGGTCGATATCGAGGTCCATCGCGCGGTCGAGATCGACTGCCGAATAATCGTCAATCGGGTACGTCGCGCGCTCTTCGATGCAGCCGTTGGAGGTGTTGCGCCAGGTTGAGACGTCAAACGCCAGTGCCTTGTACTGCCATTTCGAGGTCGCCGCGATGGCCGGTTGAGTCACCCAGTCATAGGCGATCACGTAGTTTGTGTAGACCGACTTGTAGACCTTGCATTTCTTGCCGTTGAGTTCGACCGAATAGCTCGTGCCGTTGTAAGTGTACCAATAGGTCGCGCGGGTAATCGTCCCGGCGGGCGGACCGGCATAAGGGCTGGACGTCGTGCCCTTGAGCACCGAGGTCGAGCTGAGCGAGCCCGATGGAGCGGCCGAGCAGCTGTAATTTCCCGCCGAACCGGTTGCTTTGTATTGTGAATCGAGTATTTTATCGAGGCTGCCCGAAACCGGACTGCCAACCGCCCAGAACGATTTGCTGCCCGATCCGCTTCCGCTGCCGATCAGCTCGCGCGACTGATAAGTCCAGTTCTTCACGACCCAATCGTCTTTGAGCAGCCCGCCAACATTGACGTTGGTCGAATAGGGCACAAAGCCATAGCGGGTCCGGGTTCCAGCTGGCTTGTTGCTCTCCAGAAGCGCATAAAATTGCAAGATCGTCGAGCGCAGCAGGGTCATCTTCGACGCCGAGTCGCCGGTGTTGGTTTCGTTCATCGATCCGGTCACGTCGAGCACCATCATCACGTCGGTATTGGCCATTCCGACCTGCGCCGCGCACTTGACGCTCAGTGCGACTTCTTGCTGGCCGAACAACCGCATCAGCGTGGTCGGGACTTTGACCCGGGCCTCGCCGGTCAGCGAATAATTGCTTTCCAGCGTCAAGTTGAATTCGCGGTCCGCAGTGCCGTACTGGCCATCATGGAAGTTGAGATTGAAGAATTTTGCGCCGATATTGGCAACGTCAGCAGGGACTTGGCCGCTGACTGCAACTTCGGTCCCGAGTTTCTTGCGGGCCGCCAGCACCCCGGCATCGCAGGCCTGCTGGAGCCGGCTTTCGGACAGGTACGAACGCCCCATGTCGATCGCTCCGCCGGTCATTGCCAGCAACGGCACCAGCGCCGCCGCGATCATCGCCAGAGCATTGCCGCGCGTATCGCGCCGCAATGCTCTGGCAAATCCCCGCAGGGCGCAAAGGAGGCGCGGGCGAGTCATTCGGGGCAGTTGCAGCGATAGTTCATGATTGCTGCCACTAGCAGTGCAACTAATCCGGCTGGCTAACGAGCATGGTTAAACAGCCGCTAACAGGCGCGATCAGTTTGCCGGTTCGGTGCAAGGATTTGTGAACCATCCTTGACCGGACAAGATTAACCCGGCCAAGGTACGAGGTGGCATGCGCGGTAAAACCGATCCATCCGCTGGGGTGAGCCAGAACTATCAGCGCTTTGCGTGGGGCACGCTGGCGCTCGCGGCGCTGGTCGCGCTGGCCGGGACCGATCGCGGCTCAGATCCGGCCGCCGCTCCGGTCGCAGCAACCTTGGTTGCCGGCCCGGCGGTATCCTCAGCGAAAATGGCGCGACCGGCCTTTGCTGTGGCCAACTCGCCGCCGATCGAAGAACCCGAGCAAGCTGAATCCGAAGGTGCCGCACCGGGCGACGAACTGGCCGAAGCTGAGGCGCAGAAAGTGGCGGGCACCGAAGCATCGCCCGGCGCGACGCAGGATGCCGGCCCGGCGGATGGGGTCGCGGCCGGACAACTCGTGTCGGCCTCGCGGACCCGCTCAGGCGGGATTGCACAAGGTGATGATCCTGGCCCGCGCTGGTCCAATTAGCGTCCGGTCAGGCGAGGTTGGCGGGGCCGAAGGCATGCGGCAGCAAAGCTGACAGAAGTATCTCGAGGACCTCGACCTCGCCCACGCACCACACCGTGGGATCGGTTCCGCCAAGCTGCGCCACTTCGCTCAGCATCTGGCGGCAGCGCCCGCACGGGCTGACCGGCGCTCCGCTGCCAAGCTGGCCCGCCTTGCCGCCGATCACCGCCACCGCTTCAAGCTGGCCGCGCAAACCGTCCGACAGCAGCTTGCCCACCGCGACTGTCTCGGCGCACAGGGTCAGGCCATAGCTGGCATTTTCGACATTGGCGCCGGTGACCACGCTGCCATCGGCAAAGCCCAGCGCCGCGCCGACATGGTATTGCGAATAGGGCGCGTAGGCGCCAGCGGCGGCTTCGCGGGCAGCTTGGATCAGGCTGTCTTTAGTCCAGCTCATTTGCCCACCACTACCCAGCGCAGCGCGCCGTCGCTGGCTTCGCTGTCGAGCATCTGATTGGCAGTCCACAGCATCCACGGTCTTCCGGCATAATCGGGGCTGAGCCGCGTGCGCACCAGCCACAGGTTGCGATCGATTTTCGCCGCGAGGTGATAGCGCTTCTCGAAGCTGCTCGAAATCTTGAGGATGGTCGGCTTGCCGGTGTGCGTTTCGATCTGGTTGAGGAAAGTCATCAGTTCGCTGGTCACCGCGGCATCACTGATCCTGATCGGGCAATCCTCAGCCAGCAGATCGAGATCGACCGCGGGCGGCAGCATCGTCCGGTCGCGCGGGACCACGGTGACAAAATTGGCGGCCTGCTTTTCGGCTGGCTGGCACGGATCGTATTTGTGCACTGCGCCGACTTGCAGCCGGGCTGATCGTGCGTCTTCCAGGTTCTTCACGAACGCGGGATCGCGGGCAAAGGCGCTGGCCGAGGCATCGAGATAAGCAAAGCTGGCACCAATCGCCTTGGCTGCCCTCCAGTCGACCGCGCCGTCATCGCTGCCCACCTCGATCCCCTGGACCGGGAAATCGGCGCGGCCCGGGCGCCAGTGATGGAGGCTCCACCAGGCCCAGCCCGCTGCCAACAGCGCGAGCAACACCAGCGCGCCCAGCAGGCGCAGCCGCGATGCGCGGGATTTTCGTCGTGCCATAGTGTGATTCGTGACCCCTCATCCGCGGATATGCAGCACGCAGATCAAAGTGAACAGCCGCCGCGCAGTGGCAAAGTCGGTTTCCACCTTTCCCGCCAGCCGCTCAACCAGCATTTCCGCCGCTTCGTTGTGAACCCCGCGGCGGGCCATGTCGATCGTCTCGATCTCGCTCGCGGTGGCTTTGCGGATCGCTTGGTAATAGCTGTCGCAGATCGCGAAATAGTCGCGGATCGGGCGGCGGAACCGGCCCAGGCCGAGCACCAGCAGTTCGAGCACCTGGCCGTCCTCGTCGCTCACTTCGAGCGCCAGCCGGCCTTCTTCGACCGCCAGCTTGATCCGGTACGGCCCTTGGTGCCCTGCTTCCCACGCGCGCAGCGGTTTGAAGGTATTTTCCTCGATCAGGTCGAAGATCGCGATGCGGCGCTCCTGCTCGATATCGGCATTGCGCCACAGGATCGTTGCTTCATCAAGCTCGATATGAATGATCCGGGGGTCCGCCATGCTGGCGCGGCTTCTCGCAAATGCAACATGGCGCGGCAAGGAGAAGGTTTGAAGATAGGTTTGAAGAGGTTTTCGCGCAGAGATCGCAGAGACCGCAGAGAAGGGGGACGCAGAGAGTTTGTGATTGCCGCGTAGCCGCTTTCAGATCCATCGTCGCGATTGCCACGGCGTTGGCGGAGTTCAGGAGCCTGCGGCTCAGCGTAGGAATTCTGCGCCTCTCTTCTCTGCGGACTCTGCGATCTCTGCGCGAAACAAATCTTCCTTCATCCCCGCTATCCACAGGACAATTTCGCCAGCACCCGCTTGCGCCGCTAAGCACCCGCGCGCATTGAGCCTGACATGGCCGAGACCGATCTGATCACCCGTCCCGATGAAATCGCTGCGCGTGCGCTGCCCTCCAATGTCGAGGCTGAGGCCGCGTTTTTGGGGGCCGCGCTGATTGATAACCGGGTGATCGAAGAGCTCAACACACCCTTGCGGCCCGAACATTATTTCGAGCCGGTCCACGCCCGGATTTACGAGCGCATCCTGCAATTGCTTGACCGCAAGGCAGTGGTGACGCCCGTAACCCTCCGGCCCTATTTCGAAGCCGACGAAGCGCTCAAGGACCTGGGCGGCGCGGCTTATCTGGCGCGGCTGACGTCCGATGGCCAAGGCCTGCTTGCGCCGCGCGAACTGGCCGAGCAGATTTATGACCTCGCCCTGCTGCGCGAACTGGTTTCGGTTGGGCGCAACCTGGTCAACTCCGCGCTCGATACCAGTGAAAGCGTCGAGCCGATGGAGCAGATCGCGGCGGCTGAAGCGGCGCTATACCAAGTGGCCGAAGGTGCAGCGACCGGCAGCGAGGCGCAGCCGTTCGCGGTTTCCACCCGCACCGCACTGGGCATGATCGAGCAGGCGCTGCTTTCTGGCGGGCACATCTCGGGCAAGACCACCGGGCTGACTTCGATCAACGAAAAGATCGGCGGACTGCACGATTCGGATTTGATCATCCTCGCGGGCCGTCCGGGCATGGGCAAGACTGCACTTGCGACCAATATCGCCTTCAACGCCGCCGACCGCCTGCGCCGCGATCTGGCTGACGGGATTGCGCCTGACAAGTCGGTCGGCGCGGCCACCGCGTTCTTCAGTCTGGAAATGAGCGCGGACCAGCTTGCCACGCGTATCCTGGCCGAGCAATCGGGGATCAGCAGCGAAGCCCTGCGCATGGGTAAAATCAGCCGCGAGGATTTCCAGCAGCTGTCGTTCGCCAGCCAGCGCCTCGCCGAGCTGCCGCTGTACATCGACGATACCCCGGCGCTGTCGATCGCCGCACTCCGCACCCGCGCGCGGCGGCTCAAGCGGCGCCACGATATCGGGCTGGTGGTGGTCGATTACCTCCAGCTGTTGCAAGGATCGGGCCGCAGCACCGATAACCGGGTCAACGAAATCTCCGAGATCAGCCGCGGGCTCAAGACGCTGGCCAAAGAGCTCGGCGTGCCGGTGATTGCGCTGTCGCAGCTCAGCCGCGCGGTCGAACAGCGCGAGGACAAGCGCCCGCAGCTGTCAGATTTGCGCGAATCGGGCTCGATCGAGCAGGACGCCGATATGGTCTGGTTCGTGTTCCGCGAAGACTATTACATCGCCAACAAAGAGCCCAAACAGCCGACCGACAGTGATGACGGCAAGACTCATGAGCTGCATTCGGCTTGGGCGTCCGAGATGGAGCGGGTCCACGGCCTCGCCGAATTGATAGTCGCCAAGCAGCGCCACGGCTCGACCGGCAAGGTCCGGCTGCGGTTTGAAGCACGCATCACCAAGTTCAGCGATCTTGCCGAAGACAATATGGCTGGGCACAGCTACGATTAGCTCGCCTAAATTATCGTTATATGTCAACGGTTTATGCGAATATTTCTTGACTTATCAAAGCGATGCCGGGTAAGCGCCGTACTTTCCCGGATATCTCATGAATTGGAGTGCCCATGGCGCGCGTTACCGTTGAAGATTGCGTCGACAAGATTCCCAACCGGTTCGACCTGGTGCTGCTCGCCGCTCAGCGTGCGCGCGAGATTTCGGGCGGGGCCGAACTGACCATCGACCGTGACCGTGATAAGAACCCGGTGGTCGCCTTGCGCGAAATCGCCGACGTTACCGTGCGGCCCGACCTGCTCAAGGAATCGGTGATCAACTCGCTCCAGCGCGTGCTGCCGGAAGACGATGACGAGGTCGATGATGTCGGCTCGCTCAGCCAGTCGGCCGAAGCGCTGCGGATTACCGCTGCTGCGCCGGTTCGCAACACCTCGATCGGCGGCGATTACGAGGGGTAAGCCCTTCGCTCTTATCCAGCTTAAACGGGCCCGCTTCCGCGTCGGAGGCGGGCCTTTTTGCAATCAGCGGCGGCAGGGATATTTCTTGATGAAGAATTCCGCCATCGCTTGCTTCATCGAAACCCGCGGGCGGATGTTGGCCGAGTAGCTCCTCAAAAATCCAAGCAGTTCGTTTGTATCGAGCCCGGTCCCCGGGGGCGGGCAGCTCGAGGGACGTCCAGCAGCACGTTCCTTGATCAGCCGTGCCTTATAGGCCTCGGCAGCAGCTTTCCCTTCAGCTTTCAGGAGATCGACGTCGCCCGAAAACATTGCCATCGGGCC
Source organism: Sphingomonadaceae bacterium (assembly GCA_025359445.1). Taxonomy (GTDB): domain Bacteria; phylum Pseudomonadota; class Alphaproteobacteria; order Sphingomonadales; family Sphingomonadaceae; genus Novosphingobium. The sequence goes on from JANYGB010000034.1 coordinate 109,394, forward strand.
TTTGGCCTGGAGAGCGTCCGCCTTGGCGAGAAACAGGCCGACGTTCATATCGCCGGGCGCTGCCAGTGCCGGCGCGACCAACGCCAAACTTGTGACCAGCATCAGAAAGACGCGCTTGAACATTCGTTTCCCCTGTTTCGACTGTGGACCATGGCTTGACCGTTGCCAGCTTGCCAGACCATGAATGGCGCGGCGGCAGGGAGTGTAGGGCAGTGAGCGATCCAGGACAATTGATCGGCGATATTGCGGCAGGGGCCTTGGCCGCGCGCGCGGCAGAACCCGCGCATGGCGAAGTTGGCGCCATTATTGGCGATGGCCACAGCCACGAAGCAGCCTGCCTCAACTGCGGCACAAGGTTGGTCGGCAGCCACTGCCACAGTTGCGGCCAGGCGGCGCATGTCCACAGGACCATTGCGGCGTTCTTCCATGATCTGGTCCACGGGGTGTTCCACTTCGAAGGGAAGATCTGGCGCACCTTGCCAATGCTCGCATGGCACCCTGGCCGCCTGACCCGCGAATATATTGATGGCCGCCGCGCCAGTTATGTCAGCCCGATCGCGCTGTTCCTGTTCGTGGTGTTCCTGACTTTCGCGCTGTTCAATCTGGCCGGCGACCCGATCCATTTCGATAAGAACAACAATGCCGTGATTGGACCCAACGGCGCGACGGCGGAAGGCGAAGCGGTCAAACAGGTCGCTGCGATCAAGGCTGAGCTGGCAGCCGCTGAGAAAGTGGACCAGCCCACTGCAGCTATCGAGGGCAAGCTGGTCGGGGCCGAGGCGGCACTTGAAGGCATTCGCAACGGGAACACCAATAACATCGGCAAAGGTCCGCCAATCAAAGTTTCATCTGGCGCTGGATCGGGACCCGACTGGGCAAAAGGCATCAACGAGGGCTGGGACCGCGCCACGCAGAACCCGGACCTGGCGCTCTACAAGGTTCAGTCGAGCGCTTACAAATACAGCTGGTTGCTGATCCCGCTGAGCGTGCCGTTCGTGTGGCTGTTGTTCCCGTTCAACCGCCGCTTCCGCCTTTACGATCACACCGTGTTCGTCACCTATTCACTGTGTTTCATGCTGATCGTGCTGGCTGCGATTACCGCGATCAATGTCTGGACTTCGCTGGGCGGATTGATCGCGGTGCTGATGCTCTACGTTCCGTTTCACATGCACCGGCAACTGCGTAAGACCTATGGGCTCAGCCGCCGAGGGGCGTTGTGGCGCACCATGGCACTGGGCTTTTTCGCCATTATCGCCCTGACGCTGTTCGCGCTGGCGGTGCTGGGGCTGTCAATTGGCTGAGCCCGACCCGTGAATGCACGTCCCTCGTCATTGCTTCGTTTCACTCGCAATGACGAAGTGAGCGGGAAGGAGGTCAGGCCTTATCCCGTGCCGCCACGCCGACAAAGCGCTTGCCCGCACGAGGGATCGCCGAACCGCGCACAGGGGTCAGCCCTGAACCCGGCGCAGGTGCATCGGGCCGGTTGATCTTGCCGGTGTCCACCAATGACCTGATCTCGTCGCCGGTCAGCGTCTCGTATTCAAGCAGCGCATTGGCAACCGTGTGCAGCTGATCAGTATGGCCGTTGATAACCTCACGCGCGCGGTTGAGCCCGCCTTCGACCAGCCGCTTGATTTCGGTATCGATCAATTGGGCGGTCTCGTTCGACATGCTGTGCCGCACGCTCTGCGAATAACCGAGATAGCCACCGCCTTGCTCTTCCTCGTATTCGAGCGGGCCGAGCGCTTCCGACATGCCCCAGCGCAGGACCATCGCGCGGGCCAGTTTTGTCGCTTGCTGGATATCACCCGAAGCGCCTGACGAGACCTTCTGGTGGCCGAAGATCACCTCTTCGGCGACCCGGCCGCCCATCACTGTCGCCAGATCGGCGAACATCTTGTCGCGGTGGTAAGAATAATTGTCACGCTCGGGCATGCTCACGACCATGCCCAGCGCGCCGCCGCGCGGAATGATCGTCGCCTTGTGGATCGGGTCCGAAGCCGGTTCGTGCATGCGTACGAGCGCATGACCAGCTTCGTGGTAAGCGGTCATCTTCTTCTCATCATCGGTCATCACCAGCGATTTCCACTCGGTGCCCATGATAATCCGGTCCTTGGCGGTTTCGAACTCCGCCATTGCCACCAGCCGCTTAGCGCGCCGCGCCGCCATCAGCGCGGCTTCGTTGACCAGGTTGGCCAGATCCGCGCCGGACATGCCCGGCGTGCCGCGCGCCAGCGTGCGCGCGTCGACGTCGGGTGCCAGCGGCACCTTCTTCATGTGGACCTGAAGGATCTGCTCGCGCCCCTCGATATCGGGCAGGGGTACGGTGATCCGGCGGTCGAACCGGCCCGGGCGGAGCAGCGCAGGATCGAGCACATCGGGGCGGTTGGTCGCAGCGATGATGATGATGCCTTCGTTGGCCTCGAACCCGTCCATCTCGACCAAGAGCTGGTTAAGCGTCTGCTCGCGTTCGTCGTTCGAATTGCCCAGACCCGAGCCGCGATGGCGGCCGACTGCGTCGATTTCATCGATGAACACGATGCACGGCGCGTTGCGCTTGGCTTGCTCGAACATGTCGCGGACCCGGCTCGCGCCGACGCCGACGAACATCTCGACAAAGTCCGAGCCCGAAATGGTGAAGAACGGCACCCCCGCCTCGCCCGCGATTGCGCGCGCCAACAGGGTCTTGCCGGTCCCGGGCGAGCCGACCAGCAGCGCGCCCTTGGGGATTTGGCCGCCGAGCTTGGCGAAGCGGCTAGGGTCTTTGAGGAACTCGACGATTTCCTCCAGTTCCTCGCGCGCTTCATCGATCCCGGCAACGTCGGCAAAGGTTACCCGGCCCTGCTTTTCGGTGAGCATCTTGGCCTTGCTCTTGCCAAAGCCCATCGCGCCGCCAGCGCCGCCGCTCTTCTGCATCTGGCGCAGCACGAAGACCGCAAGACCCAGAAACAGCAGCACCGGCAAGACCTGGATCAGCAGCACCACGAACAGGCTGCTCTCTTCGGGCGGCTTGCCGTCATAGCGCGTGCCGCTGTCCTGCAGCAGGGCTTGAAGCGTGGTATCGTTGGGGATCGGCACGGTGGTGAACGGCTTGTCGTCCTTGTACTTGCCAAGGATCTTGGTTTCGCCGACCTGGACCGAAGCGACTTGCCCGGCCTGGACCTTGGCGCGGAAATCCGAATAGGAAATCTGGGTCGCCGCCGTATCGCTGCGCGGATTGAAGACTGAGACCAGCAGCGCCAGCACCAGCGCAATTCCGCCCCAGATCATCAGGTTCTTCATCCAGGGACTACCGCTCGGCTGTTCCTCGTTCATGCGCACCAGATCCTTTCGCGCCCTATGTAAGGCGGCGGTGATGAACTGCAAGCTAACGGCGTGTTCGCGGCGGCTTGTCAGGCCGGTTCGCGCCATGCACAAGGCGGGCAAGGGGCCCCGTATGAACCAGACACTAGCCGATCCGACCGACCGCTTTGCCGCTTGGACACGCTTTTCAGCGCGATTGCTGCTGGTGGCGATTGCCGCGCTGCTAGTGCTGGCGGCCTTGGTTCCGATCACTGCGGGCAAGATGGAAAAGCCGGTCGTGGGCTTTGTCGAAGCGGTGGCAGGTGGAAAGACTAGCGTGACTGCCGAGCGTCCTCGCGACGATGACCTTGCCCTATATGACCGGGTGATTCAGCGGATCGGACGCGGCGAGAATTACTACGTTGCGGTCGCTGAAGAACACCGCAAGAGCGACTACCCGCTGCGTCCCGGGGTTGCTGTGCGGCTGCCGACGCTGGCATACCTCGATCTGTGGCTGGGTGACCGCGGGCAAGGGTCCGATGTGCTGGTACCAGGTGAAATGTTGGCCGCATTGGCGCTGTTGTTGGCGGTGGTCTGGGCCTGGTGGAAGCGGCTCGGCGCAGAGCCGGGCGGGGCGCGGTTCCAGCGGATCGGCACCGCTTTAATGTTCATGGGGGCTTCGCTGGGCCTTAACCGCTACTATTTCGTGCTGCACGAACTGTGGGCCGGGATGCTGATCGCGCTGTCATTGGCATTGCACCGCCCTGGCCAGCGCTGGCTGGGCGCGGTGCTGGTTGCCGCGCTGGCGCTGGCGATCCGCGAACATGCGCTGCCCTATGTGATGCTGATGGCCGCACTGGCGCTGTGGCGGCGCGATTGGAAAGAAGGCGCGGCATGGCTCGCGGTCATTGCGGCGTTTTGCGCCTATCTTGGGCTGCACCTCTATTTCGTGGCTCAGCAAGTCCGCCCCGATGATGTGACTGGGCCCAGCTGGCTGATGCTGCGCGGGCTGTCGGGCTGGCTATCAAGCGTCGTCTTGTCGAGCAACCTGCGGTTCCTGCCGCATTATGTGGCGGGGCCGCTGGTATTGTTGATGGTGCTGGGCTGGGCCGGTTGGCGCAGTCCGCTCGGCAGCACCGCGACGCTGCTGTTCCTCGGTTACGGGTTACTGTTCATGGTCGCTGGCCGGACGGATAACTTTTACTGGGGCGCGGTGATTGCACCCGAGATGTTTGTGGGCCTCGCGTTCATGCCGCGCGCGGTGCGCTCGCTGGCAAAAGCTGCGCGTTAGCCGGTCAGTTCAGCCACCTTGTGATGGGGGACCCAGCGCCAGCCAAGCACGAGCAGGATGACCTGTCCCGCCTCGGCTGCCATGGGCAGGTAGAACCCCGGGCCGCTGCCGCTTAGCATGAGGGTCAACAACCGGCCAAACAAGGCGATGCCGAACAAGGCCGCCGGGACCAGCAGGACATCGCCGTTGCGCTTCCAAGCGCCGCGCAGCATGCACAAGCCGATGACCACAAAAAACGCCGTAAAATCGGCGCGCAGCGTGGCCAGCCCAAGTTGACCAGTGTATGAGACGCCAAGGCCCGCGGCCGCGCCGGCAGGATCGAACAGGTAGCTCAGCCCGAGCAACAGGTTGAACATCCCCGCCACAAAAATCAGGCCGATCAAGATTGTGCGCACGGTGTTAACCCTTCCCTGCAATGCGATCTTTGCCACTGTGGCCCATAGGATTGCTTTAATCAAAGCCTGTTGCGCGCAGAGGAACGACATTGCACAAGCGGGTCACCATGAGCACCCCACGGATCCTGCTGATCGTTGGTGGCGGCATTGCCGCTTACAAGGCGTGCGAACTTGTCCGGCTGATCCGCAAGGGCGGCGGCGAAGTGAGCTGCGTGCTGACCGAGGGCGGGTCCAAATTCATCACCGCAATGACGCTTGCCGCGCTGAGCGAGAACCCGGTGCACACCACGCTGTGGGATCTGACGGGCGAAGTCGAGATGGGACACATCCAGCTATCACGCTCGGCGGACCTGGTGGTGGTCTGCCCCGCCACCGCCGATCTGATGGCCAAGATGGCGCACGGCATCGCCGATGACATGGCGACCACGCTGCTGCTCGCCACCGATAAGCCGGTGCTCGCGGTCCCGACTATGAACGTGCGGATGTGGGAACACGCCGCCACGCAGGACAATATCAAGACCCTGGTCGCGCGCGGGGTGCACGTACTCGATCCCGATGAAGGGCCGATGGCTTGCGGCGAATTCGGCGCGGGCCGTCTGCCCGAGCCAGCCGCAGTGTGGAACGCGATCTGCCAGTTGCTCAGCCTCGATACTTTGCTGCTGCCTGCTCCCGAACTCTCTTACGAGCTGACCGGGTTCGAAGCGCCGCAGCGCGAAGACACCGGGCTTGGCGGGCTGTCTTCGGGATTGATTTCGCGCAACACCAGCGGGCCGATCATTGACATTGACGCGTTCGATCTCGGCGAAGAATTCGGGGACGAACCGCTGGTTTCGGCGCCCGAGGAAGTGCCGGCCGAAGTTTTGCTCAGCGCGCCGATCCTGTCGAAGAAGGGCAAGGCCAAGGCCGCGCCGCCAACCGATCCCGACGCGATCAACCACCTGGTCAAGGACGACCCCGATGCCGCGCCGCAGGCTTACCTGGCCGATCCGCTCGCCGGGCAGCCCGATTTTGCCGGCGACGATCGCGAATGGGTTAAGCCAGAAGGTGGCCCGCTTTCGGGCAAACATGTGCTGATCACTGCGGGTCCGACGCACGAACCGATCGACCCGGTGCGCTACATCGCCAATCGGTCTTCGGGTAAACAAGGTTTCGCGATCGCAGCCGCTGCGGCACGCGCCGGGGCGCAGGTCACTCTGGTTGCGGGCCCGGTCCAGTTACCCACGCCGCCGGGGGTAGACCGGGTAGATATCGAAACCGCAAGGCAAATGGCCGAGGCGGTCAAAAAAGCGCTCCCGGCGGATGTCGCGGTGATGGTCGCTGCAGTTGCGGACTGGCGCAGCACGGACGAGCTTAGCCAGAAGATGAAAAAACGCGGCTCGGCCCCGCCGGCGCTGCGGCTGACCGAAAATCCCGATATTCTCGCCATGGTCGCGGTCAGCGACCAGCGGCCAAAGCTGGTGGTCGGCTTCGCCGCCGAAACCGAAAAAGTGCTCGAAAACGCCAAGGACAAGCGCAAGCGCAAGGGTGCCGACTGGATTATCGCCAACGACGTCTCGGGAGGCGTAATGGGCGGCGAGGTCAACGCGGTGCATATCATTACCGCCAAGACTGTCGAAACGCTGCCTGAAATGGCAAAGGGCGACGTTGCAAATGCGCTCGTCGAAAGGATTGCCGATGCACTCGCCCGAGAAAAAGCCCCAGCCAGCTGACGTCTCGGTGCTGGTCAAGCGCTTGCCGCATTTCGAAGGCCTCGAACTGCCGGCCTACGCGACCAGCGGCGCTGCGGGCATGGATGTGGTGGCGGCCGAAGACCTAACACTGGCGCCGGGCGCGCGGCACGCGGTGGCAACCGGGCTGGCGCTGGCGATTCCGCAAGGATTCGAAATCCAGGTCCGTCCGCGCTCGGGGCTCGCGCTCAAATTCGGGATCACTGTGCCCAATACCCCGGGCACGATCGATTCCGATTATCGCGGCGAGTTGAAGGTCATTCTGATCAACCATGGCAGCGATCCGTTTGACATACGCCGCGGCGACCGGATAGCGCAGCTCGTGCTCGCTGCCGTGACCCGCGCCAGTTGGCTCAAGGTCGAAGAACTCGACCAGACCCTGCGCGGCGAGGGCGGGTTCGGGAGTACCGGCGGGCTGGCTGCGCTGGAAAGCTGAACAATGGCGCAGTTCAAACCGCCGAAATGATCTTCGACTTCATTTCCTGAAATTCAACATCGCTGATGATTCCAGAATCTAGTAAAGCCTTCGCGCGCTCGATGTCTGCTACCATACCGCCATGCGTCGATGCTGATGAGGCAGGAAGAGTTGGCGCTGACTGACCCTGGACCGCTCCGATCGGCGCTGTATTAAGATAGACGCCACCCGACCTCGCTCGAGCTTCTTCCATGCCGCGCACCCGCCGTTTTTCTTCCCAAGCCTGCTCTTCTTCCTGTGAATGCGCATAAATTTGAGATGCGGTGTCATGCTCAATTCCAGGCGCGTCGATCAGTCCGCTCCCATTAGGTCCGTAACGAAAAGCAATATTAGAGCCGCATAAATTAGGTAGAATATTTTGCGATAGGGTTGCATCCGTTAAGTCTTTCCATTGAATATCCTTCATTGTGAAGCCACCAAACAGACCGCGGTTGATCAAGATAATACGGCTATTCGTCACTCCAATAGCCAAACGCCTATGCCACAATGCAAAAATCCTCTTCTGCAATGTAGATTCGACCAATCGCTCTTCTCGCATCAGAGTCGATCCAAGTTGCGCAAACGCTTTTGTTTCGCGTCCTTGAGAACCGGCGAAAATCAGGAAGAGGGTCAGTCCCAGAGGGATAACGGCCAAGCCGACGGTGGCAATGATTGCGATGAGCCAAAAGCCTACCCAAAGAACTGCTGATATTATGCCGCGCAATGCCATGCCCCCCGAAAACAATGCAACAACCATGGCGTTAGTAAGATGCGAAGGCAACAGCTGTGGCAATATGATTAAACAATTGAGGTTATGACCAAAAAAAGGCGGGCCCGTTGCCGGACCCGCCCTTCCGCACCTATAGGCTCGGTGGCACAGCGCTAATTGGTATGCGTTGCGTTACCGCTTGTTCTTTTCAGGGGCGACCGAGATCCGCACCGTTTCGCCATTGTGGCCCGGGAAGTCCGTGAACATCGCTTCGACCAAATTGGGCACTACGTAAGCCAAACGATTTGAAGTCGAGGCCGCTTCGGCGCGGCCTTCGAACAGGCGCTGGCCATCGCGGCGATCGATTTTTACTGAAATGCCGCTGGTGTAGATGGTGTACTGTTCATAGCCTTGGCCTTGGTCGAACCACGGATCGTACCAGCCATAACCCCACGCGCCGATCGGCCGAAACCCGCCGTAGCCGCGGCCGCGATAGCCGCCGTAATAACCGCTGCCAAAGTACGAGCCGCTGCGTGGGCCATACCATGAGCCATAATAAGGATCGGCAAACCCGGTTGAGCGGACCTGATTGCGGCCCTTGTCGACGCCGTAGTCAAACCGCACGATCAGGTCGGCAGTCGCCGGATTGGCCGCTGGAGCGTAGCCCAGGTTCTGCATTTTCATGCCGACCAGATTGGCATACTGGCTGAACTCAAGCCCGCCAGCCAGCGCGCTGTCGGCGGCCACAACCGCAAAGGTCTGCCCTTGCGGTGCGGGAAGCTGCGCCGAAAAGCGCGAAACATTGGCATTGAACGGCGTGGCGCAAGCAGCCAGCCCCGTCAGCAACAAGCCTGCCGCAGCCGCTCTGATCGTCCGCGAAGAAAAAGTTTGAAGGTAAGCCATTGACCCGGTTCCCTGTGCAGCGCCATTCTCCCGCGACTCGCGCGCGGACCAGCGAAAAGATTAGGATTGCAGCCGGACTATGCCAAGTTGGCTTAATCACGCTTGAATGAACTGCACTAGTCGCGGAATTTCAGCCCCTTAGCAGCCCCAAGGCGGCATAGGTTGCGTCCAGTGTCGGCTTGGCCAGTTCGCGCGCCCGGGTGGCACCAGCGCGCAGCACTGCGTCAAGCGCGGGTTGATCGGTGCACAAGGCGACAAACCGCCGGTTGATCGGCGCAAGTTTGGTCACCAGCAGCTCGCCCAGTGCAGGCTTGAACTTGCCGAAGCCTGCACCGCCGAACTCACCCAACACTGCCTCGACGCTCGACCCCGCCATCGCCGCATAGATCCCGACCAGGTTGGAGGCCTCGGCGCGGCCTTCGAGCCCGGCCTTTTCGCCAGGCAAGGGCTCAGGGTCGGTCTTGGCCTTCTTGACCTTGGCCATGATCGTGTCGGCGTCGTCAGTCAGGTTGATCCGGCTCATGTCGCTTGGATCGCTCTTGCTCATCTTGGCGGTGCCATCGCGCAGGCTCATGATCCGGGCCGCTTCGGGCGGAATGATCGGTTCGGGCAGGGTGAAGACCGGTTTATCGGCGCTGGCGAAATCGTTGTTGAACTTCTGCGCGATATCGCGCGCCAGTTCGAGGTGCTGCTTCTGATCATCGCCAACCGGAACATGCGTCGCCTGGTACAGCAGCACGTCTGCGGCCTGCAGCACCGGATAGGTAAACAGCGCGACCGATTGCCCTTCGCGGTTCTTGCCGGCCTTGTCCTTCCACTGGGTCATGCGGTTCAACCAGCCCATCCGCGCGGTGCCGCTCAGTAGCCATTGCAGCTCGGCGTGCTGGGGGACCTGCGCCTGGTTGAACAATACTGACTTGGCCGGATCAATCCCGCAGGCAAGCAGCGCGGCGACCATCTCTCGGGTGTTGGCGGCGAGCTGCGCGGGCGCATGCGGCTGGCTGATCGCGTGCAGATCGGCGAGGAAATAGAGGCTTTCACCCCCGCTCGCCTGGGCCTCGTCCTGCATCCGCACCCAGTTGCGGATCGCGCCGAGATAGTTGCCGAGGTGGAGATTGCCGGTGGGCTGGATGCCCGAAACGATACGCATGAATGTGTCCTAGAATCCGGGAATTTCGTCTTCGATCGGGGGCGAATTGCGGCGGCGTGCGAGCAGGGCCAAGTCCTGTTTGTCGACCGCACCGATGCCCCAGGCGACCACCGCATAAACCGTGAAGCCGCTGCCGACCAGCAACACAATTCCCAGCGCCTTTTGCGCCACGCTGCCCGAATACCACGGCAGCGTGGCTTGCAGCAGGTAATAGAGCGCGCCGGCCATCACCAACGATGCGGCGATCTGGCGCAGCACCCGGCTGAGCAGCGGCCAGTCGAACCGGAAGTGCCCGCGCCGGTGGAGGTTGATGTAAAGCAGCACGCAGTTGAGGCTGGCCGAGCAGGCGGTCGCGGCGGCCAGCCCGACGATCCCGAACTGGCGCACCACCACCAGATTGAGGAAGATGTTGAAGCTCAATGCGGTCGCCGCAGTCATCACCGGGGTGCGGGTGTCACCGCGCGAGAAGTAACCCGGCTCGAGCACCTTGACCAGGACGTAGCTCGGCAGGCCGCAGACCAGCGCAACGACGATGTCGCTCATGATCAAGCCGTCGTGCGCAGTGAATTTGCCGCCGACGAAGAACGCCTGGACGAAAGCCGGGGCGCAGATCGCCAGGGCAAACGCCGCCGGTATGGTCAGCAAGGTCGCCAGCTCGATAGCCCGGCCTTGCAGCTTGGCCGCACCCTGCTGGTCGCCGCCGGCGATATGCCGCGCCAGGCTGGGCAGGATCGCGGTGCCGAGCGCGATCCCGACGATCCCCAGCGGCATCTGGTTGAGCCGGTCGCCCATCTTGAGCAAGGTCAACGATCCTTGCGGCAGGCTGGTCGCGAAGAACGTGTCAACCAGCTGGCTGATCTGGTAAATTCCCGCGCCGAAGGTCGCCGGGAAGATCCGCCACAGGAGCACCTTGGTGTCGGGCGTCATCGTGGGCCAGTGCAGCCGCAAATGGATCCCCGCGCGCCGCGCCGACCACCACAGGTAAACGAGCTGGAGCACTCCGGCGACCGGCAAAGCCCAGCTCTGCGAAAACGCCTTGAGCTCATCCGAATAATCGAACCACCAGCCCCACAACAGCCCGCCGATCAGCGCGAGGTTGAACAGCACCGGGGCAAAGGCGCCGGGGCCGAACCTGGTCCGCGCGTTGAGCATGCCCGAGAGCAGCGCGACCACGCTGACCAGCGCGAGGTAGGGGAACGTGATCCGGCTCAAGGTGACCGATAGCTCGAACTTGCCCGGTATGTGCTGGTATTCCCGCGCGAGCAGCCAGACGATGCCTTCCATGCCCGCGATGCACAGCAGCGAAAAGCCGAACAGCACCCAGACGAACACCGACAGGACATCATTGGCGAAATGTGCGGCGGCGGGCTCGCCTTCACCATCCGCGTGCAGTTTGCGCGTGTACATCGGCACGAAAGCGACGCTGAATGCGCCTTCGGCAAACAACCGGCGGAAGGTGTTGGGGAGCGTGAAGGCGAGCTGGAACGCGTCGGCCGCCAGCCCCGCACCGAACAGCCGGGCAAACAGCATGTCGCGGGCAAAACCGAACACGCGGCTTACCGCGGTGAGGCCGCCGATCGTCCCGACATTCTTGATCAGGGTCATCCGCGCGCCACTCCCCGGCTATGTCGAGCGTCTAAGCTCAGGCCGTGCCTACCGGCGCTCCGACGCCGCCATCTTCGCCCTGCTGCGCCGACAGCTGCGCGAGGTAAATGCCGTTGAAGTCGATCGGTTCGAGCAGCAGCGGCGGGAAGCCGGCATCGCGCACCGCATCCGAGATGACCCGGCGGGCGAACGGGAACAGCAGCCGCGGCGCTTCGGCGTAAGTGAAGGCGTGCTTCTGCGCGTCTTCGAGATTGCGCATGCCGACCAGCCCGCCATAGGACAGCTCGACGATGAACGAGGTCCCGGCTTCGGACTTCGAATTGATCGAAATCTTCAGTTCGATCTCGCTCACCTCGTCGGTGATGTCGCGCGCGCCGATGTTGAACTGAACGTCGATGACGGGCGTATCGGTCCACTGGAATGATTCGGGCGCATTGGGATTCTCGACCGAGAGATCTTTGATATATTGCGAGATAATCCCGGCCGAAGGCAGCGTGTCTTCGCCGTTGGGCTGGACTGCGCCAAGATCGAGGTCGGTGATGATATTGCCTTCGTCGGACATGGCGCAATGGGCTTTCGTAAGTCGGAATTGAACGTGGCCGCGCGACTAGCATCGCGGCGCTGAGGGAGCAATCGCAAAGGGTGCGTCAGCAGCAGGCCCGGCAGGCCACATTTTGTCATCAAAAATGCACCGATCCGCGCATCCACGCGTTGTTCATTTGTCATTGCTACCTATTTGACGTTAGATTGCACATATCGTCGCACTGCGCGGCAGGGATTGAACCGTTGGACAAGACCGTCGAAATCGTGATTCTCGCTATGGTTGCGGCCTTTTTGGGCCTGCGGCTCTATTCGGTGCTGGGCCGCCGTGCCGAGCATGAAGAGCAGCCCCGGCTGGAGCCCAAGCTTGACGCGCCGCGTAAACACGCACCCGATCAGCCGGATCGCGGCCAGGATCGCAGCGGCGTTTCGGTTCCGCCGCGCGTGCTCGTCCCCGGGGTCACCCCGGCGATTGATCGCGCGCTCAAGGAAATCGCTCTAGCCGATAAGCGGTTCGATTTGCTCGTTTTTCTTGAAGGCGCGAAGGGCGCGTACCGGATGGTGCTTGAAGCCTTCTGGAGCGGTGATCGCGGCGCGCTGACCAAATTATGCGATGCTGATGTGCTCGAAGCGTTTGTGGCGGTGATCGACGCGCGCGAAGCTGCGGGCGAAAAGCTCGCTAACCGGCTGGTGCGGATCGAAGATGCCATTGTGGTTGCAGCCTCGCTTGAGGCCGGGGTAGCCCGAATCGCGGTGCGGTTCACTGCCGATATTGCGGCGATCACCCGCAACAAGGATGGTGAAGTTATCGCGGGATCGCTTAATGATGCGATCGAATCGCGCGACGTGTGGACCTTCGCCCGCAAAACCAGCGCTGCAACGCCCGACTGGCTTCTTGACGAAACCGACGAAGGTTAAGCGCTTGTCAGCGCTGCGCAAACTTGCAGCACTGGGGCTGATGGTCGTTGTTGCGGGCTGTGTCCGATTGATCCCCCCTCCGGCCACGCCGGTCGCGGTTACTGTCCCCATGCTAACCACGCCAGCACCGCCCGCTCCCGGTACTGCTGCGCTGCTCGGGCTCAGCGGCGGGCCAAGCGTTGCCAGCCTTAAACTTGGGGCAAGCGATGCGCGTGGGGCGCTCGCAGCTTTCCGCTCGAGCTGCGCCAAACTGCTGAACCGCACCGACAACTCCGGGCTGACCCGTCAGGCTGACTGGACAGCACCGTGCAATGCCGCCGCGACCTGGCCCGCCGCGCAGGCCCCGCAGTTCTTTGAAACCTGGTTTGAAACTGCCAGGTTGGGCGACGGCAAGGCCTTCGTCACCGGCTATTATGAACCCGAGATCGCCGGAGTGCGCAGCCGCCAACCGGGTTTCGACGTGCCGGTTTACGGCGTTCCGGCCGATCTGGTGCGCGCCAAACCCGGCGATGCGGTGCCCAACGACAACGGCACCCAGCCGCTTGGTCGCTATGACGAAACCGGGGCATTCGTGCCCTATTTTGACCGCGCCGCGATTGATGGCGGGGCGCTCGCAAACAAGGGACTTGAGATCGGCTGGGCGGCTGACCCGGTCGAGTTGTTCTTCCTTCAGGTGCAGGGTTCGGGACGGCTCAAGGCCCCCGATGGCACCATCATCCGGATCGGTTATGCCGGGCAGAACGGCCTTGGTTATACCGGAATCGGCAGTGTGATGCGCGCGCAAGGCCTGATCGGCAGCGCGCCGGGGCAGTATTCCGGATCCATGCAGGGGATCATGCAGTACATCCGCGAACACCCCGAAGACGGCAAAGCGCTGATGCGGCAGAACCAGAGCTATGTGTTCTTCCGGCTGATCGACGGTGATGGGCCGTATGGTGCATTGGGCGTGCCAGTGCGCGGCGGCGATAGCGTGGCAGCCGATCCGTCGTTCGTGCCGCTGGGCGCGCCGGTGTTTCTGGCGCTCGACCGGACTGAGGCGGGCGGGCTGTGGATTGCGCAGGATACCGGCGGAGCGATCAAGGGCCCCAACCGGTTCGATAGCTTCTGGGGTGCAGGCGATGCGGCGCGGACCACTGCGGGGGGAATGAGCGGGCGCGGTGACGCGTGGCTGCTGCTGCCCAAGGGTACGGTCAAGCGCCTGACTGCGCAGTGATCCACCAATGACGCGCCGCAGCCTGAGCCGTGAGGAAGCGCGGCTGTGGGCGGCGGTGGCGGGGACGGTGCGCGCCATGCCCGGCAAGAGCGCTCCGCTGATCGCTGAAGCCGCAGCTGCGGCAACTCCGCCAAAGAAGACTCCAAAGACAGTTAGGTCGGGGCCGGTATCAAAGCCAGTCGTCAGATCGCCGGCACCTGTCCGCAATCGGCCCATCGACACCCAGACCCTTGACGCGACGTGGGAGCGCAAACTCGCCAAGGCGCTGGTCCATCCCGATTTCACGCTCGATCTCCACGGCCACAGCCTCGACGGTGCGCACGCGCTGCTCGATGCCGGGCTGGCGCAGGCGAGCATGATGGGCGCGCGGTTGGTGCTGGTGATCACCGGCCGCCCGCGTCCGGCCGAATCCGCTGACTGCAGCAATTCGCGCGGAGCAATCCGCGCCAAAGTGATCGACTGGCTGGCGCTCGGCTCGCACGGCGCGCGCATCGCCGCCGTACGCCCGGCGCACCGCCGCCACGGCGGCGCAGGCGCGCTTTATGTCGTGTTGCGCAGGCCCAAATAAACGTCGTCCCGGATCAAGTCCGGGACGACGAAGGGATCAGAAGTTGATCGAAGCGGTCACGTAAACCTGGCGCGGGTTGGCGTAGTAGGCCGACAGGATGCCTTCCTTGCCCAGCGCCGAGGCGAGCGGCGTGACCAGCACGCCGGTTGTGGGATCGGCGCGCATGAAGGTATAGCCCGAGGTCTTGATCCGCTCGTTGGTCAGGTTCTTGCCGAACACGCCCAGCGACCAGCGATTGCCCGGCGCGTGATAGACGATACTGGCGTCGAACAGCTGATAGGCCGGTTGGTCGAGGTAGGGATTGGCGATTTCGAACTGGTAAGTCGTGCTCTTGAACGACATGCCGGCGGTGAAATCGACCTTCCTTTCGCCCAGCTCCACTCCGTACGTCGCCGAAGCCGCACCGCTCCATGCGGGCGTGTTCTGAACGTGGCGGAAGGGCGCCACCTGGGTCGGCACACCCGCAATGTTGGCGATGTTGGACAGGTATTTCGCGTCGATATATCCGACCGACCCGTTCAACGTCAGCGCGCCGAACCGTAATTTGCCTTCAGCTTCGAAGCCCTGCAACTTCGCCTTGCCAGCATTAGACACCACGCCGCAAAAGCTCGGCAGACCGCCGATTGTGCAGGCGATCGATCCAGGGATCTGGACGTCGGTATAGTCCATCCGGAATGCAGCCAGCGCGACGGTGAAGCGGCGGTCAAACAGTACCGCCTTGTAGCCGATCTCATAGCTGTTCACCTTCTCCGGGCGGAAGCTCAGGAACTGGGTAATCTCTGCGTCCGACTTGATCCCGTCACCATTGAGATCGGGCGCGTTCGACCCGGCCCCGCGCGGATCGAACCCGCCGCCCTTGAAGCCCTGCGAGAAGCTGACGTAGAGCTGCGTGTCGGGGTTGGGCTTGAAGCTCAGCGAGGCGCGCGGGGTGAACTTGGTGAAGGCCCGCTTGCCGCGGAAGTTGGTGCCAGGCGCGCCAAACGGCAGGCCTGCCCCACCGAACGTGGGCGATCCGCCGCCAAGGTAGTTCTGGCGCAGGATCTTGGCGCTGCGCTCATCCCAGGTATAACGTCCGCCGACCGACAGGCTGAGCTGGTCGCTGAAATCGTACGTGAAGTCAGCAAAAGCGGCCAGCGTCTCGGTATCGACATTGGCGTCGGTATAGCCGGTCAGGCCGCCCAGCGTGGTGAACAGCCGCACGTCGAACTGGGTCAGTGCCGAGGCATTGAGGTAGTAAGCGCCGATGAGACCGTTGAAGTTGCCCTTGTCGATGAGGACCTGCAGTTCCTGGCTGAACTGCCGGTTGCGGTAATAGCCCGGCACGTCGACATCAACCGCAGGCAGCGCATCGAAATCGATCGGAGTGGCCGAATCGTCCTTGCGATAAGCCGAGATGGAGCGGAACGTCACGCCTTCGGCGGGCTGCGCTTCGAGGAACAGCGAAGTGCCCCACGCGGTAATATCCTGCACCGGAAAATTGAGCCCGCCCTTGGTATCATAGACGTTGGCCAGCACCGGGGTGGCGCTGACCAGGCCGGGAATGAGCCGGTGCCCGCCGCGCGGGTTCGAGGTATCGTGCGTATAATCGGCGGTGACCCGCGCAAAGATATTGGTGCCGTGGATTTCGATGGTGCCGCGCCCGGCCCAGATGTCCTTGTTGTAGTTTGAAAGCCCATTGGTCAGGTTGGTGCCGAACCCGCCGCGGGTCAGCCGCGCGAGCGATCCGCCGATGCGGATGATCTTGCTATCGCCCACTGCAACCGAGCCGGTGATCACCCCGTCAGCCTGGTTGTAGCTGCCATAAGTGGCGTGTGCCGCCAGGTGCGCCTTGTCATCCAGCCGCCGGGTGACGTACTTGACCGCGCCGCCGACAGTGTTGCGTCCGTACAGCGTGCCCTGCGGCCCGCGCAGCACTTCGATCCGCTGGACGTCATAGATATCGAGCACCGCCGCTTGCGGGCGGTTAAGGTAGACATCGTCGAGATAGATCCCGACGCCTTGTTCAAAGCCCGAGACCGGATCCTGCTGGCCGACCCCGCGGATGAACGCGCTGAGCGTCGAATTGGTCGCGCGGCTGGCTTCGAGCGTCACGTTGGGGACAGTCTCGGCCAGCGCTGTGATATCGGCCGAACCCTGGTTGGCAAGCTGGTCGCCCGAAATCGCGGTGATCGCGATCGGCACGTTGAGCAGGCTTTCCTCGCGGCGGCGCGCGGTAACGATAATTGCGTCGCCATCGTCCGCAGCCGAAGCGGCGGTTGCCGCGCTCGTCTGGGCGTAAGCGGGTGCGGCGGTCAGGCTGACCAAAACGCTCGCGATCAGTGAAGCGCGGCAAAGCAAAGCGTGATTACGCATCAGGTTTCCTCCCAAAAAACTGTTCGCCAGCCGCTATCCGGCTCGGCGAGTGGGCCTCCTATATAATAGTTGAACCAACTTTCAACTTTGTTATGAGAACGCCAGCACGAAGCACGAGAGAATGATGCTTTGGCGTGGCAACTGTGCAACACTACGGCACGGCGAAGGGGAGATTCGAGTGGATTTGGCGACCGGCGTAAAAGCTCCGCGTGAACCGCGCACCGAACGCGGGCGGCGGACCCAGCGCGCGATCCTCGATGCGGCAGCAGCGGAATTCGGCGAGAAGGGCTTTCATGAAAGCTCGATCGTTTCGATCACGATCCGTGCCGGCGTCGCGCTGGGCAGTTTTTACACTTACTTTGAAAGCAAGGAGGCGCTGTTCAAGGCGCTGGTGGCCGACATGAGCGGGCGGGTCCGCGATCACGTCGCCCCGGTGCTGGCAGCGCACGGCGGCGGCGCGATCGGCGCAGAAGGCATCGCGCTCGCCGCGTTCCTCGACTTTGCGCGGAGCCACAAAGAAATCTACCGGATCATCGACGAGGCTGAATTCGTCGCCCCCGAAGCCTGGCGCGCGCATTATCTCAATACCGCGGCGCGCATCCTTGAGCGGTTGCAGGCAGCGCGGGCGAAGGGCGAGCTCGGCGTGGAACCGAGCGAAGTCCACGCCTGGGCGATCATGGGGATGAACGTGTTCCTTGGCCTACGCTTCGGGGTGATGGACGGGGACACGGACCTGACCGAAGTGGCAGCGCAGGCCAACGCGTTGTTGAAGGGCGGGTTGGGTTAATTACCTCTCTGGATCCTCCCCGTTTTTGCGAAGCACAAACGGGGAGGTGGCAGTTCCGCAGGAACTGACGGAGGGGTCTCTGGGCGAGCGTCGATACCCCTCCGTCTCGGCTTCGCCGATCCACCTCCCCATTTGTGGCCTTCGCCAAAAATGGGGAGGACCTTATGGGCTTGGCCTAATTGGCTCCCCCCGCTAAGCGCGCTTTCCATGTCCAACCCCCCTATCTCGAACAGGCGCACCTTTGCCATCATCTCGCACCCTGATGCGGGCAAGACCACGCTGACCGAGAAGTTGCTGCTGCAAGGCGGGGCGATCCATCTGGCGGGGCAGGTCAAGGCGCGCGGGCAGGCGCGGCGGGCGCGGTCGGACTGGATGAAGATCGAGCAGCAGCGCGGGATTTCGGTCACCTCGAGCGTAATGACCTTCGAGCGGGACGGCATCACCTTCAACCTGCTCGATACGCCGGGCCACGAAGACTTTTCCGAAGACACCTACCGCACGCTGACCGCGGTCGATTCGGCGATCATGGTGATCGATGCGGCCAAGGGCATCGAGCCGCAGACCCGCAAGCTGTTCGAGGTGTGCCGGTTGCGTTCGGTGCCGATCATCACGTTTGTCAACAAGGTCGACCGTGAGGGCCGCTCGGTGTTCGAGATCCTCGACGAGGTCGCCGATGCGCTCGCGCTCGATGTCTGCCCGATGTCGTGGCCAATCGGGATGGGCGGCGAGTTCAAGGGCGTGCTCGATTTCGCCACCAATACCATCGCGCGGCCCGAGGGCCCGAGCCGCGAGTTTCTCGGTAAGGTCACCCCGCCTGACGACATTCCCGCCACCGTGGGCGACGAAATCGAGTTGGGGCAGGGCGGCTATCCGGCGTTCGATCTGGAGGCCTATCAGAACGGCGACCTGACCCCGGTTTATTTCGGCTCGGCGCTCAAGAACTTCGGCGTGGCCGAACTCATAAACGCCATCGCAACCTACGCCCCGCCGCCGCGCCCGCAGCCGAGCAGCGAGGGCGTGATCAATCCCGAGGCCAAGGAAGTCACCGGCTTCGTGTTCAAGGTCCAGGCCAACATGGACCCGATGCACCGCGACCGGATTGCGTTCATGCGGCTAGTCTCGGGCACGTTCAAACGCGGCATGAAGCTCACCCCGTCGGGCAGCGGCAAGCCGGTGGCGATCCATTCGCCGATCCTGTTCTTCGCGCAGGACCGCGAGATCGCCGACAGCGCCGAGCCCGGCGATATCATCGGCATTCCCAACCATGGCACGCTCAGGGTTGGCGATACGCTGAGCGAAAACAACAAGCTGCGCTTCACCGGCCTGCCCAACTTCGCGCCCGAAATCCTCCGCCGGGTGGCGCTCAAGGACCCGACCAAGACCAAGCAATTGCGCAAGGCGCTCGATGATTTGAGCGAAGAGGGCGTGATCCAGGTGTTCTATCCCGAGATCAGTGCATCGTGGATCGTTGGCGTGGTCGGGCAGCTGCAACTCGACGTGCTGATTTCGCGGCTCGAGGCCGAGTACAAAGTCGAGGCGATGCTGGAGGCGTCACCGTTCGATACCGCGCGCTGGCTCAAGGGGAGCGATGCCGCGCTCAAGAACTTTGCCGATTTCAACAAGTCAAACCTGGCCAAGGATCGCGACGGCGATCCGGTGTTCATGGCGCGCTCGGCGTGGGATGTCGGCTACCAGCAGGAACGCAATCCCGACCTGACCTTTTCGGCGACCAAGGAGCGGTAGGGGTTTCGCGCAGAGGCGCAAAGGCGCAGAGAGCTTGTGATTGGCCGCAGGCCAGTTTGCCGTTCATTGATTGCGCAGTACTGCAAAGTTGGAGCGATAATCGGCTTTGCGAAAGTTTAGCACTTCTCTGCGCCTCTGCGCGAACCTGTTTCTCCCGAAGCTTGCCCCAATCGCCCCACCAGCTTAGTCTCCCACGATGGAATTCACCGACACGCTCACCCCCGATCACATTGCGATGATCGCCAGGCAGGCGGTGTTCTTCACCGCCACTGCCGCCGCCGATGGGCGGATCAACCTCAGCCCCAAGGGCCTCGCCGACACCTTCAAGGTGCTCTCGCCCAGCCGCGTCGCTTATCTCGACCTTGGCGGGTCGGGCAACGAGACGCATGCGCACCTTGCCGCAGATGGCCGCATAACGATCATGATGTGCAATTTTGAGCAACCCGCGCTGATCCTGCGGATCTATGGTCAGGGCCGCGCTGTATTGCCGCAGGATGCCGAGTGGCGGGAACTCGCGGCGCATTTCGCGATGCTCCCAGGTACGCGCCAGATTTTCGATATCGCGGTGGAGAGCGTGCAGGGCAGCTGCGGCTGGGGCGTGCCGATCATGCATGTCGATCACGAGCGCGTGACTTTGCCCAAGTACCACGCCCAGTCCGATCCGGAGAAATGGGTCACCAAGGTAGCCAAGCGCACCCGCTCGATCGACGGCCTGCCGACCCGCGCGACCGACCGGTTTATTGCAGGCGATGCGGGAGCCAAACTGTCGTAGGTCCGTTCTTGACCTCGAACGGACGCGATCCCGAATGCAACTGACCTTCGCCAGCTACAATATCCACAAGGGCGTGGGGCTCGACCGGCGCCGCGATCCTGAGCGGATCATGGCGGTGCTGCGCGAGATCGACGCCGATGTGATCGCGCTGCAAGAGGCCGATCTGCGCTTTGGCCAGCGCCACGCAGTGCTGCCCCACCAGTTGCTCGAAGACCACGGCCATTACCGCGCGGTGCCGCTGTCGACCGGCGCAAACTCGATCGGCTGGCACGGCAACGCGCTGCTGGTGCGGCGCGAATTTACGATTGCCGAAGCCGGGATTGTGCCGTTGCCCACGCTCGAACCGCGCGGGGCAATCCGCGCTGACCTGATCGTCAAAGGCCAGCGGGTGCGGGTCGTTGGCATGCACCTCGACTTGTCGGGACTGCGCCGCCGCCAACAACTCCGCGCGATATTGGCGCACTGTGAGCGCTGCGATCACCCTTGCCCGACGGTGCTGATGGGTGATTTCAACGAATGGTCGCAGCACGGCGGCTCGCTGCGCGAGCTGCATAGCCCGTGGAGGGTGCTTGCACCGGGGCGCAGTTTTCCTTCGCGGCGGCCGGTGGCGCAGCTTGACCGGGTGGTGATCTCACCCGATTGGGACTGCGCAGGATCGGGGGTCCACCACAGCGCGGCGGCCGCCATTGCCTCGGATCATTTGCCGGTTTGGGCCAAGCTGTCCTTGCCTAAAAAATAGGCAGCACGCGCAATTTTAAGGCGCGGCGTGCCACCCTGACTTCAATTCATTTCAGGACTGCTACTGAAATAACGCAATAATTGCGTACTGGCACGATCTTTGCTGCGTGTGCTCAGTCGGCGCGGGGCCGACCCAGACGTATCAGGGGACGGGCATGAAGTTCATCATCGCCATAATCAAACCCTTCAAGCTCGACGAAGTGCGCGATGCGCTCGGCGCGCTCGGAGTTGCGGGCATGACCGTGACCGAGGTGAAGGGCTTTGGACGGCAGAAAGGGCAGACCGAGATTTATCGCGGCGCCGAATACACCACCAACATGCTGCCCAAAGTGAAGATCGAAGTGGCGGTCAGCGATGCGCTGGCCCCGCAAGTGGTCGAAACCATCCAACAGGTCGCCAGCACCGATGCGATCGGCGACGGCAAAATCTTCGTACTGGACCTGGCTTCGGCCACCCGCATCCGCACCGGCGAAACCGGGGATACCGCGCTGTGATCGGCCGCGCGACAGAGGGGAACTCTACAATGAACCGCAAGATTTATGGCGCGGTGGCCGCATTGGCAGGCGTTCTTGCCGCCGCCCCGGCCTTCGCCGCCGACCTGATCAAAGCACCGGCCGACCCTGCCGTTATCGGTGCCATGGTCAACAAGGGTGACACCACCTGGATGCTGATCTCGTCGGTCCTGGTGCTGATGATGAGCGTGCCGGGCCTCGCGCTGTTTTACGGCGGGCTGGTCCGGACCAAGAACATGCTGTCGGTGCTGATGCAGGTGTTCATGATCGTTTCGATCACCGGCATCATGTGGGCTGTGGTTGGCTATTCGATCGCGTTTACCAGCGGGGCCGGGCATGAAGTGTTTGGCGTCCAGCTGTTTGGCGGGCTGTCCAAGGCGTTCATGTCCGGGGTGACCAGCGGAACCTTCGCCGCAACCTTTTCGAACAACGTCTACATCCCCGAACTCAGCTATTTCGTGTTCCAGATGACTTTTGCCATGATCACCCCGGCGCTGTTCATCGGCTCGTTCGCGGAACGGGTGAAGTTCTGGCCGCTGATGCTGTTCACCGTGCTGTGGTCACTGCTGGTCTATTATCCCGTCGCGCACATGGTGTGGTACTGGGCGGGCCCGGACTTCCTGCCCGATGCCCCGACCGATGCGGGCTTCCTGTTCGCCAAGGGCGCGCTCGATTTCGCGGGCGGCACCGTGGTCCATATCAATGCCGGTATCGCCGGGCTGGTTGGCTGCCTGGTGCTCGGCAAGCGGCTCGGCTTTGGCAAGGAAAATACCCCGCCACACTCGCTGACCATGACCATGATCGGCGCTTCCCTGCTGTGGGTCGGCTGGTTCGGGTTCAACGCCGGGTCCAACCTTGAAGCCAATGGCGTCGCTGCGGTGGCCTTCGTCAACACCATGCTGGCGACTTGCGCTGCGGCATTGAGCTGGGCCGTGGTCGAACAGATCGTACACAAAAAGCCGTCGATGTTGGGTGCGGTTTCGGGTGCGGTGGCGGGCTTGGTCGCGATTACGCCTGCGTCGGGTTACGGTGCGCCGATGACTTCGATCCTGCTCGGGCTGATCGTTTCGCCGATCTGTTTCTTCTTCGTTTCGACGGTGAAGAACAAGTTCAAGTACGATGACACGCTGGACGTTTTTGGGATCCACTGCATCGGCGGGATCACCGGCGCGCTGGCCACCGCCGTGGTCGCCGCTCCCAACCTGGGGGGGCAAGGCTATTTCGATTACACGAAGTTCCCGGCCGTCGCGGTGCTTCCTGGTGATTACAGCATCATGGGTCAGCTATGGATCCAGCTCCAGGCAGTCGGCACCACGCTGCTGTGGTCGGGGATCATCTCGGCCATCCTGCTGATCGTGATCGACAAGACGATCGGGCTCAGGGCCAGCGAAGAAGCCGAGCGCGAAGGGCTTGACCTCAACGAACACGGCGAGCGCGCTTACAATATGTAGCGCCAGCCTCACGAAATTGGCGGGGTCGGGGTTCCTCCTCTCCTCCCCCCGGTCCCGCCAACCCACGTTCCTCCTGCGAACGACAACTTGAATGGGCCGGAACGCAAGTTCCGGCCCTTTTTTCGTGGGCTTGGGAAGGAGGCCTGGATCCTCTCCATTTTTCCTCTTGGACAAATGGGGAGGTGGCAGTTCCGCAAGAACTGACGGAGGGGTATCGACGCCCGCGCAGAGACCCCTCCGTCAGTCGCAAGGGCGACTGCCACCTCTCCATTTGGCTACGCAAAATGGAGAGGATCTAAGTGAGCCTTACCGAGCGAGCGCCGCTTCGCTCTGGTCCATCAGCTGCGCCATGATCTCGGCAACCGGCTCCTCGGCAGTGACCATCCCGACCGACTGCCCGGCCATCATCGAGCCGCTTTCGACATCGCCGTCGATCACCGCGCGGCGCAGCGCGCCGGCCCAGAAGTGTTCGATCTGGAGCTGGGCCTCGCCCATGTCGACCGTGCCGGCATCGAGCAGTTTGGCGACTTCGATCTGCTTGGCGGTGAACTGTTCGGTGCCCTTGTTTTTAAGCGCGCGGACCGGGATCACCGGCAGCCGTGGATCGACCTGGACCGAGGTGATCGCATCGCGCGCATTGGCGCGGAAGAAGGCTTTCTTGAACGCCGGATGCGCGATGCTTTCGGTGGCGCAGGCGAACCGCGTGCCCAGCTGGACCCCCGATGCGCCCATGTCCAGATACGCTGCGATCATGTCGCCGCGCCCGATCCCGCCGGCGACAAAGACCACGTGCTCGGCCGCCAGTTCGGGGAGGAATTCCTGCGCCAGCACCGAAGTGGCGACCGGCCCGATGTGCCCGCCGGCCTCGCTACCCTCGATCACCAGGGCATCCGCGCCGCTGCGCAGCAGCTTTTTGGCCAGCGCCAGCGTTGGGGCAAAGACCAGCACCTTGGCACCAAACGCCTTGATCGCGTCGACGCTGCCTTTGGGCGGAATCCCGCCCGCCAACACGACGTGGCTGACCTGATGCTGCGCACAGACCGCGATCAGATCGAACAGCATCGGGTGCATCGTGATCAGGTTGACCCCGAACGGCTTGCTCGTCAGCGCCTTGGTTGCGGCGATTTCGGCGTCGAGCAGGTCAGGCGTCATCGCCCCGCAGGCGATCACCCCGAACCCGCCGGCATTACTGATCGCGGAGACCAGGTTGCGTTCGCTGACCCAGCTCATCGCGCCGCACAGCACCGCGTATTCGCTGCCGAGGAAAGCCGTGCCGCGCTGCATCAGCGCCCGGGTCTTGTCATGCACTTGGGAAATTCCCCTGTCTGGTTGAGGCGGGTCTGGTTGAGGCGGGCCTATAGGCCGGGCCGTCGCGGCTTGCTAGTCGCCAAACGCCTCGCGCCGGGTTGCGGCGCGCGCTGGATCGAGCGACAACACTGCCAGGTCGTGAAGCGATCCGTCGGCGGCGCGGACATGACCGAGCAGCAGCGCCTCGGCGCGGAAACCGCACTCCTCGAACAGGGTGATCGCGCCAGTCTGATCGGGGGTCATCCGCGCGGTCAGCTTGCCTGCACCAGCCGCAATCGCAGCGGTGATGATCTGGTCGAGCAACTTGCGCCCCAGTCCTTGGCCGCGCGAACCCGGCGCAACCAGCAAGCGAATGTCCCAGACATGCGGCGACCAGCTGAACCGGTCGGACAAGGCGGCGATAGTGGCCACCACCTCATTCCCGTCGAGCGCGATCAAGCTGGCGATGTGGCCCTGCTCTTGCGCGCTGAGCCAAGCTTCGAGCACCTTTGGCTCGCGGATATCGCGCGCAAGAAACAGCAGATCGTGCGGTGGCATAGATGCCGCAAACCGCGCCAGAGCCGGGGCATCGGCGCGGGTCGGCGCGCGAACCGAAATTTCAGTCTTTTCAGTCATCAAACGCTCTTTTCCGCCAGCCAGGCATCGAGTTTGGGCCACATCCGCTTGACCGCATTGGGTCCGGCAATCAGGCTCACGTGGCCGCCCTTGAGCACCACCTGCTCTTTGTCCTCGGACCCGATCAACCCCAACAGTGGCGCAGAAGCGCCAGTGGTGACGATGTGATCGTGCTCGGCAGTAACGTGCAGGAACGGCGCGCTGATCTTGCCCAGTTCCACTGGCCGCCCGCCGACTTTCATCGTTCCTTCCATCAGCGCATTGTCCCACACCAGCTGCTTGGTGGTTTCGCGGAAATATTCGCCGGCGAGCGGCAGCATGTCGTTGCTCCAGCGGTCGAACATCCGGTGGCCCTTGACGAATTCGTCGTTCCACAGGTTGTCGAGCAGCGCGAAATTGGCCGCGATACGTCCGGCCGGGCGCAGCATGTCAAACGCGGTCAGCAGCATCTCGGCTGGTGCCATACCGACGGTATCGACAAGCCGGTCTACATCGAAATAGCGCTTGTCCGACCACGCCTGAAACAGCGTCATCTGATGAAAATCAACCGGCGTGGTGAACACCGCGAGGTTCTTGGGGCCGGCCGCATGGTTGAGCCCCGCCCACAGCACGGACAAGACCCCGCCCATGCAATAACCCACCAGCGATACATCGGTTTCGCCGGTCAGCCGCTGCACTTCGGCAATCGACCCGCCGACGAAGTCCTCAACGTAATCCTTCATACCCCATGCGCGATCTTCGGGACGAGGGGCCTCCCAGTCGGCCATGAACACGTCGTAGCCGCGCAGCAGCAGGAATTCGACCAGGCTTTGCCCGGGCACCATATCGAAAATGTAGCCGCGGTTGGTGGTCGCCATGACCAGCAGCACCGGCACGCGGTACACCTCATCGGTCAGTGGGTGGTAATGATACAGCCGAAGCGGTCCCCGGCTGAGCACCACGTCCTTGGGGCTGGCCCCGAGCACCGGCGCGGACGAACCAAGGTATCCGAGACCCTTGAGGTTGCGCTGGATCGCCCGCTCGACTGCGCTTGGCGCTGCACCGGCGGCGGTGGCCATCAGTTACCCGGGCTTTGGCTGGGCGGCTTGCGGGTGCGGGCGACCGGCGGACGCGGCGGCGTGACCTCGGGCGCGACAGCACGCAGGCTCTGTTCGATCCGTGAGAGCGAAGCCTCAATCGCCCCGAGCCGCGCACCCAAGGCCTCGAAGTCCGCCCGGCTCGGCAAGTTGGCGGCGGCGAGCAGTTTGGCGCTGGCCTCTTGGCTGGCAGCCTGCATTTGCATCGCCGCGCCGGTCATCGCCTGCATCGCCTGCGCGGCCTCGGGCTTGGCCAGCAGCTCGGTGCCGTGCTGGTTGACCAGCTTTTCCCACTGGCTCATCCAGCCCCGCGCGAGGCCGAACGGATCAAGGTTGTTGTTGTCGCTCATCCCGCCGCGATCATTGGCGCGGCGCGGGCCAAGGTCAAGCGCGACAGTTTGGTACTTGTTCAGCCGCCATCCAAGCGCCAAGGACAGCCGCGGTTAATCCGTCCGGGCCGAATGAGCCCCGCGAGTCGCACTCCGAGGCCCCTTGCTCAAATCAATCCGCGCCTTTGCTGACCTCCACCTCGATCTGCTGCGCGGCAAGGCCGGCGAACGGCTGACCGGCGCGGTGCTGGCCTTGCTGGCCGAATTGATCCTGGTGCTGGCGCTGCTCTCGCTCAACTTCTCGCGGGAACCCGTTAAAAAGGCGGGTTCGCTGGTCAGCGTCACGATCGAGCAGGATGCGCCGCAGTCGCCCGACCAGCCCAAGCCCAAGGCGGCCCCATCGGCGCAAAATCCGCAACCGCCGCGCGTGGTGCCCGATCAGCCGACCCCGGATGTGCCGGTGACCCCGCCGGTTACACCGCCGCCAGCGATCATCCCGGTGAGCAAAACCCAGATGGCGCAGTACGATATCGCCAACTTGCCCAGGACCGCCCCGGCAGCCAAGCCCAAGTTCGGCCCGGCCGATACCGGCACTCCGGGTGACAGCAAGCGGGTCGGCTCAGCCCCCAATGGCCAGCCGCTGTATGCCGCCGCGTGGTACCGCGAACCCTATGACAGTGAGCTCAGCGGCTATCTTTCGACCGCCGATGGCCCCGGTTGGGCGCTGATTGCCTGCCGCACCGTGCCCGAATTCCGGGTCGAGGACTGCGTCGGACTCGACGAATATCCCAATGGTTCAAACATCGAGCGTTCGGTGCTCGCGGCCGCCTGGCAGTTCCGGGTGCGCCCGCCGCGGCTTGGCGGGACCTCTCGATACGGCGAATGGGTGCGGATCCGGATCGACTACGGCATTCGCCGCAACTGATCGCTTTTGTAGATCAGTCTACCGAATTTAATCTGTTATGACTATTTATTCGCGCTGTTAGGGTTCCTTTCAGCACGCCGGGCCAGCACGCCGGATTTGTGCTAACATCCCGCACGCCGCAAAATTCGAAGGAGCCTGCCATGAACGCCGAAACCACCTGCCCAATGGGCCACGGAGATACCTCTGTCCGCGCGCTGCTGGGGCGCCAGAACAAGGATTGGTGGCCCGATGCACTGGCGGTGGATGTCCTCGCCCCCAATGGACCGGCGAGCCCGATGGGCGATGATTTTTCTTATGCCGAGGCGTTCAAGACGCTGGATTACAGTGCGCTCAAGGCCGATCTCACCGCCTTGATGACCGACAGCCAGCCGTGGTGGCCCGCCGATTATGGCCACTACGGCCCGTTCTTCATCCGCATGGCCTGGCACGCAGCGGGGACTTATCGCACCGGCGACGGGCGCGGTGGGGCCAATTCGGGGCAGCAGCGCTTCGCTCCGCTCAATTCGTGGCCGGATAACGGCAATCTCGACAAGGCGCGGCGCTTGCTGTGGCCGATCAAGCAGAAATACGGCCAGTCGATCAGCTGGGCCGACCTGTTCATCCTGGCCGGCAATGTCGCTATCGAATCGATGGGTGGCCCGGTGTTCGGCTTTGGCGCTGGCCGCGCTGACGTCTATCAGCCCGAAAAGGACATTTACTGGGGCGACGAGGACAAGTGGGTCAACGAAGGCGTGCAGACCCGCATCGATCCCGAGCGCGGCCTCGAAGACCTCGACGGCCCGCTCGCCGCGATCCAGATGGGGCTGATTTACGTCAATCCCGAAGGTCCGGGCGGCAACCCAGATCCGCTGCTTTCGGCGCGCGACATGAAAGCGACCTTCCTGCGCATGGCGATGGATTCGGAAGAAACCGTGGCGCTTACCGCTGGCGGCCACACCTTCGGCAAGGCGCACGGCAACGGCGATGCTTCGCTGCTGGGTAAGGCACCCGCAGGCGGCGATCTCGCCTCGCTCGGCTTCGGCTGGCTCACCAGCGCCGAACATGGCGGGATTGGCGAGCATACCGTCACCAGCGGCATCGAAGGTTCGTGGGTCAACACCCCCACCACGTGGAGCGAAAACTACTTCCGCCTGCTGCTCGATTACGATTACGAGCTGGTCCATTCGCCGGCCGGTGCGCAGCAATGGCAGCCCATAAATCAGAAGCCCGAGGACATGGCCCCCGCCGCGTGGGACGCCAGTGTCAAGGTTCCGACGATGATGACCACCGCCGACATGGCGCTCAAGATGGACCCCGAATTCCGTGCGGTGAGCGAGAAGTTCCGCACCGATCACGAAGCCCTCAAGGATGCCTTCGCGCGCGCCTGGTTCAAGCTGACGCACCGCGACATGGGCCCCAGGGTCCGCTACCTCGGCCCTGAAGTTCCGGCCGAAGTGCTGATCTGGCAGGATCCTGTTCCAGTCGGAACGGCTCCGTCGGACGCCGATGTTGCGGCGATGAAGGCCAAAATTGCCGGCAGCGGACTGACCGTCAGCCAGCTGGTCAAGACCGCCTGGGCCTCGGCCAGCACCTATCGCAAGTCGGACCACCGCGGCGGTGCCAATGGCGCGCGGATCGCGCTCGCCCCGCAAAAGGACTGGGACGTCAACGAACCGGCGATGCTGGGCAAAGTGCTTGAAACCCTGAACGGGCTGCGCGGCAGTATGAGCCTGGCCGATGCGATCGTGCTGGGCGGGGTGGTTGGGCTGGAAATGGCCGGAGCCAAAGACGTGCCGTTCACCGGCGGGCGCGGCGATGCGAGCCAGGACCAGACCGATGTCGAGAGCTTCCACTGGCTCGAACCGCAGGCCGATGGTTTCCGCAACTACCTGCCCAAGAAGCTGCGCGTTAAGACCGAGGAAATGCTGCTCGATCGCGCCTCGCTGCTGGGCCTGTCGGCGGCGGAAATGACCGTGCTGGTCGGCGGCTTGCGGGTGCTCGGTGCCAACCACGGCGAACGCGGCCACGGCCACTTCACCAAGCGTTCGGGGCAGCTCACCAACGACTTCTTCGTCAACCTGCTCGATATGACCAGTGCATGGAAGGCTAGCGACGAAAGCCAGGAAGAATACGTTGCCACCGATCGGAGCAGCGGCGGCGAGAGCTGGCGTGCCAGCCGGGCCGACCTGGTGTTCGGATCAAATTCCGAACTGCGCGCGATCGCTGAAGTCTATGCCGAGAACGGCCATGAAGTGAAGTTCGTAAAAGACTTCGTCGCGGCTTGGACGAAGGTAATGAACGCAGATCGGTTTGATCTGGGTTGATCTGACCGGTCCCCGCTGCTTCGGCGGCGGGGACCGGTCAAAGGCTCGGGTTACTCGATCCAGCCACCGTCACCCCGGCGAAGGCCGGGGCCCAGCACAGAAAAATGATGCCGTCGCGATGCGACGTCGTCTATTTGCAAGGTCTGGGCACCGGCCTTCGCCGGGGTGACGCACCTGGGCTAGTCTAGTCCACCGCATCCAGCTCATAGGCCGAGTGCAGCACCCGCACCGCGAGTTCGGTCTCGTCCTCGTCGATCAGCACCGAGATCTTGATTTCGCTGGTGCTGATCGCCTGGATGTTGATGCCGCGATCGGCGAGGCTGCGGAACATCGTCGCGGCAACCCCGGCGTGGCTGCGCATCCCGACCCCGACGACCGAGATCTTGGCCACCTTGCCGTCGGTAATGATCCGGTTGAACCCGATCGCTTCCTTCTGCGCTTCGAGCAGCGTCTGCGCGCGCAGCAGGTCCGATCCCGGAACGGTAAAGGTCACGTCGGTCTCGCCTTTGTCGCGGCCCACGTTCTGGATGATCATGTCGACGTTGATGTGCGCTGCGGCGAGCGGTCCAAAGATTGTCGCCACCGCGCCGGGCCGGTCAGGCACGCGGGTCAGGATGATCTTGGCTTCGTTCTTGTCGGCGGCGATGCCGGTGATCAGCTGGCGTTCCATATCGAGTCCTTCTAGTTCCTCGTCCGAGACGATCATCGTCCCGGGGATTTGATCGGCGGGGGTCGCGTCGTCGTCGATGAAGCTGGAGAGCACTTGCACCCGCACGCCTTCTTTCATCGCGAGGCTGACCGACCGGGTCTGCAAGACCTTTGAGCCGACCGAGGCGAGTTCGAGCATTTCCTCATAGGTCACGAATTTGAGCTTGCGCGCCTTGGCCACGATCCGCGGGTCGGTGGTATAGACCCCGTCGACATCGGTGTAGATATCGCAGCGTTCCGCGCCGATTGCCGCTGCCACCGCGACTGCCGAGGTATCCGAGCCGCCGCGCCCCAGCGTGGTGATGCGGCCATCTTCCGAAAGCCCCTGAAACCCCGGGATCACTGCGACCACGCCGCTGGCCATGCTGGCAAGCAGTTCGTCGCTGCCGAGCCCCTCGATCCGCGCCTTGGCGTGTGCGCTGTCAGTGCGAACCGGCAGCTGCCAGCCAAGCCACGAGCGCGCCTGGCAACCGAGCGCCTGCAAGGTCATCGCCAGCAGCCCGGCGGTAACCTGCTCGCCCGAGGCGACCACCACGTCGTATTCGGCCGGATCGTACAGCGGGTTGGCTTCGCGGCAGAAGGTGACCAGCCGGTCGGTCTCGCCCGCCATGGCCGAAACCACCACGGCGACCTCGTGCCCGGCGGCTTGCTGGCGGCGCACGATATTGGCGACCCGGCGGATCCGCTCGGACCCGGCCATCGAAGTTCCGCCGAATTTCATCACGATCCGACCCACGTGCAATGCCGCCCTTTACGCAACAATATTGCGTGCAAGGCCCCTCGCCTTGCAACGAGGCAGGCTCTAAGGTCGGGTCATGGCTAATGCAAGTTCGAGAACGACCATCCGCGCCGATGAAGCCGCGCATTTCGGCACGCTGGCGGCGGAGTGGTGGGATCCCAAGGGTTCATCGGCGATGCTTCACCGGCTGAACCCGGTGCGGCTGGGGTTCGTCCGCGCGGCGATCGATGCGCATTGGGCCATTGAACCTGGGGCCGATTCGCGCGGTGTGCGTCCGCTCGCGGGCAAGCGCGCGCTCGATGTCGGATGCGGCGCGGGATTGCTGTGCGAGCCGTTGGCGCGGTTGGGTGCCGCAGTGACGGGAGTGGATGCGGCGGCAGAAAACATCGCAGCGGCGCAGGACCATTCGGCCGGCGCTGGCCTCAGCATCGATTACCAATGCGGCGACATCGGCGAACAGGGCCTGACCGGCTATGACCTCGTCACTTCGCTTGAAGTGCTCGAACATGTGTCCGATCCTGCCGCATTCATAGCCGCGTTGCGCGCTGCTGTGGCGCCCGACGGGTTGATGATCGTGTCCACCCCCAATCGCACCGCGCGATCGCGGCTGCTGCTGGTCGAAGCGGCCGAGCGCACCGGCATGATCCCGCGCGGGACGCACCACTGGGATCAGTTCATCACCCCTGAGGAACTGCGCGCGTTGCTGGCCGATGCCGGGCTGACGATGGGCGAGCCGCAAGGGATTGCCTGGTCGCCGGGCAAGGGCCTGCACTTGTCGGGCGATCTGGCACTGAATTACATTGTGAGCGCGACTATTTCGGGGTGATGATCATGATCATCCAGGCGAGCCCGGTACCGATCGCGAACAGCACCCATGACCAGTAAAGTTGGTGATCCTGGATGACGTAATGCTGGATTTGCAGCCAGCCGCCGGTGCTGTGCCCTTTGCCCATCAGCATCGAGACCACGAAAGTCAGAATCGCGCCCGGGATCATTGCCTTGAAGAATTGCATGGGTTGCCTCCCCCGATTTCAAGGCGCAACGAAGCGGGAAATGCCCGCTTGGTCAAGCCTCCATCAGGTTGACGGCCAAACCGCGCGGGTTGCCATCAGTGTGGTAATGGCCGCGCGCGCAGCTTTCTCGCGCTCAACCCACCCGCCGGAAATCGTCATGTAGCGCACTTCCGCGCTGATCAGCACCTCTTCAGCCAGCGCGGCAAAGCGGCTGCGCAACGGTCCCTTGCCAAAGAACCGTGTGCCATCGTCGATCCACGGCACATCGGGGGTGAACAACAGGTAGAGATCGGCTTTGGGATAGCTGGTCAGTTCGCTCGGCACTTCGCCAAACAACATCTGCGCCCAGGCCGCCGTCATCAACTGATCGGTATCGAGCAGCAGCAATTTGGGATGAGCTGCGCGCGCCGCTTCGA
This sequence comes from Sphingomonadaceae bacterium, assembly GCA_025359445.1. GTDB lineage: Bacteria > Pseudomonadota > Alphaproteobacteria > Sphingomonadales > Sphingomonadaceae > Novosphingobium. The sequence continues at coordinate 141,936 of JANYGB010000034.1, forward strand.
CCGCCATGGCCTGGCCTTCGGCGATCGCCAGCAGATCGGCCATGGCGAGATCGGTGCCGCGCTCCTCGCAATAGGTGCGGCCATATTCGGGCACCCAGGTACTGCCGAACTCGCGGGCCAATTTCTCGGCCAAGACCGACTTTCCGGTGCTTTCCGCACCGTGGAAACATATTGTAATCATGCGAACCCGTCTTGTATTTCGGCCCGGCTGACGCGGGTCCATTGGCGCAGTCCGGTACCCGAAATCACCAGGTATGCAACGTAGAGCGCGGCGAGAAAGAAGAGGTCGCGATAGAGGTAAAGCGCGATCGAAACCACGTCGATCGCCACCCACAGCACCCAGTTTTCGATCCGGCGGTTGTTGAGCAGCAGTTGCGCCGCGATGCTCGCCCCGGTCACCGCCGAATCGGCAAAGGGCAGCGCGGCGTTGGTGAACGTGTGCATGATCCAACCCAGCGTGACGCTGAGCAGGACCGTGACCGCCGCCCAGCGCAGCCGTGCGGCAGTGCTCATCCAGCCAACCGGGACCGCGTTATCGCCGCTGCGAACCCGGCTCCACTGGTACCAGCCAAGCGCGTTGACCACGAAGAAAAACCCCTGCAGCCCGGCTTCGGAGTAAAGCCGTCCTTCAAACAAGGTGATCCCCACAAGGGTGACCGAAGCCATCGCCAAGGGGAAGTTCCACAGCGACCGGCGCACCAGCAGCACGATCTGGATCAGCCCGAGTACCGATCCGGCGATCTCGATCCAGTGGGCTTTGAGGAAAGCGTAAAGGTCGAAGGTCAAACCGCCGCCGCCCATTCGCCGGGTTTGAACCCGACCAGCAACCCGCCCGGATGCTCGACCACCGGGCGCTTGATGCAGGATGGATAGGCGGCCATCACTGCAACCGCTTTCGCCGCATTGAGGCCTTGCTTTTCGGCGTCGGGCAGCTTGCGAAAAGTCGTGCCAGCGCGGTTGAGGACTGTCTCCCAACCCGCCGCCGCGACCCACGCCGCCAATTTAACCGGATCCGCACCGAGCTTCTTGTAGTCATGGAACGCATACGTCACCCCGCGCGCATCAAGCCAATCGCGCGCTTTCTTGACCGTGTCGCAGTTGGGAATGCCTTATAGGGTCACGGTCATTTCGGCTGGGCCATTCGATCAAGGTCGGCCTGCGTGGCTGTTTGCAGATCGTTGAGTTCGATCAGTGCGTCGTTCATCCGCTGAAACGCTGTCATGTGGGCTTTTTCACTCTGGCTGGCGGCGCGCTCGTTCGCATCGAGCAGGCCGGGGAGCGTCTTGGTGAGCGTCAGCAGCCGGTCCACTTTCTCAAGCTGTTGGCCGCTGCACCCGCTGCGGTCGAACTTGGCGTAAGGCTGGTAGCCGAATTTGTCGTCGGCTGCCGGGGCGACCTCGCGCGCGGCCACCAAGCGCTGCTGGCAGGCAATTTGCGGACTGTCCGTTTGCGCGCAGCCGGTCACCGCTGCGATCGCTGCCACCAACAACGCTCTCATCCGCCGGGCCATTCGTAACGGTGCGTGCGGGGCTGGTCGCAGGTATAGAGTGTGTAATCCTGATAGTATTCGGCGCGGCCCCGGGCCTGAACCAAGGCATGGTCGGGCTGGCTGCCCCAGGCGCGGGCGGCATCGGCGTTGGCCCATTCGCTCAGCGCGACCACCTCGCCGTCGTCCGAGGTGTAGCTCTTGAACGAGACGAACCCCGCCTGCGCGCGCGCCATGGCCTCCATCTGCTCGGCATCGGCGCCATAGGCTGCGGTATCGATATCGGTGCGCTTGCGATTGCGGAAGACTACGAGGAACATGGGCGCTTCCTAAACCGGATATGGACACGCGCGCAATCAGGCGGCAAAGGCGTGGCCATGTCCGTCAACACCTTTGGCCGCCTGTTGCGATTTACCACTTGGGGCGAAAGCCACGGGCCTGCGCTCGGCGCGGTGGTTGACGGATGCCCGCCAGGACTAGCGTTGAACGAGGACAAGATCCAGCCGTTCCTCGATGCGCGGCGGCCGGGGCAATCGAAGTTCACCACTCAGCGGCAGGAACCCGATCAGGTGCGGATCCTTTCGGGGACGTTCGAGGGCCAGACCACGGGCACGCCGATTTCGCTGATGATCGAGAATGTCGATCAACGCTCGAAGGACTATTCCGAAGTCGCCAAGGCGTACCGCCCGGGCCATGCCGACTATGCCTATGACGCCAAATACGGTCTGCGCGATTATCGCGGCGGCGGGCGCAGCTCGGCGCGCGAAACTGCGGCTCGGGTCGCGGCGGGCGCGGTGGCGCGGCTGGTGATCCCCGAAGTGGTGGTGATCGGCTGGGTCGCCGAAATCGGCGGCGACTGCATCGATCCCGCCAATTTCGACGCCAACCAGATCGGCCGCAACCCGTTCTTCTGCCCCGATCCGGTTGCGGCGGTGCGCTGGGAAAAGCTGGTTGACGCGGCGCGGCTGGCGGGCTCGTCCTTGGGCGCGGTAGTCGAATGCGTCGCCACTGGCGTCCCCGCCGGGTGGGGCGCGCCGATCTATGCCAAGCTCGATGCCGATCTGGCTGCCGCGATGATGGGAATAAACGCGGTCAAAGGCGTCGAGATCGGCGATGGCTTTGCCGCCGCTCGGCTGACCGGCGAGGGCAACGCCGATCCGATGCGGCCGGGTGACGGCGGGCCGCAGTTCACCGCCAACCACGCCGGCGGGATCGCGGGCGGGATCAGCACCGGCCAGCCGGTCAAAGTCCGGGTCGCGTTCAAACCGACTAGTTCGATCCTGAGCCCGGTCGAAACGATCGACCGCGACGGCCAGGCGACCGAAATCCGCACCAAAGGCCGGCATGATCCGTGCGTCGGCATTCGGGGCGTGCCGGTGGTCGAGGCGATGATGGCCTTGGTTTTGGCCGATCACAAACTGCTGCATCGAGGGCAATGCGGGTAGATGTCGTTTGGGATTGCGCTCGCCGTGCTCTTTATATTGCTTGGATGGATCAAGTGGCGCGGGAATAGACATTTGGCTGCCGATCCGCGGCAAAGACAGCTCGCGGCAATGCTCGTTGATGCAGCATTTGAAAGGAATGGCGCAAACGTCGCCGCGGTCCGCCATGAAATTGCTATATTGTCCGAAGCAGGGGGTGCCGGGGGACGTGCGCGACTAATCCATGCGACCAGAATTGCGCGTCACCTCACTACGCAGGACGACTATGCCAATGTAGTCGAGTTTTCATCGCACGTCAGACGGCGTTATTATTCTAGGCGCTACACGTGGTAGGGCAGGCATGAGCCTTTACTTCGCCGCAATACTGGCCTTCGCCGGGATGCTGTGGTTGTACAATTACCGCCGCCAGCAGCGGCTTGATGGCGATCCGGCGCAGCATCACCTCGCCTCGTTGCTGATCGCCGCAGTCACCGGCCAACCAGGCGCAAGCCAGCGGACTGCGTCCGAACAGCTCGATCAAATCGCCAAAGGCAGCGCTGACCGCCGGGTGCGCCTCACCCACGCGGTGATGCTGGTGCGGGGCAGCGCGGCGCCCGAGCTTTATGCGAAGGTGCTGGAGCTGGCGCGCAGACTCTAAATCCTCGCCCAAGGGGGAGGATTTAGCTGCGCAATACTGCGCCCAGTTTCGCCGCGGCGCCGGTTATCCGCTCGGCAATGCTCTTGAGTTCGGCTTCGTCATAGCTTTTCTCGCCTGGTTGCAATGTCACTTCGATTGCCAGCGACTTCTGCCCCTCGGGCACGCCAGCCCCGCGGAAGTCGTCAAACAGCCGGGCAGCGACCACGTTAGCCTTGTCAGCATTACGCACTGCGCGAACCAGATCGCCTACGGGCAGCGCGGCATCGACCAGGAACGCGAAGTCGCGCGTGACCGCCTGCAATGCGGGCGGGGCATAGGCCGCGCGGGCGAAGCTCGCGGCTTTGCGCGCCGGGATCGCATCGAGGAACAGTTCGACTGCGGCCACCGGCACAGCGATATCGAAATGCTTGAGCACGGCGGGATGCAACATGCCGAACCGCGCCAGCACGGTCTTGGGGCCAAGCCGCAAAGTCGCGGACTGGCCGGGGTGGAACTGGTCGCCAGCCTCTCCAGCTACTTGCAGACTATCGACCGGAGCACCGGCTTCGGCGAGCAAAGCCAACGCTTCGGCCTTGGCATCGAACGCACCGAAGGACGAAGCCTTGCCGCTGGCCCAGCCGCGCGGAATATTCTCGCCCGCAAGCACCACGCCCAGGGTCAGCCGCTCGTCACTTCGCCCGGCCTCACCGCGCAAATATCGCCGCCCAAGTTCGAACAGCCGCAGCCCTGCGGCTCCCCGATCAAGGTTGCGCGCCACGGCAGACAGCAAGCCGGGCAGCAGCGACGGGCGCATCGCCTTCATGTCCTCGCTGATCGGGTTCTGCAGCAGCCACAACCCGCCGTTTCCTTCCGCGAACTGCGCAGCATCAGCCTCGGGCAGGAACGACCAGTTCACCGCCTCATTGAGCCCGCGCGCAGCCGCCGCGCGGCGAACTTTGCGTTCCAGCTTCTGCGCCGGGGTCGCGGTTGGCCGGGCGACGCCGTCGGCGCGGGGCAAAGCCACACTTGCAACGTTGCCAAGCCCATGGATACGGACAACTTCCTCGACGAGATCGGCCGCGCCATCGACATCGGGTCGCCAAGTGGGGACGCTGACATTCCAAGCCGCGTCGCTGGCAAAACCTAGTGCGGCCAGGGTAGCGCGCTGCTCGGCATCCGGGATGGTGACCCCGCCCAGCCGTTCAGCCATCGCGGGATCGTATTTAACCAGCTTGGGTGCAGTGGGCGGCGTCCCGGCGCGGATCACTTCGCTGGGGGTGCCGCCGCAGATTTCGGTAATCAGCTGGGTCAGCAGGTCAAGCCCGGTATCGAGGAATGCCGGATCCACCCCGCGCTCGAACCGCGCGCGCGCGTCCGAGGTGAGGTTAAGCGCGCGGCCAGTCTCGCCGATCCGCACCGGATCGAAATAAGCCACTTCGAGCAGGACATCGGTGGTCGTCTCGCTGCAGCCCGAATGCTCGCCGCCCATGATCCCGGCGATATCATGCACGCCCCGGTCATCGGCGATCACGGTCATCGCGCTGGTCAGCGCGTACTCCTTGCCATTCAGGGCCTTGCAAGTCTCGCCATCTTGCGCGCGGCGGGCAAATATCGCGCCGCTCAGTTTGGCGAGGTCATAGGCGTGCGCCGGGCGGCCATAAGCGAGCATCACGTAATTGGTGATATCGACCAAGGCCGAGATCGGGCGCTGGCCCGCGCTTTTGAGCCGGTCTTGCATCCACTTGGGCGAAGTTCCGTTGCGCACGCCAGTGATGGCGCGGCCGAAGAACGCCGGGCAGCCTTCCGAATCGTCGGTACGGATCGGCAAGGGGCAGGGGAAGCTGCCAGCCACGTGGGCGGCAAGGATTGGTTTGAGCGAACCAAGTCCGCCAGCCGCCAGATCACGCGCGATACCATAGAGCCCCATGCAATCGGGCCGGTTGGGGGTAATCGCCACGTCGAACACCGGGTCGCTGCCCTGGTAATCGGCGAATGACATGCCGACTGGCGCATCGGCGGGCAGTTCAAGGATCCCGTCGTGCTCGTCGCCCAGTTCAAGCTCGCGGACCGAGCACATCATGCCATTCGATTCGACCCCGCGGATCGTGCTGACCTTGAGCGCGAACCCGCCGCCGGGCACTACCGCGCCGGGGGTGCCGAGAACGCCGATCATGCCCGCACGCGCGTTGGGCGCACCGCACACGATCTGGAGCGGAGCACCGTCTCCGGCGTCGACGCTAAGCACTCGAAGCTTGTCGGCATTGGGGTGCGGCTCAGCGCTGATTACGCGCGCAACCATGAACCCGGCGAGGCGGTCGGCTGGGTTTTCGATCCCTTCGACCTCAAGCCCGATAGCGTTGAGCTTGGCCGAAATTTCTTCCGCCGTTGCCCTCGTATCGAGATGGTCCTTGAGCCAGCTGAGCGAGAACTTCATGCTGCTGTCCCCACGCCCGCTGAAAGTGTCGGCACATCGAATGGCGAGAAGCCGTAATGCGCCAGCCACCGAACATCGCCATCGAAGAAGGCGCGCAGATCGTCCATCCCGTATTTGAGCATCGCCAGCCGGTCGACCCCGACGCCGAACGCGAAGCCTTGCCACTCGTCAGGATCGAGCCCGCCAGCTGCGATCACTTTGCGGTTCACCATGCCAGAACCCAGCAATTCCATCCAGCCATGCCCCGGTGCATCGCCGCTGCCGCCGAGCACGCGTTTGCTGCCGACCAGCGCGAAGCCGACATCGACCTCGACCGAAGGCTCGGTGAACGGGAAGTAGCTCGGGCGCAGCCGCAGCACGATGTCCTCGCGCTCGAAGAAGGCCTTGAGGAAGGTTTCCAGTGTCCACTTGAGATGGCCAAGGTGAATGCCCTTGTCGATAACCAGCCCTTCGACCTGATGGAACATCGGAGTGTGCGTCGCGTCTGAATCCGAACGGTAAACCCGCCCGGGCGCGATGATCCTGAGCGGTGCGCCGTGTTCGAGCATCGAGCGAATCTGGACTGGGCTGGTGTGCGTCCGCAGCAGCATCCTGCTGGCATTATGTTGCGTTGTGCCGCTTTGTGCATCGTTGTGCTCAGGAAAATAAAACGTATCATGCATCGCCCGCGCCGGGTGGCTTTCGGGGATGTTGAGCGCGGTGAAATTGTGCCAGTCATCCTCGATCTCCGGGCCGGTGGCGACCGCGAATCCGAGGTCGGCGAAGATCTCGGCCAGCTCGTCCATCACCTGGCTGACCGGATGGATTGAACCACGCGGGGCTTCCGGTGCAGGCAAAGTCAGGTCGAGCGTATCACGCGCCAGCTGCTCAGCCAGTGCGGCTGATTCCAGCGCCTGTTTCCGCTCGGCAAGGGCAGCGCTTACACTTTCTCGAAGCGCGTGAATCTGCGGTCCGACGATTTGCCGCTCGTCCGCCGACAGCGCACCCAAGGTCTTCAGCAAGCCCGAAATCGAACCCTGCTTGCCCATGAATTCAACCCGCAACTGTTCAAGCGCGTCGAGTTCACTGGCCGCGTCGATGCGGGTCTGTGCCTGCTCACCGGTTGCTGCATAATCCACGAAGTTAAATCCCGTTCACGCCTGATGTCGGTCAGCGCGGGCTTTAGCCATGCCGGGCTTGAACGCAAAACCAAATTCGCCGGGCTAAGCCGCCTTGGGAGCGTCCCGGTCGGGCCGGTCGAGGGTTTGCACCGCCAAGCCAAAGACCCGGTTCCGTTCATGCATGATCGGGGTCAGGATCGGATGCGGGGTCGCGGCATATTCGCGCGGGCTGACCCCCATAAATTCGCGAAAATCGCGGACAAACTGGGCCTGATCGTGGTAATGGCTGTCCATCGCGCCGATCCATTTGAGCGAGGGGTCGAGCATGAATTGCGACAGGCTGCGCATGAACCGCTGGCGGCGAAGCAGCAGCTTGGGCGAGAAGCCGAAATGCCGCCCGCAGATGCGCTCAACCGTGCGCTGGCTCGCCGCAACCCGTTCGACCAGCTGGCTGACCGAGGTCAGATTTTCGTCGATCATCGCCGTATGTACCGCAACGATGCGTTTTTCATCGGCATGGACGGGTGCATCCATATTTCGGAAAAACGCGACGATCCGCGCGAGTTCGGCTGCTTCGTCTTGCTCGGCACCAAAGATTTGGTCGGCCAGCGGCACGAACTTGGCCAAACGCACGTCCACTCGTCCATCGCAGATCAAATTGGCACAGACACTGGCGTTATAGCCCACGTACCGAGCCCATCCGAGCGGCAGGAAGCCAATGCCCCACATCCTGGTGCGGGGCATGATGAAGTGGATCGGCCGCGAGCTGGGGCCGCTGGCGAAGAACCTGATGTTGGAGAGCGTCTCGCCGCCTTCAACCCACGCTTCGGGACCTTGAGGATCGAAGAAGCGCATTCCGGCCCACTCCGGCTGGAGCGAATCGCGCAGAGGCTGGTCTGCGGCCGGGGTGAAGTCCGTCACATAAAAGGTCGTGAAATACCGACGCAGATCCTCTGGTGGCGGATAGAACCGCACACCGACATGGTGGTTAGGCGACACCGAAGTTTCCCCGCTTCGACTTTATAGTTTCAGCCATGGAGTTACATGAAGACAGCCACTTGGCAAGTGGCCGCGCGGTTCAACCAATGGTCAGGGCTGGTGCAGGGCCTGAACCGCTGCCCCGGCGGCCGCCGTTCGGGCTTGCGCAGCGGCTCGCATGATCGGGTGATCGATCGAGCCGAACCGGCGCGGGCTCATCGCCATGAAGCGGCGGAAGTCGCGGACGAAATGGGCTTGATCGACGTACTGGAAATCAAGCGTTTTGATCCAGGTCAGCGAGGGGTCGAGCATGAACTGGGCGAGGCTGCGCAAGAACCGCTGCCGGCGCAGCAACAATTTGGGCGAGAAACCAAATGCCTTGAGGCTGAGCCGTTCGAGCGAGCGCGACGAGATGCCCAGCCGCTCAGCCAGCGCAGAAACCGAGGTGACTTCTTCATCGATCAGCGCCGAATGCGCAGCGCGAATGCGCGGCTCGTCCTCGCCGGGCGCAGTTCGGGCGAGCAGTGCGAGCAGGTAATCATCGATCCGTGCAGCTTCCTCGGCCGGGCTCGGCGCGCCCGTCAGAACCGCAGCGGGCAGATCTTGAAACCGCGCGCAACACGGCTCGTTCGCTACGGCCACTGTGCGGTCGGTGAAACCGCTTGCCGGCACTCCGATCAACCGCAGCCAGCCCAGTGGCAGCAGCCCGATCCCCCAGACGCGGGTTCCCCCGCCCAGGCGGAAGTGCGCGGCCTGGCTGGTCGGCCCGGTCAGGATCGCGCCCGACATCGGTTCGCGCGGCGCGTCACCCAGGCCGGCACTCCATTCGCCGCCGGTTGCGAACCTCAGGTTGGCCCATTCGGGATGGAGCCAGTCTTCGACCGCATCTTCCGGCGCAAGATTGATTTCGGTCAGGTAATAGGTCGATACATAGGGCGCGAGAGCGGCTGACGGCATGAAGAACCGAACGGCGACAGCGCCGTCGAGTGGCTTGTTCAGCATTGACCCAAATCCCCCTGCCAGACATCACAGCCCGGCCAGAGTGCCTTAGGTCACGGTGTAGCGCAAGCTGCGGCTTTGCAACAGAAAAGGGCGCGGACCGGTCAGCCGGTCCGCGCCCTTTCAAAGCGCACAGCAAGCGTCCGGTCAGGCCGGCAGCGCTGCCCTTGCCGAAGCGATGACGGTCGCGAAGATCGCGCTTTCGTTCATCGCCAGATCGGCCATGGTCTTGCGGTCGAGTTCGATCCCGGCAAGCTTGGTGCCGTGAATGAACTGCGAATAGGTAATCCCCTCGGCGCGAACCGCAGCGTTGATGCGCTGGATCCACAAGGCACGGAACGACCGCTTCTTTACCTTGCGATCGCGGTACGCATATTGGCCGGCTTTTTCGACAGCCTGCCGCGCAACGCGGATCGTGTTCTTGCGGCGGCCGCGATAACCGGCGGCCTGTTCGAGGATTCGCTTGTGCTTGGCGCGGGTGGTGACACCCCGTTTAACTCTTGCCATTTCTCAGTACTCCGAAATTTCGTGCCGCGAGTTTCGCGCGGCGACTTGTTCAACCCAGCCCGTAAGGTGCCCACTTCTTGATCGTCTTCGCATCAGCGTCGGAGATCGTGTCGGTGCGCCGGTGCTGGCGGATGTACTTGGCATTGTGGCTCATCAATCGGTGCCGCTTGCCAACCGCACCGTGCTTGATCTTGCCGGTGGCGGTGAGCTTGAAGCGCTTTTTGACGCCGCTCTTCGTCTTGAGCTTGGGCATTTTCGTC
>JANYGB010000046.1 GCA_025359445.1 Sphingomonadaceae bacterium
CTGAGCCACGGCTGCTGGCTGATCTGCTACCCGTTGGCCGGACAGGTCGGCGCGCACATCGGGCAGACGGCGGCGTTTGCGGCTCTTGCCGCAGTGTCTGGCCTGGGCACAGTCTTGGCGCTTTGGCTTTGGCCAGCGAGCGACCCCTACAGCATTGGTCACTCGCACGACGACTTGCCCGCCGACCACCCGCATCTGCGCGAGGCGCATGGCGACGGCGACGAACACAGTTTCGTGATCGACGACCTTCATCCGGCTTGGCCGGGGAGCAATTAAGCGTCCGTTATCGGGTCGTTCGCCGAGCAGCCCGAGCAGCGTGTTTGGGGTGGAAGGCGGACCGTCTGGTTTGGACGCCACTGCGCAACGGTAACCTTGGCGGATCGAGGCCGAATTGACATTCAGCCCCCTCAAGAGCATTTCGACCCCGATATGAAATTGCTGTTGCGCCATCTCCTGTTGCTCGGGGTCATTCTTGGCCTTGCCGGACAGGGCGTGGCTTTTGCATCCAGCCCTTGTGCCGAGATGCAAACGGAACAGTCGACGCCGATGGCTGGCATGACCGATTGTGACATGGCCCAGCACAGGTCCGACAAAAGGTCAGTTCCCTGCAAGGATATGACACCGGGGTGCCTTGCCATGGCAGGATGTGCAGCCCTCATTGTCGTTGACACGGCGACACCTACCATTGCGGCACCGCTCCGTGTTGCGGTTGTTGATCTGTGGCCCGCGGCTCCAGTGCTGCTCGGGCGCAGTATCGCGCCCGATCCTGATCCCCCTTCGCTCCTTGGCTGAACCCTTTGCGGTCGGCGACTGAACGGTCGCCTGCCGCTTCTTTGCGTTTTTCCGAGGAATTTCCATGGACAGGATTGGTGCGGCTGCGCTGGCAGCTGCGATTGCCGTATATGCGGGGCGAGCTACCGCAGAGCCCCTGACGTTCAATACGGCACTGGAGCGCGCGGAGGCCAATGCACCCGCATTGCAGGCCAGTTCGGCTAGAGTTGAAGCAACGCGCTCGGCGGCGATCGCCGCGGGCCAACTTCCCGATCCGACGCTGTCAGTCGGCATTGACAATTTCCCGATCTCGGGACCGCCTGCTTTCACATTGAACGGTGACAGCATGACGATGGCGCGCGTCGGGATCGAACAGGCGTTTCCAAACCCCGCCAAGCGCCGAGCCCAGCGAGGGCGGGCTCAAGCAGACATCGGCGTGGCCGAAGCCGATCTGGCGGTCGAGGCGCAGAATGTGCGGCTCGAGACTGCGCTCGCCTGGGTCGATCTCTATTATGCCAAGCGGCGGCTCGCCCAACTTGAGCGGCTCAACGAAAGTCTCGGCGAACTGCAGGCGACAGTGTCTGCGCGCCTGGCATCCGGTTCGGCAAGGCCTTCGCAAGCGCTGGAGCCCGAGCAATTGCGCGCTGCGGTCAAAGATCGACGCAGCGAACTTGAAGCCGAGGTTGTCAAGGCAAAGGCTAGGCTTGCGCGCTTGACAGGCGATCCCGATGCCGATGTCGCCGGAGACCCGCCTGTGCTTGAGGTGGACGGACCCGCCTTGCGCGCGCAATTGGCCTCGCTGCCCCGCCTGCGGGCGCTCGACGCCCAGGCCGGTGTTGCCGACGCTGATGTCACACTTGCCCGCGCCGACAAGCGCCCAGACTGGCGGGTCGGCACCTCCTATGGTCGCCGCGATCCGGCCTATGGCGATATGGTTTCGGTCACTGTCAGCATCGATCTGCCATTCTTCGGAAAGCGCCGACAAGATCCATTGATTGCCGCACGCGAGAGCGAGGCGAACCGGGCGCGGCTGATGCGCGATGCCACAGAAAGCGACGTCCTGGCCGCACTCGATAGCGATCTTGCCGATCATGCCATGCACCACCAGCGGCTGATGAACGCGCGGCAAACACTGGTGCCGCTGGCCAAGCGCCGAGCCGAACTCGACATGGCGAGCTACGCCGCAGGAAAGCTCGATCTCGGCAGCGCTCTGCTTTCTACGCTGGCACTGGCCGAAGCCAAGGTCGATGCCTTGTCGCGCGAGGCCGACGTCGCGCGCGATGCGATCCGGATCAACTATACCTATGGGGAGATGCGGCCATGAGCATGGACAGGGCAACGGCGGCGCGCTGGCGCGCTGGAATACTGGCGGCAGTGCTCGTCGCGGGCGGCGGCGGATATTGGCTCGGGCAGCGCGACGGACCTGCCACCGAGGCTGGATCGGGCCAATCGGGGCGGAAAATCCTTTACTGGTATGATCCGATGGTGCCGCAGGAGCATTACGACAATCCCGGCGCGCTCTCCTCGATGGGGATGAAGACCCAGCCCAAATACGCCGACGATAGCACCGCGAATGGCGCGGCACCGGGGGTAACGATCGATCCGGCAGCCATGCAGAACTTGGGCATCCGCATTGTCCCGGCACAAATCGGCAGCCTCGCTGCCACGCTCAACGTCACCGGCAGCATCGACTTCAACCAGCGCGATTTGGCGATCATTCAGGCTCGCTCGGGCGGCTTTGTTACCCGTGTCTATGCCCGCGCTCCCGGCGATGTCGTGCGCGCCGGGGCGCCGATTGCAGATGTGCAACTGCCCGAATGGGGCGGCGCGCAGACCGAGTTCCTCGCAGTCAGACGCCTCGTCAGGCCCGATCTCACCGCTGCGGCGCGCCAGCGGCTCAAGCTGCTGGGCATGTCCGATGGCCTGATCGCCAGCGTCGAGCGCTCGGGACGGACCAACGGCACGGTAACGATTACCTCGCCGATCTCAGGGGTGATTCAGACCCTCGATGTCCGCGCTGGGATGACGCTGGCTCAGGGTCAGACCTTGGCCCAAGTGAGCGGCATTGGCACGGTCTGGCTCAACGCCGCTGTTCCCGAAGCCAAAGCGGGTGGCGTCCGCGTCGGCCAAAGCGCGAGCGCGACGCTTGCCGCCTTTCCCGGCGTGTCCTTCGGCGGTCGGATCGTCGCGATCCTGCCGACTGCGCAAGCCGACAGCCACACAATCACCGTGCGTATCGAACTCCCCAACCGCAGCGGACGGCTCCGCCCCGGTATGTTTGCGCAGGTCGCACTCGGCGGCACGGGTAGCACGGCGCTGCTGGTGCCAAGCGAGGCGGTCATTCGCACCGGCACGCGCACGATTGTCATGCTGGCGACCGGCAATGGCCGCTATCAGCCTGCCGAAGTCCGCACAGGCCGCGAAGGCGGCGGGCAGACCGAGATACTCGAAGGGCTGGCGGTAGGCGAAAAGGTCGTCGCCTCGGGGCAGTTCCTGCTCGATTCCGAAGCGAGCCTGACCGGGATTCCAGCCCGCAAATTGGGCGGCGCGAAATGATCGAATGGATTATTCGCGCTTCGGTCAAGGCACGAGGGCTGGTTGTCGTCGCGGCACTGGTGCTGACGGTTATCGGCATTGCAGCGGTGCGAACAACGCCGGTCGATGCGCTGCCGGACCTGTCCGATGTGCAGGTCATCATCCGCACGACATATCCCGGCCAAGCACCGCAGATAGTCGAGAACCAGGTGACCTATCCGCTCACGACGACGATGCTCTCCGTGCCGGGCGCAAAGGTCGTGCGCGGCTATTCCTTCGTCGGCGACAGCTTCGTCTATGTGCTGTTTGAGGACGGCACCGACCTCTATTGGGCGCGCAGCCGGGTGCTGGAATATCTGAGCCAGGTGCAGGCAAAATTGCCAGCGGGCGCAACCGCCTCGCTCGGCCCCGATGCAACCGGCGTTGGCTGGATTTACGAATATGCGCTGGTCGACAAGACCGGGCATCACGATCTCGCCCAGCTCCGCAGCATTCAAGACTGGTTTCTGCGCTATGAGTTGAAAGCCGTTCCCGGTGTGGCTGAAGTCGCCAGCATCGGCGGCATGGTCAAACAATATCAGGTCGTCGTCGATCCGCAGAAACTCGCCTCATACGGGGTGACAGCAAACGACGTAAGCGAAGCCCTCAAGCGCGCCAATCAGGAATCGGGCGGCGGGGTCGTGGAAATGGCTGAAGCCGAATATATCGTTCGCGCCACCGGCTATCTGAAATCGCTGGATGACTTCCGCGCGGTGCCGATCCGCGCCGCTGCGGGCGGGGTGCCGGTTGTATTGGGCGACGTTGCCACGGTGCAGGTCGGCCCCGATATGCGGCGCGGTATTGCCGAACTCAACGGCGAAGGCGAAGTCGCGGGCGGCGTGATCGTCATGCGGCAAGGCAAGAATGCGCGGGAAGTGATCGAAGGCGTTCGCACCAAACTGGCGGAACTCAAAGCCAGCCTTCCTCCGGGCGTCGAGATTGTCACCACCTATGATCGCTCCGGCCTGATCGACCGCGCAGTCGAGAACCTCACCGGCAAGCTGTTCGAGGAATTCCTGATCGTCGCGCTCGTCTGCGGGCTGTTCCTCTGGCACGCCCGCTCGGCGCTGGTGGCGATCCTGACATTGCCGCTCGGCATCTTGATCGCGTTCATCGTCATGCGGGTGCAGGGGCTCAACGCCAACATCCTGTCACTGGGCGGGATCGCCATCGCCATCGGCGCGATGGTCGATGCCGCTGTGGTGATGATCGAGAACGCGCATAAGCATCTCGAACGCTGGTCGCATGACAATCCCGACCAAGAACTGACGGGCGAAGAGCGCTGGCGCGTCATCACTGATGCAGCCGCCGAAGTCGGCCCGGCGTTGTTTCTCAGCCTGCTCATCATCACATTTTCGTTCATCCCGATCTTTTCGCTGCAAGGTCAGGAAGGGCGGCTGTTCGCGCCGCTGGCTTTCACCAAGACCTATGCGATGGCGGGCGCAGCCCTGCTGTCGATAACGTTGATCCCGGTGCTGATGGGCTGGCTGATCCGGGGGAAGATACCGGCGGAAGATAGCAACCCGATCAATCGTTTCCTCACGCGCATCTACCGCCCCGCGCTCGATTGGGTGCTGGCGAAGCCCAAAGCCGCCCTGCTGATCGCGGGACTGGTATTCGCCTCATGCCTGTGGCCGATCAGCCAGACCGGCGGCGAGTTCATGCCGCAAATGAACGAGGGCGACCTGCTCTACATGCCCTCGGCGCTGCCGGGGATTTCGAGCGCCAAAGCCTCGATGCTGCTCCAACAAACCGACCGGCTCATCAAAACCGTGCCGGAAGTTGAAAGCGTTTTCGGCAAAGCTGGTCGCGCCGACACGGCGACCGATCCCGCCCCGCTCGAAATGTTCGAGACCACGATCCGGTTCAAACCCAAGAGCCAGTGGCGAGCGGGCATGACCCAGGATCGTTTGATCGATGAGCTCGACAAGACGGTCAAAGTCCCCGGCCTCGCCAATTTCTGGATCCCGCCGATCCGCAACCGAATCGACATGCTTGCTACCGGCATCAAAAGCCCGAT
>JANYGB010000057.1 GCA_025359445.1 Sphingomonadaceae bacterium
GGCGACAAAGTCGACTTTGAAGTGACCGTGACCGGTAACGCTGGTGAGGTCACTCACATCAAGAAGCAGTGAGGGCTCTCAACTATGATCAAACCTTGAAGCCCTATTGTCAGGAGGTTGATGTCTGCAATCGGGTCGTGAGCCGACAGTCTGCTTTCAGCGCGAAAAACGCAAAAGCGGACTCTTGTGTCATTGCCTTCTGGGTCGCTAATCGCTTCCTTCGGTGAACGCTCAGGGTGTGGGATCGGTAGGCGTTGCCAATAGACCAATGCGTTCGAGCAGATCCGCCGGAATTTCGTCGCCCGCCAGCTTCAATGCAGCAAAGTGAAGGACGTCGAGCTCGTCGTCACTGAGGTGGCTGAGGTCCCTGAACCCACCTCCGGCATGCTCGTGTTCGAGAAGTGGTTCAACGAGGGCCTGCTGCAATCTGAACAGGTGTTCGATCGACCGGTCCCTGCCCTTCCCGGCGTTATCGGCGAGCCGCATAACTACTGCACGTTGCCGCGTCACCCGGCGGGGCTTGCCTCCGACCGTCACCGTCAGATCGCTGGCGAGATTGCGCGTGCCCTTGGTTCGTCGACCACGCTTACGGTTATCGCCAGCGCGGAACTTGCTGCTTTCGGGCGGACGCCCTTTACCGACGAGAAAATTACCGGCTGCGTCCATATTGCCCGGTGCATAGTCGCCGGGCTCCTTGCGTTTAGTCATGGGCAGCCTCCTCGTTCAGATGCTCGGCCCGGACCTCCTGGTATGTCCGGCCATCAAGCATGGGCGTCTCACCGGTCTCGACCGCGATGCGTTTGAGTGCTATATCTGCATAAAGCGGATCCAGCTCGATGCCGCGGCCCCTGCGACCGGTCCTCGCCGCTGCGCAAAGGGTGGTCCCGGAGCCGAGGTAGGGATCGAGGACGATGCCGCCCGGTTTGGAGCAGTCGAGAATAGCATCAGCGCACATTTTCTTGTTCTTGATCGTCGGGTGATCGGCTAAATCCTGCTGGCGACCTTTGCGAAACACATTAGCCCCGGGGTACGTCCACAGATTCGAGCGATATCTCCGCTCGCCCATGCCGAAGTTGTTGATGTGGTCGCCGGGGCGAACCTTGAAGGCGTAGATCAGTTCAAAAGCCGATCTATAAAATGCCCCTTGGCCCGCATTCGTTTTTGCCCAGACGATAAGCTGCTTCAACTCGTGGAACGGTTCCTTTGCGGCCTCGGTCATGTAGGGCCCCGCCCGCCAGTCGCTGAAGACGAAAGCGATGGCGCCGGGCTGGCTGAACGCTGCGATCTGTTCAAACACCGGTCGGAACAACGTCGCGGTGAGTTCCGCGAGCGAGGCTTCATCGGAACCCATGACGAAGTTCTCGTGAACCACGCGCCCGCCCCCGCTGATCGATGAGCCTGCGCAGCCATAGGGCGGATCGGTCAGGGTCAGCTGGGCGCGTTCGTCACCCAGGATCGCGGCGTAAATCGCTTCGGAACGCGCGTCGCCGACATAGACAAGCTGATCTGCGATCTTCCAGAGGTCGCCGAGGCGGGAGACCGGCCGGATTTCATCGGTGGGTAGTTCGACGTCGTCGCTGTTGGTGCCATCGTTGTCGTCAAACGACAGCATCGTATCGATCGTGAGGTTGTCGAGGCCGGTGAGTTCAAGCTCGTACCCGATCTCGAAAAGGCCCTTCACCTCGGCCGCCAGCGTAGCCTTGGCCCAGCCCGATTTTTCGGCAATTGCATTGTCGGCGATGATGTACGCCTTGCGGTCTGCTTCGGAGAGGTGAGCCAGCGAGATAACAGGGACCTCGGTCATGCCGAGCAGCTTGGCTGCCTCCAGACGTCCGTGACCACACAAAACTCCGCCGTCAGGGCCGACCAGGATCGGGTTGGTCCAGCCATAGGTCTCGAGGCTCCTGGCAATGAGCTTGATCTGCGAGCGCGGGTGTTTGCGGGCGTTATTGGTATAGGGGGTGAGTGCGCTCAAGGCGCGATATTCGATGTGCAGCTGAGCTGCCGGCGACAATCCGGTGTCCATTTGGGACCTCCATTGGAGTGATGAAGGTCCAGGAAAGTACGCACTTATCGACCACGCGCGACAATCTTAATTGGAGGTTTGAACGCCAATTAGGTTCGAACTGTACGTGTCCGTTTGCGACATCTGAGCATCGCGAGGGCCAACGTTGTCTCCGACAGATGCGTATCAAGTTGCCGAAAATAGGCGACGAACAAGCGGCTCCCAGCACCCGTCAGTCGTGCACTGGGCCGAGTTGCTGACTGCCCGCGAGGACCGACGGACAGCCCGGCTCGTTCGAACGCAGCAGCCGCCAGAGTGACCGAATGGTCCAGCACGAAGTTGGTCCGGCGGCCTTTTCGCTGTGCTTCGACTTTGAGGGTTAGACGTTCGCTTACGCCTGGCAGAGACTGGAAGAACTGACGGATCGCGGCATGATCGAAATTAAACTCCCCATCTCTCCAGGCCGGATCCTTCTCAAGTTCCTCGGCGACAGATTGACCGATCACATCGAGGACATCCTGCAGCGGTGACACGATGTCGCGTGACAAGCGATTCAACTTTTTGAGGGCAGATCTGGTAGCATCGACATCCGCGTCGGCGACCCGGCGCGCACGCGGCATCAGAAACCACAAGCCAATTGCTCGAAGATCCCGGTCGAGTTTTTTCCGGGCAGCCATTGGCAGGCCGACCTCAGGATTTGAGAGCAGCATCATAACCGCGTTCAATGGGAGGATCGGGGTGCTACGGTCGAGAAGGAAGCTTAGAGTCAGCGTGTTTTGATAATTTGGAGCGCGATCCCGCAAATCCGCGATTGTTACGCGCTCTTCCAAGAAATCTTCCCACGGAAGTTTCGCTGGGAAAGGTTGAGGTTTTTTGGCGGATCTCACCCGTTTAGGCTGCGCCGACAGGATCGACATGTCGAGCTTAGCGCAGTTTTTCCCACTACTTTCCCAGAAACATGGGACGGGTCGCTGAGACTGGTCCGCTGCGGACTGCGTCGCGCACCAAACAAGCCGGACAGGATGATCCAAGAAGCGCCGCCAAGGCAGCGCAAGGATCAGTGCGGCGTGGCGGAATCGCTTGAGTCCACCGGCCCCTCGGGCAACGCTGCGGCGGCCGGGATGACCCCTGCCTCGGCCGCATCGCTTTGCGCGGCGGCAAGGGCCTGATCGATCCCGGCGGTCTTGGCGTCGAGTTTGTGCTGCGCCGATTTGTAGCGCTCGTCGAAGCTCTGCTCCTTGCACCCGGCCAGCAGGATCAGGGCCAGCATGGCAGCAAACCGCATCATCTGTAGCGTTTCCGGTAGCGCACGTTGAAATTGGTCACCCCCGATCCGCCGGCTTCGCTGAGGATCGAAAGCGCTTGGCTGAGGCTTACCTCGATCCGCGTGGCGGTAAACCCACGCGCGTCGGTAATAACCTCGAGGTAGATGTTGTTCGAGATGTACCGCCCGGCGGCAATCGCGGTGCCGCGGCCGCTCGCCTCATCGGGGGTCAGAATACGCAACCGCGAGATGCCGGTGGCAGCGCGCAATTTGCCCAGCGGATTGAGCCCGCCGCCAGTACCGCGCAGGCTGTTAAGCGAAGCCGCGAGCTGGATCGCCTGCAGCGGCGAGAGCTGTCCGACCGAATTGCCGAACAATATCCGCGACAACACTTCATCGGAAGGCAACGACGGGCTCGACCCGAAGCGGATTTGAGGGTTAAGCGCGCGGCCCGAGACGGTGATCGTCACCGCGATATCGTCGATCTGTTCGGTCGCACTCAAGGCAATCTGCGGATCGCTCAACATCCCGCCGGTGAAGATCAGCCGGCCTTCCTGCAGCTCGAACTGGCGCCCGGCAAAGCCCAGATTGCCGCGCACCAAGTCGATCGAGCCCGATACGCGCTTGTCATAGACAGTGCCGGTTACCTGCAAATCGGCACGCCATTCGCTGTCGAGACCCATCCCGGTGACATAGAGCTGATTGGGCGCGGTCAGCGCGATGTCGAGCCGCAGCCCATCGAGCAGGCTGCCGCGCGGCACCGCAGGCTCATTGCCGGTGATCCGCGGACGACCGCGCGGCGGCTTGAAGCGGACCCCGGTCAGTTCGGGCACTTCGGCGGCACCCTGCCGGACCAGCTCGTAGCGCGTTTCGGGGAGCAGCAATTTGCCCGAGAGCAACGCGGATTCCCCCGCGCTCTTGCGCAGCCTGAGCTGCCCGGTCGCCGCCGAAGATAGCGTGTCGCTGCGCGCAAGGCGGGCGTTGGCAAGGTCGAAAGTCATGTCCATCGGATAGCCATCAGCTGCTGCGAGGCCGAAATAGCCGCTGCCCGAGATCTTGCCCGATCCGGCGGTTGCATTGAGCTGTTCGACTTGCAGCCGGTTGCCCGCAAAACGCCCCGACAAGGCCATCGCGGTGAGCCGCGTGCCATAGGTCTGATTCTCGTATGTGAGGTTTTCGCCGCGGACGATTCCCGACAACTGCGGTTGGCGCAGTCGGCCCGAGAAATCCGCGCCAACCGCGATCGGGCCTGCCAGGTTCTGGTCGGCCTGGCCGACGAACGACCACAGCGTGTCAGCCGGGCCGTTATAGCGGATGCCGCCGCCCAGCGGTGCCGCAGTGACCCGGTTAACCCAGTTTCCGGCACCCGGGCCAAGCGGCCTGAGCGAGGCGACCAGCCGCCCGATCACTGCCCCGCGCTGGCGGATTACGGCGCGTCCCTCGCCCCCGTCGGCGAGCAGCTTGCCGACGAAGTTGATATCGACCGGCTGGCTGACCGCCGCTGCAGTGGTGCGCGAAAAGCCGTCGATAGTCAGGCGGGCATCGGCGCGCGGGAAGGCCCCTGCACTGACTTGTTCAAAATCGAGCGACCCGGTGGCCTTGCCGCCAAGCCCGTAGCCCGGAATGAAAGCGTTGAGCAGCGCCATGTCGAGCCGGTCCATCCGGCTTTCGAGCTTGAGCCCTGTGCCGTACTTGCCCGCCAGGCGCAGGCTGCCCTGCCCGAAATCGAACCGCGTTGGGAGCAGTTCGTAGCCCGCTTTCGATGGGATGATCCGCGCCGGGCTGGCGGTGCGGAAAGCAATCCCGCGCACTCGCCCATCAAGCGCGGCGCGCCACAGGTTCGGCTCCAGCTGCGCGTTTCCGGCGAGCTTGAACGGCACCCCGCTAACACCCTCGGCGACGAATTTCGCCTGGCCCCGTCCATCGCGGTAATCTACCTGCGCGCGCGCTGCAGTAAGGTTGACACCCCGCATTCGGGTCTGCGCCAATTGCACATCGGCGACCACCCAGGGCTTGGCGTAAAGCACCACCCGCGCATCGACGATCGCGCTGCCGATTGACAGCTGCGCCGGACCCGGCAGCACGGTATCGTTGGCGCGCAGATTGACCAACGCCTCTTGATAGCGCCCCGCCGCGCCGAGCCGGATTACCCCGACCAAGCCCCGCCCGTTGGCATCGAGCTGTCCGATAAACGGCCCTGCGGGCGTCCGCTGGATGCGTCCGCTGAACCCGATTCCGGCAAGATCGCCACGGTTGATCTGAAGGGTGAGCGCTTTGCCTTGCAGCAGCGTTACATCAGCGCTCAGCGGACCGTAATCGGTAAGCCCCGTGGCATTGAAGCGGTAGCCGCCGCCGGTGCCGATGATTTCTGCGCGCACGCCTGCAAGGCCGATCCCGAACCCGGGGTTCTTGGCCAGCAAGATTGCGCGCGGCTGCGCGAGCGTACCGGTCAGCTGGATTGCGAGCGCCCCGTAACGGAGCGAATGTCCGGTCGCGGTGAGTGCGAGCTTGCCGCCACTGACATAGCTGCCCCGGCCATCGAATATCTGGAGCTCGGGTGCCGATACCCTGAGCCGCGAGAACCGAATCACCCCGTCGGGGCCGTAAACCAGCTGGCTCGATCCGACGGCGTTGCCGCCGAGCAGATCCCGCACATTGGCGTTGAACAGCTGCGTTGAGCGCGCTTTCACGCTGCCGGTCAGGGTAAAGCCCGCGCCGCTGCGCTTCAGGTCGGCGGTCGTCTGCACCGCAAACACCCCGACGCTGTCAATGCGGTAATTGTTGATCCGGCCTTCGAACGCCCCGGTGTAGAACCCCCGCGCGGTATCGGCGAGCAACACCGCCTTGGCATCTATCCGGTCCGACTTGATCATCATGTTATCCGACAGGATGCGGGTCCCGTCGACCGCAAGGTCACCGTTCAGCCGGACGTTGGTCAATGTGCCCCCGGCAACGCTATCAAGCCCGCCGATCCGCGCAATCCGGGCCGCTACCGGGATGACGATCTGGTCCAAATCGACTCGAGCCTTGCCGCTTGCATCAATCCCTTCAAGCACCACGTCGTTCGTCGCCAGTGCGCCTGCGGTAAGGTGGTATTGTACCACCGGGCGTGCGAAAGCCCCGGCCAGCTCAAGTTGCACCCGCAAGGCCCGGCCCGACAGGTTGGTCGCCAGCGCGCCCGGGCGCAGCAGCAGCACGTCGAGCTTGAACGCGTCGAAGCTATTGTCCGACAAGTCGATCACGCCGTTTGGTATCAGCGACAGAGCATCTGATCGGAGTGAGCCGGTTACTGCCACGCGCCGATTATCGAGCTTGGCGGTGAGATCGAGCTGCGTCGTGGCATCGAGCAACACTGCAGGCACGCCGCTGAGTAACTGCCCCAGTTCTGCCGGTCCTTTAACCGCGAAAATGCCGCCGCGTGCGGTCAGCGCGAGCTGGGCCAGCTTCTTGCCGCCAAGATCAGCGCCAAGCGTGCCGTCCCATTTGGCCCAATCTCCTGCCCCATCGATCTTCAGCGCGAGCGACTGGTCGAGCCGCGCCAACGCCGCCAGCACCCCGCCCTGCGGTGCATCAACTGCCAGCTTGAGCCCAAGCCGGCCTGCTTCCGGCACCGCATCGAGCACCAGGTCAAGCCGGTCGCCGGCTTGCCCGCCCGGCGCGGAAAGCGTCTCGGCCAGCGCCGTCACTTGGGCTCGGCGGTCGGCAATATGCGCTTTTCCGGTCAATCGCAGCTCGCGGCGCTCGCCCGAGACGGCGGGCAGCGCGATCAGGTGGTCGATCCGCAGCGCCGCCACGTCGATATCCAGATCGGGCAGAAGCGGCCCCTGGGTAGTGCTCACCTTGAATTGCGGCACCCGCTCCAGCGTGACCGTGGTCGCGCTCAGCGAGCGAATATCGATGTGATTGCGCAAGTACGCCAGCGGATGCCAGTCGAGTTCGACCATCGGTGCGCCCAGAAACCGCCCCTTGGTATCGTAAGCCACCACATCGATCAGCCGGGTCTTGCCGAACAACGACCCTTCGACCCGCCCGACTTCGATCCGCAGGCCGTTAGCAAAGGTCATCCCCGACACTTGCCGCGCCGCAAATTGGCGTCCGGCATCGGTCTGCACAAAAATGAAAACTGCCGTCAACAACAGGACTACCGCCAGCAACGCGCCGACGACCCAGCGCAATGCAATCCGCCCCCAGTTACGCTGCGGCGCTATTTCGGCAGGCGGCAAGTCTTCGGCTTCGTCCATCAGAACGCTTGCCCGATCGAGACGTAGAAGTTGAACCGGCTCTCACCAACGCGGCGGTTAAGCGGAGTGGCGACATCGATCCTCACCGGTCCGAAATTGGTATAGACCCGCGCCCCGACCCCGACCCCGACCCTGAGATTGTCGAGCCTCGGTAACTGGCTGGTGTAAGCTTGCCCGGCATCGACAAAACCGACCACGCCGTAGTCGCCAAAGCGGTAGCGCACTTCGAACGCGCCTTCGACCAGACTGCGCGCGCCGGTTGGATCGTTGTTCGGATCGCGCGGGCCGAGTTGCTGGTAGCCAAACCCGCGCACCGATCCGCCGCCGCCGGCATAAAGCCGTCGCGATGGCGCCAGATCGTCGAGGCTGACCCCTTGAATTGTCCCGACCCGGGCGCGCGCCGCCAGCGTGATCTTGCCGCCGAAGCGGCGATACGTCGAACCGTCGAGCCGGAGCCGGACATAGGGCGAAAACCCGCGGTTGAGCGATCCTTCGGGCTCAACCAGCGCAATGAAGCGGAAGCCCTTGCTGGGATCGAGCAAGTTGTCGGTGGTGTCGAACCCAATCTGTCCAGACAGTCCGGCGATCGCATAAGTGCGCCGTTCACGCTTGACGATCAGCGGATTGTAAACGCTTTCATTGGTCCCGATCAGCTGCGCGCCATATGCGTAAGTGAACCGCTTCTGCCACAGCGGGGTCGAATCGTAGCTGATCCGCGCTGCCAGCCGCCCGGTATAGGCGGAAAAGGCATCGTAATTGGAATGGTGCAAGTCGGCGGCAAGTTCAAAGCTGCGATCGCGCTTGCCCGCGTTGGAGCGGCGGAAGGTCACCCCCGCGCCCTGTTCCTGCGTCCCAAGCAGCGCATTGGCCGACAATGCGCCTTCGGGCCGGCTGAAATTGCGGTGCGTCCAGCTCGCTTCGGCGCGAAAGCCTTCGCCGGTGCCATACCCCGCAGTAGCGGCCAGGACGCGCGGCGGTCCGGCTTCCTGCTTGACCGCGAGGTTGACCACCTCGCTGCCGTCCGGCCCGGCAATCCCGGTGCGGCGCGGTTCGATGCCGATACCTTTGAACAATCCGGTGGCGATCAGTGCCTGGCGCAGATCATCGACCTTGCGGCTGTCATAAAGTTCGCCCCGCTTGAACCGGGCAAGCAAAGCAACGTGATCCGCGCCGAACGCTTCGTTGCCTTCGCTGACGATCTCGCCATAAGTCCCGCGCGGGCCGACCGTGACCGGCAAGATGTAATCGGCCCCGCCGGTATCCTGATCGAGCAGAATATCGCGCTGGCCCACTTCGGCGAACGGGTAGCCGCCTTCGGGCAGCGCCAGCGCGACCTTCGCTTCCTCGACCAGCACCTGTTCGGTGCGCACCGGATCGCCCAGTTTTAATTCCAGATTGTCGCCAATCAGGGTGAGCGGCACGGTGGGATCGGCTTTCACTGTGATGCTGGAATAGGCAAAGCGCTTGCCCGGCACGACTTCCAGCACGGCGAGCAGCGGCTGGCCGTCAGTCGCTTCGGAACGATCGAGCCGGGTGGTGACCTGCGCATCAAACCAGCCCTCGGCGGCGAGCAGCTTCTTGATGAGCGCCACATCCTCACCGGCGCGGCTGGCGACTTGCGCGGTATTGGCCGCCTTGCCCTTGCCGTGGCGGAGCGCCGACAGCTTATTGAACCGGCCAGCAAGATCGGCCTCGGTAAGTGTATCAGCGTCGGTTAGCCCGGTCAGTTGAATCTGGTAGGCGATCTCGACATCGCGGGTATCGGCTGGAGCATCGACAAATTTCACTTGCTCGACCTTGAAGTCTGCGAGCGGTGGGAGCGGCTTGGTCAGCTCGGCATCGCGGATCGGCGCGTCACCAATCACCTCGATTGCCTGTTTGTCAGCCAATGCCGGATCGCCGGCGGGCGGCGCCTGGCCTTCTAGCGGCTTGGCCCCGGCCTGTTCGGACGCCATCCGCCGCTCAAAATCGTCGATCGATTCGAGCGGCTTGGCCAGTTCAGGGTCGTCAGCCGGATCGAGTTTGGGGACCGACTTTTCAAACTCATCATCAGGGATGATCGGTTTGACCTCGGGCAAATTGGCGCCTGGTGGCGGCAGCGGTACCACAATGGGCACGCTGACCGGAGCAGGCGGCGGCGTTGCACCCTGCTGGCCATAGGCAGTTTCAGGCGCAGCACCGATCAACGCCGCTGTGACCAGGATAGCCCGGTTCCTTCGGCTCATGCATACCCGCCACCCCATTATCGTTCAATCAACCTTGTCGCGGAACATATGATGCAATGCCACCTTGCGCTCAACGCGCGACAGTCTGCGAAGTTCCGCCTGCGTGCACCGGCCGGGCCATCTCTTAGCAACGAATAATCCTAGAATTCAACCAATTACCCAGAATAAATTAACCTCTTTGATGGCGTTCCGCCAAAGCGATCCCGGCAAGGTTCTGCGCCCGTGCAATCCACCGGATTCGTCTGGGCGGACTGATCGCTGCGAGCTCCGCGAACTTTGCACGATGCTCCAGCAAGACCGGACTGCGGCACTTGTTCACGCCGTTGGCCTGATCAATGACCACCCTGGCATCGCCCACCAGAATGAAGTCCGGCTCGCCCATTCGCTGCGCCACTTCAAGCGCCTTAATCAGCGCCAGCCATTCGGCATCGGTGTTGCTGCCTCGGCCAAGATCGCCAAAATAATAGCTGACCCCGCGCGCGACCACGGCGACTTCGATCGTCCCAGGATTGGGCCGGCAACCGCCATCGAAGAACACTTTAAGCCGGTGCCTGGTCATCAGCAATCTGCAACACTCGAGGAATTCGCTTGCCCTTGGTCCGGCTGGTCAGGTGGAATTGCCAGCACCGCTCGCAACGATAGGGCCGCAGCGGAAAATCGGCCATCACCGCGACCGCCAGCGCATCAGCCTCGGTCGCATAACGCGCCTTATTGATACATATGCTTAGCCGGGTGCGCACTAGTGTTGGGATCAGGCCGCCAGCAGTTCCGATCTGCGCCGCACCAGCCGCCCCGGCAAGGCTCCGGAGTGTTGGCCATTACGGTAGGTAACCTGCCCTGAAACAATCGTCACCGCGATGCCATCGGTTTTCTGCTGCATCCGCTTGCCGCCGGCGGGCAGATCGTATTCGATCGTTGGCACATGCAGCTTGAGCCCGGCCAGGTCGATCACGTTGAGATCAGCCTTCATCCCCACCGCGATCCGGCCCCGGTCAGTCATGCCAATCAGCGCGGCAGGCCTGCTGGTCAGCTCGGCGATGGCCTGCGGCAATTCAATCCGCTCGGCGTCCGAAGCATCGCGGACCCAGCGCTGGAGGTAGAAAGTCGGGAAGCTCGCATCGCAGATCAGGCCATAATGCGCCCCGCCATCAGCCAGTGCCATCACGGTTGACGGATGCCCGAGCATTTCGCGCACCGCATCGAGGTTGCCTTCGGTATAGTTGGCGGCGGGCAGATAAAACACCGTCCGGCCATCATCGGCGAGCAGCGCGTCATAAGCATATTCGGCCAGATCGCGTTGCGCCGCCTTGGCGCGTTCGTCCACGCGGTCTTCGCGCTGAGGCTCGTAATTTGGCACCTCGCCCCATTGGTACGCGCCCCGGAACGCCGCGATCAGCATCAGCGTGGTCGGGTTGGTGTCTTCGGGTTGCTCAGCCAGCAACTGCGTACGAAATGCAGGTTCGCGCATCTTCGCGACGCGTTGGGCCAGCGGCAGATCGGCAATCGTTTTGTAGCTCGGGTGGCTGCTGAAATGGTGCAGGCTGAGGTCGAGGCCGAAGAACATTCCCACCGGACGCGGCGCAACCTGGCCGCGGATGGTCAGGCCGTCAGCCGCCGCCTGGGTCAGCCCGTCAAGGTGATGTCGCCAACCCGCGCCGGCCTGTCCCGGCACCTCGAGCAGGGTGAACGACACCGGCCGGCCGCTGTGTTCGGCAATCTTGCGCAGCAGCGGAAACTCGTCCTCGGCGGGTTCGGCCGGAGCCGGAATGATCTGGAACACGCCGCCTTGAGCATCGGCGAGCCCATCGGCCAGCGCACATAGTTCATCGACGTCCGAATAGAGGCTGGGGGCAAGCTCGCCAGCGCGGGTCCGGTGCATCACGTTGCGCGAACTGGTGACCCCGAACGCTCCGGCGCGGATGCCCTCGGCCACGAGGGCGCGCATCTGCGCCAGGTCGTCCGCCGTCGGAGCCTCCTTGCGCACGGCACGCTCGCCCATGACATAGACCCGCAAAGCCGAATGCGGCACCTGCGCGGCGACATCGATATCGAGGTGGCGTTCGGCCAGCGCGTCGAGGTATTCGGGGAAAGTCTCCCAATTCCACGGCAGGCCTTCGATCATCACGACCTCGGGAATATCTTCGACCCCCTCCATCAGCTTGACCAGAGCGCCGCGCTGTTCGGGTCGGCACGGGGCAAAGCCCACCCCGCAATTGCCCATGACTGCGGTCGTCACCCCGTGACCTGAACTGGGTGCGAGCCGGCTGTCCCAGGTAACCTGTCCATCGAAATGCGTGTGCACGTCAACGAAGCCCGGAGTGACGATCTTGCCCGCAGCATCGATCACTTCGCCAACATCGCCGGAAATCGCGCCGATTGCGGCAATCAGACCGTCCTTGATGGCGATATCGGCGGCCAACGGAGCTGCGCCGGTGCCGTCATGGATCGTCCCGCCCCGAATGATCAGGTCGTATTGGGCCACGTTGCTCTCCTTGGCGCACCTACCGTGCGCTCGTCGCCATAATTCCAGACCCCGCCTTGCACGGCAAGCTTCATTGTTCGGCAACAGTCTCGGCCGCGCGCGTAACCCAGTGGGTCCAGTCCTTTCGTGATCTTCCTAGTGCCGGCTAACCGTGGTTCACAGCTTCGCGTGATGGCGCGTCATCGCCCATCAGCAGCGCCAGTGTTTCATCGACTGCGGCTCGCAATGAACTGACGTTACGATCGGCTCCGATTGCCTGCTGAACAACCGGATCATCAAGCGCGGCTTCGTTCTTAGCCCACAATCCGGCAACAATCTGCGCCGCCGGTGCGCGGTTGCGAAGCCGCTTGATCAAGTAGCGCAGGTGCGCGGGCGACTGGGTAAGCTCCGCATACGCGAGCACGATTACCGTCACTCCCGACAAGTCCAGCTGCGAAATCCGGGCGCGGGTCGCAGCTTCGTGGGGGATGGCGCGCGCGACTACGCCGTGTTGCTCGAGCAACTGAACGATCATGGCGAGCACCGCTGCGTCGAATGGTCCGGCCCCTGCAATACAGGCGACCGTGCCAGGATTTACCGAAGACACCGCCGCGTTCCCCGGATCTTCGCCGGTCGCGCCGTTCCCCCGATCCTTGAGGTCGGCGATCACCGATTGCACCGCGCGCAGAATTTGCCTCGACCGGTCCCGGTCTATGATCCCCCGCTGTTCGTCTTCGGTCGCCAGGGCAAGGCCCCCGGCGACAACCCCGTCGTAATAATCGACCAGTGAGCGATCGGTCAGCAGCGCCTCGGCCTGAGCAAGTGCCTCGTCGGGATTGTTAGCGAGGATCCGCTGGTAGAAGCTTTCGGTGGCCGACAAGGCTGGCCGATCGCCAAGCAAGACGTCGAAAAATTCGAGCGATTTGACGTGGCGGCCCAGCACAACGAGGCACAGCGTCAGCGGAGTCGACAGGATCAGCCCGATCGGTCCCCAAATCCACGTCCAGAATACCGCGGCCACGATCACCGATATGGGTGAAAGCCCGGTGGAATGGCCGTAAAGCAACGGTTCGACGACATAACCGACGATGGGCTCGACAATGCCGAATAGCAGCAGCACATAAATCGCGGTCGACCAACCCGGATCGATCGCCGCGCCAAGCGCCGCTGGGACAACGGCGGCGAGGAATGCGCCGATGTACGGAACGAACCGCAACAGCCCCGCCAGCACGCCCCACATCGCGGGCGAAGGAATGCCGATCAGCCACAGCCCCAGCCCGATGACCACGCCAAAGCTGGCATTGACCGCCAACTGCGAGAGGAAATAGCGGCTGAGGCGCTGCACCGCATCATCAATGGCGAGCGTGGTGCGATGCAGGTCGGACGAGCCGAACAACCGGATGAACCGATCGCGCAGATCCTCTCGTTGCAAGAGAATGAAGATCGCCACGATCAAGACGATAATGAACGTTTCCAGCGGTCCCAGGATTGGCTGGAGGATCGTCTTGGCCACAACGAACGGCGACAATTCCGGCGCGGCAACTTCGACGAGCACCGCTCTTCGTCCTCCTTCAGTCGCAACTGTCGTACTGCCGGCAGCAATGGCAGGACTGGCTTTCGCTTGGGCGGCTTGCCGAGGGGCGGCCTTGGGATGGGCGAATTCGTTGGTGACCGATGCCAGGCGCGCGATGGCGAAAGCCTGCACCCCCTGGAATTTGCTCTCGATGGTCTTGGCATAAGCCGGTGCGTCCGCCGTCAGGCTTGCAGCCTGGCTTCCGATCAGCGTCGCCACCAATCCGAAAATTCCCAGCGCGCCGAGCACCGCCAGCATGACTGCCGGTACCCGCCCAAACCGCAGGCGCTGAAGCAGATTGACGATCGGCGAAAGCAGGAAGGACAGCATCACCGCCAAAGTGATCGGGACCAGCACATCCTTGCCAAAATACAGCGCGGCGATGGCAACCGCACCGACGGCAAGCCCGAACAGGCTTTTTAACTCCGGAACCGAAACCGGCGCGATCCGAACCGATCCTTCTTGCGTGCCAACGTCGCTGGGTGCCAGTTCGTCGTAGCCCGCCAGATCTTCATTCTGCATCATCATCAACGCCCCTGTACGCTCTATCTTGACGGATCAGACAGTCTGACCGGGTAACTCCCTGAACCGCATATGGTTGCCGCCGCAGTGTCTACGGCGCGCGGAGGATGGCCGAAGCCATGTGACCGCACGGCGAGCTTCATTTTTCTGGCCGCTCGTGCATAGTTGCGCGACAATTCCAAGAGGCGGCACGATGATCCAGATCCCGTTCGAGCGCATCCCTTACCTGATCGTCTACGACGAGGAGAGCTCGTTCAAGGACACTTACGCCGGGCAGATCGGCAAGGTCGTGGTTGAAGCCATGCAGCTGAAACCCGCAGTGCCGTCCAGCAGCGTCGTGATCTTTTCGCACCCGATCGGCGGCGGCTCGTGGTTGCCGTTAGTGACCGTGCTCGCAAAAATGGGCGTCCACACGATCTATTGCAACACGCGTTACCGGGGCAACGATACCGCGCTGATCATGGAACGGGCGGTGATGGATCTGGGTGCGTGCATCCGCCACGCGCGTGACAAGCTGGGGTATGAGAAGGTGTACCTGGGCGGCTGGTCGGGCGGCGGGGCGCAGAGCTTGTTCTATCAGGCCGAGGCGCAGGACCCGCGGGTGACCCAAACCCCAGCGGGCGATCCTTATGACCTCACCGCGGCCAAATTCGTGCCAGCAGATGGCGTGCTGCTGCTCGCCGCGCATCTTTCGCGCAATCTGACCCTGACCGAATGGATGGATGCCTCGATCGAGGATGAGTCGCGCCCGTTTGACCGCAACCCCAAGTGGAACCTCTATGCGGCGGATGGGCCCAAGCCGCCCTATTCGGCGGACTTCCTCGCCGAGTACCGCGCCCGCCAGATCGCGCGCAACCGGCGGATTACCGCCTGGGTGCAGGATGAATTGGCCGGCTTGAAGGCGCAGGGGCTTGAGCAGCACGAGCGCTGCTTCACCGTGCAAGGCACCATGGCCGATCCGCGCTGGCTCGATCCCTTGGTCGATCCCAATGACCGGCAGCCGAACCATTGCATGCTGGGCGATCCGTTCGTGGTCAACGATGGCCCGGTCGGGCTCGCCCGGTTCACGACGCTGCGTTCGTGGCTGTCACAGTGGTCGTACGACCTGTCGAACGGCGATGGCCTAAAGTGCGCGGCGCGGATCGCGAGCCCGATGCTAGTGATCGAGAACAGCGCCGACGATGCCTGCACCCCGAGCCACGCCGCGCGGCTGATGGCGGCGGCGGACAAGTGCCAGATCGACCATCACGTGATCGCGGGCGCAAACCACTATTACTTCGGCCAGCCGCAGCAGGTGAACGAGGCCGCCACGCTGGTCCGCGACTGGATCGCAGGACAAGCGTGATGATCAGCGGAATCGAAATAGTCGAAGTCGGCCCGCGCGACGGGCTGCAGAACGAGGCGCTGCTGGTCTCCACCGCCGACAAGGTCGAGTTGATCCGCCGCAGTCTCGCGGCGGGGACGCGGCGGATCGAGATTGCGAGCTTCGTCAATCCGCGCAAGGTTCCGCAAATGGCTAATGCCGAGGCGGTGGTCGAGATGTTGGGCCGGACCGAGGGCGTGACCCGGATCGGGCTGGTGCTCAACTTGCGCGGGGCCGAGCGGGCGCTGGCGGTAGGGGTGGACCAACTCGGCGCGGTGGCGGTTGCCTCGGACACATTCGGCGTGCGCAATCAGGGGCAGGATACCTGGCAGTCGGTCGCCGAGGCCAAAGCGATCATCGCCATGGCGCAGGCGGCCGGGCGCGTCGCGCAAGTGACCATCGCCGCCGCGTTTGGCTGCCCGTTCGAGGGTGAGATCGACCCGGCCCGGGTGATCGATATGGCACGAGAGCTGGCTAAGGCTGGTCCGTGCGAAGTTGCCTTGGCGGATACCATCGGGGTCGCCGTCCCCGCGCAAGTCACCGCGCTGGTCACAGCCTTGCGCGAAGCGATCGCCCCATTGCCGGTAAGAGTGCACTTCCACGATACCCGGGGCACCGGCGTCGCCAATGCGTGGGCGGCCGCCGAAGCTGGCGCGGCCACAGTCGACGCGTCGCTCGGCGGGCTCGGCGGCTGCCCGTTTGCGCCGGGGGCGGCGGGCAATGTCGCAACCGAGGACGTGGCCTATCTGTTCGCCCGCTCAGGGATCGACACCGGGCTCGATCTGGCCGAACTGATCGACGCCTCACACTGGCTTGCCGGCGTGATGGGCAAAGCTTTGCCAGCCAGTCTTGCCAAAGCGGTGCCGTTTCCGCCACAGGCGCGGCCATGACGGACACAGCCAACACCGGCGCGCTTGCCGGGATCAAGGTGGTCGAACTGGGCCAGCTGATCGCCGGGCCATTCTGCGGCCAATTGCTCGGCGATATGGGCGCGGACGTGATCAAGGTCGAGCCGCCCGGCAGCGGCGATCCGATGCGCAGCTGGGGCAACGGCCCGCACAAGTTGTGGTGGCAAGTCATCGCCCGAAACAAGCGCGCCGTCAGCGCCAATTTGCGGGTGCCCAAAGGCCAGGACCTGGTCCGCCAAATGCTTGCGGAAGCCGACATCCTGATCGAGAATTTCAAGCCCGGGACGATGGAGAAATGGGGCCTTGGCCCAGCCGAACTGCACGCGCTCTTCCCGCGTCTGATTATCGTGCGAATGTCGGGCTACGGCCAGACCGGGCCCTATTCAGACCGAGCCGGCTATGGCGGGATCGGCGAGGCGATGGGCGGGTGGCGCGCGATTGTCGGCGATCCTGACCGGCCCCCGGCGCGGATGGGGGTGTCGATTGGCGATACCCTCGCGGCGACCTACGGTTGCATGGGCGCGCTCGCGGCGCTGCATGCGCGCGAAGCCAGCGGCAAAGGTCAGGTGGTCGATTCGGCGCTTTACGAGGCGGTGCTGCAAGTGATGGAATCGGTCGTGCCCGAATACGCCGCGATGGGCCTGGTGCGGCCGCGTTCGGGCTCAATCCTGCCCGGCATCGCGCCGAGCAACGTCTATCCGGCGAGCGACGGCGAATACATGATCGGCGGCAACGGCGACACTGTGTTTGCGCGGCTCTGCGCGGCGATGGACCGGCCCGAGCTGGCCACCGACCCGCGTTATGCCACGCACATCGCGCGCGGCGAGCGCCAAGGCGAGCTGGACAATTTGATCGCGGCGTGGACGTCGCAGCACACCGTTGCCGAGCTTGAAACGCTGATGATCGCGCATTCGGTCCCGGCGGGCCGGGTCTACACCGGCCGCGAGATGCTGGCCGATCCGCACTTCGCGGCGCGCGAGGCCTTGGCGCAAGTGCCGCATCCCGAGTTTGGCGAAATAACGATGCAGGCGCCGATGCCCAAACTCTCGGCCAACCCCAGCGCAATCCGCCGCGCCGCGCCCCGGTCGGTCGGCGAACACAATGCCGAGGTTTACGGCGCGCTGGGGTTGGACGCGGCCGCGCTGGCCGATCTCGCTGCGCGCAGGATCATTTGATAACAACCGATTGCAAGGTTAGAGGCTGTCGCCATGACTGATCGACTCATCGGGGCCATCGAGGCCGGCGGAACCAAATTCGTTGTCGCACTGGCGCGGCCCGACGGGACGATTCTGGCCGAGGCCCGCATTCCCACCGAAACCCCGGCGACCTGCTTCCCGGCCATGGCGCAATTCTTCCGCGCGGCGGAGGCTGAGCACGGCAAAATTGCCGCCTTTGGGGTCGCGAGCTTTGGCCCGATCGACATCGATCCCGCCTCGCCCGCTTACGGCACTTTCACCACCACCCCCAAGCCGGGCTGGGCAGGCGCGCGGTTCCAGGATGCGCTCGGCGAGTTCGGCGCGAGAATCGTGGTCGATACCGACGTCAACGGCGCGGCGCTTGGCGAATGGGAGCGCGGCGCGGGGCATGGCTGCACCACACTCGCTTACACCACCGTTGGCACCGGCGTGGGGGTTGGCGTGCTGCGCGATGGCAAGTCGCTGATGGGATTTTCGCACTACGAGGGCGGGCATATTGGCGTCGCGCATGACAAGACTGCCGATCCCTACGCGGGATTCTGTCCGTTCCACGGCGACTGTCTTGAAGGGCTCGCCGCCGGCCCGGCGATCAAGGCGCGCTGGGGGCAAAGTCTGTCCGAAGCGGGCAGCCCGCCCGAACGCATCGCGCTGATTGCGGATTACATCGCCCAGCTCGCGGTCAATCTGGTGCTGCTGCACATGCCAGACCGGCTCATCTTCGGCGGCGGGGTGATGAAGACGTCGGGGCTGGTCGAAGCACTGCGCGCCGCCACCGAGCGGCGGCTCGCAGGCTATATCAAGGCCCCGCAGCTCGATCCGGGGCTGGTCAAGTACATCGTGACGCCGGGTCTGGGCGACGAGGCCGGGATCACCGGCGCAATCGCACTGGGGCGGCGCGCGCTGAGTTAAGACGCTGCGCAGTTCTTCGCGATGTAGTCGGCATGATCAGGCAGCCCCTCAGCCGCGCGAACCAGCGCCGCTTCAAGCTTGCGCAGATGATCGGCATGATCCGCGCCGCGCAAGGGCAGCAGCGGATCGGTCGCCTCAGGCATGTTGCCTTGCCCGATGTGCACCGCGAGCCAGCTCGGCGTGCCGAACAGGTCGGCATCGCGCTGGACCAGGCGGCCGTGGCGGCGGAAGCGATCTTCCAGGTGACCGTTTCGGGCACCTCCATCGCACCGCAATAACGCTACAACTCGCTGTTGCTGCGGGTCTAGGGGTGAAGGCCCCGGCGCGTTCGCACGGCGCGGCATAGGCGCTGTCGCACGGCAGCCAGTAGCGCCAGTCCTGACACCCGGTTTCGTTCCTAGGCCCGGGGACGGCGGATGTCGAAGGCGATCACCAGCCGCTCGCCGTGGTCGAACGGCACGGTGGCATGCCACATGGTCGAGGGGAAGACGGCCAGTTTGCCGGGCTCGGGCGCGATTGTGCGGTACGGCTCCAGCGTCAGGCCCAGCTCGGTTGGCGGCTGACCGAAGGCAATATGCCCGGCGGGCGGCGCTCCCATGTCTGCCGGCTTTGGCAGCGCGACATAGAACGCGGTCGAAAGCCAACCCATCGCGTGCGTGTGCGGCACATTATGGCCCTGGCTCGCCAGCCGGACTGACCAGCTGCCTTCGATGAGCAATTCCCCGCGCGGTGCGCCGAGCAGCGGATGCGCGGGATCTGGTGGCGGCAGCTGGTCGATATATTCGCGGATCAGCTCGAGCAGCCGGGTCTTGATCCGTTGCAGCACCGGCTCGCGGCGTAGCAGCACCGAGCGGTCGGTCTGGGTGCCGCCGCGCGCCGATTGTTCGAGGTAGGGTGCGGCCGCAGTGTGGAGCCCGCGCAGTACTTCAGCCAGTTCAGCCATTTCGGCTGCACTCCAGCCGCAATCGAAGGTGTCGATCAGTTGCCCGGGCCGGTCGAGCCACTCCGCCCGGACATCGCCCTGCAGCCGCCATGCCAGCGACAGATAGGGCCAGTAAAGCGCGGCCGACGGTCCCGCAGTCAGCGGCAAAGCTTCGGCCTCGGCGCGGGCGGGATCGCCGTGGCGCAAGGCATGACGGATGCGGCACAGGCTGGTGACATCGCCGCGAAACTGGTTGGTCGCGGCGATCAGCTCATCGGCCTCGGGCGCGCCGCTTTCCACCGCGACGAACAGCCGCGAGACCTGGATTGCGGGGGTGGTGCCAAGGTGGCGCTCGGCTTGATCGAGCACATCCAAGGCCCCGGCCCAGTCGCGCGCCTGCGCCAGATTGCGAAACCAGGCGAGCCACAACGCGGCAATGCCTGGCTGCACGCGGCATGCTGCGGCAAGCGAAGATGCAAATTGTGCGCGGTTGCCGCTGGTCCATTCGACCGTTGAAAGCGCCTTGTGCCCGTCAAGCCAACCCGGCTCGCGCGCCAATTCGCCGGTCAGCAATGCGCGAGCCTCTGCGCGGCGCCCTTCCGAAATCAGCGCCAGCGCCTGATTGCGCAAGACGTCGCGGTTGCCCGGACCGAGCGCGGCGGCGTGGGAGAACAAGTCAGCAGAGGGGTCGCCTAGCTCGTACCGGGTTTGGGCGTGCATAAACGCAAGCTCGGCATCGGCGGAAAATTGGGCCACCCCATCGCTGAGTAAAGCGTCCGCCTCGACGTAGCGCTGCTGTTGCCGCAGCGCGATGATCCGGCTGCGCAGTTCGGGGCTCGGCCTAGCCACCAGCCTTGCAGTGCTGATCGATGAATTGCTGGTGGCCCGGCATCCGCCCCGCTTCGGCTGCCATCGCGGCGTGGAGCTTGCCCAGCCAGGCGGCACTGTCGGCAGTGCGGTAACCCAGCACCGGGTCGGTCGCTTCGGGAATGTTGAACTGGCCGATGTGGACGGCGGTCCACGAAGCCGGGCCGAACAGATCCGCATCCTTGGCGATCAGACGGCCAAAGCGGCGGAAGTGATCGATCTTGAACTGGAGGCTCTCAGGAATCTCCATCGCCGCACAATAGCGCCACAACGGGCTGTCGTCGCGCTGGGTCAGCTTGTAATGGAGGATCAGGAAATCGCGGATCCGCTCGGTCTCGTTCGCGGCCACCCGGTTGAACTCGGCGGTCACCAGGGGGTCGAAATCGCGGGTCGGGAAGAACGCCAGGATCTTGGCGATATTGGCTTGAATCAGGTGCAGGCTGGTCGATTCGAGCGGCTCCATGAACCCGCTCGACAAGCCGACCGCGATCACGTTCTTGTTCCAGCTTTGCTTGCGCCGCCCGGTCACGAATCGCAGCGGGCGCGGATCGGCCAGCGCCTGGCCATCGAGGTTGGCGAGCAGGAAATCCGCTGCTTCCTGGTCGCCAATCTGCTGCGAGGAATAGACGTAGCCATTGCCGGTGCGGTGTTGCAGCGGGATACGCCACTGCCATCCAGCGGAGCGCGCGGTCGAGCGGGTATACGGAGTGAAATCGGGGGTCGAGGCGCACGGCACCGCCATCGCGCGGTCGCACGGCAGCCAATGCGTCCACTCCTCATATCCTGTTTGCAAAGCGCCTTCGATCAGCAGTCCGCGAAACCCAGAGCAGTCGATGAACAGGTCGGCATCGTAGGCCTGACCATTTTCGAGCGTGACGCTGGTAACAAAACCGCTTGTCCCATCGAGCGCAACCGAGGCGACCTTGCCCTCGACGCGACTGACATGACGCGCTTCGGAATACTTGCGCAGGAACGCGGCGTACATTCCGGCGTCGAAGTGATAGGCGTAGTCGAAGGTCGACAGCACACTGCGCGGGTCTTGCGAAGGATGGTCGAACTTGCCCGCCGCCGCCGCCTGCCAAGCCATGCAAACATCATCAAGGCTGGCTTCGCTCCCGGCCAGTCGCGCTGCGACCCAGTGCTGGTGGATATCGGAGATGTCGTATGGCCGGCCGAAGCTGCCGAACGGGTGGAAATAGCGATGGCCAAGCTTGGCCCAATCGACAAACTGGATGCCGAGCTTGAACGATCCCTGCGTCGCTTTGACGAATTCGTTTTCATCAATGCCGAGCGTACGGTTGAACATCCGGATCGTCGGAATGGTCGCTTCGCCCACGCCGACGGTGCCGATCTCCTCGGATTCGATCAGAGTAATTTCGCAACCGTGCTGGAGGGCGTTGGACAGCACCGCAGCCGTCATCCACCCCGCCGAGCCGCCGCCGACGATCACGATCTTGCGAATCTGGCGGTCACTGGCATTCACGTGCAATCCCTCCGGTGCAGCAGCATAAGTTCCCTAGCTTAAGGCGAAGCGGGGCGGAAGTTTCCTTCCGCCCCGCCCAGTCTGCGACCCGTATTTTTCCGTGGTTAGGATCAGAAGCTGACTTTGACTGAAGCCTTAATCGAACGGCCCTGCGCGCCGCTGGCGTTGATGTGGGTGGCGTCGGTAAAGCCCGCCGCGCCCTGCAGCGCAAAGGTGTCGAACAGGTTGTAAGCCTGAAGCCCGAGTTCGATGTTCTTGACCGGGCTCACCTTGATGAAGGCGCCAAACACTCGCGATCCCGGGTAGCTATTGCCATCGCCGCCCAGCACGCTGCTCTGGCCGGTAACGCTGAGGCCAACCGAAGCTGTATCGGCAACATCATAGCTGATCAAGCCTGAGTAGCTCAGATCGGGGATGTTGGGCGAGGTCTTGAACGTAGCGACTTGCGATGCAGCAACCTTCGACTTGTCGTAAGTCGCACTTAGCACGAGGTTGAACCCGCCGTTGCGGTAGGTCGAGAACAGTTCGAGCCCGTAGTCCTTGTACTTGCCAGAAATCACGCAGGTCGGGGTGTTGACCCCGAGGATATTGAAGCAGTTGGTTGCCGAAATTTCCTGCGATGAGATGCTGTATTTCGAATAAAACCCGGTCAATTCGATCGTATAACGACCGCCGCCCAGATTACCGCGGTTCTTGAGACCCACTTCGTACTGGGTCACCGGAGCGCGGGCTGAAGCCAGACCAGCCGCATTGAGGCTGCCATCGCCGGCAAACCAGCTCGGGCTGCTGCGGGTCAGGCGATCAGCAACAAAACGCGTGCCATGCGAAGCGCGGCCAAACAGCGAGAGCGACGGCGTGGCCTTGAACAAGGCACCGATCGACCAGTTGGTGGCGCTTTCGCTGAAGTTGATGTTCTCCTTCGTGCCGTCGTAGGCATAGTACGGGATCAACGTCGTGACCTGTAGACCTGTGCGCGGATCGGTCTGGACGACGGCCTTGGTGCCGGCGACATTGCCCGAACTGCCTTGTGCCCAACCTGAACCATGGAACAGTTCCTCGCGGATGCTGCCGTCGATGTTCAGCTGACCCAGATCGACGTTGAGGTCAGCATAGGGCGCGTTGATTACGAAAGTGGTGTCGAAGTTCTGGTTCCAGCCCTGGTTGAACGAGGACTGCCCGCTGGCGGCCAGCAAGGTGCCGGTGCCATTGAGGCCGCTGACCAGATCGAGCTGCGCCGGGCTATTGCCGATCGCTTCGACGGTCGAGCTGTTCGAGTGCCAGTTTTCCGCAATCCGCTGCGAATCGTAGAACCAGCCGAGCTTCAGGTCGAATTTGGGACCATCGCCTTCGCTTTTGTAGCTAACCGCCAGATCGTTGGCGACGTGGTCCATGTGGTCCATGTTGGTGTGAACCGAGGCGCTGTTCGAAACGTAGGCGCCGGTAAACGTCTGACCCTTCTTGGGGCCATTGGCATAAACAAACGACTGGCCAGCGCCGAGCGCGCCAGCAGTTGCCCCGGCACCATAGAACTGCACCGCAAAGGTGCCGCTCATGCGGGCGACGCGGGCATTGTCATCGACCGTGATGCCGCCGCCGAACTCATAGTGCATCTGCAGCTGGGCATACTTCTGCTTGGTGCTGATCCCGTTGAGATTCTGCGTCTGCAGAGTCTGGTTGTCGGCATTCAGGAACGGCACGCTGCTGTTGAGCGTCGAATAGCCGGTGGCCTGATTGCGCAAATCACACAGCGCCGACGGGCCGATATTGGTCACCTTCTTGCCGCTGAGCGTCGCATTGCTGATGCAGCCGTTGTAGCTGGGCTCCTGCGTGTCCGAAACCTTGAACAGCAACCGGACGTAGCCGCGATTGTCGGCCAATTCCTTGGTGATGTTGCCCTTCAACAGATAAGAATTGCTGACATTGTAGCCAGCGTGTTCCACCCCGCGACCAACATCGAAATAGCCGCCCACATTGAAGTACAGCGAATCGTTGATGCTTGAGCCGAGGCGAAAATCGCCTTGGTGAAATCGTAGTTCACGCCCTTTTCGAGCTCGAAATAGCCGCCGTCGTTGCGCCCGGTGTAGCTGATGTGGTTGAGCACTGCGCCGATGGCCTGCGAGGCCAGCGTCGAGGCGGTGCCACCGCGAATGGCTTCGACCCGTTCGGTCTGCGGATCGGGGTGCGTCCAGTAATCGTTGTTGCCGAACTGGATATCGCCGAACAGCACGGTCGGCAGGCCATCTTCCTGCACCTGCACAAACGGTGAACCGCCGGTGGGAGTGCGCAGACCGCGCACACCGATGTTCGAGTTACCGCCATCGCCCTGCGTACCGGCGACCTGGATGCCTGGGATCAGGCGATAGAGTTCTGCGGTGCTGGTTGCGTTGAAGTGCTGAATGTCGGTGCTTGAAACCGAGCTGATCGATGCAGAAGTGTTGAGCTTGGTTTTGTCACCAGCCGAAGCGGTGACGACGATCGTGTCGAGCGTGTCAGCTTCGGTTTCGTTGCTGGCCGATGCCGCGGCCTCTTGCGCAAAGGCAGGAACTGCCAGCAGGCCAGCGGCAGCGAGTGCGGCGGCAGATACGCAATTGCGCAAAACGGACTTCTTCATACCCTATCCCCTCTCAAAGGATTCATGCTTGTTGATCACAAATAGATGATGCAACTGACACATGCAACAATCGATTGCAATCACCTTTTGGAAATCGATTGCAAAATAGTTTTACGCGTCGATTTTCGCCCGATGGTTGCTGATGGCCAATCTGCAAAACGGCGTTTTGGCCCCACTAGTTGACAGCACCGCCCAATGCCGCACATTGAGCGTGGGTTGCGGTCGTTCCTTGGATTAATATCAGTATATGCCCGATACCCCGTCTGCGCGCCCTCGAATTCGAAACATTGCGGAACTCGCCCGGCTGACGGGCGTGTCGACCGGCACGGTTTCGCGCGCTCTGGCGGACA
This sequence comes from Sphingomonadaceae bacterium, assembly GCA_025359445.1. Taxonomy (GTDB): domain Bacteria; phylum Pseudomonadota; class Alphaproteobacteria; order Sphingomonadales; family Sphingomonadaceae; genus Novosphingobium. The sequence goes on from JANYGB010000057.1 coordinate 24,901, forward strand.
AGTCATTGGTTAACAAGGACACTCGTGAGCGGATTCAGGCCATGGCGCGTGAGCACGGCTTTCGCCCCAACCAAATGGCGCGGCGCCTGCGGGTGCAGGAAACCAAGGTGATCGGGGTGGTCGTGCCCTTGGGTCACGAACAGCGCCAGCATCTGTCCGACCCGTTCTTCACGGCTATCTTGGGCCATCTGGCCGACGCGCTGACCGAAAACGGCTATGACATCATGCTTAGCCGGGTGATCCCCGACGCCGACGACTGGCTGGAACGGATCGTCGATTCAGGGATGCTCGACGGGGTATTGCTGATCGGCCAATCGAACCAGTTCGAAGCGATCGAGCGGGTTGCGCAGTGGTATCGCCCGATGGTCGTGTGGGGCAGCCACCAACCGGGCCAGGTCCATTGCTCGGTCGGCGTGGATAACCGCAAGGGCGGTCATCTGGCCGGTGAATGCCTGATCCGCGCCGGGCGCAAGCGGCTCGCCTTCATGGGTGAAGCAATCGCGCCCGAACTCAAGGACCGCTTCGACGGGCTGTGTGATGCCGCAGCAGCCGCAGGCTTGCCGCCCCCGCTCAAGCTCGACACGCACCTTGCCTCGGACGTCATGGCCGAAGACATCGCCGCGCACATCCACCGCATCGGCACCGAGGTTGACGGCATCGCTGCGGCATCGGACCTGATCGCGATGCACGCGGTGCGCGCGCTGGCCGATCGCGGTATTCGGGTGCCGCAGGATATCTCGGTCACCGGGTTCGACGATCTGCCGCTGGCCGAACAGACCATCCCGCGGCTGACCACGATCAGCCAGAGCATTGCGGTGGGCGCGCGCGCGATGGTCAAGGCGCTGTTCGAGCGAATTGGCGGCAGCGATGCCGCATCGGTGGAAATGGCCCCGCAACTGATCCGCCGCGATACCGCCTGAGTGCGTCAGTCAGCTGCCATGATGGTTTCGTAATGCAGCGCAAATTCCTCGCCTGACAAGCGGTGCTGCACCGACAGCGCGGCGCAGCCCTGCTGAGCCAGCAGCTCGAGGCTGCCGATATCGAGCCAGACGTCGATCGGCGCTGCGCCATGAAGCACCAGCTGTTGCACCGTGTCGAGATAAGACAAAGCCGGGTCACGGCGAGTCAGCAGCAGCAGGCTGGCGCGGCGTTCGATCTGCAACATACGGCCGTCCGCGTCCTCAATCCGCAGCTTGAAATCGCTATCGCCCGCCAAGTCGATATGCGCTGCCGCCGGGATCGTGGTTTGCGCCAGATCGATGAGCGGCACCCCGGCAACCGCGTTCTCTGCCACGCATTGCCGCAAGCGAAATTCATCGCCGGTACGCCGGAGCGAAAGCAACCGGGGCAAGCTCATCGCTCCGCGCCAGCCTTGCAGCGGCAACTGGCCTTGGTAGGCATGGTTGCCGAGCCAGCCAATCCACAGCGGTCGGCGCTGTTCATCGCGCGGCTCATGCCAGGCGATCGCGGCATAGAAGTCGGTCCCGGCATCGAGCGCCGCCCAGCCTTGCGGATCGGGCCGGAACTGTGTGCCGTCAAAGCTGCCGGTGCGGTAGATCGCCCCCGATCCGGGCGCACCGCGCAGCACGTCGACCTTGAACAGCCAACGCATTTCGATCTCGCCTTCGACTGGCAATTCGATCAGCAGCGGCACTCCCAGACTTCGCCGGGGGCATCGCTGCCCGGAATATCCGACAGATGCTCCCACGCCTTGAGGTCGGTCGATCCATAAAGCGCAGCGCTGTTTTGCAGTGACAGCGCCACCACCATGATCCAGCGCGCGCTCGGTTCATGCCAGAATACGTTGGGATCGCGAAAATCGGCGAGGCCGGCATCAAGCACCGGATTGCCGGCGTACTTATGCCACGAACGCCCGTGGTCGTTGCTCCACGCGAGGCTTTGCATTTGGCGCTGAGGCCCATCGCTGGCGCTGGTGTAAATCGCCACCATTGCCTCGGCTCCAAACCTGGCACTGTTAGCATGATCGATCACCGCCGATCCGGAAAAGATCATGCCCAGCTCGTCGCCGCTCAGCGCCGGGGGAAGCTCGTCCCACTGGGCCAGATCGCGGCTGACCGCATGGCCCCAGCTCATATTGCCCCAATGCTCGCCATCGGGGTTGTACTGATAGAACAGATGCCATTCGCCCGCCCAGTGGACCAGGCCATTGGGATCGCTCAGCCAATTGGCTGCGGCAGCGTAATGATATTTGGGGCGCACAAGAAATCCTGATCAAGCGATGGTAACGCGGTCACCGTCGAATACGAGGTCGAAGAGCGGCGCCGGAGTGCCGCCGAACTGGCTGCGGAGCAATTCGGGATGCGCTTCGAAACTGCGTCCCGCCATGCCCCAATGATCGACAAAGCTCCAAACCGCGCCCTCCCCGGTGACCCACCAGCTGTAACACTGGGTCGGTTCACCCGGCGGATTGCCCGCGACGAGCCCCGAGCCGTTGACTGGCCGGAATGGCCCGGCGAGGGTATCGGCGACCATCGCATAAAGCCCGTTGGGGCCGCTCACCCCAGCCGGATCGAAAGTCCGCCGCTGGGTTGACCAGAACAGGTAATAACGCCCGCCGCGCAGCACGACATGCGGCCGCTCAAGCTCGTTGTTGACCCCGACCGCTTCGATCAGCGGGTCGTCCAGCCGCCAGTGTCCAGCGGGATCGAGCGTAGCGCAGCCGACCACGCCGTTATAGTCTACATTGCTCCACCCGGCACTGCCGGTGAACAGCACGTGGCGCTGCCCGGTGGCGGGATCGCGGAACCATGCGGGGTCGCGAAACGCCTTGATCATGCCGGGCCTGCCCTCGGTGTCGGCCGCAATGACATAGCGCTGCCCATCAGCCCGAAGCAGCTCGACCGGTTCTTGCCAGTGCCCCGGTCCATCATCGCTCATGGTTCCACTCGCGGCAAACAACCGCTGTTCAAAGCTGGGCTCATGACCCTTGCGGCCCGCTGCGGTAAAGAACAGCGATACGCTGCGCGCATCATCGTGGAGCACTGCCGATCCGGCCCATTCGCGCGTGCCGGGGCTGAGCTCGCGCGGCAGAGCGTCGCCGTGATCGCGCCAACCGTCGGCTCCGAGTGAGGCCAGTCTGATCCGCGCGGCGTCGTGGCGCTGGACCGGATCGGGAAAGCATGGCGCGCTTAGAAAGAACCAGTATTCCCGGCCATCGATCTGCGCGGTGCGGCCATCCTCGTGGGCCAGCGGCCAGCTGTCCCACAAATCCAGCCCGGGCAGGATCGGCGAGACATCGGCCAGCGCGACCAAGCCGATTTCTGCGCCGACGATCCGTCCGGGACGCCACGCTGTTGCTCCGAACCTCGACTTCAAGTCTTCCAGATCACTCACTTGGCAACCGCCCCTGTTCGTCCATGAAATATTGCCACGCTTTCTGCCTTTAACGGCGGCAGCGGAAGCCCGGCTGCAGCCAACCACGATCCGCTGAAGCGGTGCGGCGCGGCGCGCATGGCCTCGTACAGCGGCGCGCTCGCCGCCGGATAGCCGCGCTCACCGCCCCCGATGCGCAGCAATTGCAGATCAATTGCGGGCATGTTGGTGAGAAACGGCAAGGCCAGCGGCTGTGGCCGTCGGTCCAACGCCGGAGCCACCCGCGTGACAAACAAGATGAACTCATCCGCGCTGCCCGCAGCCTGCCAGTCCAGCCCATCGGCGCCGGCACCCAGCCAGGTCGCGCCGCCGTGAAGCAAGTGTCGCCATTGTTTATAGAACGCGATCCAGCCAGTCAGTTCAGCGCGGTCGCGCTCTTCCAGCCGGCGCGGGTCGAGCTCGATCCCGAAATGGCCGGCCATCGCCACTCCTGCGCGGAACCCCAGCGATTGTGTCCGCCCGGTGGCATGCGCCGGGCTCGCCCCGACGTGCGCGCCCATCATTTCCGGCGGCAACCAGTTCTGGAAACCGCGCTGCATGCTCACTCGGCTGACCGCGTCAATATTGTCGCTGGTCCAAAACCGGTGAACATGGCGCGCCATCCCCGCATCCGAACGACCCCCGCCCCCGGCGCAGCCCTCGATCTCCAGTTGCGGATGCGCGAACCGCAGCCGTTCGAGCAAAGCATATGTTCCGTTGACTTGTGCTGCCCCGCCGGTCGGGGCCAGATCGCGGTTGTGATCCCATTTGAGGTAACCGATCGGCACTTCGCGCAAAAGTGCATCGAGTGCGCCGAATAAATAGTCCCGCACCTCAACGCGGCGCAAGTCGAGCACCAGCTGATGGCGGCCGGTGCGGCGCTCGAGGCCTTCCTCAGCCAATACCCAATCGGGGTGCATACGGTAAAGGTCGCTGTCAGAATTGACCATTTCGGGTTCGACCCACAGCCCGAACTCCATGCCCAGCGCGCGGACCTTGTCGGCCAGCGGCTTCAGTCCATTGGGGTATTTTACCGGATCGCAAGTCCAGTCGCCCAGCCCGGCAGTATCGTTGCTGCGCCCCTTGAACCAGCCATCGTCGAGCACAAAGCGTTCAACCCCGATGGCGGCGGCGGCCTCGGCCAGTTCACCGATCCGCGCTTCGTCATGATCGAAGTAGCAAGCTTCCCAGCTGTTGAGATGGACCGGGCGCGGGCGCATTATGCCGCCCGGCCACGTGACCAAGCCGCGCACCGCAGCATGCTGCTGCACGCTCGCGCCATTGCGGCCCTGCACCGACACCGCGAGCACCGCCTGCGGCGCAGTGTAACTGTTCCCTCCAGCCAGCTCAACCTCGCCCGGCGCGAGGGCCGCTCCAGCACTCAGCACCCAGAAGCCCTCGTCGTCGCGTTCGACCGCGATCCGGCTGTCACCCGACCAGGCGAGTTGCAGCGCGTGGACCAGCCCGGCGTGATGCGTGGCTCCTGCGCCCAGAACCACTACTCCCGGCGGTCCGCCATGGCCCGATATTCCGCGCCGCGCGCCGCGCTCCCAGCGCTGCGCGGGCATTGCCTCGCGGCATTCCTGCAGCTCGGCATTGTGCCGCCCGCGCCAAGAAATCAGGCCATTACTGCTACGCGGCAGCGGCACCAGCGCGCTTGCCAGCCAGTCCACGGCAAGAGCGGAACTGCCGATGTTCTCGATCCGAGCATCGAACAGCAACGCCCCGCCCGGAGCGAGTGCGAAGCGCTGTTCGAGCAGCACCCCCGCGGCATCGTCGCTCAGCCGCACAGTGATCGTATCGCCGTGCACCATCACTTCGGCCGGACCGAACGCCACCGTGCAAGTCTTGCCGCCCCGGCGCACGGACAGCGCTTCCGGCCCGAACCAGCCCAGCCCGGCTGCCGGCGCGGTGCTCAGCGGTTGATCCCGGTCGAGCGAAAACGATGCGGCGGTGCGGCTATCGGCCAGCAGCGGCAGCTCGCCCGGCTCGGCCCGCGCGCCCAGATGTCGCCACAGCGGCGCGCCATCGGCGCGGCATTCGAGCACGAGGCTGGCCTCGGCACTATGCAGGGAGGCGAGCTGGGCCGACATCAGGCAGGCGCGGCTGCCAGCTCGGGTCCGGCCTCGCGCACGCGCCATACGGCGATCGCAGCGCAGAGCATCAGAACACCGCTCAGCCGCAGGACATTGCGCGGATCCCCGCCGAGCAGCGGCTCGTAGATCACCCGCATGGTCGCGGCATAGATCAGCATCGGGGCGCAGATCATCACGTTGAACAGGCCCATATAGACCCCGGTCCGCTCAGGCGGGATCGAGTTCGCGAGCACGATGTAGGGATTGCCCATGATGCTCGCCCAGCCGATCCCCAGCCCCAGCGCGGGGAGGAAGATCAGCGCCTTGTTCTCGATCATCGGCAGCGCCAGCAGCCCCAGCGCCAGGCACACCAGGCAGGCAGCATGCAGCCGCGCGGCGCCAAACCGCTTGGCCAACACCGGCGTCATGAAGGCGGTCAGGAAGGCCACAAAGTTGTAGAGCGCGCCGACCTTGCCATAAAGCAGCTGAGCCAGCTGGAACTCGGTGCTCTGATTGTCGGCGGTGTGGAAGGCCGAGCGCGCGACCGAATTGGTTGCATAGCCCCACAGCCCGCACATCGCGTACCACTGGAACAGGCTCATCCAAGCCATCGTCCGCATCTGCTGCGGCATGTCCTTCACCGCGCCGGAAATCTCGGCGAAAGTTGCGCTCACACCCTTGGGTAGCTCCGCGATGCGGGCCTTTTCCTTTTGCGACAGCGGCAGTTCAGGCACCCGCAGCATCGACCAGATGATCGTGCCAATCGAGAGAAACGCGCCGATCCAGAACGAGATCACCACGAACTGCGGGATCGTCCCGCGCACTGCAGCGGTCTGGCTGATCCCGAGCCCGACCAGGATCGACGGCGCGAGATAGGCGAGCGTCTGCGCGAGGCCGGTAAATGCGCTCTGGCTGAGGAACCCCCAGCCGCGCTGGTCGGGATCCAGCCGGTCATTCACATAGGCTCGATACGGCTCCATCGTCACATTGTTTCCGACATCGAGCAGGAACATCAGCGAGAAAGCCATCAGCACCGTGTTCGACAGCGGCATCAGGAACAACCCGAGCGAGCACATCACCGCGCCGATCAGGAAATAGGGCGTGCGCCGCCCCCAGCGGTGGCCGGTGCGGTCGCTCATCACCCCGATGATCGGCTGGACGATCAGCCCGGTCAGCGGCCCGGCAATCCCGAGCCACGAGAAATCGGCTTCCTTCGCGCCAAGATAACCCCAGATCGGCCCCATGTTGGCCTGTTGCAGCCCGAAACTGAACTGTAGCCCGAGGAAGCCCAGGTTCCTCTCGAGGATGCGCAGCAATGACAGGCGCGGACGCTGGGTTTCCATGGAACTCTCCCGATGCCTTTTCCGGCATTCCGCTACACCATTGCACACCTGCGCGCGAAGAACAACAATCGATTGCATAAATCAGCTGTGCGCGTCGGCCAAAGCGAGCAGGGCAAAGGTCGCCAGCCAATGCTCGCCCATGTAATCGCCCGCGACATGCGGCAGCGCGGCAGCGAGATGATCGGCAGCAGTGCGGCGGGCGAGAGCTCCGACGGGGTGGCTGGCGGGCAAGGCTCGCGCAATCTCGCGCCAGCACCAACTGCGGCTAAGGTTGAGCCCGTCGAGATGCGCGATCTTGCCGTCGCTGCGGTCAGACACGGCTGCGGGAGTGAACAGCGTGGCGGGCTGGCCGGACGCGCAGTCGGGCAGGAAACGATCGAACCAGCCGGCGAAGTCCGCGCCGAGCACCCGGCTCATCAACAGCGCCTCGCACAAAGCGGGGGAGAGGAACTCGTCGCCGCCCGGTTCCCAAGCCTGGCAGGCCCAGTCGCCGCCGAACCAATCGTCTGCGCGACGCTCAACCGATTGCGCCAGCGCAGCATCGTGAACGCGCGCCCAATCGAGCGCGAGCACCATGGCGAAGGCCGAATTGTAATGGGTGCCGGTGCGGATCGGATAGGTCTGGAGCGGCAGGAAGGCGGCGAACCGAGCGGCGAATGCGCCCGCAAAGTAGCCTCCATGCTGCGCCCATGCTGCATCATGCTGCGCCATCTCGCCGTGCAGCATAAGCGCCCAGGCCCAGCCGTAGGGCCGCTCGAACCCGCGCGCCGATGGCCGGGCGAGGTAGGCGGTTTCCACCGCAAAGTTGGCCGCAGTCAACGTCTTGTCCGCGCGTTCCCGCACCGCTGCCGCCTCTGGCAGGTCAGGATAGAGCCGTGCGAGATGCAGCACTTGCCACCAGCCGTGAACACAGCTGTGCCAATCGAAACTGCCATGAAAAATCGGATGCAGTGCGGCAGGAGTCTGGGCGTCCTGCGGCCCGTCGAGGACATGATCGAGCTTGTGCGGATATTCACGGCCGAGATGCCCGAGCGTCAGCGCCATAAACCGCGCGGCGAGTTCGGCAGTCAGCCCGCTCACCGGAACGCGGCCCAATAGAGCAGCGCGATGTTGAACCCCAGCAGCGGCAATGCGGTCGGGACCTGCATCTTGACCACCGCGTTGCGGTCCTTGAGTTCGAGCAGCGCGGCGGGGACGATGTTGAAATTGGCCGCCATCGGGGTCATCAGCGTGCCGCAGAACCCGCACAGCATGCCCACCGCCGCGACCACCGCCGGATCGCCGTGATACTGCTGGATCAACAGCGGCAGCCCGATCGCCGCGGCCATCACCGGGAACGCGGCGAAAGCATTGCCCATCACCATCGTGAGCAGCGCCATGCCAAGACCGTATGCCAGCACTGCGCCCATCCGCGAGCCATCGGGGATGACCCCGCTCATCAAGCTGCCGACCACTTTGCCCAGCCCGGCAGCTGAGAAAACTACGCCAAGGCTCGCGAGCATCTGCGGCAAGATCGCCGCCCAGCTCAGCGCATCGAGCAGACGGCGGCCTTCCTGCAGCGCCGCGACCGGACGTTCGCGCAGCCAGACCAGGCCGATCCCCAGCGCTAGCACTGCGCCGAGCGCCAAGCTGACCAACGTCACCTGCTTGGGATCGACCAGCTCGGGCACGGCCTTGAACACCAGGGTTCCGGCTAGCGCAGTTGCCGGGATGATCAGCGCGAGCAGGAACAGCCGATTGCCGTGAATGGCGGCACGGGCCTGTCGCTCACTTGCGTTGTCCACGTCCGCACCGCGCCCCAGTACGCCCAGCCCGGCGACCCCGACCAGCACGATCACCAGCACCCCGTTGCCCAGATCACCGAGCCGGTCACCCGCGAGCATCGACAGCGCGAGCAGGCCCCAGAAGCCGGCGTTGACCCAGCGTTTAGGATTGCTCGCATCACGCGCCGACAGCGCCGCGTTGGCGGCAAAGACCAATCCAGCGACGATGTAGACTTGCGCCAGCCCGATCATCGCTGCCGCCTCCGCCCGAAGTGCCACAGCCGCAAGGCGTGGATCGCGAAGGCGGCGAAGGCTGTCGGGATAGCCCAGACCGACAAGTCGAACGGCGCGAGCAGAATCCCCTGCTGTTCGAGGAAGCCCTTCATCAGGAGAATCGAACCGATCGCGATGAAGATATCCTCGCCGAAGAACAGCCCGACATTGTCAGTCGCGGCGGCCATTGCCTTGACCCGTTCGGCGTCTTCCTCGTCAGCGGGATCGGCGGCGGCCAAAGCCATCGGCGCAAGCAGCGGCCGCACGGTCTGCGCTTGCCCGGCCACCGACGTCAGCCCCAGCGCGGCGGTAATCTGGCGCAGCAGCAGGTACCCGGTCAGCAAGCGCGGCAGGGTCGCGCCCTTCAGTCCGGCGATCAGGCTGCGCGCGCGCTCCTGCAGGCCGTGCCGTTCAAGCAGCCCGATTACAGGCAGCACCAGCCACACCGCGCTGACATAGCGGGTATCGTTGAACGCTTTGCCGAACGCCGCGATCAGCGCGAGCGGATCAAGCCCAGCGGCGAGGCCGCTGGTAGCGGCGGCGAGCAGGACCACGAGGAGCGGGTTCACCTTCAAGGCAAACCCCGCAACCATCACCGCGATGCCGGAGAGTACCCAAAGGTTCATGCCTGCCCATATCCTCCCCCGCCCGGCGTTTCGATGACCATGACATCGCCCGCCGATACTGTCACGCTGGCGGTTGCGGGAAGGACTTGGGCCTCGCCCGAGCTTCGTTCGATTCGGTTGATTCCGGGCAGAGCATCGCACCCGCCCGCCAGCCCGAACGGCGCGGTGCGGCGGCGACCCGCAAGGATCCCCGCTTGCATTGGTTCAAGGAAGCGCACTCGCCGAACCGCGCCGTCACCGCCGCGCCACTTCCCAGCGCCGCCCGAACCGTGCCGGATCGCGAAGCTCTCCAGCAGCACCGGGAACCGCGTCTCGAGTATTTCCGGATCAGTCAGCCGGCTGTTGGTCATATGGGTCTGCACCGCGCTGGCCCCGGCAAAGCCCGGCCCCGCCCCGGCCCCGCCCGCAATAGTCTCATAATATTGGTAGCGGTCGGTGCCGAAGGTGAAATTGTTCATCGTCCCCTGGCTCGCGGCGAGCGCACCGAATGCGCCGAACAACGCGTCGGTCACCGCCTGGCTGGTCTCGACATTGCCCGCGACCACCGCCGCCGGATAGGCCGGGCGCAGCATGCAGCCCTCGGGCACCACCAAAGTCACCGGCGCGAGGCAGCCCTCGTTCATCGGGATCGAATCGTCGATCATCGTACGCAGGACATACATCGTGGCGGCGCGCACCACCGAGAACGGCGCGTTGAAATTGTCGGGCAGCTGCGCACTGGTGCCGGTGAAATCGACCGTCACGTGGCGCGCGTACCGGTCGATCCGCACCGCCACCGCGATCACCGCGCCGCTGTCCATTTCGAGCCTGAACGCGCCGTCATGCAGCCGCGAGACCAGCCGCCGTACGGCTTCCTCGGCGTTGGCGTGGACGTGGTCCATGAAGGCGATCACGACATCGCGGCCATGCTCGGCGCAGGCCGCCTCCAGCCCAGCCGCCCCGCGCGCGCAGGCAGCGACCTGCGCGGTCAGGTCGGCCATGTTCTGGTCAATGTTACGCGCCGGATGCGGTCCCGAACTCAGCAACGCGCGCATCTCCGCCGCGCAGAAGCGGCCTTCATCGACCAGCAGGAAATTCTCGATCAGCACGCCTTCATCCAGGATCGAGCGGCTATCAGGCGGTATCGAACCCGGCGCAATTCCGCCGACATCGGCATGATGCCCGCGCGCGGCGACATAGAAACTCGGCAGCGCCTCATCATCCCCGACGAACACCGGCATGACCACGGTGATATCGGGCAGGTGCGTGCCGCCGGCATAGGGCGCGTTGAGGACAAAAGCATCGCCGCGCCGGATCCCGCGTCCGTCCCGGCTGCCTTCGCGCGCGCGCAAAATCGCGCCGACACTCTCGCCCATTGAGCCTAAATGCACCGGCATATGCGGCGCATTGGCGACCAGCCGGCCCTGAGCATCGAACAGCGCGCAGGAGAAATCGAGCCGTTCGCGGATGTTGACCGAGCTGGCAGTGCGCGCGAGCACCAGCCCCATTTCCTCGGCAATCGCCATGAACAACCCGTTGAACACCTCAAGCCGGATCGGATCGGCCGAGGTATCGCCCGCTGCGATTCTGCGCGGCGCGATGCGGGTCAACCGCAAGGTTCCATCGAGATCGACCAGCACCTGCCAGCCCGGCTCGACCACTGTGGTCGCCAGCGGATCGACCACGATTAGCGGCCCGGCGGCGGCAAACCCGGCGGCGAGATCGGCGCGCTGGTAAAGCGGAACTTGCTGCCCCGCGCCTTCCATCCAGCAGCCCACTACGGCGAGCGGCGGTCCGCTGCTCACTGCAAGCGGCCAAGTGAGCTGTCCGGCGCTCACATCCTCGGTAGCTGCCTCAACCCGCACCCGGTCGATCACCAGCGGCCCGGCGCTATCGAAGCCGAACTCGGCGCGGTGCCGCATTGCAAACTCCGCGATCAGCTCTTGTGCCGGACCCGGCTCAAGCTCAATCGCCGCATCGGACCCCTCGCGCCGCACGAACAGCCGCACCTCGACCCGGCTGGGCGTAGTGCCAAGCTGCGCCTCGGCGGCATCGGCGAGGCTGGCGCGAAGGGCCTCAACCGCAGGTTCGACCCCGGGTTCGAGCGCCAAGCCCAGACTGCCCTCACGCACCGCCGCTACGCTCGCCAGCCCCATGCCATAAGCCGACAGCACCCCGGCGAGCGGGTGGACCAGCACCGTCTCGATCCCGAGTGCATCAGCGACCAGGCAGGCATGCTGCCCGCCCGCGCCGCCAAAGCAGGCCAGTGCCGCCGCGGTGACATCGTGCCCGCGCGCGACCGAGACCTGCCGGATTGCATTGGCCATGTTGGCCACCGCGATCTGGACGAAACCCTCGGCGAGCACTTCTGGCAAGATCGCCTGCCCGGTTTCGGCCGAGACTTCGGCGGCGAGCGCGGCGAACTTGGCGGCCACAACGGCGGCGTCGATCGGCTGGTCACCCGACGGCCCGAACATCTGGGGAAACTGGCTCGGCACCAGTTTGCCCAGCAGCACATTGCAATCGGTCAGGGTCAGCGGCCCGCCGTGGCGGTAACAGGCCGGGCCAGGTACCGCGCCCGCACTTTCCGGACCGACAACCAACCGCCCGGCGTCGAACCTGCAGATCGATCCGCCCCCCGCCGCGACGGTGTGGATCCGCAACATCGGCGCGCGGATCCGCACGCCCGCCAGCCGCGTCTCGCTGTCGCGCTCGAACGTGCCGGCATAATGGCTGACGTCGGTCGAGGTGCCGCCCATGTCGAAGCCGATGGCCCGGGTGGCGCCGGACATTTCAGCGGTCTTCGCCATGCCGACGATGCCGCCCGCCGGGCCGGACAACGTCGCGTCCTTGCCATGAAAGCGTGCGCCATCGATCAACCCGCCCGAGCTTTGCATGAACAGCGGCATCGAACCGGGGCCGAGCGCCGCGCTGAACTGGTCGACATAATGCCGCAACACCGGCGACAGATAGGCGTCGACCAGCGTGGTATCGCCGCGCGCGATCAGCTTGATCGACGGCGCGAGCTCGTGGCTGACCGATATCTGCGTAAACCCCGCGTCGCGGGCCAGCTCGGCCAGCCTCGCTTCGTGCGCCGGGTAGCGCCAGCCGTGCATCAGGACGATCGCGATCGAGTTCAATCCAGCCGCACGCGCCGCAAGCAATTCCTGCTGCGCCGCTGCTTCGTCGAGTCCCTCAAGCACCGTCCCATCGGCCATCACCCGCTCGGTCACTTCGAGCACGCGGGCATGCGGCGGCACCGGCAACACGATCTGGCGCACGAACAGCTCGGGCCGCTCCTGCGTGCCGATCGCCAGCGCATCGCCAAAGCCTTTTGTGATCGCCAGCAGCGTCGGCTCGCCCTTGCGCTCAAGCAGCGCATTGGTCGCGACTGTGGTGCCCATCCGCACCGCGCAATACGGCAGTGGGCCGGACGTTACCCCGGTCAGCTGCCGGATTGCGGCGATTGCCGCGTCCTCGCGCCGAGTAGGATCTTCGGACAGCAGCTTGGCGGTGTGCACGCTGCCATCGGGCGGCCGAGCGACCACATCGGTGAAGGTCCCGCCGCGGTCGATCCAGAATTGCCAGAGGGAAGCGCCGTCCATTGCACTGTGCATAGCCGCGCCTGCGCGCTTGGCAAAGCCGCGCCATGCGCTCTGCCCGATTGGTTTCCGTTGCAACCAGTGTTAGAGGCAGGACCATGCCAGCTGCCATCGACCGTACCGCCCTTCGCCTTGCTTACCGGATGGAGGAAGCGGCCTGCATTGCCGAGCGCTTGAGCCAAGCCGCACCCGCCAGCGCGGTCCACGGCGAGGCCAGCCGGACCGCGGCGCGGCTGGTCGAGGGAGCGCGCGCGCGCAACGCCTCGGGACTCGACGCGTTCCTTCAGGCTTACGGGCTCGGCACCGATGAGGGGATCGCGCTGATGTGCCTTGCCGAAGCGCTGCTGCGGGTGCCCGATGCGGCAACCGCCGACGCGCTGATTCACGACAAGCTGGGCCACATCGACTGGGCTGAGCATATCGGCGAGAGTTCGAGCACATTCGTCAACGCCGCGACTTTTTCGCTGATGCTGACCGGATCGGTGCTGCAACAGCGCCGCGCCGAAGCAGCTGGTCTGGGCGCTTCGCTGAAACGCGCGGTCGGCCGGCTGGGTGAGCCGGTGATCCGTCAGGCGACCTTGCAGGCAATGAAGATCCTTGGCGGGCAATTCGTGTTCGGACGGACCATCAATGAGGCGCTGGATCGCGCTGCGCCCGAGCGCAAGCAAGGCCTCACGCACAGCTTCGATATGCTCGGTGAAGCGGCGATGACCTTTGCCGATGCCAAGCGGTACCGGCAATCCTACTCCGATGCGCTCACCGCGATTGCGGCGGAGGCTGGCGAAGGGATCGTTCGCTCACCGGGCATTTCGGTCAAGCTGTCGGCGCTCTATCCGCGCTACGATTTCCTCCACGCCGATGCCGCCAAGGCGGCGCTGGTGCCGATGTTGAAAGACCTCGCGGCGCAAGCCCGTGATGCCGATATCCATTTCACAGTCGATGCCGAGGAAGCTGAGCGGCTCGAATTGTCGATGGACATTATCGAGGCGCTGGCCAGTGACGATGCGCTGTTTGCGGGCGGTTGGCAGGGCTTCGGACTCGCGCTGCAGGCCTATTCCAAACGAGCGGTGCCGATGACCGACTGGGTGATCGCGCTGGCCCGGCGGCATAACCGCCGGATCATGGTCCGGCTGGTCAAGGGCGCCTATTGGGACAGCGAAATCAAGCTCAGCCAGGTCGGCGGGCACACCGATTATCCGGTCTTCACGCGGAAGGTCGCGACCGACGTTTCATACCTCGCCTGCGCCGCCAAACTGCTCGCCGCGCCCGACGCGGTCTATCCTGCCTTTGCCACGCACAATGCCTATTCGGTCGGCGCGATCAAGGCGCTGGCGGGGAGCACTGCGTTCGAATTCCAGCGCCTCCACGGCATGGGTGAGGACGTCTACGAGGAACTGGCGCGGCTCGAAGCCGAAGCCGGAAGCCCGCGCACCCCGGTGCGGATTTACGCGCCGGTGGGCGGGCACAAGGACCTGCTGGCCTATTTGGTTCGGCGGTTGCTGGAGAATGGAGCGAACTCCTCGTTCGTCAACCGCATGGCCGATGCCGAGGTGCCAGTGGCTGAGCTGGTCGGCGATCCGGTTGTGGAATTGGCTGCGCTGGAACCCAAGCGCAATCCGGCGATTCTATTGCCCGGCGATATTTTCCCAGGGAGGCGTAACAGTAAGGGCGTCGATCTGGCCGATCCATTGGTGCGTGGGCCGCTGCTGGCGGAGCTTGACGAAATGGCGCGCGACAATGATTGGGAATCGGCCCCGACGGTCGAGCACAAGCGCGGGTCCAAACCCGAGCCGATTACCTCGCCGTACGATACCGCAAAGCAGGTCGGCGCGGCACGCGCGGCTACCGCTCCCGAAGTGGATGAAATGATCGCCCGCGCGGCCGCATTCCAGCCCGCATGGGACGGCCTAGGCGGCGATGTCCGCGCGACGCTGCTTGGAGAAGTCGCCGATCAATACGAAGCGCACACCCCGCAATTTCTCTCGCTGTGCATACGCGAGGCGGGGAAATCGCTGGTCGATGCGGTGCTGGAAGTGCGCGAGGCGGTCGATTTTCTGCGCTATTATGCCGCTGAAGCGCGCGCGCATTTCACTGCCGAGGGCGTGGCATTGCCCGGCCCGACTGGGGAGAGCAACCACCTGCGGCTGGCCGGGCGCGGGGTCTTCGTTGCCATTTCGCCGTGGAATTTCCCGCTGGCGATCTTTACCGGACTGATCGCCGGGCCTATCGCGGCGGGGAACACGGTGATTGCCAAGCCGGCCGAGCAGACCCCGCTGATCGCCGACCTTGCGATCCGTCTGTTCCACGAAGTCATCTCCGACGGGGTGGTCCAACTCGCCCCGGGCGACGGCATGGTCGGCGCGATGCTGACCAGTGATCCGCGCATTGCCGGGGTCGCCTTTACTGGTTCAACCGAAACCGCGCGGGCGATCAACCGGGCAATGGCAGGCCGCGATGGGCCATTGGGCATCCTTGTCGCCGAAACCGGCGGGCAGAATGCGATGATCGTCGATAGTTCAGCACTGCCCGAGCAGGTCACCCGCGACGTGCTCGCCAGTGCTTTCCAGAGCGCCGGGCAGCGCTGCTCGGCGCTGCGGGTGCTCTACCTGCAAGACGATGTCGCCGACGCGATGCTCGAGATGATCAAGGGCGGCTTCGAGGCTTTGGTAATCGGCAACCCGGAAGATCTGACCACCGATGTCGGCCCGGTGATTGATGCCGAGGCGAAGGGCAAGCTTGACCAGCATATCGCTGCGATGAAGCGCGCCGGTCACAAGTTGTGGCAGCGCGAATTGCCCAAGGCGTGCAAGGCCGGGCATTTTGTTGCGCCGACGATTATCGAAATTACCTCGATTATCGATCTGGCGAATGAGAATTTCGGGCCGATCCTGCACGTCGCGCGGTTCAAGGCCAGCGAGCTCGAGCAGGTCATCGCCGATATCAACGCCTGCCAGTTTGGGCTGACTCTCGGGCTGCACAGCCGGATCGACGCGACCCGGCGGCTGGTTGAGGCCAAGGCAAGAGTCGGCAATTTCTACGTCAACCGCAACCAGATCGGCGCAGTCGTCGGCAGCCAACCGTTCGGCGGGGAGGGTCTGTCGGGGACTGGACCCAAGGCTGGCGGCCCGCATTACCTCGCGCGATTTGCGACCGAACGGGTGACTTGCATCGATACGACTGCGGCGGGCGGCAATGCCAGTTTGATGGCGGGATAGGTTCCAGAATCCTCCCCTTTTGGGGGAGGATTTGGAATGTTGCATCGCATCGCTCACCGGCTAGACCTTACTCCAAACAAAACTGGGAGCGGGCAATGAACAAATGGGTTTGGGGACTGGGCTGCGGGTTGCTGGTGCTGGGCGGAGTGATCGCCGCGCGCACGGCGATCTTTGTGCCTGAAGCTGTCGGTAACGGCACCGGTATCACCGTCGCACTCGCCCCGCCGTTCGACGCACAGCTCGCCGCGCAGCATTTGGGCGAAGCGGTGCGGATCCAGACTGTCAGCCACCAGGATCCAGCCGAAAACCAGCTAGGCGAATGGACCAAGCTGCACGACTGGCTGACCGCGACTTATCCCAAGGCCAGCGCCAAAATGCAGCGGCAGGAACTGGGCCAGACGCTGGTCTATACCTGGCCGGGCAGCGATCCTGCGGCCCAACCGATCATCGTCATGGCGCATCAGGACGTGGTCCCGGTCACGCCGGGCACCGAGGGCGATTGGAAACACGCACCGTTCGCGGGCGAGATCGCCGAGGACGCGGTGTGGGGGCGCGGCTCGGTCGATGACAAGGGCTCGCTGGTCGCGCTGTTCGAAGGGCTCGAGGCGCTGGCCGGGCAGGGTTTCGCCCCCAAACGCACCATCATCCTCGTTACCGGGCATGATGAAGAGGTCGGCGGCACCGGGGCCAGGGCCGCCGCTGACTGGCTCGCCGCGCGCCGTCCCAAGGCGTTGTTCACGATCGACGAGGGCGGGCTGATAGCCACCGACACCCCGATGATCAATGGCCCCGCAGCGATGATCGGGGTTGCCGAAAAAGGCTATGTTACCCTGCAAGTCGTCGCCTCGGCCAAAGGCGGGCACTCCTCCGCCCCGCCACCGGCCAACGAAATCGGGACGATCAATCTCGCCAAGGCCCTCCTGCAAATCGAAGCCAAGCAGTTTGCTCTGGAATTGCGCGGCCCGGCCGAAGGCATGGTTGCGGTGCTCGCCGCCAAGGCTGGCGGGATGAGTAAGCTGGCTGCCGCAAACCGCTGGCTGTTTGGCGGCTTGATCGTGTCCCGGATGGGCGACAACCCCGCATCGGCGGCCATGCTGCACACCACTATCGCGCCGACCATGCTGACCGGCAGCCCCAAGGAGAACGTCCTGCCGCAGACCGCCACGGCGCTGATCAATTACCGGATCGCACCGTGGGACAGTTCGGCGAAGGTGCTGGCCCGGGCGCGCGGCGCGGTCGGGAAGCTGCCGGTGATGGTGGACTTTTCGGGCGGCGCCGCGCGTGAGCCAAGCCCGGTCTCGTCGAGCAATTCGCCCGGCTGGAACCTGATCGCAGCCACGGTGGCGGCAGACCGGCCCGGGCTGGTTGTTTCGCCCTATCTGGTCGTCGCCGGGACCGACAGCCGCTCGATGAGCCCGGTTTCGAACGACGTCTACCGCTTCCAGGCCATCAGCCTCGCCAGCGGCGACATCAAGATGATCCATGGCACCAACGAACACATGACGCTGGACAACCTGACCAGCCTGATCCGTTTTTACGCGCGGCTGATTGCGACTGCGGCGGGGTGAACCGAGCGGTTAGCGCTTGCCCTTGTTAACCGCGCGGTTAAGCTGCTGTGCGGGAGATAAAAATGGACGACGTTACGTATCAGCGGTTGCTGGCCAAGGCCCTGCTGACCAAAGACTTGTTCAGCTTTGATGACTTCATCAGCTATTGGGCCAAAGACCGCCCCGACCGGGTTGCGATCGAGGGTGACGACCTGCGGCTGACCTATGGCGAACTGGAAGATGCGACCGCGCGGGTCGCCTCGGCTCTGCTCGCGCTGGGCCTGAACAAAGGTGACCGGATCAGCTGGTTCGGCAAGAACAGCGCAACCTATTTCATCCTGTTTTACGGTGCGGCGCGCGCCGGGGTGGTCATGGTCCCGATCGGCTGGCGGCTGGCCGAGCCCGAAGCTGCGTTCATCATCGACAATGCCGAGGCCAAGCTGCTGTTCCTGGGCGCGGGTTTCGAAGCCTGCACCGCCACGCTGGGCAAGCGCCCCGGCCTGCTGCGCTGCTTCACCGTGGCCGAGGCGCAAGCCGAAGTGATCGCCGCGCCGCGCGCTCCATTCATCCCGTCAGGCCCGGATGAGGCAGTGTTGCAACTCTACACCTCGGGCACCACCGGCAATCCGAAGGGCGCGGTGCTGTCTAACCGCAACCTGTTCGGGCTGCGCAAGGCAGGGCTTGAAAACCCTGCGCCGCACACGCTGTGGGATGAGGACGAAGCGGTGCTGGTCGCCATGCCGTGCGTGCACATCGGCGGCACCGGCCTTGGCATCGTCGCCCTGGCGGCGGGTCTGCCCGGCATCGTGCTCTCCGAATTTGATCCGGTGCGGGTGTTCGATGCGGTGGAAAATCGCGGCGTCACGCGGTTCTTCATCGTCCCCGCCGCGCTTGCGCTGCTGCTCAATCACCCCGATTGCGCCACGACCGATTTCAGCCGGATCAAATACATCATGTATGGCGCGAGCCCGATCCCGCTCGAACTGCTGCGCGAATGCATCGCGATGTTCGGCGCCGAATTCACCCAGAATTATGGCATGACCGAGACCACCGGCACGATCTGCGTGCTCCCGCCCGAAGATCACAGCGTGGATGGCAGCCAGCGGATGCGCTCGGCGGGAAAACCGCTGCCCGGGGTCGAGGTGGTGATCAAGGGCCGCGATGGCCGGGTCTTGCCGCAAGGCGAAATCGGCGAGATCGTCACCCGCTCATCGAGCAACATGCTCGGCTACTGGAAGCTGCCCGAAGCCACCGCCAGCACGATGGACGCCGACGGCTGGATCGCCACCGGCGATGTCGGCTACTTCGACGCTGACGGCTACGTCTATATGTACGACCGGGCCAAGGACATGATCATCACCGGCGGCGAGAACGTCTATCCCGCCGAAGTCGAAAGCGCGATCTACGGCCACCCCGACGTGCTCGAGGTGGCGGTGATCAGCATCCCCGACGCCAAATGGGGAGAAGCGGTCAAGGCGGTCTGCGTGCCCAAGCCCGGGCACAGCATTGATGCCGACAGCGTAATGAGTTGGGCGCGCGAGCGCGTTGCCGGGTTTAAGGTGCCCAAGAGCGTCGATGTAATCGACGCCCTCCCCCGCAACCCCAGCGGCAAGATTTTGCGCCGGTCCTTGCGCGAGCCTTACTGGGAAGGGCGGGAGCGCCAGATCAATTAAAGTTGCACTAGACTAAGCCAACCGCATTGCTGATTGGATCATCCGCTGGGCCAGCTCGCTTGCCGTCTCAAGCGGCATCATCGGCGGTTCTTCCTGCACCCATGCGATCAGGATCGTGCACGCCGATTGCGCGGATGCCCGCGCAAGCACTGCAAGCGCGGCTCGGTCTTCCGGTTGCGCCCGCTTGGAATAGGTCGTGAACAGCAGCCCTTCGAGCTGATCGCGAAACGAATCCATGATGACGCTGCCCCC
Organism: Sphingomonadaceae bacterium; assembly: GCA_025359445.1. Taxonomy (GTDB): domain Bacteria; phylum Pseudomonadota; class Alphaproteobacteria; order Sphingomonadales; family Sphingomonadaceae; genus Novosphingobium. Next base: position 44,621 of record JANYGB010000057.1, read on the forward strand.
TTTCGCCCGCAGCAGGGCCCGGGCAAGCTCGAGATTCTCCCCGACATGGACAAACAATCCGGCCACCGCACCCGATATCGCCAAATCGCCTGGCTGGCCATCGCTGGGAAGTTCGAACATCGTGATGCCAAGATTGCGCGGCCCATTGACGAGCAACATCTCTTTGCTCTCGAAATGGGCATAAAACGTAGATCGACCTATGTCGGCACGATCGAGGATGTCCTGGACCGACACATCCTCATAGCCTTTCTCTAGCACCAGCTCGATCAGCGCACGTGATAGCGCGCGCCGCGTTTTCCGAACCCGCCGATCAACGCTTACACTTTTCGGGACTTCCGGTGGCAACTGTTCAGAACTGGACAAAGTACGCGCCCCCTCCTCCGGCAAATCACCCGCATCTGTGTACATAATCGAACAGACGTACGAAAGCAGGGAGTTCGTTGGTGGAAAAGCTGTTGCGCTATGCGCTCTATCCGTTCTTGCTGGCGATGGTGCTCGCCGTCAGCACGGCCGCAATCACCCTGAAGTGGGATTACGGCAAAGTCTATGGAGTGGTGACGCTTGTCCTCGTGTTGGGGCTGATCGCCGTCGAGCGCACCTATCCGCTCGAACCCCGCTGGTCGATGACCAGGAACAGCTTCCTGCGCGATCTCAAATTTATTGCCGCCGGGGTGCCGACCATCGCACTGACCAAGATGGCCTTCGGTCTGTGGATGATCTCTTACAGCCAGCACCATACGCCGCTGCTCAAAGGAACATCGCTGGCACTCGAAGTCATTGCATATTTGCTCGCCTTTGAATTCTTCCAGTATTGGTACCACCGCGGCAGCCATCAGTTGGGCGGAGGCTTTGGCCGGTTGCTGTGGCGCATTCACGCCGCACACCACTTGCCCGATCGGGTCTATGTGGTGATGCACGCAGTGTTCAACCCGCTCAACGCCCTGATCTCCACCGCACTGATCCAGACGCCGCTGGTGCTGCTTGGCATCAGTCCGGAAGCCGCGCTCATCGCCAGCCTGCTGATCGATCTTCAAGGGCTGGTATCGCATTTCAACTTCGATCTCCGCCAAGGCCCGCTGGCGCATGTCTTTATCGGCACTGCATCGCACCGGCAGCACCACAGCGCCGAAGCCGGGAATGCGGTCAACTTTGGTACTACGCTAGCGATTTGGGATCAGCTGTTTGGAACCTTTTCATACGATCCCGAGCGTCGCCCGGCTGAGCTTGGCGTCCAGCAGCCAGAACTCTACCCACCGTCGGACCACTGGCTCGAAGTCGTGCTTTTACCACTGCACGGATCTGGCGTATCGCTGCATGGCGGCGACTACCGCTTGCCTAAGGTTTGATCGTCGGCTTAGGGTTGGGCACAACCAAAGATGTATTGCGAGGCCCAATGTCCGATCCCCTTCCCGGCGCGCAGGCGCATATTGAAGCCGCACTCAAGCTTTGCGCGGTGATCGACGACTTGCCCGCCGATACCCCGCTGATCCCGATCGCGAAGGTCGGGGTAATCGGCGCAGGCACGATGGGCGGCGGGATTGCGATGAATTTCCTCACCGCAGGTATCCCGGTGATGATCGTCGAGCAGGAACAAGCCGCGCTTGATCGCGGCGTGGGCGTGATGAGCAAGAATTACGAAGCCAGCGTCAAGCGCGGGCGGATCGAAGCGGCAGATGCCGAGGCAGCGATGGGCCGGCTGACGCCTTCGCTCAAGTTCGAAGATCTGGCCAATTGCGATCTGGTGATCGAAGCGGTCTACGAATCGATGGATGTGAAGAAGGATGTCTTCGGTCGGCTCGATTCCATGGTGAAGCCCGGTGCCATCCTCGCCTCGAACACCAGCTACCTCAATGTCGACGAGATCGCCGCCGCGACGGGGCGTCCAGAGGCCGTGCTGGGCATGCACTTCTTCTCGCCCGCGAATATCATGAAACTGCTTGAAGTGGTGCGCGGGGCCAAGACTGGCGCGAGCCAGCTGGCCACCGTGATGCAGCTCGCCACCAAGATCCGCAAGGTGCCAGTGGTCTCGGGCGTGTGCCACGGCTTTATCGGCAACCGTATGCTGGCCAAGCGGCAGGAACAAGCCAATGCACTGCTAATGGAAGGCGCAGCCTATTACGATATCGATCAGGTGCTGCTCGACTTCGGCTTCCCGATGGGCCCGTTCCAGATGGGCGATCTCGCAGGCCTCGACATCGGCTGGCACCGTGATCCCGCCAAAGTCACTACGATCCGTGAAGCGCTCTGCGCCAAGGGCCGCTGGGGGCAGAAGACCGGCAAGGGCTTCTACGATTACGACGAAAGCCGCCAGCGCAGCCCGTCGGACGAGGTCAAGGCGATCATCGCCGACTTCGCCAGCAAGTCCGGCGCCGCGCAGCGCAAAGTGTCCAAACAGGAAATCTTCGAGCGGCTGCTATATCCGATGGTTTCGGAAGGCGCGCTGATCCTCGCTGAAGGCATCGCCCAGCGTGCCAGCGACATCGATCTGGTCTGGCTAAACGGCTACGGCTGGCCCGCGTGGACCGGCGGGATCATGTATTGGGCCGATCATGAGGGGCTAGGCAAGATCGTGAGCAGGCTGAAAGCGCACAGGCTGCCGGTAGCGCCGCTGTTGGCGCAGCTGGCGAGCGATGGCGGGAAGTTCTGCGCATAACCCTCCTCCCCTAGCGCGAGAGGGTACGAAGCCTTGAGAGCTAAGCGAACTAGCCGCAGTTGGAGATGGGGAACTCCACTCCCATCTCCAAACTTCGTTACCTGAGCAGGCTGGCGATCATCGCGCCGCTGGAATGCATTGCTCACGCGGGGCGTCTTCAAAACTGTCGCAATCATAGAGCGCAATTTCGGCGCCGGCAGGGTCACGCGAATAGCTGAACTGAAGGCTGGCGCGGGAGCCTGGCGGCACTGGTAAGGCAACCGGGATCTGCGCGCGGTTGCTCCAGCCCATGACCCGGCAAGTGCCGGCCGCAGTGCACAGCGTCTTGGCCATTGCCAATGCCGATGGCGCACCTGAGCGCGGATTGATTAAAACAAAATTGGCCTTGCCAGTGGGCAGCCGCATCACCACCAGCCCGCCGACTACTTGGGGAGTGTCCGCAGGCAGCGGGGCGATCGCGGCTCCTGCATCGGCTCCGGCATCGGTCAGATCAGGCACACCGCTGGCATCAATCTCGGGGTCGTGGCCCGATGTCAGCGCCACGAACGAGCCCTCGCCGCCGTGGTAACTTTGCCAGTTCTTGCTCGTGCCCCAATCGCCGGGCCAGCGGTAAAACAAGTGGGTTTCGACTTGCGCGATCTTTTGCAGCTTGGGGCTCCAGCTCGGATAGATCCAGTCGGTGTGGTAATGCGTGGCGGTGCCAACTGCGGCATCGACCCTGCCGCCCAGCGCCCGATCGGCACGATTGCGCGCCTGCGTCCAGGCCGCATCGCCGTAACGCCGGGTTAGTGAGCCATCGCAGGTGAAGGTGAACTGGCACCCAGTCTGGCGCTGCGAACCCTGGAACACTACCCCGCACACGGTCTTGGCAAAAGCCGGGTGGCGCACCCGGTTCAGGATCACTTGGATTACTGCGCGCTGTCCCGGGTCGGTGTTGCCGGCCTCAGCCATTGCGGCGAGTGCCAGACAATCGCGAGCATTGCTGCGATCAGTCGCCGAACCGGTAAACCGGAACGGGCTGGCCGGCGTGACATGCCCGGCAAAAAATGGATCGGCCAGGTTGTTGATCCGGGCCTGTTCCATCGCGCCAGCCGACATTGTGGGCAAAACCATCGCGCCAGTCAGCAGCGGAGCTTCATCGGGGCTACCGGGCAGTGCCGCGATTTCGGCGGCTGCGGTATCGTGGTTAATGGGCGGCGGAGTATACGCTTGGCTCACCAACACGAACAGAAAAGTGGGGAGCAGCGCCAACGGCGCAATGATGGCGCGGCGGTTGAATGGGTCGGTCATCGCTTGCCTCCTTCGCCCCGCCAGAAACGAAAAACCCCGCCGAAGCGGGGATTGGTGGTTGCGGGGGTAGGATTTGAACCTACGACCTTCAGGTTATGAGCCTGACGAGCTACCGGGCTGCTCCACCCCGCGTCACCTGCAGCCCAGATAGGGCTGAATTGATCGGGCACAAGCGCCAAAGACACGAAAAGGGCCGCTGGGGCCCTCTAAGCGCTTGGGCCGAGGCCCTGACATGTGAATGGGTTTTTCCGTATTCCGCCTGCTACAATGCCTGGCGACGTCCTACTCTTCCAGTGCTTGAGCAATAGTACCATCGGCGCTGTCAGGTTTCACGGCCGAGTTCGAGATGGGATCGGGTGGGGCACTGACGCTATGGCCACCAAGCAATGAAGCAGGCGGATACGGTTTTTAATCGATGCATTTGCATGCTTATTAAGGCGTCTCTG
>JANYGB010000071.1 GCA_025359445.1 Sphingomonadaceae bacterium
TCGAGTTGAACTTGGGCATATGCGCCGAGGTGTAGGCGATGATGTCCGAGACGATCCGCATGCTCGGCTCGGGCGGGTAGATGTAGGTGTTGCGGACCATGAACTCCTTGAGGATGTCGTTCTGGATGGTCCCGTCGAGCTGGGCCTGCGCGACCCCCTGCTCCTCGCCTGCGACGATGAAGAACGCCAGGATCGGGATCACCGCGCCGTTCATGGTCATCGAAACCGACATCTGATCGAGAGGGATGCCGTCGAACAGGATCTTCATGTCCTCGACCGAGTCGATCGCCACCCCGGCCTTGCCGACATCGCCGACCACGCGCGGGTGGTCTGAATCGTAACCGCGATGGGTGGCGAGATCGAAGGCGACCGACAGGCCCTTTTGCCCGGCGGCGAGGTTGCGGCGGTAGAAAGCGTTCGATTCCTCGGCGGTGGAGAAGCCTGCATACTGCCGGATCGTCCATGGCCGCCCGGCATACATGCTCGCGCGCACCCCGCGGGTGAATGGAGCGAAGCCGGGCAGGCCTGGGCCAGAACCAGAAGCGCCAGCATCCTCAGCCGTGTAGAGCGGCTTGATGTCGAAGCCTTCGGGCGTGTGCCAGGTCAGGTCACGGCCTTTGACCTCCTTAGTCGCGGCTGCCTGCCAGTCGGTCACGGTCGGTTTGCTCATCGCCAGTCTCTCAAGCTGCGGCGCTGGGTCGCGCTGAAACGCGCGCATGCCAGCCTTGCAGATGGGTCAGGTCTTCGGGCATCGCCATGCCGACGAAGCCTGCAAAATCGATGGTGGTCAGCAGCAGGATATCGGCGATCGAGTAACTGTCGGAGGCGAGGAATTCGCGGCCCTCCAGCGACGCGTCGAAGTAACGCATGGCATCGAACACGCGCGGGCGATTGGCCTCGCCCCACTCGGCATTGCGACCCGGCAGGCGCTCGGTGAACTTGTGGGTGTGCACCCAGACCGCGCCGACGGGCGGCATCAGGATCATTTCCACGCGGCGGCACCACATCTCGATCAGCGCCTGCTTTTTGGGACTGGTCCCAAACAATGACGGCTCGGGGTGCAGGCCTTCAAGGTAACGGCAGATCGCGACGCTCTCGGCAATCACCGTGCCATCGTCGAGCTGCAACGCCGGAGTCTGCCCGCGCGGGTTGAGCGCCACGAACTCATCCGACTTGTGCTCGCGCGCCGGGATCGAGAGATCGCGCGTTGGAAGCGAAATTCCCTTCTCCGCCGCGAAAATCCGCACCCGGCGCGGGTTGGGAGCGGGGTTGGGGCTGTTGTAAAAAATCATCGTATCATCAACTTTCCAATTTCGTCATCCCGGCGCAGGCCGGGACCCAGTCCCGAAAAGTACGCCGCTGCGCGGGCTTTGTTATACGGGCTGGGCCCCGGCCTGCGCCGGGTTGACGTGACATTACTTGCCCTGGAAAGCAGGCTTGCGTTTTTGCAGGAACGACATGCCGCCCTCCATCGCGTCAGCGCTGGCCCCGGCCACGCGCTGGCCCTCGGCCTCCGCCAGCAGCACTTGCGGCAGCGTGCCGTCAAGCGCGGTCTGGATGTTGGCCTTCATCGTCGAATACGACACCGTCGGACCCTCCGACAGCCGCGTGGCGAGCGCCATGGCTTCTTCCATCAGCACTTCACCTTCGATCGCTTTGTAGATCAGGCCCCAGTCTTCCGCCTGCTCGGCGCCGATCTTCTCGCCCAGCATCATCATCCGGGTGGCGCGCGCGCGACCGATCGCGCGGGCGAGCAGCCAGGTCGAGCCGCCGTCGGGCACCAGCCCGATGTTGACGAAGGCCTGGAGGAAATAAGCGCTCTTGGCCGCGAGCACGAAATCGCCCGCCAGCGCGATCGAACAACCGACCCCGGCCGCCGCCCCGTTGACTGCGGTCACCACCGGCACCGGACAGCGCAGGATCTGCGTGACCAGCGGGTTGTAGTAATTCTGCAGCGCCCGGTGGCTGCCGCCCTTCGCCTGAACCGCGCTGGCCTCACCCCGTGCGGCAAGGTCCGCGCCCGAGCAGAAGCCCTTGCCCGCCCCGGTGATCAGCACCGCGCGGGCAACGCCCAGATCATAGAACGCCGCGCCCAGTTCCTCGGCCAGCGGGATTGACGCGGCGTTGAGCCGGTCGGGCCGGTTGAGCGTGATCTTGAGCACGTTGCCAAGGCGCTCGGTCAGGATGGTTTCGTATTCAGCCATGTCTCTCTCCAATCCAAAAATTCGTCAAATAGCATCGTCATTGCGAGCATAGCGAAGCAATCTAGGGCGTCAGAGCGCAATGCTCTGGATTGCTTCGCTGCGCTCGCAATGACGAGTGGTAGGGTCAGTGCTCGCCCTCCGGTACCTCCATAATCTCGGTCAAAATCCCCTGCATGTCGCGGGGGTGGACGAAGAAGATCAGCGTGCCGTGCGCGCCGATGCGGGGTTCGCCCAGCACGCGCTTGCCCATGACCTCGAACTCAGCCTTGGCGGCGTGGATATCGGGCACTTCGTAGCACAGGTGATGCTGCCCGCCGGCCGGGTTCTTCTCAAGGAAGCTGGCGATGCTGGTGTTGCCGGGCAGCGGCTCGATCAGCTCGATCTGGGTGCCGCGAAGCGCGCCGTCCGGGCCGGGGGTATCGACGAAGCAGACCTTCACCCACTGGTCGGGCAAGTCGAACGGTTCATGGATTTTGGTCGCACCCATCACGTCGCGGTAATGCACGATGGAATCCGCGATGGAGGGCGTGGCGACACCGACGTGGTTGAGGCGGCCTAGTTTCATTTATCGCACTCCGTTTCGACTAAGTACTTCTTCGGCCGCGCGCGCCTCGTTTTCGGAAACGCCCTGTTCTTTCAAGAATTCTCGATCTTGATCGCCGTAGCCCATGCTTGAAGGGTCAGCCCTGTAATTTTTTGCCTGTTCTTCCGACAGGACTGCATTTGGAAGCGGCTGGCTCTGAGGCTCAGCCCTGTTCGATCTAGCCTCAACCAAAGCAGTCGTTTGAGCTGTGCCGGAATTGCTTGTGCTAGAGAACGAACTAATACCGCAATAACCAACGAACAGGGTAGCACCGATAATCACTGCTATCTGAGGGTAAGAGATAGCCTTTGCAGGATCATAGACTTGTGGCGGACGCTTTCTCATTTTTGACTCCTAAAGCGGAATATTGTCATGCTTCTTCCACGGATTCTCGAGGCTCTTCCCCCGCAGTTTCCTTAGCCCCAAGGCAATCCGCCGCCGCGTGGAATGCGGGTGGATCACTTCGTCAATGAAGCCCTTACTTGCCGCCACGAAGGGGTTGGCAAACCGATCTTCGTACTCACGCGTCCGCTCGGAGATCTTGTCGGGGTCGCCGATGTCCGAGCGGAAGATGATTTCGACAGCGCCTTTTGCGCCCATTACCGCGATTTCGGCGGTAGGCCAGGCGTAGTTGAGGTCGCCGCGCAGGTGCTTTGAGGCCATCACGTCATAGGCCCCGCCATAGGCCTTGCGGGTGATCACGGTGATCTTGGGCACGGTCGCCTCGGCATAGGCGAACAGCAGTTTGGCGCCGTGCTTGATGATCCCGCCGAGTTCCTGTGCAGTGCCGGGGAGGAAGCCGGGGACATCGACGAAAGTCACGATCGGGATTTCGAACGCATCGCAGAACCGCACAAACCGCGCGGCCTTCTTGCTGGCGTTGATATCGAGGCAGCCGGCGAGCACCATCGGCTGGTTGGCGACCACGCCGACGGTGCGGCCCTCGACCCGGCCGAACCCGACCAGAATGTTACCCGCATGGCCCGGCTGGATCTCGAAGAACTCGCCCTCGTCGAGCACTTTGCGGATGACTTCGTGCATGTCGTAAGGTTGGTTGGCATTGGCCGGGATCAGCGTGTCGAGGCTGTCCTCGAGCCGGTCCCACGGGTCGGTGGTCGGGCGCTCGGGCACGCCGGTCTGGTTATTGAGCGGCAGGTAATCGAAGAAATCGCGGGCGGTGAGCAGCGCTTCGATATCGTTCTCTAGCGCGAGGTCGGCGACCGAGGTTTTGGTGCTGTGCGTGATCGCCCCGCCCAATTCCTCCTGCGTCACCACCTCATTGGTCACGGTCTTGACCACATCGGGCCCGGTGACGAACATATAGCTCGAATCCTTCACCATGAAGATGAAGTCGGTCATCGCCGGCGAATAAACCGCCCCGCCCGCACACGGACCCATGATCAGGCTGAGCTGCGGGATCACGCCGCTCGCCAGCACGTTGCGCTGGAACACCTCGGCATAGCCGCCAAGGCTCGCAACGCCTTCCTGGATACGCGCGCCGCCGCTGTCGTTGAGGCCGATCACCGGCGCGCCGACCTTCATCGCGTTGTCCATCACCTTGCAGATTTTTTGCGCGTGGCGTTCCGACAGGGAGCCGCCGAACACGGTGAAGTCCTGCGAATAGACGAAGACCAGCCGGCCGTTGATTGTGCCGCTGCCGGTGACCACCCCGTCTCCCGGGACGATCTGGTCCTCCATCCCGAAATCGGTGCAATTGTGCTCGACGTACATGTCGAGCTCTTCGAAGCTGCCTTCATCGAGCAGGATCGTCAGCCGCTCGCGCGCGGTGAGCTTGCCCTTGGCATGCTGGGCATCGATCCGCGCCTGTCCGCCGCCGAGCCGCGCAGCGGTGCGGCGGCGTTCGATCTCGGCGACGTTGGCGGACATGCTTGCTCCCGGGCAGTTGGCGAAGCGTGCGGTCTGCGGGGCGGGGCGGGCAATGTCCAATGTGAAATTGCAAAGTTGCGAAGTGCATATTTGCAAAATCCGGCGAAGCCCTTAATAGTCTCCGCGTCCTCTGCGATCTCTGCGCGAGCATCCTCTTTTGAACTCGCGCAGAGATCGCAGAGGACGCGGAGGAGCATCCGACATGATTGCCAAGCGGCGCATATTTGCTGGAGCCCGGTTGAAAGCGCTGCGCGCGGAGCGGGGGTTGAATCAGGCCGCGATGGGGCGGTTGCTGGAAATCTCGACGTCCTATCTCTCGCAGCTTGAGCATGATGACCGCCCGCTGACTCCGGTGCTGGCCATGCGGCTGGCCCGGGCCTTCCCGCTCGACTGGCGCGAGATCGGGGCGGGGCCGAGCGAGACGCGGCTGGCGGCGCTGCGCGAGGCCAATGCCGATCCGCTGTTTGCCGAACCCATGGATGCGGCGCATCTCGCGCGTTTTGCCGAGCAGCAGCAGATGCTGACCGAGCGGTTCATCGCGCTGCACGAGGCCTATCGCCGCTCGGGCCAGCGCTTGCAGATGATCGACGAGGCGGTGACCGCTGACGCCGGCGGCGGCCCACGGCTGCCGTGGGAAGAGGTGCGCGATTGGTTTCACCTGGCGGGCAATTACATCGATAGCATCGACCGCGCGGCGGAAGCTTTGGCGAGCAAGCTGGGCGGGCTGTCTCCCGCAACTGGCGCGATCGAAGCCTACCTGCGCGATGCGCTGTCGGTTTCGCTGATCTATTCGGGCCAGGCGGGACTGCGCAGCTTCGACGCCGAAATGGGCCACCTGACCATTGATCCGGGTCAGCCCGCTGAAAGTCGCCGCTTCCAGCTCGCTCACCAACTCGCCGCGTTGGCGCTCAAGGACGAGATCGCGGCGGTGGTGGAAGGCGCGGCCTTGCGCAGCGCCGCCTCGAGGCAATTGCTGTTCGTCGGACTGTGCAATTACGCCGCGGGCGCGCTGCTGATGCCGTACCGCCGGTTCCGCAATGAAGCGCGCACGCTGCGACACGATATCGACCGGTTATCGCAGGCTTTCGGCACCAGTTTCGAACAGACCTGCCACCGGCTCTCGACCTTGCAGCGCGAGGACATGCGCGGGGTGCCGTTCTTCTTCTGCCGCGTCGATATGGCCGGGAACATCACCAAGCGGCATTCCGCTACCCGGCTGCAATTTGCCCGGTTCGGCGGAGCGTGTCCGCTGTGGATCGTCCACGAGGCGGTGGCGATCCCCGACCGGATCCTGGTGCAATTGGCCGAAACGCCCGACGGGGTGCGCTATGTTTCGATGGCCAAGGGGCTGGTCAAGCCATCGGGCAGCTACGCCCGCGCGCCCCGCCGCTATGCAGTGGCCTTGGGCTGCGAGGCCGAGCACGCGAGCGAATTCGTCTATGCCGATGGACTTGCGCTCACTGCCGCCAGCGCCGCCACCCGGATTGGAATCTCGTGCCGCATCTGCCCCCGCGCCGACTGCGACCAGCGCGCCTTCCCGCCCAGTGACCGCAAGATCAGCGTCGATCCCGATCATCGCGGCGTGGTTCCTTACGCGATATCTTGAGCGCCTGCTCCGCCGCGCACGGCGCGATTGAATTGGAGGTGGTATTTGCGCGGCAAAACCGTTAGGGCGCGCGGCATCCCGTGCTTGACGCGCCGCCGTAGCCGCGGTGCGCACTAGAACCCTTTATCCCAGTCGTCCGCCCCGCCTTGCCGGAGCGCCGCGCCGCAGACCGTGTTGAACCGATGTCCGAAGAAATGACTGTGCTCGAAACCTTGCCCGAAGTGTTGCCCGAAGCCCTGTCAGAACCTGCGGCGCTGACCCCGTTTTCCAATCTGCCCGCGCCGCTCGCCGCCGCACTGGCTGAGCGCGGCTATGCCGAGCCTACTTCGGTGCAGGCCGCAGTGCTCGAGCCCGAAGCGCTGGGCCGCGACATGATCGTCTCGGCGCAGACCGGATCGGGCAAGACCGTTGCGTTCGGGATCGCCATGCTGCGCGAACTGCTGGCCGATGGCGCCACGCTGCCGGCGGCGAAAGCACCGGTCGCGCTGGTTATCGCGCCGACCCGCGAACTGGCCTTGCAGGTCAGCCGCGAGCTGGAATGGCTGTGCGCCAAGGCCAATGCGCGGATCGCGACTTGCGTCGGCGGGATGGACCCGAGCAAGGAACGCCGCGCGCTGCACCACGGCGCGCACATCGTAGTTGGCACTCCGGGGCGGCTGCGCGATCATCTTGAACGCGGCGCGCTCGACCTGTCGCAGCTGGCTTACATCGTGCTCGATGAAGCCGACGAGATGCTCGACATGGGCTTCCGCGACGATCTAGAACAGATCCTCGACGCGACGCCCGACACGCGCCGCACGCTGATGTTCTCGGCGACCATGCCGCGCCCTATTGCCGCCCTGGCCCAGCGCTATCAGCACAATGCGTTGCGGATTTCGACCGTGGGCGACGATCGCGGCCACGGCGATATCGATTACCAGACCGTCGCCGTCTCCCCCTCGGACATCGAAAATGCGGTGATCAACCTGCTGCGGTTTCACGAGGCCGAGACCGCGATGCTGTTTTGCGCCACTCGCGACAATGTCCGGCATCTGCACGCCACGCTAGTCGAGCGCGGGTTCGCCGCCGTCGCCTTGTCGGGTGAGCACAGCCAGAACGAACGCAATTACGCGCTGCAAGCCTTGCGCGATGGCCGCGCCCGGGTCTGCGTCGCGACGGATGTCGCCGCACGCGGGATCGACGTTGCTTCGCTCAGCCTGGTGATCCACGTTGAGGTGCCGCGCGATGCGGAAACACTGCAGCACCGCTCGGGCCGCACCGGGCGCGCCGGGCGCAAGGGCACGGCCGTGATCATCGTCCCCTACCCGCGCCGCCGCCGGGTTGAGGAAATGCTGCGACGCGCCCGCATCAATGCGACCGTGGCCGAAGTGCCCAGCGCCGAGATGATCCGCGAGCGCGATCGCCAGCGGATGTTTGAGGCCTTGCTTGAGCCTGTCGAAGGCACGCCCGAGGAGCTCGAACTGGCGCAGCGCCTGCTCGATCAGCGCGGCGCGCTCGATCTTGCGGTGGCACTGGTCCGCCAGCACAGCAAATCGATGCCCGAGCCCGAAGAACTGATCGATCTGTCGAAGCGCGGTGAAGATCCGCGCGCCGACAAATCGCATCACCGCGAAGGGTTCGACGATACAGTCTGGTTCCGGATGGATATCGGCCGCCGCCAGAACGCCGATCCGCGCTGGATTCTGCCGCTGTTGTGCCGCCGCGGGCACATCACCCGCAACGAGATCGGCGCGATCCGGATTGCCGCCAACGAAACCTTCTTCCAGGTTCCTCGCAGCATCGAGGCCAAGGTGCGCGAAGCCTTGCAGCGCACGCTGACCGAAGGTGCCGAGGATGAAAGCGGGATCCGCATCGAGCCGTCGCCCGATGGCGGCCAGCAGGGCGGTGGTCAGGCAGCGCGGCAACCCGCGCGTGCGCCGGTTCGCCGGACAGAATCCCGCCCGCCCGTCCAGCACCGCGAGGAGCAGCCCAGAAATGCGCCGAGCCCCGCGCCCAGCCCCGTGCGCAGTCCCGCGCCAACCCAAGCGCCCAGCCCAACGCGCAGTCCCGCGCCAGCCCAAGCGGCGAGCCAGCCGGCCAAGCAGGCTTACAAGAAGCCCTACGAACCGGCGGCCAAACCCGAAGCACGCAAGCAGCTTGGCGTGACGCCGGGATCAGCGCCGCGCACCGACCGCAAGCCACCGCGCGCTGGTGGCCGCCCCGGCAAACCGCCGTTCAAGCCCGGCGGGTCCAAGCCGTTCAAACCGGGCGGCCCAAAAGCAACGGGCGCGAACCGTAAAGGTCCGCGCCCGCGTTAGCTTACCAATGTCACCGCAGGTTTTGTGCCTGCGGTGATCGAAGGGCTTACGCCGCTTCGAGGTTCACAGCCGAGGTCTTGCCGCGCTGATCGGTTTCCAGCTCGTACTTGACGCGCTGGTCCTTGTTGAGCGTCGACATGCCCGAACGCTCAACGGCACTGATGTGCACGAAGTTGTCAGGTGCGCCATCGTCCGGTGCAATGAAGCCATAACCCTTGTCGGTATTGAAGAATTTTACGGTGCCTACTGGCATAATCTGTTCCTTTCACGGATTTCAGAATGATCCGCAGGCA
>JANYGB010000061.1 GCA_025359445.1 Sphingomonadaceae bacterium
ACCATGCGCATGCTAATCGATGCGCGCCACCCGGAAGAAACCCGGGTGGCGGTGCTCAAAGGCAACCGGATTGAAGAATTTGACTTTGAATCGGCCGAACACAAGCAGATCAAAGGCAACATCTATCTCGCGAAAGTAACCCGGGTCGAACCTTCGTTGCAGGCTGCATTTGTCGATTTCGGCGGCAACCGGCACGGATTTCTGGCGTTCAGCGAAATCCATCCCGACTATTACCAGATTCCCAAGGAAGATCGCGAAGCGCTGCTCGCCGAAGAAGCTGCCCACGCCGAGGAAGAGGCCGCGTTGCGTGCCGCCGAGGATGGTGACGACGATTTCCCGGCCGACGATCATTATCAGGCCGACGACGAAAACGGCGATTACAGCGACGAACACGCCCTCCATCACGATGATGATGATTTTGGCGGCCTGACCGAAGTCGACACTGCCGAAAAGGACGAAGTTGCGACTATCGAGGACGGCCACGTCGATGGCACCTTCGATGCCGAAGCCGACGAAGGTGGCGAAGAGAGTAACGGCGATGACAATCGCGGCCGCCGCGGACGGCGCCGTCAGGGTGGCGGCGGCAGCCGCACCCAAGGCAAGGCAGATGAACTGCGCGCCAAGCGCATGGCATTGCGCCGCCGCTACAAGATCCAGGACGTAATCCAGCGCCGCCAGGTGCTGCTGGTCCAGGTCGTCAAGGAAGAACGCGGCAACAAGGGCGCGGCGCTCACCACCTACCTCAGTCTGGCCGGTCGCTATTGCGTGCTGATGCCCAATTCGAGCCATGGCGGCGGGATCAGCCGCAAGATCAGCTCGTCTTCGGATCGCAAGCGACTCAAGTCGATCGTCAGCGAGATGGACCTGCCGCGATCAATGGGCTGCATCGTCCGCACCGCCGGGCTCAGCCGCACCAAGACCGAGATCAAGCGTGATTTCGATTACCTCGCCCGGCTGTGGGACGAAATTCGTGAACGCACTTTGGGCTCCACCGCCCCGGCGCTGATCCATTCGGACAGCGACCTGATCAAGCGCGCGATCCGCGACATCTATAACCGCGAGATCGAGGAAGTGGTCGTCGAAGGCGAGCACGGCTACCGCGCCGCGCGCGATTTCATGAAGCTGCTGATGCCCAGCCACGTCAAACGGGTGAAGCAGTACGCCGATCCGGTGCCGATGTTCCAGCGCTATGGGGCGGAAGATCAGCTCACCGCAATGTACGATCCCGAAGTCCAGCTTAAATCGGGCGGTTACATCGTGATCAACCCGACCGAAGCGCTGGTTTCGATCGACATCAACTCGGGCCGTTCCACCAAAGAGCACGGGATCGAAGCTACCGCGCTCAACACCAACCTTGAAGCCGCGCGTGAAATCGCCCGCCAGCTGCGCCTGCGCGACATGGCCGGACTGGTGGTGATCGACTTCATCGACATGGAGTACAACAACAACGTCCGTAAGGTCGAAAAGGCGATGAAGGACGCGCTGAAGAACGATCGCGCGCGCATCCAGGTCGGCCGCATCTCGAGCTTCGGATTAATGGAAATGAGCCGCCAGCGGCTGCGCACCGGGGTGCTCGAAGCGACTACCCGGTCGTGCCCGCACTGCGATGGCGTCGGTCTGGTCCGTACCGCAAGCTCGGCCGGCCTATCGGCACTGCGCTCGATCGAGGACGAAGCCGCCAAGGGCAAGGGTTCGGTCATTTCGCTGTTCGCCAGCACCGAAGCGGCAGTTTACCTGCTCAATGCCAAGCGCGCCGATCTCGGCGAGATCGAGGATCGCTATGGCGTGCGGGTCGAAGTGCTGCCCGAAGGTGAGAACGAAGGCGCCAAGATGCGCGTCGCCTCGTCGGGTCCACGTCCTGAATTCACCCCCAAGTTCGAAGCCATCGTGATCGAAGAAGACGATGACGAGGTAATCGAGGACGAGGAAGAATTCGAAGCCGAGGATCGGTCCGAGGACAGCGAAGATCGCGAAGGCAACCGGGGCGAGGATCGCGGCAAGTCGCGCAGCCGAAGCCGCCGCCGCCGGGGTGGCCGTGACCGGGCTGACGGACGCCCTGAAGGCGATGCCGAGCAGCGTCCTGCGGCTGAAGCCGAAGACGGTGACGCTGAAGCTGGCGAACCCACCGGAGAACGCGCCGAACGGGTCGAAGGCGAAGACGACGATGCACCGCGCAAACGGCGCCGGCGTGGTCGGCGGCGGCGCAGCGGCCGTGGCCGCGGTGAAGGCGAACTCGGCAGCGAAGGGGAGCAGACCGAGGCAGCCGATGGCAGCGATGCCGAGGCTGATGGCGACGGCGAGCCAGTTGCAGAAGTCGCTGAACCCGCAGCTGAAGCAGAAGTCCCGGCCAAGCCCAAGCGAAGCCGCCGCAAGAAGGCCGACGCTGACGAGGCACCTGCTGTCGAGGTTGTCGGCGAGGAAGCTCTTGTTGCTGAACCGATAGCCGAAGAGGCGCCGGTCAAGCCCAAGCGCACCCGCAAGCCCAAGGCTGAAGCTGCGGTCGAAGCGGCACCGGTGGAGGAAGAAGATGCGGCTGACGCACCTGTCGAACCTGCCGCACCTGCCGAAAAGCCCAAGCGAAGCCGCAAGAAGGCGGTTGTGGCGGAACCAGCGCCAGCAGCTGAACCCGAACCGGCAACTGCCGATGTGGAAAGCGGCACTGACGATGGTACGCCGCGACGCGGCGGCTGGTGGCAGCGGACCTTTGGCGACTGACCCAAATAAAACGGGTGCTGCCACACCAGGCAGCGCCCGGTTTCTTCGGTCAGCCAAGGGTAAGGGGCTCAGACATGACCCAGCCTGCATCGCCAAAACCCTATCACCATCGCGCGGGCGGCGGATTTCGCAATCCGCCGGGCAGCCCCACGCGGCGCGCTGGCCTGCGCGACTTCCTGAAGTTCCTGCTGTGGGATATGCGCCGCGCCAAGTTGCCGCCAATTCCGCCTGGGTTGGCGAGCGAAACCAAACTCGATCTCGCCGCACTCGCTGAAAACCAGGTCGCCTGGCTTGGCCATGCCTGTTTCGCCATGCGGCTTGGCGGCAAGCTGGTCCTGACCGATCCTTATCTTGGCGCGCACGCCGGGCCATTTGGTTTCGGACCCAGGCGCTTCCTCCCGCCTGCG
>JANYGB010000031.1 GCA_025359445.1 Sphingomonadaceae bacterium
GATCTCTCGTGGCCCTGACGCCCGATGACCTCACCTGGCGCGGACCCACTCGAAGTCGCGGAAGGTCTGCGCGGCCAGCGAGGCATGTAGGCGCGGCAGGCACCCGCCTCGACCATGACCATATCACATCACATCCTAAAAGATGGGTGGGAGTGCGCAGGCCCAATGTGCTTCACGACGAAGATGCTCTTGCCGATATTCGCTTGGCCCGACACAGTGAAAACACCATTGAGGGGACGCATCCAGATGACTCAAGAGAGGATGTACAACGTCCAGATTCTGCGCTTCATTGCAGCATCGGCGGTTGTGTTTTCCCATTCTGCCGACCTCATATTAGCCAAAGATTCGTTTATTTGGACTGTGCCGTGGACATCAGGTGTTGATGTCTTCTTCGTGATCAGCGGATTCATTATGCATTGGCTCGCCCGAGACAAATTCGGGCAGGATGGAGCGTCCAAGGATTTCCTGATCCGCAGGCTAATCCGCGTCATACCGTCCTACTGGATTTTTACGCTCATCACCATTTTCGTGGTTGGGTTGATGGGCGGTCGGGTCAGAAACACCAGTATTGATCCGACTTACGTTGTCACATCTCTTCTGTTTGTGCCTTGGCCGCGGATCAATGGTCAGATGAATCCCGTTCTCGCCCAGGGATGGACGCTCAACTATGAAATGTTCTTCTATGCGGCTTTCGCTCTTTTTATAAATTTCAAGAAAGGATATAGATATTTAATATGCACATTTATCATTATATCGACAATTTATTATTGGATTCCCGATAAATACGTTATCATCAAATATCTTTCATCACCTATAATACTGGAATTTGTTGCGGGAATTATACTGTCCATGATCTATCAATCGGGCAGGCGGATGAGCGCCGTGCAATCCAATACCTGCATCGTGGCAGCACTTGCACTTTTTGTTGGGCTTAAGGCTTTGATCGATGCCATCGGAGGCGTCCCTGGCCCAGTCTTTCTGCTGCCCGCCTTTGTCCTTTGCGCGGCATTTGTTCTGCGCGCCCAGCCTAATGATATCAGCCGGGTAGGCCGGTTGCTGGTGGTCGGGGGCGATGCCTCTTACACGATTTATTTATCCCATTATCTGACTGTGAATGCCATCATCTTGCTGTGGGGCAGACTGGGTATTGGACTGCCAGTCGTAGAGCTCTGCGTTGCGATGGCTGCTGCCTTGATAACTTCGCTATGTTTCTATTTCGCCATTGAAAGACCGCTAACTGCAGCCCTGCAACGATGCTTGAAACCGCGCACAGTCGGAGCAGGCGCCACGGAGTCAAATGGCCGATAACGCCAGATCACAGGAGCATGACTTTGCAGGTCGGCGATCACGGGTGCCAGCCGAACAAACTGCGTTCGACTGGATGACGCTACACGGCGAACGGGATTGCTCTCACGGTTGGAGCCCGCTTTGCACTTGATGCCGCCGTCTTTGACGAAATGAGACTATCCGCTGTTCAAACGCCCAAATCGTGCTGCGCCTGAGCGAGCGACGTTCAGCTCGAAGATCCGTTTTCTCCATAGCTGTACGCGTCGCTATATCGCCCATATCCAAAGCGGCTCACATCGACCTTCGTGGCGACTGCACCAAATACCTGACTGTGCCCCTGTTTCACCCTGCTTAAAGCCTGCCGCGCGTTGGCCAGCGATGTCTGCGACGATGCAATTACAAATATGCACCCTTCGACTACTCTCACAAGGAGCGGTGCGTCAGCGAGCCCAATTACTGGCGGACAGTCCATGATTAGGTGATCGAACTCCTTCTCAAGGCGCCGAAATACCAGCGCGAGGCGATCGGAACTGAGGAGTTCCGCCGCACTCGGCGGTGTGGGTCCGGCCGGCAAGACGTAGAGTCCCTCGATACCGCTTTGCACGACCAAGTGTTCAAAGTCGTCGCTGCCGGAAAGCAAGTTGCTCAGGCCGAGGTCATTGGCGACATTGGCCAGACCATGGATCGAAGGCGAGCGCATATCTGCATCGATGATCAGCACACGCCTACCCATCCGAGCGAGTATTGCCGCAAGGGCAAACGCCGTAGTGGACTTACCTTCTGCGGGTTGAGCGCTGGTCACCGCCAAAGACTTGGGAAATCCATGTGAGGTCGTAAGAGCAAGTGCGGCCCGAACGCTAAAGTACGCCTCCATTAAAGCCGACTTAATGTCGAGCAGGCCGTCACTGGCACCGCCAGCAACCGAAGGAATTGCTCCCAGCAGCGGAACATGCAGCCTTTGTTCGATATCTTGAGGGCTTCGAATTGCATCATCAAGCTGCTCAAGGATGAAGATCACAAACCCAGCTGCAGCTAGCCCAAGCAGGATAGAAACCAAGATATTCCGCGGCAAGTTTGGCCCCGACGGTCCGCCGGGTGTTTTCGCATCGTCCACCACAACTATATTGCTGGGGTCAACTGTCCCAGCAATACCTATCTCTTTGTAGCGCTGCAACAGACCGTCGTAGAGCTGCCGGTTGGTATCGACCTCCCGCTGGTAAATATTGTACTGGACATTGTTTTTCTGCTGCTGCCGATATTGTGCGGTGAGATTCTCAACGTCGCTGGCCAGTGCCTTTTCTCTTTGCAGTGCCTCCGCGTATCCGACTTGTCGGCCCCCATTCACACGGGCAGTTTCCCTGGCAATCGTGCCATCAATTACCTCAATCTGCCGCTTGACGGCGACAGCGGCCGGGTAGCCAGGCTCAAATTGCACCATAAGCCGAGCATACTCTGCCGACAGCTCAGCCCGCTTGGAACGGAGTCCACCGATCGTAGCGCTCTGCAATGCTTCTGTGCTCGAAGCACCGCCGCCGTGAGCCCTGCTTTGGGCCGCAATTCGTTCGGCGCGCGCGACCATCAAAGCCGTGTTCATCACTTCCAAATTGCTTGCAACCAGTGATCGCGATTCTGTGGTTTTGCCATCCGCGCCGCGCGTCGACGACAGAATTATGATGTCATGACCGTTACCGTAGGCGATAAGTCTGTTTTCTGATTCCTCGAGTTTGACCCTCAATGTGGCCAAACGATCTTCCAACATGTTTCGCGCATCAGCGGTGGATGCCAGCTTGCGGTCCACGTTTGCACCGATGAATTCCAAGGGCCAGAGATTCGCGATCCGCGCGGACCAAGATGCCGAGCGACTGGTGTAGCTGATGTCGACCAGGCTAGAATTCTTAACCGGCTTTATCAGAATACCAGAAAGGAGGAGCCTTGTAGCCGCCTGATCTTGGACAATGCGCAGCGCCTGTGCGGACTGGCCCGGCTTGCTTGATGGTACGGACATGCCATGGGCTAAAAAGAAGCCCGCATCAGTCCCAAGGTTATATTTGTTGACTACACGCTCGGCCAACGATGGCGCCTTGAGCAGCGCGTATTGAGTATCGTAAAATTCGGCATCGTACGGGTCCGTTTCTTTATCGATCCCTTGCACGTTTGTGATGTTTTTGGTTCCGCGGCTGATTTCGATACGGGTACCGGCCGTAAACTGGCTTGGCTGAAGCATCGTGTAGATTGTGCCAGCTGCCACAAACGCAACGATAACAGCGATGATCAGCCAACGCCGGCGCAGCAAAGCATACCAGTACTGCCGTAGCATCTGCTGAAGTTCGTCGCTTCCTTCCCCACTGTCTTTGGCTAATTGAGGTACGGAACCCGGCGAGTACTCCGACGATTTGATATCTGTAATCATTTTCGGATGCTTTCGCTACTATTTGGTCAATCGATCGAAGGCGATGATCAGCGGCGATGTCAAGAGCGGAACCACTTGCAATAGGTCCTTAAACAGGCGCCGTCCGCGCGACTCGCCAACCATGACAATGTCGCCAGGATAGACGTCAGGATCCGCATATGCTCCGTGCCGGATAGCGTCTAGATTATACAACGCCGCGTAATTTTTGCCGCCCACTGCGCGAAAGATCACAACATCATTGAGCTTGGAAAATTCCGTTGTGCCTTCCGACATGGCGATAGCTCTGAGCAGCGTCATCGAGCCAGTAATCGGATAAATTCCAGGTTTCTTGACCTCGCCTTCGATAGTGAGCCGTTGGCTTACCATCTCGGTCAGATTAACAGTAACCTGCGGATCACGCACGTGTGCTACGCGCAATCGCTGCACCAAAAGGTTCCCGATTTCGCCAGGGGTTAGCCCAGCGACGTCTATTACGCCCGCTAGCGGGAATGATAATCGCCCCTCCGAATCGACCTGCACCTCTCGCTTTGCGAGTTCCGCGATCCCGTAAACGTCGATGCTAAGCTTATCGAACGGCCCCACATAGTAAGGGCGGGTCGAGGCTGTTATGTCGCTACGTTCAGGTAGAGGTAGTTCGGTTGCATTAACCACCGCGAGGTTTGCAGCCCCTCCTACTTTGGGCGTGCCCGCGCATGCAGCAAGGACGAATATGGGCGCAAGCAGCACCGTCTTAAGCAGTTTCATAAACAACCCTAACCTCGACATGGCGAACTAGACGGAATTGAGAAGACCAACCAGCATTTTTTCGACCGAAGTGCGATCGCAGTGAGATTGTTGACGCCGAATGCGCCCAGTCTTGCTGTGGAACAGCAATTGCATTTTTGGCACCCCCCAGACACCGTAAAATGCCATGCAGAAGCATCGTGCCTCGGGCAAACATCGGCCCAGTTTGTTGCCGCACGACATGACGTCACTGCGGCTAGCTCATCACACTCACTTGGACCCAAACCCGGTGACGACAGTGCGGACAGTCATCAGCACGATGAGGAAATCGAGCCAGGTCGAAAAATGCCGAATATAATAGAAATCAAACTCAAGCTTCCGCCGCGCGGCTTTCTCGAGCGCCACATTGCCTTGGTGAACAGCTGCCCACCCCGTTATTCCGGGCCGTACAAGATGCCGGTAAGCGTAAAATGGGATTGTTTTTTGATAGTCGCGAGCAAGTGGTAAGGATTCCGGGCGCGGGCCAATCCAGCTCATATCGCCCACGATAATGTTGAAGATTTGTGGAAGCTCGTCGATTCGCCACTTCCGCAAAATTCGGCCGAAGCGGGTAATGCGAGGGTCGTGGCTGGAAGTGTATTCGGGACCTTCCACGCCGCAGCGCATAGTGCGAAACTTAAAACATATGAAAACCCTGCCACGGTAGCCAACGCGCTTTTGACGAAAGATACCAGGCCCTCTCGAGTCCAAGCGAATGCAGATTGCGACCAAAGCCAAGATTGGCGAGATGACTATCAGAACAGGTATCGCCACGCCCGTGTCAATCACTCGCTTTATCCGCAAATAGGGCTGAGAAGGCAGTATATGCCCAAAAATCGCGATCGGGTTGGCTACCAGCGTAACACGCCCCGTGAGCACTTCGCTGAAGTGATCAAGGCAATAGACCGGGATATGCCTCAGAGCTGCGCGGCTGAACAACCGTTCCGCGTAAGTCGGTATTGGAGCATCCGAATCGAATACGATGCCCACTACATCTTGCGGCAGACGTCCGTCGGTGATTGGCACCCATTCTATGGGGCTGGCCAGGAGATCCGGATCACGGGGAAGGCCACCAAGGTAAGCAATTCTGGGATGGGTGAGGCGTGCCCGCACCATCGCGATGAGATAATACCAGCAAAGCGCCATCATCCATGACAAAGTCGCCACGATGTAGGAGGGCCTGCCGATCAAAAGCTGAAATACTGAAAGCGTTATCAGATACGTTGCCGTCACCGATGGCAATACGTACACTTTATCCTCAACTAAGGGCAAAACGCCTACTTTGCTAAGTATTATGTGAGAAGACACCAAGCAAATGAAGGTTGCAAGTCCGGATAAATAAAGAATGTGAAATGGGACCTGCTCGCCAATGATCCCATGATAATAATTTACGAAGAAAAGAGGCAAACCCCAGGCAAATAATATGGCGCCAGACAGGGTAAACCTGTTCGTACGTACTAGTGCACCTAACCGGCGAATTGTAGAGCGCTGGGAGGTCCCGAACTGCAACATATTGTTTGGAAAAGTCTGGTTCATTTTACCCGACCGCGAGTTCCGCGGATGCCGAACCGCACACGACCAAGCGGTGCTGTTTGCCATTAGAAGAAAAGCAACTTGGGAGAACCGTACCGGCGAAAACGAAGCGGGGTACGCACAACATCCTGGGATGTGGCAGATCAATGCTTCCGCTAAACCTCGCTTGGGACATTGTCAGGCCTCAAAAAAACTTACCCCCCGGTCTTTTCACTATCGCCAAGGAAGTGGTGCGGACCCAGGTCTTCACCTAGCAATTGGCTTAGTTTGCAAAGAGCTGCAAGGTCAATCGAGCCACAATGAGTCGAAAATTCCGGTGAGCGCGACGGTGCTCAACGCTCAAATTGAGCATATAACGACAACCGACTGCGGGAAACCGCGTATTGCGCCGCCCTCAGGAAGGCTGCACTATGACTGAATGGGAGTTTACAACGGGAAATTGGGCAGGAGGGGTGGATGTTTGGGAACGTATTTGGGAGCAATCGCGGTAAATTCAAAGATGAATTGCGATCAGCTGATAAAATCACTTCAACCATAACGAAAGTACATTTCGACGAAAAATCTTTCAATCCGGCAGTTGGATTTGCAATTGCTGTAGTGCTTGGCTTAAGCATTTGGGGTTTATTGCTAACTATTATTAGTCATAATTTATAGCGCTGTCTTGTGCGTAGTGAAAATGCAGAGCAGTATTCAAACTTACGGCAAATCATACGCGTCTTCCCGCTATCCTGGGGAACAGCTCGCCGCACTAGCTGCGCGGATAGAAGGCCTGAGTTTTGGCGACTGACGAGTGTTTATTGACCGGACGAAAGCGTCGATTTCCGATTCTGACCAACCGGAAATGTGCCCTCCCATGCTGTGTTCCTGCGGAAACTTGCCCGCTAACATTCATCGTTAAATTGTAGAGCCCGGCACAGAGGTGCGCCGCTAACCTCTACTGTCCTTACCTACCGTAGTGGCAGGAACGTCACTCGTACCGGCTCGGGACCGTGGTCTGGCGGGGTGGGGTCCACAGCCGGATCGGAGCATTTATGCCCCTATCGTGGTTGTAAGGCGTTCGCCTGCCGCATCACCACGCCGATTGAGATCCGCGATGTGTTGGGCGAGCGTCCGCGCTAGTAGTCTATGCGGCGCAAAATGCTGATTGACATTGGCCCCGCGCAGCGCGTTCGGCAGCAAACATTTCGAATTTGCCATATCCGATGAATCTTTGGCAAGTGCGTTGCCAAAGTCATGTTTTTCGGGGGGCGTGGCCTTCAACCGAGGTTTCACCGATGTCGTGAATAATTCGTGCGCGAAAGTTGTTTTAGCGCGTCGGAACCGGTACTTCGCCCGAATAATCGTAGAACCCCCGCCCGGTCTTGCGCCCGAGCCAGCCGGCTTCGACGTATTTCATCAAAAGCGGAGCCGGGCGATATTTTGAGTCGCCGGTGGTGTTGTAGAGCACCCGCACGATGTCGAGGCAGGTATCGAGCCCGACGAAATCCGCAAGTTCCAGCGGGCCCATCGGATGGTTGAGGCCCAGCCGGCAGCCCTTGTCGATATCGGCGATGTTGGCGGTGCCCTGACCCAGCACGAACACGGCTTCGTTGATCATCGGCAGCAGGATGCGGTTGACCACGAAGCCGGGCTCATCCTCGGCCTGGACCACCTGTTTGCCCAGACTTTCGGCGAACATGCGGGTGCGTGCGACGGTATCGGCGCTGGTGGCGAGGC
Organism: Sphingomonadaceae bacterium; assembly: GCA_025359445.1. Taxonomy (GTDB): domain Bacteria; phylum Pseudomonadota; class Alphaproteobacteria; order Sphingomonadales; family Sphingomonadaceae; genus Novosphingobium. The sequence goes on from JANYGB010000031.1 coordinate 7,709, forward strand.
CGGGAATGACCTCGATCAGCCCCATCACCGGAACCGGATTGAAAAAGTGCAAGCCGATGAAGCGGGCGGGATCGGTAGTGCTCGCCGCCATCCGGGTGATCGGGATCGAACTGGTGTTCGAGGCGAGGATTGCGGTCGGGCTCAGCACCGCGCCCACCGCTTCGAAGATTTTGCGTTTGATCTCCTCGCGCTCGGTCGCCGCTTCGATGATCAGGTCGGCCGTTGCCATCGGGGCATAATCGGCCACCGGCGTGATCCGGGCGAGCGCGGCTTCGGCCTCGGCTGCGGTCAGCTTGTCGCGGCTAACCAGCCGGGTCAGCGCCTTGTCGATCCCCGCCTTGCCCTGTTCGGCGCGCGCGATATCGATATCTGACAGCATCACCTTGATGCCGTTCTGAGCGATGGTCTGCGCGATCCCCGAGCCCATTTGGCCGGCCCCGATTACGCCCACTACCTGCATCGATCGATCCTTCGCACTTGCAGCAAAGGCGGCTGGTTAGCTGCGGCGGCCTTGCTTGGCTAGCGGTTTTGCCCGGGAACCCACAGCACATCGCCGTTTCCGGCCGCATTGATCGCGCGCGCCAGCACGAACAGCAAGTCGGACAGCCGGTTGATATAAGCCAGCGCGGCCGGATTGACCGCATCCGCCTCGGCCAACGCGGTCATCGCGCGTTCGGCCCGGCGCGCCGCCGCCCGCGCCACATGCGCCCGCGCCGCGCCTTCGCTGCCGCCGGGCAGGATAAAGCTGGTCAGCGGCGGCTGGCGCTCGTTCAGCGCGTCGATCTCGGCCTCAAGCCATTGGACTTGCGCCGGGACGATCCGCAACACCATCTCTGAAGGCGCGAAATCATCGCCCGGGGTGGCGAGATCGGCGCCCAGATCGAACAGGTCATGCTGGATCCGGGTCAGCTGCGCCGCATGATCGAACGTGCCCAGCGCCAGCACCGCCCACCCGAGAACCGAATTAGCTTCGTCCACCGCGCCGATCGCTTCCATTCGCGCGGCGTGTTTGGGCAAGCGCGAACCGTCGACCAGCCCGGTGGTGCCGTCATCGCCAGTGCGGGTGTAAATCTTGTTGAGCTTGACCATGGTGTGCGCGACCTATTTGCGCGCCGAGAACAGGATGATCGCCACCACCACGATCGCCGCGCCTTGGAACAGGATCCGGCGAAACATTAATTTGTTCTGAAGCAACTGGTTAGCGGTTGGACCGCTGCCCTCAGGCCGTTCGAGGTCTTCCTTGGTGTTCGCCAGAAATGCGGCAATGCCGCGCACCAGGGTGATGACGGTCAAAGCAGCGAGCACGACGACCAGCGGGATCAGGATATAGTTCATGGTGCTTCCTGTATCCCGCTGCCGAGCGAAAGGCCAGCCGGGAAGCGGCATGCGCGCAAGGCATCGGCGAGGGCCGGGCCGTCCGCTCCGGCGCGGCGCAAGTCCGCCAATGCGGCCGATCCGCGCCGCTTGGCGAGCTTGGTGCCGCCGGCTTCGACCAGCAACAGGTGATGATGGTACAAAGGTGCACAAAGCTGCAGCAGGCGGCCAATCAGCACATGAACATGCGTTGAGGCGAACAGATCGGCCCCGCGCGTGACCAGAGAAATCCCCTGCGCTGCATCGTCGAGGGTAACGGCAAGGTGGTAGCTTGCAGGGGCCTCCTTGCGGAGCAGCACAACGTCACCGAACAGTTCGGGGCGGGCTTGCTGAACCCCGGCAATCTCGTCCGTCCAAGTTAGCGAGCCCGTCAGCGCAACAGCCTTGGCCATGTCGAGTCGCCACGCCACGCCCCCTGAAACTTTGGCAGGGTCAACTTCGCGGCCCCGGCACGTGCCGGGATAGACCGGCCCGTCCGGCCCGAGCTGCGTGGCAGCAGCCAGCACCTCGGCGCGGGTGCATTGGCAAGGGTAGAGCAGCCCCATCGCCTTGAGCTGCTCGCCCGCGGCGGCGTAGCTGTCGAGCCGCTGCGACTGGAACACGGGCGGCCCGTCCCATTCCAACCCGAGCCAGGCAAGATCGGCCAGCATTTCGGGGACTAGCGCCGCGCGGCTGCGCGTGCCGTCGATATCCTCGATCCGCAGCAAAAACTCGCCGTCCCGCGCCCGCGCGAGATCGTGCGCGACAATGGCCGCATAGGCGTGGCCCAGATGCAGCGAGCCGTTGGGGCTGGGGGCGAAGCGGGTCCGGATAGTCACAGCGGTACACTTATCGCGATTGTGCGTGTGCGGGCTAACATTGAATTCTCCCGCGCAGATCGCGCCGAGGCCGCAGAGATGCGATGCTAAGGGCAATTCCTTCGGTATTGTGACCCTGAAACTCTGACCAATCACGGCGCAAGGGTCGGCCAGCGGCGCCATTCGACATCTCTGCGATCTCTGCGTACTCTGCGCGAGCAACCTTCCCCCACTGTGGATTGCCGCCCGACAGCAGACTTGACGCACCGCCCCGCACCATGCTCATTGCTCCCATGCGCTGTCACAGAACCGCAATCGCAGCTTCCTACAGGGGGCCATGCTCAAGTCGGAGCTGATCGAGCGCGCGGCCTCGTTCCGCAGCGCTGAGGGGGATCCCTCGCGGCACCTGTCCGATTGTCCCGCGCTGGTGCTTAACGCCGATTACACTCCGCTCAGCTATTACCCGCTCAGCTTGTGGCCGTGGCAGACCGCGATCAAGGCGATCTTCCTCGAACGGGTCGATGTGATCGCGAGCTACGCGCGCGAAGTCCATTCGCCCAACTGGACCATGCCGATCCCCAGCGTGATCGCGCTGCGGCAATACGTCCGCCCCAGCGAATTTCCCGCCTTCACCCGGTTCAACCTGTTCCTGCGTGACCGGTTCGCTTGCCAGTACTGCGGCAATCCCAGCCACCTGACGTTCGACCACGTGGTGCCGCGCCGCCTGGGCGGCCGCACCAGCTGGGAAAACGTCGCCACCGCCTGCGCCCCGTGCAACCTCAAGAAGGGCGGGCGCACCCCCGCACAGGCGAAAATGCCGCTGCTGGTCCCGCCAATCCGCCCGACCAACTGGCAACTGCAAGAACGCGGCAAAGCCTTCCCGCCGGGCTATTTGCATGAGACGTGGCGCGATTGGCTGTACTGGGATGTCGAGCTCGAGAGTTGAGCGGGGCGGCACCCCTTGGACGCCGCCCCTGACACTCAGTCAGCCTTGCGGTGGTGCGGCGCGGCTTCCTGGATGAACTGGAACACCTTGGCAGAAAAACCGGGGTCGGCCTGGCCTTCCCACTTGTCCATGTTCTGGTACATCCGCGCCACGCCTTCCTTCATGGCCGGGGTGGCGACGCGGGTGAAGAGTTCCATCAGCGCGAACCATTCCTGCACGAATGCGCCCGCCTCCGGCCCGGCCGGGTCGAGCGGCAGTGCCTGTTCGATCCGGCTGCCCAGGTCCTTCCATTTTGCGCTGTAGTCTTCCTGCCGGAATTGGGCCGGGACGTTGTCCATTGCCGCTGCGAATTCGGACTTTTCGCTGGGCGTGAAATAGCGGCCGGAAACCTGTTCCCACTGCTGCTGTTCGATTGTCATCGCTTGTCCCCTTCGTATCAGCGAGCAAAGCGTCGCGACGTCGATCGGCTCGCGGCGATCGATGCGGGACTGGATAGAATGGAGCAGTGCGCGCATCTCGCCGAGTTCGGCGACGCGGGAGTCGACTTCGGTGAGTTGCGCCGCAACCAGGCGGCCGAGATCGGCACGGGTATCGCCGAGCATGCCGCCGATCGCCGACAAGCTGAACCCCGCGCGTTTGAGTGCGACAATGGCGTTGATCCGCTCAAGTTCGGCGGGGCCATAGGCGCGCCGCCCCGAATAGGCCCGCAGCGGCCGCAGCAACCCGCGCGCTTCGTAAAACCGCAGCGCGCGGCTGGTCAGCCCGGTGCGGCGGACGACTTCGGCGATGTCGAGATGCTGTTCCATCTGCCGGGTGTAGCACTTGACCCAGCGTCAAGTTCAAGCGGGATTTTTGGCTCTCGCCTTCATTTCTGCAAATCCGCCCGATCAGCATCACCGCGTGCCAGCAGGCGTTCGAGCGGGTGTGCGAAGACGATCAACATCACCGCCCCGGCGATCGGCAGCGTTGCGGTGAGGAGGAAGTATTTGGTCGGCCCGAGCGGTTCGTAAAAGCGCCCCAGCCAGCCGAGCAGGAAGAACCCGAGCGCGCCCGACAGCGAATAGAGCGCAAACATCGTGCCGTTGACCGAGCGCGGGGCATAGCGCGCGATCATCGCGCGCGCCGGCGGGTCATTCCACGCGAACGACAAATCCATCACCAGGTAAAACAGCAGCCAGCCGTACACCGGAACCTGCGGCAGGACCGAGAATCCGGCGATGATCAGAAAGGCTGCCGCCGCCATCACGTTGGAGATGCCGATTTTGCGAATGTCATGCGGCTCGCGGCCTTTGGCGGCCATTCGCGTCCAGATCCAATTGGCCACGACCACGCCGACAATCGTCAGGATGCCGTCGGCGGTCAGCACCCAGGTCACCGGCACTTCGAACCCGCCGATCTTGCGGTCAACTGCGGTATCGGCCCAGATCACCATGATCCCGTAAGCCTGCTGGATTGCGGCAAAGAAGAACAGTTTGGGGGCATACAGCAAGATCAACCCGCCGACCGACTGCCACTGCCGCGCGGTGAGCGGTTCGGGCTTGACCCCTTGCGCGATCACGTCGGGCGGCAGGTGCCGGCGTCCGGCGAGGTAAGTGGCCAGCCCGATCAACATCCCGATCCCGGCTGCACCAAAGCCCCAGTGCCAGCCGACCCGCTCGCCCAATGTGCCCGAAATCAGCGGCGCGATCAGTGCTCCGGCGTTCAATGCCATCAGGTAGATGCCAAAGGCGCGGGTGCGGCGCGTATCGTCTGGCGCGTAAAGCCCGCCGATTTGCGCGGCCAGGTTGCTGATGAACAGCCCGCCGCCGATGATCAGCAGCAGCAGCGCCAGCAGGAACGCTTGTTCGACAGCCATCGTCAGGTGCCCGGCACTCATCAGCAGCGCGCCGAGCGTTACCGTCTTGGTCCGGCCGAGCACGCGGTCGCCCAGCCATGCGCCGACCAGCGGGGTCACCAGGATGAACCCTGAATAGAGCCCGAAGGTCTGCGCGGCGAGCGCGAGGTCGGTCATCGGCCCGAAGATCCGCTCAAGCACGCTGCGATAAATGCCGAGCCCCGCCACTTTGCCCGAATTTTGCGGCAGCAGCAGGTATTTGGTCATGTACAGCATCAGCAGCGACTGCATCGAGTAGAAGCTGAACCGTTCCCACAGCTCGGTTCCGGCCAGGAAACCAAGTCCGCGCGGGTGACCGAAGAACGCATGATCGATGGTCGCGCCCGCGCCGGATGCGATGGGAACAGTCTCGCCGTGCACGCCGGCCGCAGTCTCATTCACGGTCAATCGAAAGTCCCCCCACAAACCATGCGGCCCAAAGTCAATCGCCAAAGGCTAACAGCAATCGGCTGACCGGCAATACAATTTACAGCACCCGTTAGCGCACCCCGGCAAGCGTCTTTTGCCGCCGCCGTTGCACCGAAGAGCCAAGGCCGATTGCCTCGCGGTATTTGGCGACGGTGCGCCGGGCAAGGTCGAAGCCTTTGGCCCCTAGCAAATCGACCAAAGTATCATCCGACAGGATCGCTTTCGCATCCTCGGCATCGATCAGCGTCTTGATCGCCGCCTTGACCGCCGAGGCCGAGGCACCGCCTTCGCCATCCACCGCGCCGACCCCCGAGGTGAAGAAGTATTTGAGCTCGAAGGTCCCGCGCTCGCAGGTCAGGTATTTGTTCGAGGTGACGCGGCTGACGGTGCTTTCATGCATTTTGATCGCATCGGCGACGGTGCGCAGGGTGAGCGGCTTCAATTGCGAAACGCCGTGGCGGAAGAACGCGTCCTGCTGTTTGACCAGCTCGCTCGCCACCTTGAGGATCGTCTTGGCGCGCTGGTCGAGCGCTTTGACCAGCCAGCTGGCATCGGCGAGCTTGTCAGACAGCCAGCCGCGCGCGGTCTTGTCTTCGCAGGCTTGCCGCATCTCCACGTAGTAGCTGCGGTTGATGATCAGCTTGGGCAGGGTGGTCTGGTTTAGCGCGACGTCCCAGCCGGCACCGTCAGCGCTCGCGGCGATCAGCACATCGGGGGTGACCGGCTCGCCCCCGCCGCGGGCAAAGCACAGCCCCGGCTTGGGATCATACCCGCGCAGCTCGGCCAACATCTCGGCGAAATCTTCGTCATCGACGTTGCACATCCGCTTCAATCGGGCGAGCTCGCCACGCGCCAAGAGGTCGAGGTTGTCGAGCAGCTTAGCCATGCACGGATCATAACGGTCAGCCTCGCGGGCTTGCAGCGCGAGGCATTCGCCGAGTGAACGCGCAGCCACGCCGGTCGGGTCGAGCGTCTGGAGCAGCGTTAGCGCTGCCTCGGCTTCGCCCATACTGACCCCGATCCCGCTGGCAATCTCGCGCAGGTCCTCCTGCAGGTATCCCGCCTCGTCGAGCTGATCGATCAGGTGCCGCGCGATGAAGGCCTGGGCGGGATCGCGCACCACCGCGCCAAGCTGGCTGTGGAGGTGTTCGGCGAGCGTTTTTTCGCTGTCGGCGCGCTCGTCGATGCCGGGGCCAGCCTCGCCGCTGGCCACGCGCAAGTCGCTGCCCCATTCGCCGTCCCCGGTGTCGCGGTCACGGTCAAGCGCGGCGCGATCAAGGTCGAGCGGGCGGTCGTCCTCGGCGCGGCCTTCGCCGATCAGCTGATCGACCGGCGAACTTTCGAGCGTGGTGCGGCGCAAATCGGGATCGCCGGGCAGGTCCGGCAGATCAGCCGCAGCCTCGCCCACTTCGAGCAGCGGGTTGGCATCGAGCGCATCGCCGATGAACGCCTCGATCTCGAGGTTGGACAGCGCCAGCAGCTTGATCGCCTGCTGCAATTGCGGCGTCATTACCAGCGATTGGCTTTGTCTCAGGTCAAGGCGCGGGCCGATGGCCATTCAAATCAACCGTTGCGCGCGGCCTTCGACAGGCTCAGGCTGAGCGGGATCGGTGGGATTACGCGTTCTACCCCACTCCGCTCATGCTGAGCCTGTCGAAGCATCACAGCGTAAACTCTTCGCCCAGATAGAGCCGCCGCACGTTCTCGTCCTTGACGAGGTCTTCGGGGCTGCCCGCGAACAGCACCTGGCCGCCGTAGATGATGCAGGCCCGGTCAACGATCTCGAGCGTTTCGCGGACGTTGTGATCGGTGATCAGCACCCCGATCCCGCGCCGGGCGAGGTCTTTGACCAGATCGCGGATGTCGCTGATCGACAGCGGGTCGATCCCGGCGAACGGCTCATCGAGCAGCATGATCGAGGGCCGTGCGGCGAGCGCGCGGGCAATCTCGCAGCGGCGGCGTTCACCGCCCGACAAAGCCATCGCCGCGCTAGTGCGCAGGCGTTGCAGCCCGAATTCGTCAAGCAGCCGCTCCAGCTCGGTGGCGCGGGTGACCTTATCGGGCTCGACCAGTTCGAGTACCGCGCTGATGTTCTGTTCAACCGTCAGCCCGCGAAAGATCGAGGTTTCCTGCGGCAAGTAGCCAAGTCCGAGGATCGCGCGGCGGTACATCGGCAGTTTGGTGACATCGACCCCGTCCATCAGGATCCGGCCCGAATCGGGCCGCACCAACCCCATGATCGAATAGAAACAGGTGGTCTTGCCCGCACCGTTGGGGCCCAGCAGTCCCAAAACTTCGCCTTTGCCCACCGACAGCGAAATGTCGCTCAGCACCGCGCGCTTGTCGTAACTCTTGGCGATCGAGATCACTTCGAGCCCGCCTTGCGGGATCGGCTGCGAGGCGCTGATAACGGGGGCGGGGGCTGCATTTGCTTGGCTCATAACAGGGCGATGTAAGTCGGGATTGGAAGCGGGGCAAGCGTGCTTGCGGTGGACTGGCAGGTTTGTTGCATGTGGGGCGCCGGGCACAATGCGGAACAATGTTTAACAGGGCTTGCCGATTGGGCGGCCGCGTGTTTTACTCCGCCCCATAAAAATAAAAACGGAAGAGGCTGCATCATGGCAAAAGCATGGGATGTGATTTCGGGCAAGACTGCTGCGACCAGCAAGCCTCGCGCCATGGTCGATTATCGCAAGCGGATGAGCGACAATATCGCCTACGCGCTGCTGGTTTATACCGCGCTGCAAATCTTCGTCACGATGGGTTCGCTCGCCAGTAAAGGCGGCTCGCTGCTGCCGTACTTCGCGCTGGTCATCCTGGTCGCGGCGATCATCCCGGCCTGCCGCAATTTCGAAAAACGCTGGAACCGGCTGAGCGATGCCCAAGCCGCAGACCCCCAGTTCAGACCGTGGTTCCGCCGCGACCTGATGTTGCTGTGGACTTTCGCGATCGGACTGCCGTTCCTTGTCACCGGACTGTTTAAAGGGCTCGCCCTCACTTTCGGAGGATAGCAGTCGGCTGATTGCGCATTGCCCACTGCGTCACTAGATCGGCCGCTTCTGCCGCCGGAGTGACCTTGTTCCCATGTTAAGTCCCCAAGCTGCCCAGGACCGCGCCGCCGCGCTGATCGATATCGCCCGCCGCGCCGGGGCCGAAGCTGCCGATGCGGTGGTTGCGGGCCAGTCGTCCGAAGGGGTGCAGGTCAGGCTCGGCCAGCTTGAAGATGTCGAGCGATCGGAAAGCGAACACCTCGATCTGCGCGTATTTGTGGGGCGGCGATCAGCCTCGATCGGATCGAGCGATTTCAGCGATGCAGCGCTGGCCGAACTGGCAGAGCGCGCGGTAGCAATGGCGCGGCTTGCGCCCGAAGACGCTTATGCCGGATTGGCTCCCGCTGAATTGCTCACCAAGGGTCCGTTCGCCTCGCTCGATGTGAGCGATACCGCCGAACTCGGCCCGGCCGCCTTGCGTGAACTTGCCGCAGCTTGTGAAGACGCAGCGCGCGCTGTTCCTGGCGTGACCAACAGCGAAGGCGGCGGTGCCAGTGCGGGCACGCGCAGCTTTGCGCTGGTGACCAGCGGCGGGTTTGCCGGATCGTTCGGCGGAACCAGCCGCCAGCTGAGCGCCTCGGTAATCGCGGGCGAAGGCTCGGGCATGCAGCGCGACTATGCTTACCGCATGGCGCACCATCTGGCCGATTTGCCCACGCCAGAAGAAATCGGCCAGCAGGCCGGCGAGCGCGCGGTCGGGCGGCTGAATCCCGGAAAGCTCAAAAGCGGGACCATGCCCGTGGTGTTTGATCCGCGCGTCGGCGGCTCGCTGATCGGGCACCTGAGCGGGGCAATCAGCGGCAATGCGATTGCGCGGCGCGCCAGCTTTCTGCTTGGTAAGGATCTGGCGCAGATCTTTGCCCCCGGGATCACTATTACCGACGATCCGCACCGACAACGCGGGCTAGCCTCGCGCCGGTTCGACGGCGAAGGCCTGCCCACCACGCCACGCGATCTGGTCCGCGAAGGCCGCCTGACCGGCTGGCTGATGGACAGCGCCGCCGCCCGCCAACTGGGCAGTGCGCCCACCGGGCATGCCGTGCGCGGTGCGGGCGGCTCGCCGGGCGTGTCGCCGAGCAACATTCACCTCGCCGCCGGATCGCTGAGCGTGGCCGAACTGATCGCCGACATTGAAGAAGGTGTGCTGGTAACCGAACTGATCGGGCAGGGCGTCAACGCAATCACCGGCGATTACAGCCGCGGCGCATCGGGCTTCCGCATCGTGCACGGCGAGATCGCCGGCCCGGTTGCCGAGTTTACGATTGCGGGCAACCTGATTGAGATGTTCGCCGCGCTGACCCCGGCCAATGATCTGGAATGGTACCGCAGCGTCAACGTGCCGACGATCCGCATCGACGGGATGATGATCGCAGGGGACTAGCCGTTGTTGCTGGCGTCATACCGCGCGATGCATTCGAGCACGACGCGCTTGGCATCTTCGGCGTCGCCCCACTTGCCGACCCGCACCCATTTCTCGGGTTCCAGATCCTTGTAATGAGTGAAGAAGTGCTCAATCTGTTGGAGCACGATTGAAGGCAGGTCCTTCTGCTCGCCGATGTCCGAATAATACGGGAAGGTAGAATCGACCGGCACGCAGATCAGCTTTTCATCGCCGCCGTGCTCGTCGGTAAGGTTAAGCACCCCGATCGGGCGGGCGCGCACCACGCAGCCGGGGACAAACGGCGAGCGGGCGATGACCAGCGCGTCCAGCGGGTCGCCATCGTCCGACAAGGTGTGCGGGATGAAGCCGTAATTGGCCGGATAACGCATCGGGGTATGCAGGATGCGGTCAACAAACAGCGCGCCCGAGGCTTTGTCGAATTCGTATTTGACCGGCTCGCCGCCGAGCGGAACCTCGATCACGACGTTGAGGCTTTCGGGCGGGTTGTCCCCCACGGGAATCATTTCAATGCGCATGGCGGGGCCCTTAGTGTCCAAATTGCTGCACCGCAACACGCTTGCGGCGATCAGCCGGACGCACCTGCCAAGACGTTGATCGAAAAGGCCAAGGCGCCGATATTGAAGATAAAAGCGAGCAGACACTGCACCACCAAGACCCGCCGCACCGCGCCGCTGGTGACATTCACGTCGCTCGCGGCAAAGCTCATGCCCGCAGTGAACGAGAAGTAGATGAAGTCCCAGTAATCGGGCTCTTTGGTGCCGGGGAAATCGAGGCCGCCCTGATCCTTGGCCGGGGTATCGCCCGCGCCATAGAACATGTGCGCATAATGCAGCGCAAAGGTCAGGTTGCTGAACAGCCAGCCCAGCGCGAGGGTCGAGATCAGCTTGATCATTGCCCAGCTGTCGTGCTTTTGCGCGTCGGGCAATTCGTAAACCATCGCCAGCATCATGGTCAGAGTGACCGCCGAGGTGATCAGCAGCACCCAGCCGCGGTTGGCGTCGTTATCGGCAGCATGACGGCGCATCTCTGCGGCATTGTGATCGCGAGTCAGCGGCCAAAGTGACACCCCAAAGGCCAGCACTGCAAGGTTGAAACCGATCACCAGCGCATCGCTCCAGCTGTTGTGCTTGAGCAAATGCCAGCCCACCGCCACCCCCGCCATTACCGCCACGAACAGCACGAACCGCGGCGGCGCGAGGCGCGAACCCAGCCCGGCGAGCGGCGCAGTGGAGGGCGGGGCGATCTTGCGGGTCATTTGTCGGCAGGCCGCTTGGCCGGCTTGGGCATCTTCGCGTTCGGACGGCGCGGGGCGAGCAGCAAGTCGAGCCCGGCCGGAGCCTTGCCCGGTGCGGCGCGCTCAAGCCACGGATAGCGCAGGCCCCCGCGCCAGGTCACCGTCACGCTTTCAAACCGATCACCGCGCTGGATCAGCAGCACCAGCGGCGCGCCGTCCTTGGCCGCCGTGATCGCTGCCTTGATCGCGTCCATGTCGTAAGTGACACCGTTAACCGCGAGGATCTTCGCGCCCGGAACCACGCCCGCGTTGAACGCCGGGCTGTCCCACTGGGTGGCGGTGACTTTGGCGTCTTTGTCGATCGTCAACCCGATCGAATAGATCAGCGACAGTGCCTTGGCGTCGGTCATCCGGGCCTTGTCATAGGGGTTGGGTTCGTCCTTCCAGACCAACTGATACCCGCCCGCCGTAATCCCGCCAAGCGGGGCTGGCTGGGCTGGATGGTTGAGCCGCGTATCGAGGAAGCCCTGCCAGTCGTGTGGGGTCACCGCGTTCAGCGCCGCCACCACATCGGCCATCTCGAACGTCAGCTCACCCCAATCGCCATCGCGCATTCCGAAGAACAGCTTGGCGAAATCGTCGATGCTCTTCTTGCCGCCGGTGCGGGCGCGGATCAGCTGGTCGGCTTCAAGCCAGATCAGCGCGCCTTCGGTGTAGTAATCCTCGCCGCGCGATAGCGACGCAAAGGGCTTGGGCTTGCGCCCGGCGAACACTGGATCGCTGCCGGTATCCTCAACTGATCGCCACTGCCGCCCGGGCTGCACCGAATAATTTCCCGCATAATTGGCGAACTGCCCCAGCACCATGTCCTTGCTTTGCAAGCCAGAGCGCGCCGCGATCACCAGCCCCCAGAACTGGTCCTGCCCCTCATAGGCCCACAGCAGATCACCCTGCATCGGCTGGCGGTAATCGGGGGTCCACAGCCGCGCCGGGCGGCGGAACTTGCCTGACCACGAGTGGCTGAATTCGTGCGGCAGCAGCCCGCGATCGAACTCGTTCTTGTCCCAAGCGGTGAAGCTGTCGGGATCGAGCTGGTTCTCGCTCGAGCGATGATGCTCAAGCCCGATCCCGCCGATCTTGTCCGACACCGCGAGCAGCAGCTCGTAATGATCGAAATGCAGCGCCCCGAAAGCGAGCTTCGCCTCGGTCACCATATCGCGGTATTGGGTGATTTGTTCGGGCGTGGCTGCCAATTGCGCTGGTTTGTCCGCCACGGCGTTAAGCGTCACCCGGTTGCCCAAGTCCCATTTGCGGAAATTAGCCCCGGCGAAGATCGGCGAATCGACCAACGTTTCGTAACTGGTTTCGGCCCAGCTCCAGCTCGTTCCACTTTGCGAAACCCCATCAAGCGCGGTCGCGGCGGTCCACCCTGTCGGCAGCTTGACCGTGGGCTTGATCCGGATCTGGCGGACATAATGCCCGGCCGGATAGAGGCTCATCTTCTCCCACTGCAGGTTGAGCATCGCCGGGGTCATGGTGATCCGTCCCTCGGCGATTTGCAGCGGCGAAGTGTGGATGAACTTGGCGGTCACTTCGCGGGTACCGGGGGGCAGCGAGATGTGGAAGGCATTGACCTCGATCGGATCGCGCTTCCATTCGAGCGTCTTGCCGCCCGCCTCGAAGGTCACCGCGACCAGCTCGGCGAGCGTCCCGCGCGGACCGTGGTTGCCGGGCAGCCACTGCGGGAACAACAGCGTCAATTCCTGCGTGCCAGCGGCGACTGGGATCGTCTCGGTCACGCGGTAAATTCCGCGCGTTACATCGGTCGCGTCGATGCTCAGGCCCAGCGTGCCACCCGGATACGGCACATCGGCCGCATCGCGCACGTCGTGCGACAGCGGCACGGCGATCGGCGCGGAATTGGCGGCAACAATGAAAGGCGCGGCAAGCGCGAGCGCGACGGCGGAGAGGAGCGACCCTGTTATCTTGTTCATGGCCGGTTTGTGCAGCTTCACGCGCGGTGATGCAACTACGCTGGTCGATGGAGGTTGGTCACCCGAAGACCCGAAGATGTCGCTAAGCGCCGCAGGCTTTCTTGGACAATCGGGCGCGGCGTCAATGGGATTGAGCGGCTTCGCCGGTTTGCGGAACATCGTCGGTTCTTCGGGTGAACCCCCAAATCCGCTTCACCTGAAGAAAAAGGCAGACTAAGCGCGGCAGGCATGAGCACACCGCAAGCCATCAGGGGAACCCAGGACATCTTCGGCGCCGAGGCAGAGGCTTTCGCGCATGTGGTCGAAACGTTCGAGCGGGTGCGCAAGCTTTACCGCTTTCGCCGGATCGAAATGCCGGTATTCGAAAAGACCGAAGTGTTCAGTCGCTCCATCGGCGAGACCACCGATGTTGTCTCCAAGGAGATGTACAGCTTTGAGGACCGCGGCGGCGAATCGCTGACCCTGCGGCCGGAGTTCACTGCGGGGATTGCGCGGGCTTACCTGACCAACGGTTGGCAGCAGCACGCGCCCTTGAAGGTCGCTACCCACGGGCCATTGTTCCGCTACGAGCGCCCGCAAAAGGGGCGCTATCGCCAGTTCCACCAACTGGACGCCGAGATTATCGGGGCTCCAGAGCCGCAGGCGGATGTGGAGCTGCTGGTGCTGGCCGATCAGTTGCTCAAGGAACTGGGCATCGCCGATGGTGTGACGCTGATGCTCAACACCCTTGGCGACGGCGCGAGCCGCGAGGCATGGCGACTGGCGCTGATCGACTACTTCCGCGCAGTGCAGGGCCAGCTTTCCGAAGACTCGCAAGAGCGCCTCGAACGCAACCCGCTGCGCATCCTCGACAGCAAAGACCCGCGCGACAAGGCGTTCGTGGCCGATGCGCCGAAGATCGACGATTTCCTGAGCGGGGAGGCGCAGGACTTTTTTGGCGCGGTGACTTCGGGGCTCGATGCCGCAGGTGTCACCTGGACCCGCGCGCCGAGTTTAGTCCGAGGCCTAGACTACTACCGCCACACCGCGTTCGAATTCGTCACCGACCGGCTTGGTGCGCAAGGGACAGTGCTTGGCGGCGGGCGTTATGACGGGTTAGTGGAGAGTTTGGGCGGACCGCCGACGCCAGCGGTGGGTTGGGCTGCGGGGATCGAGCGGCTGGCTATGTTGGTGGGTGAAGTTCCAACGCAACAAGATGTTGAAATCGCCTTAGTCCCGAGAGGAGATTTGGCCGAGGCTCTCGCGCTAGAAGTTTTTTATATCTTGAGGCGCGCGGGAGTAGGTGCCGAGCTCGCTTATCGCGGATCTCCAAAAAATCGGTTCGAGAAGGCAAAGAAGGCGATGATTCCGCGCCTTCTCGATGTTGGATCATCCGACGGAGAGATCGGTGTCCTTCTGATCAGAGATATCAATGTTGCCGAGACTTCGCCTGAGCCAGTCAGGAAGAGAATTAAGGACGCACTCAGCCAACATTTCGTCATCACCGATCCAAACCCCGAATTTCCGAGGTCCATTCATTTGGTCCGACGGAAGTGACCATCTCAGACACCCGTCTCGCGCAACTCACCGAGCGCTTTGCTGAACTCGAAGCGCGCATGGCGTCGGGTAAGCTGGAGGGTGCGGACTTCGTCGCCGCGAGCCGCGATTATTCCGAGCTGGAACCTGTCGCCAAGGCTGCTGAAGCTGTGCGCGAAATGCGCGGGGAGCTGACCGTGCTGTCCGCAATCACCGATCCCGATCCTGATATGCGCGCCATGGCTGCCGAGGAAGTCGAGCGGCTCAAGACCGAGCTGCCTAAGGCCGAACACGCCCTCGCGGTTGCCATGCTGCCGCGCGATTCGGCTGACGCGCGCCCCGCAATGCTCGAAATTCGCGGCGGGACCGGGGGTGACGAGGCGGCGCTGTTCGCGGCCGATCTGTACCGGATGTACGAGAAATACGCGGCTGAGCAGGGCTGGCGGATCGAGATGATCAGCGCCAACGTCTCGGACATCGGCGGCTTCAAGGAAGTGGTCGCCAACATCCAGGGCAACGGGGTGTTCGCCAAGCTCAAGTTCGAAAGCGGCGTCCACCGGGTCCAGCGCGTGCCGGTGACCGAAAGCGGCGGGCGCATTCACACCTCGGCGGCGACCGTGGCGGTGCTGCCCGAGCCCGACGAGGTCGATGTCGAGATCGCCGATGGGGACCTCAAAATCGATATCTACCGGGCTTCGGGCGCAGGCGGGCAGCACGTCAACACCACCGACAGCGCCGTGCGGCTCACGCACTTGCCCACCGGCCTCGTCGTGATCCAGCAGGACCAGCGCAGCCAGCACAAGAACAAGGCCAAGGCGATGCAGGTGCTGCGCACGCGGCTCTACGATCTCAAACGCGCCGAAGCGCACGGCGCCGAGGCCGAGGCGCGCAAGGCAATGGTCGGCTCGGGTGACCGTTCGGAACGCATCCGCACGTACAATTTCCCCCAGGGGCGCGTCACCGATCACCGGATCAACCTGACGCTGCACCGCTTGCCCGAAGTGCTCGAAGGCACCGGCCTTGGCGAACTGATCGACGCGCTGATTGCCGAGGATCAGGCCAAGCGGCTCGCCGCGCTGGGTGAGTGAGGTGAGCGTCCAAACCGTTGCCGACGCCATCCGCGCCGCGACCATCGAGCTGGGTCAAGGCACCGATACCGCCCGGCTCGATGCCGAACTGCTGATGGCCGAAGCGCTCGACTGCACGCGTTCGGAGATGTTTCTGCGCCGGATGCAAGACCCCGCACCCGGGGAATATGCCAAGCTGATCGCGCGGCGCGCGGCGCACGAGCCGGTCGCCTATATCCGCGGCTATCAGGAATTCTTCGGGTTGGGCTTTCGCGTCACGTCTGACGTGCTGATCCCGCGCGGCGACAGCGAGGTGCTGGTTGAGGCGGCTTTGCTGGCCCGGCCCGATGCGCGGCGGGTGCTTGACCTTGGCACCGGATCGGGCGCGCTGCTGCTCGCGCTGCTGAGCGAATTGCCTGAAGCTGAGGGGCTGGGGATCGATCGCTCGGTCGCGGCGCTGAGCGTCGCCACCGGCAATGCCCGCGCGCTGGGCTTGGCAGACCGGGCGCAATTGCACCTTGGCGACTGGACGCAGCCGGGCTGGAGCGACGGGCTTGGCACGTTTGACTTGATCCTCGCCAACCCGCCCTATGTCGAAGACACTGCCGAGCTGCCCGCGTCGGTGCGCGCGTTCGAACCCGCGCAAGCGCTGTTCGCCGGGCCCGACGGGCTGGCTGATTACCGCGTGCTGCTCCCGCAATTGCCCGGGCTGCTCGCTCCTGCCGGGATCGCCATGGTCGAAATTGGCTCGAGCCAAGCCGAGGCTGTAACGGCGCTGGCCGCGCAGTCTGGGCTGGTCGCAGCGCTGCACCAAGACCTTGGCGGGAGGCCGCGTGCGCTCGAGCTTAAGAATTCGCTTGGCAAGCTGCTTGCCAGCCCCTAAATCGGCTGCAAGCCAGCGCCGGTCCTCCACACCTAGTGAGACCCGCAGGCCTACTCCAGCATTTGCACTCAGGCGGCAATTTCGCCGCGCGGTTCAGCAGATGTCGGACCCACGATGCGCATTTGGCGCCCGTGGCACTGGGCCCAAGCAGCCATGCAGCCGGGATTTCGGCCAGGTTGACGGATTAGGGAAACTTACCCCTTGAATAATAACAGCAATAATAATCGCGGTAACAACAACAGCAACAACAATAACAACCGTCGTCGCGGCCGGGGTAACCGGCCAGGCGGTGGAAGTGGCGGTGGTGGCCAGCAGCTCAACCGGATCGATAGCCGGGCACGCGGCAATGCCCCCCAGTTGCTCGAAAAATACCGCAAGCTGGCACAGGACGCACACCTCAACGGGGACCGCGTCCAGGCCGAATATTATCTGCAGTTCGCCGATCACTATTTTCGTGTGACTGCCGATAGCAGGGTTCGCACCGATGAACAGCGCGCCCGGCCGGGCGAGCGCTTTGAAGGCGCAGGCGAAGACGGCGACGACGGTTCGGACTTCTCGCTCGACAGCGATTTCCCGACCTTCAACCAACCGAGCTACGAACGCGGACCGCGCGAAGACCGTCCGCGCCAGATGCCGCAAGAGCAAGCCGTTCAAACGCCGCGTGACAGCAATCGCGACGATGAGGCCCCGCAAGGAGCCGATACTGATGCTGGTAAGGCTGGCGAGCAGGATGCCCAGCCCAATCCTTATGAGCCGCCGGCCAACCCGTTCGTACGTGATCGCAATCGCGGCGGGCTGAAACCGCGCCGGGTCAATCGTCCGGCGCAGGATGAGAGTGACGACGCTGGGTTCGAACCGGCCGGGCTCGATCCCGCCATGCTGCCCCCGGCCATTGCGGCCAGCCGCGCTGCCGAACCGCCCGAAGAAGCAGCCAAGCCGCGTCGCGGCCGTCCGCGCAAAAAGCCGCTCGAAGGCGATGCCGGCGAGACGCTCGAAACGGTTAACTGATCCGGGCGGCACAGGACAGACTCTGACTTGCCCCGCCTGACTGATCTTGCGGTGAAACACCCACGGTTGACGGCGCTGCTGCTTGGCGCCGTCTCTGCGTTTGGCTTTGAACCTTGGGCGCTGTGGCCGCTGACCTTGATAGCCTGCGCCGCGCTGATCCCACTGCTGCAGGCTGCGCCTACGCGCAAACAGGCGCTGCTGCTCGGCTGGTGCTTAGGCCTCGGCCAATTTGCAATTGGCCTCAACTGGATTGCCACCGCGTTTACCTATCAATCCGCCATGCCGGTGTGGCTCGGGTGGCTCGCGGTCGTTCTGGTCGCGTGCTACCTTGCAGTCTACCCGGCGCTGGCAACCCTTGCCGCATGGCACGCCCGCGCCAGCGACGCCGCGCTGGTCTTGGCACTGGCGGGAAGCTGGATCGTGGCCGAATGGCTGCGCAGCTGGGTTTTTACTGGTTTTCCATGGAACCCGCTGGGTGCGGTATTGGTCGGTCCGTTCGAGCAACCCGGGGCGGCGCGAGCATTGCCGTGGCTGGGGACGTTTGCGTTGTCAGGGCTCGCGATAGTGCTTGCGGGGCTGTGGCAAATTGGCCTTGGGCGCTACCGCACCGATCGTCGCGCGCTGGTCTTGCTGGCGCTGCCGCTGCTGGTCCAGCTTGGCCCAACGCTGCTGCCGCCCGCCAGAGGGCCTTCAAGCGCGGTGCCTTTCGCGCTGATCCAGCCAAACATTGCGCAAGACCAAATCAACGATCCGGGCAGGTTCCCGGACAATTTCACACGATTGGCTACGCTGGTTCCGCCCACAGCAGCAGGGCCGGGGGCGCTGCTGCTGTGGCCTGAATCGGGTGTCTCGGATTACCTCCGCAGCGGCTATCCAGCCGATTACTACCTCGACACGTTTGGCGCTGACCCGGCGCTAGCGCGGGCACGGCTGGGCAAGGTCGTGGGTCCGGCAAGGCTGCTGCTGACCGGTACAGTCGATCTTGAACTGCGCGGTGGCCGGGCCTATGGCGCACGCAACGCAGTAACCGCGATTGACGGCGGTGGCGCACTGACTGCGAGCTACGCCAAGGCCCATCTGGTGCCGTACGGCGAGTATTTGCCACTGCGCGCCTGGCTTACTCCGCTGGGGCTGAACCGGCTCGTTCCGGGAGACTTTGATTTCTTACCGGGGCCGGGACCGGAGACGCTCGATCTGGGCAAGTTCGGCAAGGCCGGGGTGCAGATTTGCTATGAAATCGTCTTTCCCGGCCACGTGATCGACGCTGCGCACCGCCCCGATTACTTGTTCAATCCCAGCAACGACGGCTGGTTCGGTTCCTGGGGTCCGCCTCAGCACCTCGCGCAAGCGCGGATGCGCGCGCTTGAGGAAGGCGTGCCGGTACTGCGCTCGACCACCACGGGGATCAGCGCGGTGATCGATGCGAACGGCGTGGTGCGCCAGTCGGTCCCGCTACACTCTGCCGGGGTGTTGCTCGGCCTGATTCCTCAGGCGCATGAACCGACCTTGTTCGCCCGGCTAGGCAACATACTGTCACTTGGCTGGGCGATGCTTCTTCTTGCCGCGTCACTGGTTGCACTGCGCCCCAGACGAGGTTAGAGCGCGGGACATAAAGCTTTCTTTATATCGGATTCCCAATGCGCAACTCGTACCTGTTCACTTCCGAAAGCGTTTCCGAGGGCCACCCCGACAAGGTCGCCGACCAGATCTCGGATTCGATCGTCGATCTGTTTTTGAGCATAGACGACGAAGCCCGCATCGCATGCGAAACGCTGTGCACCACTCAATTGGTCGTCCTTGCCGGCGAAATTCGCGGGCGGGGGATCTACGAAGACGGTGAATGGGCACCGGGCATTCCTGAACGGGTCGAGGCCACGGTGCGCGAGACGGTCAAGGACATCGGCTATGAACAGGATGGATTCCATTGGGAACAGTTCACGTTCCTGAACAAGCTCCACGGCCAGTCGGCGCATATCGCGCAAGGCGTCGACGCCGGGAGCAACAAGGATGAAGGTGCGGGCGACCAAGGGATCATGTTCGGATACGCCACCGACGAAACCCCCGACCTGATGCCCGCCACGCTGTATTACAGCCACAAGATCCTTGAACGCATGGCCGCCGACCGTCACTCGGGCGCGGCCCCGTTCCTTGAACCCGACGCCAAGAGCCAGGTGACCCTGCGCTATGAAGGCAGCTTGCCGGTCGCCGCAACCGCTGTGGTGGTCTCGACCCAACATGCCGCCGGTTATGACGAAGGCGAAAAGGAAGCCGAGCTTCATGCCTATGTCCGCCGCGTGATCGCCGATGTGATTCCGCACGTGCTGCTGCGCGAGACCGAATATCACATCAACCCGACCGGCAGCTTCGAGATCGGCGGCCCCGACGGCGACGCTGGCCTGACCGGACGCAAGATCATCGTCGATACCTACGGCGGCGCAGCACCGCACGGCGGCGGCGCGTTTTCGGGCAAGGACCCGACCAAGGTCGATCGCTCGGCCGCTTATATCTCGCGCTATCTGGCCAAGAATATCGTGGCGGCGGGCCTGGCTACGCGCTGCACGATCCAGCTCGCCTATGCGATCGGGGTGTCGAAGCCGCTGTCGCTGTATGTCGATACGCACGACACCGGCACCGTTGGTGACGACGCCATCGAGGCGGCGATCATGAGCATCGCTAAGCTCGGCGGACTGACCCCGCGCTCGATCCGCACGCACCTCGGCCTCAACAAGGCGATCTACCGCCAGACTGCGGCTTACGGACACTTTGGGCGCAGGCCGGTCGGCGATACGTTCCCGTGGGAGCGGACCGATCTGGTCGAGGATCTTAAGGCGGCGCTGGGCTGAATCACAGCGATGACTGCGGACATTTTGCTCCGAAAAACCTGGGCGATACGCCTCGCTTGGCCGGTTTCATCCGCAGTCCTTTTTCGCCTGCAGGCGGGCGACATGGCGGCGCTGGATTGTGAGGATGGATTGGCCAGCCTCTGCGCCATACTGGATGGTGACAATCCACTGGGTGACTTCGGCGCTTATCAGGCGGTGGCCGAAGTAACCCCAGGTTGGGAGCTATTCCGACCCGGCGCTGGTGCCGAGCCAACCCGCGGGATGGTTGGCCAGCGCGAAATCTCGCCAACCCTCATGATCACGATTCACATTCCTAGCGAAGCCCCGCAGGCAGAGGTCGATGCGGTCATCGCGCGGTTGCTCGCCGCGCATCCTTGGGAAATGCCGGTAGTCGAAGTGTCAGAGGTTGCGCTTGCAGCGCTGAGACAGGCTTAGCGCTGCCGGTAGTCAGCGGTAATCACGCCTGTGGTCGCCAGCTCTTCCTCGTGACCCGTCTCACGCCATTTCTCGGCCAAGGCCTCGACTTCCCATTGCAGCATGGCAGGGTGGGCGAGGATGTGCTCGACCCAGACTTGCCCGCCTCCGACATCGAGCCCGTAAGTGCGGATGCGGAAGGCGACTGGGGCGTAGAACGCATCGACTGCGCTGAACTCGCCCCCCGCCAGCCACGGCCCGCCGAACTGCGACAAGCCCGCCTCAAAAATCTCGCGCAGTCGGCCGACATTGCGCTGCAAGCCTTGGCTCATCGGCTTGGGCCGGACGCGAACGCCAACGTTCATCGTGCAATCATTGCGCAAGTGACCGAAGCCGCCGTGCATTTCGCAAGCCGCGCTTTGGGCAAACGCGCGGGCTGCTTCATCAGCAGGCCAGACCCCCGGATGACGCTCGGCCAGGTAAAGCGCGATTGACAGCGAATCGGCGATCCGGCGCTCGCCATCGATCAGCACGGGGACTTGCCCGGTGGGCGAAAATGCCCGGAAGTCGTCGTAATTGTCCGGCTTGGCGAACGGTTCGAGCCGGTCGGTAAAATCGATTTCCAGCGCCTTCATCAGCACCCATGGGCGCATGCTCCAGCTTGAATAGTTCCGGTTGGCGGTGATCAGCGTGTAAGTCATCGCGCCACGCTAATGCGCCGCGCGCAGAGGTCAATGCGCGGGCAGCGCGCCCGCTTCATCGGGCCACTGCTCCATCCGCTCGCGTCCCGCATCGAGGAACAGCGCGGGCAGCTTGCCCAGCATCAGGATCTTGTGGATGCACCAGTCGGCAGCGCGCTCGTTCCACTTGGCGGTGGCCCGACCCTGCCGTTCGAGCCAGCGCTGATAGGGCATGAAATGATCGGGCTCGTCCTTGTGGACGATCTGGAAAATCCGCTTGAGAATCGGATCGGACATGATCAGCTTGTTCTTGAGGATGATCTCGACTTGCGCGTAGCCGCGTTGCTCGGTCAGCATGATCACCCGGCACAGCTGCTCAAACTCGTCCGCATTGGCAAGAATATGGTCAGTATCAAGCTCTTCGATCGAGCAATGGAACACCCACTGGATGAACCGGTCGATATGCCCGACCCTGCTATCGACCTTGAGCGGCATCCGCCCCTGCCGTTCGAACCAGCGGCGGAACATCACGTAATGCTTGTGCTCGTCGGCGCGGTGTTTGGCGATTTCGTCCTGGAACACCCGGTCGTCCGGGCAGCGTACCCGCACGGCTTCAAGCACGCGGTCGAGCGAGGTATATCCGCGAAATTCATTGTAGAGATAAATTGACCCAACCACATCGAGGTAGCGTTCGCGAAAGGCAGCCCGGACTCTCAAATGTTCACTCCATCGTTGCGATCAGCCCCAAGACTGCCGCGGCGAATTCCTCGCGAAATTCCTGTACTACCCCGCGGGCCGATCGAACCTGATCGATCAGGCCTACGCCTTGACCCACAAAGTACGAAACGAGTTCGAACGCCGCTTGGTTCCCGCCGAGTACCGCCTTTTCGATTTTCTGGAAACTCGGTTCAGAGACCATGCCCATTAGCGGCATCGGCAGCGCGCCGGGGCCATCAGCGCTGTCCCACGCCTCGTGCCACGCGGTCTTGAGCTGACGCGCGGGCTTTCCAGTACGGCTTCTGGAGCGAACAGTGTCACGGCTGCGCGCCGCGATCATCTTGTCGCGGAAGGCTTCGCTGGTTTCGGCCTCGGGCGTGGCGAGCCAGACGGACCCGGTCCACGCGCCTTGCGCGCCCGCCGCCATCATTCCGGCCATTTGTCCGCCGGTCATGATGCCGCCAGCTGCCAATACCGGGATATCGTGTCCTGCCTTGGCCAGTGCCCGCACGACTTCGGGGATCAGCACTAAGGTCGAAACCTCACCGCAATGCCCGCCGGCCTCGGTGCCTTGCGCAACGATGATATCAACTCCGGCCGCCGCCTGCCGGAGCGCATGCTCCTTGGCCCCGACCAAGGCCGCGACCGGGATGCCGCGCGCCTTGCCTTGCGCAATCATCTCGGGTGGGGCGATGCCCAGCGCATTGGCGATCAGCCGGATCGGGTGGCGGAACGCCACCTCCATCAGGGCATAACCGTTTTCCGGCGTGATCCCCGAACGTCCGCGCCACGCGACCACCTCCTCTGGCGGCACCGCGATGCCGTACTGGCCGAGCAGTTCGGCGGTGAACGCGCAGTGTTCGTTTGAAATGGCCAAGGCGCGGGCGTCGTTGTCGGCCATCCCGGCGACCCGCGGATCGACCACCTCGGGGACCAGCACATCGACCCCGTACGGCGCACCATCGATATGCGCGTCGATCCAGGCGAGCTCCTCCTCAAGCTGCTCGGGCGTGAAGCGCGTCGCGCCGAGTACGCCGAACCCGCCCGCCTTGCTCACCGCCACCACCACATCGCGGCAATGGCTGAACGCAAACAGCGGAAACTCGCACCCGGTCAGCCGGCACACTTCGTTGTTCATTGGTCTCTCCCGTTGCGGGAGATGATGGAGCGCGCAAGCCTGCGCGGCAAGTCAGGTTATGTAATGCGCGGTAGTCTGGGCCGCGAGATCCTCTGCCGTGACCCCGGGTGCCAGTTCAATCAACTTGAACGGGCTGGCGTGATCCGCCCGCTGGAAAACCGCCAGATCAGTGATCACCATATCGACCACGTTCCTGCCGGTCAGCGGCAGGGTGCAGGCTGGAATGAACTTGGGGCTGCCATCCTTGGCGCAGTGCTCCATCACCACGATGATCTGCTTGACCCCGGCGACCAGGTCCATCGCCCCGCCCATGCCCTTGATCATCTTGCCCGGGACCATCCAGTTGGCGATGTCGCCGTTCTCCGCGACTTCCATCGCGCCGAGCACAGTCAAATCGATATGCCCGCCGCGGATCATTGCGAAGCTCGCCGCACTGTCGAAATAGGCCGAATGCGGCAGTTCGCTGATCGTCTGCTTGCCGGCATTAACCAGATCGGCGTCGATCTCGTCCTCGGTGGGGAACGGCCCAATCCCGAGCACGCCGTTCTCGCTCTGCAGCGTTACCGTCATTTCAGGCGGAACATGGTTGGCCACCAACGTCGGGATGCCGATGCCCAGATTGACGTAATAGCCGTCCTGCAATTCCTGCGCGGCGCGTGCGGCCATCTGGTCGCGGGTCCAACCCTTTGCGATGTGATCGTGACTAGTCATCAGCCGACATCCGTGGTGCGAGTGGTGCGGAATTCGATCTTCTTGTCGTAAGGGCTGCCGACCACCAGCCGCTGGACGTAAACGCCCGGCAGGTGAATGCAGTCCGGGTCAAAGGTGCCGACGGTAACAATCTCTTCGACTTCGACCACGCAGACCTTGCCGCAGTGCGCCGCAGGGACGTTGAAATTGCGCGCGGTCTTGCGGAAGATCACGTTGCCGGTCTCATCCGCTTTCCACGCTTTGACCAGCGCGAGATCGGCGAAGATCCCGGCTTCGAGGATGTAGTCCTCCTCGATTCCATTTGGGCCGCCGAACGCTTTCACTTCCTTGCCCTCGGCCACCAAAGTCCCCACTCCGGTTTTGGTGTAGAACCCGGGAATGCCAGCGCCGCCCGCGCGCATCCGCTCGGCCAGCGTGCCTTGCGGGCTGAACTCCACCTCAAGCTCGCCCGAGAGGTACTGGCGCTCGAATTCCTTGTTTTCGCCGACGTACGAACTGATCATCTTTTTGACCTGCTTGGTGCGCAGCAGCTTGCCGATGCCTTCATTGTCGATCCCGGCATTGTTGCTGGCAAAGGTTAGCCCGGAAACGCCGCTGTCACGCACCGCATCCAGCAGGCGTTCGGGAATGCCGCAGAGGCCAAACCCACCGCAGGCGATCAGCAGATCGTTACGCAGCAGGCCTTCCAGCGCTGCAGCGGCGGAAGGATAGATTTTCTGGGCCATGCAATCTCCGGTCCGAGCGAATCAGGTGGCGCTAGAGAAACGCGCAGCTAACTGCAATTGCACAATTTGCCGCCAGACTTGCACCAAATGCAAGCAAGCGGTTAGCCCAACTCCATTCCCAGCAATGCCGACAAGTCGGCCAGCGCCTGTTCGCCGCTGGTCACCTTGATCGCAGCCATGCCCAGCGCGGCGGCAGGCTTGCAGTTGATGCCCAGGTCATCGAGGTAGACGCAACTCGCCGGGGCCAGACCGAGCTGTTCGCACATCATCTGGTAAATCCGCGGATCGGGCTTGCGCACACCTGCTTTCGAGCTTTCGATTACCGCTTCGAACCGCGCGAACACTTGCTCGTAGGCGTCCTTGGCATCGCCGCTGCGGGCCATTCCGGCGCCATGGCCGCTTGGTACATTGTTGGTGATGCAGGCGAGCCGGAATCCTGCGGCCGCGAGCTGATCGAGCGCGCGGACCATGGCGGGGCGGATGCTTCCCGACAAGACGCCGAGCACTGCGCGGCCTTCGAGCTGATGGCCCAGCGCTTCGGCTTCGGCTTCAAACAGGACGTCGAATGCGCGCGCATCGATCTCGGCACGTTCGAACTTGGCCCATGCGTTGTCATGCGGGTTGGCGGTGTTGACCGAGCGAATGAAGTCTTGCGGTAGGCCGCGTTCTTCCTCGAGCCGATTGAACGCTTCGAACGGCGAAGCGGTGATCACCCCGCCGAAGTCGAAGATCACCGCTGCAAATTGTTCATTGCTCACACGTTGCTCCTGCGTTCCCGGTTTCCGTGCCAGTGGCTTATCGTTCGGGCTGGCGCAACCCGGCGGCGCGATTTGATCTGGATCATGGACTAGTGAGAGGAGCAGGCGCAGGGTCACGCAGGAAGGAGCAGCAACCATGCGTTCGATCCTCGTCCAGGCCGGTCAAGACCGCCAAAACTCCGCCCGAATCGATACCGCGCTGGCGATCACGCGGGCCACCGGAGGGCACTTGACCCTGCTGATCGATACCCCCCTCGATCTTTACGTTACCACCAACCCTTATGGTGGCACCTATGTCGCGACGAATGAGCTGGAAAAGGCGATAGCGGCGGACGATGCACTGGGCAGGGCGCTTGAAGGCAAGCTTGCGAACGGGGATGTGCCGTTCGACGTGTGCAAGATGGAAGGTGCGCCGCTCGATGCGATGCTCGCCGCAGCGGGCCTAGCCGACCTGATCGTCGTTTCGCGTAGCTGCGGTTATGCCGGTGAATTGGCGATCGAAGCCAGTTGCCCGGTGCTGGTGCTGAATGCGGCGGCGCTGCCGATGCCGCTCGATGTTGCCTGCGTTGCGTGGGATGGCGGCGTGCAGGGCGCGCGCGCACTGCGCGGGGCGATGCCGCTGCTCAAGGCCTGCAACGATGTGCGCGTGCTGACGGTGGGCGGCGAGAACAAGGGCGACTTTCCGCAGACCGATCCGCTCCGCTACCTCGCCTGCCACGGCATCAAAGCCGAATTGACCGAACTTGCCAAGGGCAGATTGGTTGAGGATGCGATCGCCGGCGAAGTTGCGCGGCTCGGCGCGCAGCTACTGGTGATGGGCGCATACAGCCACACCCGGCTGCGCGAATTCGTGTTTGGGGGAGTGACCCGGCATTTCCTTGAGCTGTCAGCCGGGCCCGCACTGCTGCTGGCGCACTGAGCGATAACTTCTGCGCGCAGTTCGTCGAATAACGTTGGCTTTTTGTCCTGGTTCGCGGTGGATTGACGCCGTACAACCGGGGAGAATTGCCATGAAACGCCGCCTGTTACCGCTCGCTTTGCTGGGTGCCGCCGCGCTGGCCGCGCCGCTGCTCGCCACGCCGGCAATTACCGTGACCAAACCCGCGCCCTATGCCGCGTGGCTCGCCGATCCGCTGCGCAGCGACGATATGCGCAAGCTCGATGCAGGGCGGATGCCTGGCGAGGTACTAGCCTTCGCGGCGGTAAAGCCGGGCCAGACCGTGCTCGATTTCTTCGCTGGCAGCGGGTACTATTCGCTGCTGCTGGCCCGCGCGGTCGGCCCCAAGGGCATGGTCTTTGCTGCCAATCCGCCGGGTGAAAACAATCCCAAAGCGTGGGAGCCGCTGGCGGGCAAAGTACCGCAGCTCCATGTCATGGTCGCCGAGATCCCGCAGATGCAGTTTGCGCCGCGCTCGCTTGACCTCATTTTCACCAACCTCAACTATCACGACCTTTACTGGGAATCAGAGAAATACCATTTCCCGCGGGTCGAAGTGCCCAAGGTGCTGGCGGCGTGGTTTACGCAGCTCAAAACCGGCGGTCATGTTGTTATCATCGATCATACGGGCCCCGCAGGCGGCGACCCGCGCGAAGTGGCGGACCGGCTGCACCGGATCGATCCCGAGCGGGTAAAAGCGGACATGGCGGCCGCAGGATTCGTGCTGGAAGCCGAGAGTCAATTGCTGCGCCGCAGCGAAGATGACCATTCCAAGCTAGTTTTTGACCCTGCCGTGCGCGGCAAGACTGATCGATTTATACTGAAATTCCGCCGTCCCGCACCGTTTCCCGCCACCAGTTGCAAATTATGCAACATTAAATGAGTTTTTCGCACTTGCACAATAATAGGACCAATGACATTTAGATCGTGCCTTTTCAGGCATCCTCTCCCAAAACTTTCCGAGGCCGGGTCAGCAATGACCCGGCCTTTTTTTCTTCCCTGCCCGGGAGGGGGTCAGCAATGACCCGGCCTTTTTTTGTCCTCATTCAGCGCGACAGCGCGCAGGTGCGCCGCGAGCCGATTTGCAATTGGCACACCCAGTTCCTAGCTTGACGCTTCACCCCGAGCGGCAAGGACCAGCAGCGCAATGGCCGAAGTGCAGGAAAAAACAGTCAAGCTTCAGGTCGCCGCCGCGCGCCAGGAAGAAAGTGGCAACGGCTTTGCCCGTCTGCCCAAAGGCACGCTGTCCGAACTGGGCGTGACCGAAGGCGACGTGATCGCGATCGTGGGCAAGCGGCCCACTGCCGCGCGGGTCATGCTGGCCTACCCCGAAGACGAAGGGCTCGACGTGATCCGGCTCGACGGACTGCAGCGCGCCAATGCAGAGGTCGGCTCGGGCGATCATGTGCTGATCAGCAAGGCCGAAAGCCGCCCGGCGAGCCGCGTGGTGTTCGCCCCTGCGCAGCGCGAAATGCGCCTTCAGGGGCCGGGCCAGGCGCTCAAGCGCAATTTCTTCGGGCGGCCGCTGGTCGCCGGCGATCTGGTCGCCACCACCGGCCAGCAGCAGGTCCGCGACATGCCGCCTGAAGTCGCGCGGATGTTCAATGCCCCGGCTTTCGCACTGACCCAGATCCGCCTGACCGTGGTTGCCACCGTGCCCAAGGGCATCGTCCATATCGACGAAAACACCGAAGTCGAACTGCGCGAGCAATTCGAGGAAGCCCGCGGCTCGCGCGGCGATGTCAACTACGACGACGTCGGCGGGATGGGCGATACGATCCAGCAATTGCGCGAAATGGTCGAACTGCCGTTGCGCTATCCCGAATTGTTCACGCGGTTGGGGGTCGATCCGCCCAAGGGAGTGCTGCTGCACGGGCCGCCGGGCACCGGCAAAACCCGGCTGGCGCGCGCAGTAGCCAACGAAAGCGAAGCCAGCTTCTTCACCATCAATGGCCCCGAGATCATGGGCAGCGCCTATGGTGAGAGCGAACGCCGCTTGCGCGAGGTGTTCGAGGAGGCCGCCAAGGCATCGCCCTCGATCGTGTTTATCGACGAGATCGACTCAATCGCGCCCAAACGCTCGAATACCCCGGGCGAGGCGGAAAAGCGGCTGGTGGCGCAGCTCCTCACCCTGATGGACGGACTAAGCACCGGCACCAACATCGTGGTGATCGCCGCGACCAATCGCCCCGACGCGATCGATGAAGCATTGCGCCGCCCCGGGCGTTTCGACCGCGAAATCGTGGTCGGCGTGCCCGATCAGAAAGGCCGCCGCGAAATCCTCGGTATTCATACCCGCGGCATGCCGCTCGCCGCAGATGTCGAGCTGGACGAACTGGCGCGCACCACGCACGGCTTTGTCGGCGCAGATATCGGCGCTTTGGCGCGTGAGGCAGCGATGGATGCGGTGCGGCGGATCATGCCGCAGCTTGATCTGGAAGCGCAGACAATCCCGCCCGAAGTGCTGGATAACCTGACCGTCACGCGCGAGGATTTCCTCAATGCGCTGCGCCGCGTCCAGCCTTCGGCGATGCGCGAGGTGATGGTCGAGGTGCCCAACATCGGCTGGGCTGACATCGGCGGGGCCGACGAGGCGCAGTTGAAGCTGAAAGAGGGCATCGAACTGCCGCTCAAGAACCCCGAGGCGTTCCGGCGGCTGGGGATCCGCCCGGCAAAGGGCTTTCTGCTGTTTGGCCCGCCGGGCACCGGCAAGACCTTGCTGGCCAAAGCGGTGGCCAAGGAAAGTGAGGCCAATTTCATCTCGATCAAAAGCTCGGACTTGCTGTCGAAGTGGTACGGCGAAAGCGAACAGCAGATCAGCCGGCTGTTTCAACGCGCCCGGCAAGTTGCTCCGTGCGTAATCTTTATCGACGAGATCGACAGTCTGGTCCCGGCGCGCGGCTCAAGCGGCAACGAACCGGGGGTCACCTCGCGGGTGGTCAACACCATTCTCGCCGAAATGGACGGCATGGAGGAACTTGCCAGCGTGGTGCTGGTCGGCGCGACCAATCGGCCGACCTTGATCGACCCGGCGCTGCTGCGTCCGGGGCGGCTCGACGAACTGATCTATGTCGGCACGCCCGATGCAGCCGGACGCGAGCACATTCTGGGGATCCACACCAAGAAGATGCCGATGGCCAAAGATGTCGATCTGAAAGACATCGCTCGCCAGACCGAACGCTTCACCGGGGCTGACCTTGAAGACGTGGTGCGCCGCGCCGGACTGGTCGCGATCCGTAAGCACGGCGCAAATGCCAAAAAGGTGAATGCTGAGGATTTCGCCGAAGCGCTCAAGGATTCGCGCGCCACGGTCACGCCCGAGATGGAGGCCGAATACGCCAAGATCAAAGGCGAGCTCAAGCAGCGGGTCAACGAGGTCAACCTGACCCCGATCGGGTTTATGGCGCCGGGCATGGTCAGTTCGACCAGGGAGAAGAAGCACTAGAAATAGTCTCTGGGAGAGGCTGGCTAGACTCTGATTCAAGTGCGCATTGACGGAAGGCGCGGCCTGCCGTTAGCATCGGCTATGTCCAATCTCTTCAGGATTTTCATCGGGTGCGTTCTAGCTGCTCTGCCAGCGCCGGCGCTGGCAGAGGTTTGCACGCCGCAACGCAAAGCAGTTGTCCTGCAGCTGCCTGGATTTTCCAGTCCGGGCGAAATATCACTCCCGCCGCGCGGTGTCGCGGTCCGCGGAATGTTGGTCCTTTTTGGAGGATCCGACGTCGCCGACATGGACGGTGCCGTCGCGGGAGTGGACGGGGCCGTCGTCTCGCGTCCCATGAAGCAAATCGCGCAGCGCTTGGCCTGCGCTGGCTTCGCATCGCTGCGCTTTAACAAATGCTATGTGACCGGGCCCACGTCCGTTGACCGTGAAAAGTTCGATGCACTCAGCGGACCCGATTTTGCAGCTGATGGTCGCTCCGCGTTGGCTTACGATCGCCAACAGCCGACATTAGGCAAGTTGCCGTTGGGGCTGGTCGGTTGGAGCGAAGGGACCACAGTGGCTTTGGCGGTTGCAACTGGCGATCCTTCGGTCCGCGCATTACTGCTCATGGCGCCAGTGGTGGATGCACCCGCACGCGTTGCACAGTTGCAATACGGCCGGATCGGGAAGCCTTATCTGACGCGTTATGCAGTTGATGGTGCGCTCGATGCAGATGCGATCGCTCGGGCGGATGCGGGATCTGGCGGCGTGCTGGCACATATTTTTGTGCGGATGTTTCGCGGGTTTCGGCCGGGCGAACGGGTGAACCCGCTGCTCGATAGTAACAAGGACGGTCGCATCAGCTTTGCCGAAGCAGATCCCGTTATCGCTGCGTGGTATGCCGACGGCCCCGATAGCGGCTTGGGCAGTTCGTCGACGGCGCGCTCGCTCAAGGGCGTTGCGGATGGCTTCACGCCGCAAACACCACCGATTTTGATTTTGCAAGGATTGAACGATTCGATGATTGGACCCGAAGCTGCGCAGGCGTTTGCTGCGCTCCACAAAGTCCGCCTGCTCTCATATGCCGGGCTAGGTCATTCGTTGGGGTGACACCCTCTGCGCAGGAAGATGGCTTGCTGCCAGTCGTCGTACAGCCGCTAGATGATATGGCGGGCTGGCTGCAGAAAACCTTGCGCAAATAGGACCTAGTGCGCCGCGCCCCAGCTTGCCCCGGTGCCGATCTCCACGCCGAGCGGAACGTCCAGCTTGACCATCGGCTCGGCGGCCCCGGCCATGACCGCGCGGATGACTTCACTGGCGGCCGCGACGTCGGCTTCGGGCAGTTCGAAAACCAGTTCATCGTGGACCTGCAGCAGCATCTGAACATGGCCCAGTCCTGCCGCTTCGAGCGCCGGGACCATCCGCACCATCGCGCGTTTGATGATATCGGCGGCGGTGCCCTGGATCGGGGCATTGATCGCGGCGCGTTCCGAGCCGGAACGCTCGTTGGGGTTTTGCGAGTTGATCCGCGGGAACCACGTCTTGCGGCCAAACAGCGTCCGCGAATAGCCGCAGCCCCGCACAGCTTCGAGCGTTGCGTGGATGTAGTTGCGGATGCCCGGGAAGCGTTCGAAATAGCGGTCGATCATCGCTTGGGCTTCGTCCGACGAGACCCCGAGCCGGCCGCCAAGGCCCCAGCGCGAAATGCCGTAAAGGATCGCGAAGTTGATCGTCTTGGCGCGGCCGCGGGTATCGCGGTTGACCTCGCCGAACATTTCCATCGCGGTGCGCGCGTGGATGTCCTCGCCCGCTGCAAATGCGTCCTTGAGCGAAGGCACATCGGCCATGTGCGCAGCGAGCCGCAACTCGATCTGGCTGTAATCGGCGGCGAGCAGCACGTTGCCTGGCTCGGCAACAAACGCATCGCGGATCTGCCGGCCCAGTTCGGTGCGGATCGGGATGTTCATCAGGTTAGGATCGGTCGAAGACAAGCGGCCGGTCTGCGCCCCGACCAGGCTGTAGCTGGTATGGACGCGCCCGGTGCGCGGGTTGATCGCGGCTTGCAGCGCCTCGGTATAAGTCGAACGCAGCTTTGACAGCTGGCGCCATTCGAGCACTTCGGTGGCGAATTCGGCACCTTCGCCCGCCAGCCGCTCGAGCACTGATTGGTCAGTCGAATATTGCCCCGATTTGCCCTTCTTGCCGCCCTTGTAACCAAGCTTGTCGAACAAAACGTCGCCGAGCTGCTTGGGGCTGCCGATGGTGAAGGTCTGCCCGGCGCCAAGATAAATCTCCTGCTCGAGCGCAGCGATGGCGGCGGCAAAGGTGGTTGAAAGCCCGGCCAAGGCCTCGCGGTCGACTTTGACCCCAGCGCGCTCCATCGCCGCGACCACCGGGATCAGCGGGCGGTCGACCCGCTGGTAAATTCGCGTCGCGGCCTCTTCGCTGAGCCGCGGTTTGAGCGCGCGGTGCAGCCGCCAGGTTACCTCGGCATCCTCGGCGGCGTATTCGGTCGCCCGGTCGAGCGGCACTTCGCCGAACCGGATCAGTTTTTTGCCGGTGCCGCAAACGTCCTTGAAGGTCAGCGTGGTGTGGCCAAGATGGCGCGTGGAAAGCTCATCCATCCCGTGGCCGCCGCCGATCCCGTCCTCGCTGCGTCCGGCGTCGAGATCGAAGCTCATCACCATGGTATCGTCGATCGGCGCGATATTGATCCCATGCCGCGCCAGGATGTTGATGTCGTATTTGATGTTCTGCCCGATCTTGAGTACCGCATCGCTTTCGAGCAGCGGTTTCAGAATCGCCAGCGCATCGGCCATTTGTACCTGCTCGGGGGTCTGCGCAAACATGTCGGTCCCGCCGTGCGCCAGCGGAATGTAGCAGGCGTCCCCCGCGCCGAGCGCCAGGCTTACTCCGGCGAGGTCCGCCCGCATCGCATCGAGCGCGGTCGTCTCGGTGTCGATTGCGACCAGCCGTGCTGTCATTGCCCGGTCGACCCAGCTTTGCAGTGCTGCTGCGGTTTGGACGCATTCGTAAGCCGAGCGGTCGATCGGTGGCAGTTCGGGCAAGGGTTGGCGCGAGGTCTCGCCGACCGTTGCTACGGATCCTGCAACTACCGCCTTGAACGGCTGCAGATCGGTGCGGCGTTCCGGGCTGCCGCGCCCGTCGCCCAGCCGCTTCAAAAGGCTGGTAAAACCGTGCCTGGTCAGGAACGCGGCCAAGGGATCGGGCGGGATCGCACCGAGCTTGAAATCGTCGATTGCGATGGGCAGCGGGCAATCTTCCTTGAGCGCCACCAGAATCCGGCTGAGCCGCGCCATATCGGCCTGTTCGATCAGGCTTTCCTGCATCTTGCTCGGCTTCATCGTTGGCGCAGCGGCGAGCGCGGCTTCGAGGTTGCCGTATTCCTGGATCAATTTGGTCGCGGTTTTGGGCCCGATCCCGCGGATGCCGGGGACGTTGTCGACCGCGTCGCCCATCAGCGCGAGCACATCGCCGACCAGATCGGGGGCAACGCCGAATTTCTCCATCACTTCGGGAATATCGATCCGCACATTCTTCATCGTATCGAGCATGTCGACGCAGCCGCCCCCCCCACCTTCGACGTCTGGGCCGCATTTGCCGACCAGCTGCATCAAATCCTTGTCCGATGACACGATGGTGACGTCCCAGCCGCGCGCAGTGGCGGCGCGGGCGTAAGACGCGATCATGTCGTCAGCCTCGACATTGTCCTCTTCGATCAGCGGCAGCGAGAACGCGCGGGTCGCATCGCGGATCAGCGGAAACTGCGGGACAAGGTCTTCGGGCGGAGGCGGGCGGTTGGCCTTGTACTTGTCATAAAGATCGTTGCGAAACGACTTCGAACTCTTGTCGAGGATCACCGCCAGATGGGTCGGTCCGTCAGCCTTGTTGAGATCATCAGCCAGCTTCCACAGCATTGTGGTGTAACCGTAAACCGCGCCAACGGGCGTGCCCTGCGGGTCAGTCAATGGCGGTAGCCGGTGGTAAGCGCGGAAAATATACGCCGATCCGTCGACCAGGTAGAGATGCTGCTTGCCGTCCATCGCGTAACGTTAGCAGGTGCTTGGAGCGGTTGTAAGGCCCCGTTTTGCTCGCGATTCGTGATTGCCCGCAGTGGTCATGGACTTGCCATATTTGCATGGCAGGTACAGAACAGCGCAGATTCACGCGGGCTTGAATCGATCCGGCGACTATCGCTTGCTTCGTGGCATGAAGGTGACTATTTGAGCGATGAAGTCTACCGTCTTGGTTGGCTTTCCGTTCGGTATGCCTGGAAATCAGGCAACCGTACGTGGTCCACTCGCTGTTCAAGGAATACATTCATGCGCAAGATCATTCTCGCTGCCGTTGTTGCCAGCGCCGCTCTCAGCCTTTCGGCTTGCAAGAAGGATGCTGATGACGTTGCAGTCGTCGCTTCCGACACCGTAACCGATGCCGCCGCAATGGGTGCCGAAGCCGGCACTGCTGCTGCCGACGCTGGTGCAGCTGCTGCGAACGCCGTCTCGACCGCTGCTGCTTCGGCTAGCACCGCTGCTTCGGATTCCGTGAAGGAAGCCGGCGACGCCGCTGCCAAGGCTGCTTCGGACGCTTCGACGAAGATGTAATCTTCGCCGACAGGCATAAGATTTGGGGCGCCGGGGCAACCTGGTGCCCCTTTTCTTTGCGGTCCGCACGTGCAGCTTGATCTTGTTTAATCGCCCAATTAACACCGCTCGTGCTGGCGCAAGGGCCGGCAGGAGGGTGCGGCGTGACCACTTCCCCGGCCCACAGCCAGACTGACGTGTTATTCTGCGGACTGACAACCGCGCTCGCTCGGGTGGGCCTGCCTGCGCCTACCGGGCTTGAGCGCTTGTCAGGCGGCGCCAATATGGAAAGCTGGCGGTTCAGCGCGGACGAGACACCGTGCGTGCTGCGCCGCGCGCCGACGCTGGAAATGATGGCCGGCCGCGCGCTCAATCACGCTGGAGAAGCTGCCTTGATCCGCGCTGCGCGGGCCGCTGGAGTGACTGCGCCCGATGTGCTGGTCGAACTGCAACCCGCCGATGCGCTCGGCTCTGGCTACATCATGCGCTGCCTGCCGGGTACGCCCGATCCGACTGTCATTCTGGCCGGCGATCAGCCCGGCGCGTTGCTGGCTGACTTTGCGCGTGAGCTTGCCGCGATCCATGCCATCCCGGCTGCCGGACTGCCTGCCCCCACGATGGACACCGCCGCCGCGCTGGCCGAACTCAAAACCCGCTTTCTCAGTTATGGCGGTGACCGGCCGATCCTGGCTTTGGCGGTTTGCTGGCTTGAAGAAAATTTGCCTGCGCCGACCGCACCGCATTTGCTCCATGGCGATTTTCGCTTGGGCAACGTGCTGGTCGAGCATGGTCGCTTGACCGGCGTGCTCGACTGGGAACTGGCGCACCTTGGCGATCCGCACGAGGACCTGGCCTTCGGCTGCATGACCGTATGGCGCTTTGCCCGGCCTGATCGCCCGGCCTTTGGGCTGGGCACTGTCGATGCTTTCGTAGCGGCCTATGCCGAAGCGGGCGGAGTCTCATTCGAGCCGGCGCGGTTCCGGTTCTGGCTGGTTTACCGTACCCTGTGGTGGGCGCTGGGCTGCCTGCAAATGGGAGCCATGTGGCGCAGCGGGATTGATCGTTCGCACGAGCGAGTGGTAGTGGCGCGACGCGCATCCGAGCAGGAGCTCGACCTGCTGCTGCTGCTTGAAACCCAGGCTCCTGCCGCCGAACGCGACCGGCCACTGCCACCTGCCATTGAGCAGGCCGCTCAGCCTCAAGGCGAGCCAAGCGGCGCGGAAATTCTGACCGCGGTGTCCGAATGGCTGTCTAGCGACATCAAGCCGCTGGTCAGCGGGCGCGGCAAGTTCGACCTCGCGGTGGCGCGCAATGCGTTGGGGATTGTCGCCCGCGAACTTGATCAGCGGCCCACCGCGAACGATGTCGCGCTGTCCGCCGATCTGCTCTCAGGCAGGGCGAGCCTCGCCACGCCCGGACTGTTATCGCAGTTGCGCCGCATGGCGCTGGGCAAACTGACCGCCGACATGCCGAAATACCCCGCCCTCGCGACCGCGTGGGCGCTCTGGGAAGGAACCTGACATGGACTTTGCAATTCCCGCCGACCTTACGGCCTACCTCGCCGAGCTCGACAAGTTCATCGCGGACGAGATCAAGCCGCTCCAGGCCCAGGACGACAACGAGCGCTTCTTCGATCATCGCCGCGAATATGCGCGGACCGATTTCGAGAACCAGGGTCTGCCGCGCCATGAGTGGGAGATGCTGCTGCGCGAAGCCGGGATGCGCGCCGACAAAGCCGGGCACTGGCGTTTTTCCGCACCCAAGAAGTACGGCGGCCAAGACGGTTCGAACCTGTGGATGGCAGTGATCCGCGACCGTTTTGCCGCGATGGGGCTGGGGCTACATAACGATCTGCAGAACGAGCATTCGATCGTCGGCAACTTTCCCTTTGTCGCGATGTTCGAACATTTCGGTACGCCCGAACAGCAGGAGGAATTCATCCTGGGCGGGTTCGCGCGAACGCGCCGCGTTGCGTTTGGCCTGACCGAGCCCGATCACGGCTCGGATGCGACATTCATGGAAACCCGCGCGGTGCAGGAAATCCGCGATGGTGTGCCCGGCTGGCGGATCGACGGGCGCAAGATGTGGATTACGGGCATGCACGTCGCCACGCATTGCGCTGCGTTTTGTCGCACGTCGGGCAAGGACGGCGAGGCCAAAGGGATCACCTGCCTGCTGGTCCCGGCGGACAACTCTGGCATGGTGGTGGACGAATATATGTGGACCTTCAACATGCCGACCGACCACCCGCGGATGCATTTCGAAGACTGCTGGGTGCCCGATTCTGCCATGCTTGGCGAAGAAGGGCGTGGATTGTCGATTGCGCAGAGCTTCGTTCACCAGAACCGCATCCGTCAGGCCGCCAGCTCGCTCGGTGCCGCAACGTACTGCGTCGAGGAATCGGTTAAGTATGCGCGGGAGCGTAAGCCGTTCGGGCAGGAACTGGCGCGCAACCAGGGGATCCAGTTTCCCTTGGTCGAGCTTGCCACCCAATGCGAAATGCTGCGCTCGATGATCTACAAGACCGCGTGGGAGATGGACCAGTTGCCGCATAAGGAAATTGAGCACCAACTTTCGGACAAGATCAGCATGTGCAATTATTACGCAAACCGGTTGGTCTGCGATGCTGCCGACCGGGCGATGCAGGTCCACGGCGGGATCGGCTATTCGCGCCACAAGCCATTCGAACACATCTTTCGCCACCACCGCCGCTACCGGATTACCGAGGGCGCTGAAGAAATCCAGATGCGCAAAGTCGGGGCGTACCTGTTCGGGTATCTCGGACCCCGCAAGGCGCTGTATGAGAAGGGTTGAAACCTAGATCATCGACATCCCGGCGCAAGCCGGGACCCAGCACGGAAAATAATGCTGTCGCATGGCGACGTCGTTGATTTGTTGGGACTGGGCCCCGGCCTGCGCCGGAGTGACGGTCGAGGTAGAAAATGGTCGCGGCTCAGTGCTGGACAGCCACGCGGTAACCGCTGTTTTCAAACTGATAGCCGTCAAACAACGTGCGGGTGATCGCGGCGATCTTGGCATCGCGGCCGCCGTGGCCGCCCTGACCGGTGACATAGATCGCCACGGCGTAGACCCGGCCGTCACCAGTCTGGATCAGGCCAACGTCACTTGACGTGTTCGACAGGGTGCCGGTCTTGTGCGCCACCACCACATCGCCGGGCAACTGCGAGCGCATCCGGTGCTTGCCGGTAACGCATTGTTCCATGGTGGCGAGCAAAAATCCGCGGCTGTTCGGGCTGAGCCATTGGCCCTGGTAAATTCCAGAGAGCAGTTGCGCCATCGCTTTGGGCGTTGCGCTATCGCGGCTGTCGATCATACGTGCAGGATCGTATTCGCCGTCGTCGCGCACCAAGGTGGCAATATCGCGATCAAGGTGCAGGCCCGTGTTGCCGCTTGCCCTCAGCCAGCGATTAACTGCCGGGGGACCGCCCACTGCGGCAAGTAGGGCATCGGTCGCGGAGTTGTCAGAATGGATCAGCGAGCGTTCGATCAGTTGCTGCCCGGTCATCATCGAACCAGCGCGAACCGGCGCGACCATGCTTGAAAACTTCTTCGACTTGACCGGAACCATCAGCGGATATCTGCCCGAGAGGCTGAGCCGGCCATGATCGACGGCATCGAGGAAGGTCGCGGCAATCGCGATCTTGCTGGTCGATGCCATCGGGAACGGCGTGTCACCCAGCACCATGACCGAGCGTCCGGTCGACAGGTCAATCGCGGCAACGCCAATCCGGCCGGAACTGCCGTCAGCCAGCGCGAACACTTGTGCGTCAAGCTGGCTGGCATAGGTTGTGGGCCGGGGCGAGGTAACAAACGGCCGCACCGACTGCGGCAGTGCCCGCTGAGCGGATTGGGTGCGCGGCTGCACTTTGGGCAGGGCAACGCTTGCCGGCAGCTGCAACTGGGGCGCGCGTTGCGGTGCTGGTGCGATGAACGCGCGGTCAAATTCTGATTGAAGCGAATCGGCGAATGCGGGAGTTATCGGTGCAAGCGCTGCCCCGGCCAGCATAAAGCTGGCAATCATCCGCGAAATCAGTCCCTTGGTCATGTGTGTTGTGTTAGCCCAAACATGCTTTCTGTTTGGCTAATGGACCCGCAACCGCATAGCTTCACGCGACGAACCGCGCGAAATGTGCGGGGAGGCGAGTATTATGTGGGAACCCCTAACGGAAACCTTCAGGTCACAGCGCGTATTGCGCACCCAGTTCGATGACCCGGTTAGGCGGAATGTTGTAATAGTCGGTCGGGTCGGCGGCGTTGCGATGAAGCGTGATAAACACCACGTTTTGCCACAGCGGCATGCCGCCTTCGTCGTTCAGCGAATAGCTGTTGCGGCCGATAAAGAAGCTGGCCGATTTGGCTCCCGGCACCGCTTCGCCCGCGCGGATCAGGTCTTCGCGCACGTCGGGTTGCTCCATAAACCCATAGCGCAGTTCGATCGCCGAGAAATTGTCATCGACCCGGGTGATTCGGATACGGTCTTCGGGATCGCAGTAAGGTTTCTGCACGGTCCGTATGGTGGTGACGAAATTGTGGGCGTGCAGCACGTGGTTGTGCTTGAGATTGTGCAGCAATGCGTGCGGCGTAAGGTCGCTGCGCGCGGTCAGATAGATCGCCGTGCCAAGCACGCGGGCAGGAGCGCGCCGGGCCAGCGCCGTGGCCATGTCGGCCAGGGGCACCGCCGAATCGTATTCCATGTCACCCACGATCCGCCGGCCGCGCACCCAGGTCCAGATCAGCAGCAGAATGCCCGCGGCAATCGTCAGCGGCACCCAGCCACCTTCGACCACGCGCAGGATGTTGGCACCAAAGAATACCAGATCAAGCGCAAGGAACGGGATGATCACAGCAAGGCTGAGCGGCAGGCTCCAGCCCCAGCGGCGCCGGGTAACCACAAACGCCAGGCACGAGGTGATCACCATCGTACCGGTCACCGCAATTCCGTAAGCCGCCGCCATCGCGCTCGAAGTGCGAAAGCCCAAAGTAAGCGCAATCACCCCGAACAGCAGCAGCCAATTGATCACCGGCATGTAAATTTGCCCAGCGTGCCCGGCCGAGGTCTGGCGGATCGCGAGGCGAGGCAGCAGGCCCAGCTGGATCGCTTGCTGGCTGAGCGAGAATGCACCAGTGATCACCGCCTGGCTGGCGATGATCGTTGCCGCAGTGGCAAGCAGCACCATCGGCAGGCGCACGCTGTCGGGAATCATCAGGAAAAACCAGTCGAGATTAGCAAACGGCTTGCCCAGCCGGTTGGCATCGTCAAGCACCCGGATCGCAAAAGCACCCTGGCCGAGA
This sequence comes from Sphingomonadaceae bacterium, assembly GCA_025359445.1. Taxonomy (GTDB): domain Bacteria; phylum Pseudomonadota; class Alphaproteobacteria; order Sphingomonadales; family Sphingomonadaceae; genus Novosphingobium. The sequence continues at coordinate 47,545 of JANYGB010000031.1, forward strand.
TAATTGAGCGTAAGGCTGGGGAAGGCCAGCAAGAACCAACCCAGGCGGATCGGGCGCTTGCCGAAATGGCCCATGTCAGCGGTCAGCGCTTCGGCCCCGGTAACCGTCAAGAACACCGCGCCGAGCACGAACAGGCCAAGCACACCGTGCGTGGCGATGAACGTCACGGCGTGCCAGGGCAGGATCGCCCACAGGATACCGGGCCCATCGGCAATATGGATCAGGCCCAATGCGCCGATCGCGAGAAACCAGATCACGCAGACCGGCCCAAACAACTTGGAAACTGCTGCGGTGCCGCGCGCCTGGATTGCGAACAGCCCGACAAGAATCGCTAGGCTGATGACCAGGATCCGGTTCTCGGTGATGGCCGGACCGATACCCGGCAATGTTTTGAGCCCCTCGACCGCTGAGAGGACCGACAGCGACGGGGTGATTACGGCATCCCCGTAAAACAGCGCAGCGCCAACCGCGCCCAGCGCAAGGACAAACCCGCCGCGCTTTTTCACGCCCCGCTGGGCCAGAGCGAGCAATGCGAGTACCCCGCCTTCGCCGTCATTATCGGCGCGCATCAGGAACACGACGTATTTGAGCGTAACGACGATGATCAGCGCCCACAGCGCCAAGCTCATGACCCCGATGATTTCCTCGCGGTAAAGCCCGTCTGACGCGGCCTGACCTAGCGCTTCACGGAAGGCATAAAGCGGGCTGGTACCGATATCGCCGAACACCACCCCGATCGCACCAATGGTCAGCACCGCGACCTTGCCTCGGCTTGCGCCGTGGCTGCTGCCGGACCAGGTATCGGGCTCGGGACGGTCAGGTGGTTCGGACATCGGCACGCACTTTTCAAACGCACGGTAGGAAGCGGCGCACATAAGCCCATGGCTGCCGCGCGCAACCACAATCGCTGGAGCTAGGGCGCGCGGACCAGCGCAATCTGTTCCAGCCAAATCTGGCCCGAGCGAGGCGTAGCGGCAAAGGTCAGCTGCTGCGCCGGGCACTGTGCGCCGACTTGGACCTCGGCGCGCCACAACCCGGCTGGCTGGTCCAGCGTGGGCGTGACCCAAACCGGCACTTGGCCCGGACAAACCAGGGCGGCAAGCACATGATCGCTGGCTTGCCCCCGGCTATTGCCGGTCCGCCAGCTCAGCTGATAACGGCCCGGATCGAGCACCACCAACTGGGTCAGGACCGTACGGGGAACATCGGCCATTCCGTCGATCAGCAGCCGCTTGCCGCGCCCACTACCGCTCGGCAGCACCGCCAGCGACATCTCGCCATTGCCGATCAGGGTCCAGGTAAAGGCGGTTGGTTTCGCGGTAATATCGAGCGTGCTTAGCCGTCCATCGCCGACCAGGCCGGTGTTGGCTGCGGGGCAGTGCTGCCGCCATAAAGATACGCCGACTTTCGGCTGCTCGACGACTACCAGCCGAGAGGCGAGCGGAGCAATCTGGTCGCAGCCCAGCACCAGTCCGCTGCGTGCGGCCTGATCCAGCACTGCTGGGCGTTGCAATGCGATGTCGACAGGAAGATCGGGGCATCGCCAGCGTAGAAGCTGAGCCAGGCCGGGTTCAGCCGCATCCGCGCGATCATCGCGGTCTGGCCGGCCGGGTTGCGCTCCATCGAATCGATCAGCTGGCGTTGGCGCAGCAGCGCAGGCTGCTGGCGCAGCAAGGCATCGAGACGCAGCGCGGCGATATCGTATTTCCCGTCGGCCAGTGCCTGGCCCATCCAGTAACTCTGCGTGATCGGCACCCCCCAGCCGAGCTGCCCGGCAACCCGATCGCCGACGGCAAGTTTGCCCGCACCGAACAGCGCGGTGCTTTGCGGATCGGTCGGGGCGTTGCGGATCGCAGCCGTGCCGATTAGTTCTGCGCCGACGGCCTGGCCGTTGCTCAATGCCTCAGCTCCGCGGGTACGTAAGGCTTCGGAGGCAAACAGTGCGGGGATCTGCGCGGCCAGTACCGGATCACCGGCGCTAAGCCGATCGGCCGCGCTCCCTGCGGCCAGCCCGGCAAACAGCACCAGACCTGTCGCCCACCCGAGCCGCGACCAGAGCGGCAATCGCTGCCGCAGGGAAGCGGCGCGCATGGTCAGTCCTTCGCCTCGGTGGATTCGTACTGATAGTACGCATGACCGTAATATTCGGAGTGCCGGTTTGCCGACTTGAGCGGATCGCACTTGGTCAGCACCGCGCCAAGCAGCACTGGACGCATCGCCCGCAAGCGGCGCAGTGCCGACTTGAGCGCGCCGCGGCGGCTGCGATCGGCCTCAACCACGATGATCACCCCATCGACCAGCGCGGACATCAACGGCGCATCGGCGAGACCGAGGATCGGCGGACTATCGACCACGATCACTTCAAACTGGCGCACCGCCGTCTGGAGGATGTCCTCCATCCGCGCGGTTGAGAGCAGCTCAGTCGGGCTCGGCGAGATTGGGCCAGCCGGAAGCGGGGTGAGGTTGGCCTGAGCCGAGCCAAGCGTAGCGTGCTCAAGCGGGTCGGACGAGGTCAGCAGAGTGGACAGACCGCGCTCGTTCGATACGTTCATTCGGCTCTGCAACGAAGGCCGGCGCATATCCGCATCTATCAGCAGTACCCGGCGGCCCATCCGGGCAAAGTCACTGGCGATCGCCAGACTGGTGGTGGTCTTGCCCTCGGCCGCTTGCGCGCTGGTCACCAGGATAATCTGGGGCAAACCTTGCGGCGTTGAGTAAAGCAGCGAGCCGCGCAGCGAATTGTACGCCTCCGATATCGGTGATTTCGGATCGAGCAATGCCTGGTCCGGCGCATCGTCGGCCGATTTGGGCACGACCCCGAGCAGCGACATGCCAAGCTTGCCTTCGACATCCTCGGGCACCCGGATCGCATCATCGAACTAATCGCGGAAGAACACCAGCATGGCTGCCAGGCCAAGGCCGGCGATCAGTCCAAGCAGCAGGTTCCTGACCAGATTGGGCGATGACGGGCCCTTGGGTACTTCGGCGTTGTCGATGATCGAAATGTTGCTGAGGCTGACCCCAGCCATCGCGTTAAGCGTCTTGTAGCGCTCGAGCAGCCCTTCGTAGAGCTGGCGGTTGGTATCGGCTTCTCGTGCCAGCAGGTTGTACTGCACCGAGCGGTCCTGTTTAGATAACGTTTCGGATTTGAGCTGCTCCACCTTGCCCTTGAGCGCCTGCTCGGTCGACAAAGCGCCTTGGTATTCTTGCCGCACCGAATTCTTCGCGTTGCCGGCAATCGAAGTCAGTTGCTGATTGATCGCCGTGAGCTGGGCGCGCTTGGCCTTGACCGTGGGATAATCGTCAAGATGGTTGGCACGATCCTGGCTCAATTCGGCTTCGACCGTCGCGCGCTGCGACAACAGTGTGACCACGGTCGGGTTGGCGAGCACGATCGGCGAGCTAAGCAGCGGGCCGGATGACACTGCGCGCCATTTGCCTTCAGATTCAATCCGCCGCGCCGTGGCATCGTTGGCCGCCATGTTGACCTGGCTCATGCTCGAAGCGGTAACAGAACCGCCGCGATCGGTGCGCGAGGAGCCGTCGGGCCCTTCAACCGTACTGCTGCCGGTGTTGATCAAGCCGGCGCTGCGGGCATAAGTGTTGACCGCTCGTTCGGAGTTTTCGAGACGCCCCTTCGCTTCTTGGAGCCGTTCGCCGAGGAAGTTGCGGGCATAAGACGAACTGTCGAACTTTTGCTGAAGGTTAGCCTGAATGAATTCGCTGGCGTAGGCATTGGCAATCTGCGCCGAAAGATCAGGATCGGCCGAGACGTATGAAATCGTCACGATCCGCGAATCGCGCGGCAGAATGACGCTGAGGTTGCTCACCAGCAATGCGATCGCGGTGTCACGCTGGGCATCGGGTGCGGTAGTGCCGGACGGTGCCGACATGCCTTGCGCACGCACTAACCGAGGATTGCCGATCAGGTTCAGCTTTTGCGCGACACGCAGCGCCAACCCGCGGCTTTGCAGGATATCCACTTGAGTTTTGAGGAACCGGTCGACATCGTAAGTGACATCGCCGTTATCGCCCGGCTGATCTTCTTTGGAGCCGAGCACGCGCCCGCTCGAATTGCTGATCTGGATGCTCGACGAAGCCGTGTAGCGCTTGGGTTGCAGCATTGTCGCAACCAGCGCGATACTTAGCGCGGCGGCCACAATCAGCGCGATCAGCCACAAGTTGGACTGCACCGCCGAGATCACCTGACGGAAATCAAACGCTGCACGGCCGCCGCTATGATCGAATTCGTCAGGCGCATCGAACCCGGTTGGACCGGGAAGCGACGCGCCGCTGGCTGACACTAGGTTGGACAAGACAGGCCTGCCATCTCGCCTTTAATCACGTTGAATAGCTGTGGCAGTTCATCGATGCTGGTGCGGCGGATGAATCTGCCGACGCGGGTAACGCGTTCATCCTCGCGCGCGGTTGAGCGGTGGCCGTCCTGGTCAGCGCGACCGGTGGCCATCGATCGGAACTTGTACATCTGGAAGAATCGATTCGCGCGGCCGACGCGGCGCTGGACGAACAAAACGGGACTGCCGTCTTCGATCAGGATTGCCACCGCGACGACCAGCAAAATCGGGCTGAGCAGAACCAGAGCGGTTCCCGCGGCGGCAATGTCAAACAACCGCTTGGTTATGCGCGCCCGCATCCCGAGTGGACCGATCGAAACGCGCAGAAAGCCATGGCCGCCCACCGTGCGGGCACCGTGCGCGCCCAGTTCCGCAACCGTATCGTCGACCACTTCGCCGTCGATATTGGCGCCTTTGAGCAGGCTCGCCCAAGCCGCCCGCCGCTCGGGCGGACACGATACCACCACGCGATCGATCGAGCGAAGCACGGTTCCGATCCGGTTGAGCGCTTGCGGATCGTCGAGCGCTGGTACCAGTTTGAACTGCGCGGCATTGACCCGCATTGCTCCGGGCAAGTCGATAAGCGGTCCTGCGTCGTCGATCAGCAGCTCGTTGATGACCCTGGTGCCGCAGCGCCACCGAACCAGCGAGCGCATCTGCAACCGCATCCAGCACAGCAGAACCGCCGAAAGTATCGCGCCAAGGGTAAACGTCACGCGCGAGAATGCCGCGCTGCTCTTGGTATAATAAGCGATGAACACGACTGCCCCGGCAGAGATTGCCAGCGCGCTCATCGCTCTGAGCATGCCGGCTTGCGAGCTTTGCAACGTAGCGTGCGAATAGGCCCCGTTGTACAGCGCTACGGTCAGAAAGACCGGCGGTAGCAATTGCGCCAGCAGCGCCGCCTGGGCGAGACTCGGAGCGGTCAGATAGAGATACCCGGACAAGCAAAACGCGGCAAAAATCGCCACGATATCACCCGCCATCAAGGCCAGATAAGCTTGCAGACGGCGCCGCGCGAGCGGCTGCGCCTGCGCAAATTCCAGCCCTTTGTTGGAGCGGGGAGTGCCGGGCGCGGTCGCCGCCGGGGCAACGGGTTGGTTCATTGTGAATGCGTCCGTACAACCCTGACGCTCGAGGCGTCTTGCGCGCGGCTTTGCCCAAACCTACGCGTTTTCACAAGGGTTCATCTAGCTCCGTTGCGCTGCAAATCGCGCAATGTCGCTCAGCCCTTGGGCCAGCAGCAGTTCGGCGGACTGGCTGTTACCAAGCAGCGCGCGGTGAAGGGATGTCAGCCGGGCGACCAGCCGGGCCAGTCGCTTGCCGCGCCAGCGCTTGAGCTGTTCGGTCAGATCGCGGCGATCCTTCCAGAACACCCTGCGGGCCTGCACTTCGGCTTCGAGCAGAGCATGAATGTCGCCCCGCGCGCCGAGCCGCGCTGCGAGCTGGGCGAGTTGCGCCGCGCGCCGCTCGAAGGCCAGCAGCAGCCCAACCGGACTCATCCCCAGCTCGCGCATCCGCCGCAACTCGCCGGTCAGCTTGCCCAATTCTCCGCCCAGCACGACATTGACCAGGGCTGTAAAATTATCGTCCTCGGTCGGTGCACCAATCGCGTCGAGCGCGGCCACGTTGGCCTTGCGCGGCGCTTCGGGCGATGCATCGAGATAGAGCGCTAGCTTGGTCACTTCGGATTGCGCCAGCCGGGTATCAAGCGCCGCCCCGCGCGCGATCCGCTCGGCCAGATCACCGGCGAGCTGAACTCCGGTCTTATCGCCCATGATCTTCACGGTTTCGGCAACGCTGCGCAAGTCCGGCAGATAGAACATCGCAACCAGCGCGTCGGGGCGCGGGCTGAGCAATTTGGCGGTGCGCGATTTGTCGCTCGCGCTGCTGGCGACGATCAGCACCGGACAAGCCTCAACCCCAGAGTCCATGGCGCCGTCGAGCAAATTGGCGACCGCGTCGTGCGCTTCGTCGCCGCTGGCGCGGACCCAGATGTGCCGCTTGTCGCCAAACAGCGAGATCGACCGCGCCTCGTCGCCGAGCCGAACCGGATCCTTTTTGAGGTCCGCCCCGGTCAGTTCGATTCGCTCGCCCGGATCGGGCAGCAGTGCGGCGATCTGGTGCGCAGCATCGTGAGCGCCAGCTTCGTCAGGGCCGCAAAAGTAGAAAACTTGCGCGGTGCGCGCAGCTTTCGCCGCCTGACCCTTGAAGTCCTTCTGGCTGGCTTTCACGCGTGGCTCTTAGCCGCGCAACTTAAGCGCGATGCGCACCACGATCCGGTCAGCCACTTCCTTGGCGAGGTTTTCGAGAGCGGTCTGTTCGGCAGCGATCGTCGCATATTCGCTGCTGACGACGTCAATTCCCGCGTCCGATCCGGCAGTTTCATCCAGCACGATCTTGCCGGTGGCCAGATCGACCAACTGGTATCGCGCCCGCAAAGTGCGGCGTTCGCGGGCGACGGTATCATCGCTCAGCAGCCCGAGCCCCTCAACCTTGTCATCGAGCCGCACGTCGAGCCGGTAGCGCGACGGCCCGCTATGCTGGTTCGCGCCAAGCCGGTCGACCAGCGCATTGCGCACCAGCCAGCCCGGCTTGCCCTCGATCGCCGAAACCTCGACCCCGGCGAGCCCCTGCGCGACCGCGCCGTTCGCGCCGCCGGCATACATCGGATGCAGCCCGCAAGCGCTCAGCGCCAGCATCAAAGGAAGTGCGAGCAGTCTCATGCCCAAATCCTCACGCAACGAGATTGACCAGCCGGTCGGGCACCACGATCACCTTCTTGATTACCTTGCCATCCAGTGCACGCTGCACCTTGTCCGAAGCAAGGGCAAGCGCCTCAAGCTCCTCGCGCGGTAGGCCCTTGGCGACGGTGATGGTGTCGCGCAGTTTGCCCAGCACCTGGATTGCGATGGTGACTTCGTCCTCGATCAACAGCGCGGGATCGAACTTCGGCCAGGCTGCGTCAGCGATCAGGCCTTCACCGCCGGTGGCAGCCCAGGCTTCTTGAGCCAGGTGCGGCATCATCGGCGCGGCGAGCAGCAGCAAGGTGCGGATCGCGGCCGAGCGGCTCGCTGAGGGCGCGGCCTTTTCAGCCGCACTGGTCAGCTCGTAAATCCGCGCCACCGCCTTGTTGAAGCCGAGCGCTTCGATGTCGGCGGCAGCGGCGGCCACGGCTTGGTCGCGCTTGCGGTCCAGCGGCTTGTCCTCGCCGGTAACTTCCGGGTCGTATCGCCCGGCGAGCCGCCACAAACGCTGAACGAACCGCGCGCAGCCCTCGATCCCGGCCTCGGACCACGGCAGGTCGCGTTCGGGCGGGCTGTCCGAGAGCACAAACCAGCGCACCGCATCAGCGCCGTATTTGGCAATGAAGTCGTCGGGGTCGACCACGTTCTTCTTGCTCTTGGACATCTTGATCACGCGGCCGATTTCGACCGGCTGGCTATCGGCCTTGAGTGTTGCGGTAGTTCCGCCGCGTGACACATCTGCGGGGAGGAAATAGACCGGTTGGCCATTCGCCGGATCGGTCCGCGAATAGGTCTCATGCGTCACCATCCCCTGCGTAAACAGGCTGGCGAACGGCTCCTTCACATCGATCATGCCGATATGCGCGAGCGCGCGGGTCCAGAACCGGGCGTAGAGCAAGTGCAGGATCGCATGCTCGATCCCGCCGATGTATTGCTCGACCGGAAGCCACTTGGCTACAGCCTCGCGGTCGAACGGCTGGTCGGCAGGCTGGCTGGCGAACCGCAGAAAATACCAGCTGCTGTCGACGAAAGTATCGAGCGTATCGGTCTCGCGCACCGCAGGCTGGTTACAGCCGGGGCAGGCGACGTGCTTCCACGTCGGGTGCCGCTCGAGCGGGTTGCCCGGGGTCTTGAAATCGACGTCTTCGGGCAGCACGACAGGCAGCTGGTCCTGGGGTACCGGGACCACGCCGCAGTCAGCGCAATGGATGAACGGGATCGGTGTGCCCCAATAGCGCTGGCGGCTCACCCCCCAGTCGCGCAGCCGCCACACGGTGGTGCCCTGGCCCCAGCCGCCAGCCTCGGCGCGGGCGATAACCTCGGTCTTGGCCTGATCGATGGTCATGCCATCGAGGAACTGCGAATTCACGATCTGGCCCGGACCGGAATAGGCTTCATCGCCTTGGAACACTGGTTCTGTGGCGAAGCCATCGGCTACCACGCGGGTCACCGGCAAGCTGTATTTGCGCGCAAAGTCGATGTCGCGCTGGTCGTGCGCGGGGCAGCCGAAGACTGCGCCGGTGCCGTAATCCATCAGCACGAAATTGGCGATGTAGAGCGGCAGCGACTGGTCCTGGAACGGATGCGCCAGCCGCAGGCCGGTATCATAGCCGAGCTTTTCCTGAGTCTCGATTTCCGCTGCGGTGGTCCCGCCCTGGCGGCAAGTTTCGATAAACGCGGCCACTGCGGGATCGCTGGCCGCAAGCGCCCGCGCGATCGGGTGCTCGGCCGCGATTGCCACGAAGCTTGCGCCAAAGATCGTGTCGGGCCGGGTGGTGAATACCTCGACCTCGGTTGCCTGGTCGGCGCTCCAGAACTTGAATTGCAAGCCCTGGCTCTTGCCGATCCAGTTTTCCTGCATCAGCCGGACCTTGTCGGGCCAGGTATCGAGTGTGCTGAGGCCGTCGAGCAATTCCTCGGCAAACTGGGTAATTTTGAGGAACCACTGGCTGAGCTTGCGCTTCTCGACCAGCGCGCCACTGCGCCAGCCGCGCCCGTCGATCACTTGTTCGTTGGCGAGCACGGTCATATCGACCGGGTCCCAATTAACCGCCGATTCCTTGCGGTAAACAAGGCCTGCGGCATAGAGATCGAGAAATAGCGCCTGTTCGTGGCCGTAATATTCCGGCTCGCAGGTCGCCAGTTCGCGGCTCCAGTCGAGCGCAAAGCCGAGCCGTTTGAGCTGCGCTTTCATGTTGGCGATATTGGCGCGGGTCCATCCGCCGGGGTGGACGCCTTGTTCCATCGCGGCGTTTTCGGCCGGCATCCCGAATGCATCCCAGCCCATCGGGTGGAGCACTTCGTGGCCCTGCATCCGCTTGTACCGCGCGAGCACGTCGCCCATCGTGTAATTGCGGACATGGCCGACGTGGATCTTGCCCGAGGGATAGGGAAACATCTCGAGCACATAAGAGCGCGGCTTGGCCGAGTGATCATCGGCGCGGAACGTCTGCCGCTCATCCCACACTTGCTGCCAGCGCGGGTCAGCGCTGGCTGGATCGAAACGTTCGCTGGTCATGCTGGATGCTCTAGCCGCTTGGCGAGGCTTGTCGAGGGGCGCAGAGCGGGGTTACTTTACCCCGGAAGCCTGGCGGCGCAGGTCGCGGGCCTTGGTCAGGATCACGTCTTCAAATTTCTGCACGGTCGCGGCCTGAACCGGGGCATCGATCCAGACACCGTTCTGGTTAGTCTGGCGGCTGGCGGCCACGCGCAGGGCATCGGCGCGAAGGTCCTGATCGAGGATGGTCACCGTGACCTTCATCCGCTCGTTCGGATTGTTCGGATTGGCGTACCAGTCAGTGACGATGACGCCGCCGTTGCTGTCGGTCTGGAGCAGCGGCATGAAGCTGACTGCTTCAAGGCTTGCGCGCCACAAGTACGAGTTCACCCCGATGGTGGTAACCCGCGAGGCGGCGAGATCAGCACTGGGGCGTCCGCCACGACCACCGCAGGCGGCAAGCGACAAGACGGCCAAAGCCATAAGCCCGGCACGGCCGAGGAGACGAAGGGTGTGGGCGCGGGCAGAGTTGGAGGCAATCATGGCGTTTTTCCGGATCCTGTCGCTCAAATGGTGCGGCGTGCCTGCACGCGCCGAACCTCTATAACCGAGGAGGCCAAGGCGGCAAGCCCGCATCTGGCTCTTTGCCGGTCTGGGCGCTGAATGCCCGCTGAATGATTGGCGCTGCGCAGCGGGTTCATTCTAAATTCAGCCCGGCCGCTGCAACCGGGGTTGGCTAATGGAGCGAATTGCGCGATTATGCGTTGATGAGTCTCGCAGGAGCAGAACAAGCGCAATGACCCAGTTGGTTGCAGGCAAGCGTAAACGCAGCGGTTCGGCCGCAGCAATGCTGCTGTGCGGCGCGGTCAGCGCGCTTGCGTTGCCGAGCGCAGTCCTGGCCTTTTCAAGCCGCTTCGATCTCGATTCGCAGGGCGGGGCGAACGCGGCCGGTGCCAGCGGGTTCATCCCCGCCGAAGTCGATCCGCGCCTTGCTCGTTCGATCACTGTGCGTGCCTTGTCGAAGGGCCGCTCGTTCCGGTTTACTCCCGCCGCTGTGCCCAACGGGATGGATCGTTCGGTGGTGACCGTTGCGGTTCGTCTCAACGAAGGTAGCGCCCAGTCGCTGGCACTGCGCCGCGCATCTGCGGGCGATAATGTTTCCGCTGGAGCGGCACTGCCCATTGCCCCGACTGCTTACAGCCTGGGTGCTGCGCGCGGCTATCGCAGCTTTGCACAAAGCGCGGCGCCGGCGTTGCCAGTGCGCCAACTCGATGCGCCTGATCTGGCGAGCTACCGGCCCAAGCCTGGGGTCGCCTCGACCCCGTCGCGGTTCGCTCCGGCGATTGCGCTGGATGAGCGTGAGAAAACCGGCCGCAGTCCGCGTACGTTTGAACAATCCGATCAGCAGGTCGATGTCGGCGGTAGCTACCGGGTGACGCGCAACCTCAATGTAACCGCTGGGGTGCGCTATTCGTCCGATCGGGACCGATTGCGCCCGCTGACCGATGGGCGGCAAGACAGCCAGGCGGTTTACGTCGGTACCCAGTTCCGCTTCTAAGCCTGAATTCCAGCGCCTTTACGTATGCGGCATGTTGCGCCTGCGCGCTGGCCGCGTAAGCTTGTCCTGACGGCATAAAAGTTGGGAAGGCATAACCATGGCACGCGTAGCGATCGTAACCGGCGGGACCAGGGGGATCGGTCAGGCGATCTGCTTGCGCCTGCAAAAGCAAGGCCATCTGGTCATCGCCAGCTATGCCGGCAACGATGAAAAGGCCAAGGCTTTCACCGCGGCTACCGGGATTTCCGCTTACCGCTGGGATGTCGGCGATCACGAAGCCTGCATCCACAATTGCAACGACATCGCCGCGACTCATGGCCCGATCGACATCGTCATCAACAACGCCGGGGTGACCCGCGACGGGGTGCTCCACAAGATGACTTTCGACGATTGGAACGAGGTCATGCGGATCAACCTGGGCGGTTGCTTCAACATGGCCAAGGCGACCTTCCCCGGGATGCGCGAACGCGGCTGGGGGCGGATCGTCAACATCGGTTCGATCAACGGTCAGGCCGGGCAATACGGCCAGGTCAACTATGCCGCCGCCAAGTCGGGGATCCACGGGTTCACCAAGGCCTTGGCGCAGGAAGGGGCCAGGTACGGCGTCACTGTCAACGCGATCGCACCGGGCTATATCGATACTGACATGGTCGCCGCAGTGCCGCAGCCGGTGCTTGAGAAGATCGTCGCCAAGATCCCGGTCGGGCGGCTTGGCCAGGCCGAGGAAATTGCCCGCGCGGTCGCTTTTCTGACCAGTGAGAATGGCGGTTTCGTGACCGGCTCGACGATGAGCATCAACGGCGGCCAGCACATGTATTGAGGCTGGTTGGGCAGCGCATTGCACAAAGGCAGCACAAAACGGTCTAGCGCGGGGCAAGCACGGTCAAGGCCGTGCTGAATTGGAGCTAAATCCGCCTGCATTCTGTGAAACTATGTAGTTATTACAACTAGTTACCCCAGCCGAAGACATTTTCGGAGCGCCTCTCGCCGCGTCCCCGATGCGATGCTCAGCTTGTGCCATTAAATTCCGCTGTAGGAAAGTCGCGGCACAAGCGCGCACCCGGGCCGGGGTCAGTCGATCACGATCCCGGCCACCTTCCATCTGCCATCCTCGTTTACCAATGACAGTGTCTCGATCACGCCCGGCTTATTGGCGTAGTCAGTCCGGAACTTTATGATCCAGTAGCCCTGCGGGGTGGGCGCGTAGTCGACCGCCACCAGCGCGCGCGATCGCATCGCGCCCAGCGGCGTGCGGACCTGCCGCGAGACTTCGACCCACTTTTCGAGTGTGTTGACCGACCGGAACTCCTTGCGGGTGACTTGGTAGCTCTGGCCCCAGTCGCCCGCGTCGAGCAGCGCCATCCACTGCCGGCCGGCACCGGCCACAGCGGTTTCTGCGGCACTGGCGGCGGGCGCTGTTACCGGGGTTTCGGCCCCGCCGGTGAATGCGGTCAAGGCGGCGAGGGCAAGGGCAAAGGTCATGATTACTCCTCCAAAGATCCAGCCAGACCGGCGCAGTGTACCGGCGCTTTCGGGCTGCTGCCGGAGAGTTGCCACGGCGGCGCTGCGTGCAGCAACCCCCAAAGAGTTGTCCCCCAACAATTCGGGGGTCTGCGCCTCCAGTTCGCGCAGCTGGCGTGCGGCTTCGCGGCTGCTTGATGTTGCCATCTTGCGCCGCGCATCGCGCAGCCGTTCGTTGACCGTGTGCACCGACAAACCCAGATGCCGCGCCATCGACTTGGCGTCATAGCCGCTGCCCAGCAGCCGCAGCGTCTGCTTCTCCTTTTCGGACAGCGCGAGATAGCCGGTGCTCATGCCGCCGGTGTAGGCACGCGGAAAATTCGCCACCACCCCAAATTTTTCGTATCGCTCAGTATCGCGAACGTCTTAAGCCGCGCCATGACCACGCCTTACCATCCTCCGGTCAAGCGCTCGGTCGAGATCGCCGGGCACAAAACCTCGATCAGCCTCGAGCCGCTTTACTGGGAACTGCTCAAGCAAGCGGCGCGCGCCGAGGCGCTACCGCTCAATGCGCTGGTCGCGCGGATCGATGCAGAACGGATCCAGGCACCCGTCCCGCCGGGCCTTGCCGGGGCGGTGCGAATCTGGCTGGTCGCCTGGCTGGCCGCGCGCATTGCTTGACGCGTGCTGCTTGAACGCCAGCAACCATTCATCCTTTCAGGCGTTTACAGGCTGTCACAGCCACAAAAAATTTTAAAGGAGGAGTTATATCATGCGCACTCTGTTACTGGCGCTCGGCGCCGCAGCCATGGCCGTTCCGTTTTCTGCCCCGTTGCCCGTCGTTGGCGCAGCCAAGGCGGAAGCCAAAGCCAAGCGTTACCATTCGCGGGCCTATTACCGCAGCTGCCGTCATTCGTCTGGCACCGCTGGACTGATCGCCGGTGGGGCGACTGGCGCAGTAGTCGGTTCTAAGGTGATTGGCGGCGGGATCCTCGGCGTTGCAGCTGGCGCAGTCGGCGGCGCGTTCGCTGGCCGCGCAGTCGATCGCACGATCTCGGCCAAGAAGCGCTGCCGCAACTACGCCCGTTAAGCAATGAACAATCCGCCCGCATGGCGTGATTCCACAGCGGATCGATACCAAGCGCGCGGATCCCGAGGCCGGGCTGCTGCCGCAGCAGTGCTGATCGAGGGACTGATCATTGTAACGTTGATTTACGGACTGGCCGGACCCTTGGCGCCGTTGCCCAAGGTTCCGGCCAGTCTGGTTTCGGTCGATCTCAATCAGCCGCCTCCGCCCGAGCCACGCCTGAAAGCCAGCACCTCGGCTGATAATGGCCGCGCCGCGCCGCCTTCGCTCAAAGCCGAAGCAGCACCAATTACCGTGCCGCTTAGAGTTATTGTTACGCCAAGACCGGAGCCCGACGCGGCGTTGCCCGCCGCTTCGACCGGGCTCAAACCCGGTGCGGCAGCTCTGCTTGGCCCGGGCAGCGGGGCTGCAGGCCAAGGTTTGGGCACCGGATCGGGCAATGGCGGAAATGGACCCGGCGCAGGTAGTGGTGACGGCGATGGTGGTGGCAGCGATGCCGAATGGACCGGCGGCAAGATCAAGAACGGTGATTACCCAAAGACTGTGCGCGAAGCTCACATCAGCGGAACCACCGAAACCGAAGTTGCGGTCGGCGTAAACGGCCGTGCCACCGGTTGCCGCGTAACCCGCACCAGCGGCAGCCGCGAACTGGACAGCACCACTTGTCAGCTAATCATGCAGCGCTTCAAGTTCAAACCGGCGCGCAACGCTGCCGGACAGGCGATCGCCAGCCGGATCGAATACGAACAGGAATGGGACGCGCCGCCGCCCCCGCCCGCTGACGATAAAATTCAGTAAGTGCCAGGAGGATCGCTGGCGGGAAAGCTTTCATCGCTGGCCTGGTCGACGCTGTCCCACTCGGGGGGATTGCTGCGCATCCCATCCGGTCCGGCGTTGCGGACCTTGGCAAAATTCTCGCCATTCGTTTCGCCTGGGGCAAACGCGACCGGGGCCAACCGTGGCTGGCGCTGCGATGCGTAGCGATAAATTGCGTAGGCAGCTATGCCGAGCGCGGCGAGTTTGAATAAGGCCATGTTGCGAAAACTCCAGTGCGTCAATCCAGCCAACGCCCCGGCCGGCATTTGGTTCAGACACCCAGGTTCATTCGTCGCCAACCCGCTCGATTTGCGCGCCGACCAGCGCCAGTTTCTCTTCCAGCCGTTCATATCCCCGGTCGAGGTGATACAGCCGGTGGACCTGCGTCTCGCCTTCTGCGGCCAGCCCGGCGATTACCAGGCTCATCGACGCGCGCAGGTCAGTCGCCATAACTTCGGCGCCGGTCAGTTTTTCGACTCCGTGAACCACCGCAGTGCGGCCCTTGGTTTCAATATGCGCGCCCATTCGGTTCAGCTCGGGGACGTGCATGTAACGGTTCTCGAAGATCGTTTCGGTCAGCACCGATGATCCTTGCGCGAGGCACAGCATTGCCATGAATTGCGCCTGCATGTCGGTGGCAAAGCCGGGGTAAGGCGCGGTTGAGATCGTGGTTGCCTTGAGCGGGCCATCGGCAGCGACATGGATGCCGCCGGCGACCGGCTCGACTGAAACTCCGGCATCGCGCAGCGCTTGCACAGTTGCGTCCATTTCCTCGATCTTGGCGCCTTTCAAGGTCACTTCGCCGCCGGTGATTGCGGCCGCGCAGGCATAGGACCCGGCCTCGATCCGGTCCGACATGACGCGGTAGGTTGCGCCATGGAGCCTTGGAACGCCATGGATCGTGACGTCCGATGTGCCGATCCCCTCGATCTGCGCGCCCATCGCCACCAGCATGTTGCACAAGTCGACAATCTCGGGCTCGCGTGCAGCGTTGTGGAGCGTCGATTTGCCGGTGCACAGCACTGCGGCCATCAGCGCATTTTCAGTCGCGCCGACCGAGACCACCGGGAAGCTGTAACGCCCGCCGGGCAGCCCGCCATCGGGCGCGATCGCGCGGACATAGCCCGCCGCCATTTCAATCGTCGCGCCGAGCGCTTCGAGCACCTTTAAATGCAAGTCGATCGGGCGGTTGCCGATCGCGCAGCCGCCGGGCAGCGATACGGTCGCCTCGCCCATCCGCGCGAGCATCGGGCCAAGCACCAGGATCGAGGCGCGCATCTTGCGCACCAGCTCGTACGGCGCAACCGACGAGGTGATCCGGGTGGCTTCCAAGGTCATCACCCGGCCGAAATCAGTCGGGCGGCTGCCGGCGATCGAGGTCGAAATGCCGAACTGGTTCATCAGGTGCTGGAACCCGTCGATATCGGCCAGCCGCGGCAGGTTGCGCAGCGTTAGCGGCTCGTCAGTCAGCAACGCGCAAGGCAGCAGGGTAAGCGCAGCATTCTTCGCGCCAGAGATCGGAATGGTGCCGGAAAGGCGATGTCCGCCGTGGATGATGATTTTGTCCATAGGACCTTCGTTTAGCGGGAAACTCTATGGCGGCAAGCATAAGGAAAAGGGGTTCGCGCAGGGGCGCAGAGGCGCAGAGAAGCAGGAAAGCGCATAGGTGTCGTACCTTGCCGGAGCTTGTCGATCCTATGAAAAGTCACGGCAAGCCTGGCGCAGGACAAGATCGGGGCTGCGCCGCAAAAACAAATCCTTCACTCCTTTCTCTTTCCTTTGCGCCTCTGCGCCTCTGCGCCTCTGCGCGAACGATCCTAACCGTGTTGACGTTAACTGCGCCGCCTGCGATTTCAGCACCATGACCAGCCGCAAACCCATTCGCAAAGCTGTCTTTCCCGTCGCCGGGATGGGCACGCGGTTCCTTCCTGCGACCAAGGCGATCCCCAAGGAGATGCTGCCGATCATTGACCGGCCGCTGATCCAGTACGCGGTGGACGAGGCGCGCGAGGCCGGGATCGACCAGCTGATCTTCGTCACCGGGCGCGGCAAGACCGCGATTGTCGAGCATTTTGACCACGCCTTCGAACTAGAGGCGACCATGACCGGGCGCGACAAGTCGCTCGATGTGCTCGAGCCGACCCGAATCCAGCCGGGCAACCTGGTTACCGTGCGCCAGCAGGTCCCGCTCGGCCTTGGTCACGCAATCTGGTGCGCGCGGGCGATTGTCGGCGACGAGCCCTTCGCAATCTTCCTCCCCGACGAACTGATGATCGGTCAGCCGGGCTGCATGAAGCAGATGGTCGAGGCCTATAACGAAGTGGGCGGCAACCTCATCTCGGTGCTAGAAGTGCCCGAGGACGAGGTTTCAAGCTACGGTGTGATCGATCCGGGCAAACGCGGGTTCGGCCCGGGCGCCGCGCTGACCGAAGTGCGCGGCTTGGTTGAAAAGCCGAGCCGCGAGGCGGCGCCGTCGAACCTGATTATCTCGGGCCGCTATATCCTCCAGCCCGAAGTGATGCGCGTGCTCGAACATCAGGGCAAAGGCGCGGGCGGCGAAATCCAGCTGACTGACGCGATGGCGCAGATGATCGGGAGCCAGCCGTTCCACGCGGTGACGTTCGCTGGCAAACGCTATGACTGCGGCAACAAGGTAGGCTTTGTCGAAGCGACCTTGGCGATTGCGCTCGAGCGCGAAGACATGCGCGATGAAGTGCGGGCGATGGCAAGGCGTCTGTTGGCCGATTGAGCCGCGCGTGAAATCAAGCTGCCGCCCCGATCGGCAGGGCAAGCTTAACCGCCAGTCCGCGCGGGCTTGCTTCGCCCAGTTCCATCGTGCCGCCGTGCAGGCTGGCAATCGTGCCGACCAGTGCCATGCCGAGCCCGGCACCCGAGCGGGTGCGGGCGGGATCGAGCCGGCCGAAGCGGCGGACCGCTTCTTCGCGGTCGGCGGGAGGGATTCCGGGGCCGTTGTCGGATACAGTCAGCACCACTCCGCCAGCGCCAGCCAGAACCAGTCCAAGCCCGATTACCGAGCCCCCGGCGGCATATTTGAGCGCATTGTCGATCAGGTTTGAGATCGCCCGGAACAGCAGTTCGCGGTGCGCCACCACCGGCAGCGTGGCGGGTGCACTGACCGTGATCTCGAAGCCTTCGTCTTCAGCCAAGGGTCCATAAACCTCCGCCAGATCGCGCATCATCGCGGTCAGGTCAAACGCGGCGAACTGGCTGCGGCCGATCCCCGCTTCACTGCGGCTGATCTCGAGCGCGGTGTCGAGCAGACGTTGCAACCCGTCGGTCTCGTCGATCGCATCGGCCAGCGCGCCGCGCGCCGATGGATCGCTCACGACCTCAAGCGAACGTTCGAGCGAGGAGCGGATCCGCGCCACGGGCGAGCGCAAATCGTGCGCCATCGAATCGGTCACCGCGCGCAGTTCGCCGACCAGCGCCTCGATCCGCTCGACCATGGCGTTGATCGCGATTCCGAGCCGATCGAACGCGTCGCCATCGGTTTTGAGTGCGATCCGGGTGTTAAGCCGCCCGCTGGCGATATCGCGCGCGGCGCGGCTGAAATGGTCGATCCGCCGCTCGAGCACGCGCAGTATCAACCACGAAGCCAAGGCAGCGATCACCAGTTCGGCGAGCATGGCGTAAGCGAACGATTGCTCGCTGGCTTGGGTCAACTGTTCCTGGTCCTGCATCACTTCGCCAGTCAGCAGGCTTTGCCCGTCCGGCAGCGGCTGAATCAGAAAGCCGGTGGTCTGGGCACGGTCAGCGCCGCTGCGGGTCAGCTGGCCGATCGTCCAACGCAGCGGCGGACCCGGGGCGGCGGGCCATCCGGCGAGGTTGCCCGCCAGCGCCTTGCCGTCCGCGTTGCGCAACAAAACCACGAAATGGCGGTCTTCCGATGCGCGCAGCCGGTCTTCAATCGCCCGGGTCAGCGCTGCATTGCCGCCTGTGCGCCATTGCTCACGCAGATCGCCGTTGGCCACTTCGGCGGCAATTCGCGCGTCGCTCTCCAGCGTCTGACGGGTCAGCGCGTGCATTATGCCCAGCCCCAGCGCGAGAGTTATGATCTGGGTCAGAGCGAGCGTGACCGCAA
This sequence comes from Sphingomonadaceae bacterium, assembly GCA_025359445.1. Taxonomy (GTDB): domain Bacteria; phylum Pseudomonadota; class Alphaproteobacteria; order Sphingomonadales; family Sphingomonadaceae; genus Novosphingobium. The sequence goes on from JANYGB010000031.1 coordinate 66,168, forward strand.
GCCGCCAAGTGGTCGATCCGAGCAGCTTTGGCGGCGTCGCGGCTTCGCTCATTCGGGCCGGCCAAGCATGTAGCCCGCGCCGCGCACGGTGTGGAGCAGCGGCTGGGCAAAGCCGTCATCGATCTTGCGCCGCAGCCGGCTAACGTGAACGTCGACCACGTTGGTGCCGGGGTCAAAATGATATTCCCACACCCCTTCGAGCATCATCGTGCGGGTCACGACCTGATCCTTGTGGCGCAGCAGGTATTCGAGCAGGCGGAACTCGCGCGGTTGGATGTCGATCCGCTGGCCGCCGCGGGTGACCCGGCGGGTGAGCAGGTTGACCTCAAGATCGGCGCAGGAAAGCGTCACCTCGATCTGGCCGCTGCCTTTGGCCGAGCGCGCCATCAGCAAGCGCAGCCGCGCGAGCAGTTCCGAAAAAGCGAATGGCTTGGCGAGGTAATCGTCCGCCCCCGATGTCAGCCCCTCAACCCGTGCATCGACCGTGCCGAGCGAGGACAGGATCAGCACCGGGGTGGCGACCTTGGCCGCACGCAGCGCCGCGAGCACCGCCATTCCGCCGATCCCGGGCAGCATTCGGTCAAGCACCACCGCGTCATAGGTCCCGTCGGTGGCGAGGAACAGCCCGTCGCGGCCATCGGCGGCGCGGTCGGTCAGGTAGCCCGCATCGCTCAACCCCTTGCACAGGAAGTCGGCGGTGCGCTGATCGTCTTCGATTATCAGGATTTTCTGCGACATGAATGGTCACCTTTGTCCGCTCGCATAGCATCAAGCCCGGCCTTGTTGCTGACGGCAAGATGAAAGTTCTGTCATGCACCCAGATGAAGGCTTTGTAACTTGCCGGTCACCGCGGCGTTGGTTGCAACCGGGTAGCGCCGCCGATGCAAACACGGTGAAAGGATACTTCCCATGACCCAATTCAAACTTCCGCTGCTGGCCGGGCTGGCTGCCGCCGCAGCACTCTCGCTCGGCAGCCCGGCATTGGCGGTCTCTACGGCGAAGCCTGCGGCCAAGGGTGTCGTCAAGCCTGCCGTCAAAGCGCACCCGGCAGCGCTCCATGCCAAGCCCGCTGCCACCGGCCGGATGGTCACGGCGCGGCTCGGCAACGGCAAGACCGTGACTTACAACTGCAACCTTCCGGGCAACCAGACCAAGCAAGCCTGCAAGCGCTGACAGTCCCTTTGCGCGCGCAGGCAAGCGGCGGCCCGGCTTTCGTGGACCCAGCCGGGCCGCCATTCAATCCGCCAGACTAACGGGGGCCACCTGTCATCAAGACGCAACTCTGGAACGGCAAAAGACCCGATATGACCCAACCCACCAAAACCAATTCGCGCCAAACCTTCGACTGGACAGCCTGGTACGCCAAGATTCCCGGCATCCCTGCCGACTGGGGATTCTCGGGGTCGACCGAGCAAAACGCTGCACGGCGCGAGATCGCGGTGCCCCGGCGGCGGCTGCATCTGGCGCGTTAAAGCGCACTGCGGCAAGCCTGAATCGTCATCCTGACCCTGTGGAAGGGCCGGTATGACGGGAGGGCCAGATTTTGCGCACGAGACTCAAGCCTCCATGCCCAACTTGCCGCCTTCTCCCGCGAGCAAGAAAAAGGGGGCGGGCATTGCTGCCCGCCCCCGATTTGTTTGGTCGGTTGCCGCGCTTAGAACGAGACGCGCAGGCCGCCGTTGACGCCGTGGCTGTCAAGGTCGTTGCGGAACGTCCCTTGGTAACCCACGAACACGCTCGCTCCGGTGCCGATCTTGGCGCTGATTCCGGCATCGACATCGAACGCTGACCGGCCCGAGCCGATCGCCGAAACGGTGAACGGCGCAGTGCTGATCCCGTTGAAGAAGCCGGTAACAACGGTGGGGTTGTCATCCAGATTGTAACGGTAGGTCACGTTGGCATAAGGCACAATCGATCCCGTCGGGGCCGCAAAGCGCGCGCCGAGCACCAGGTCGGTACGCTTGGCTTCAATATCCCGCACGGTCAGGTTGAGCGTACCCATGCCGGTTTCAGTGAAGCCGTTGATGTGACCCGAGGTGAAATCGATCCCGACGAAAGGTTCGAAGGTCAGGCTGCTGCCGCCGATGTTGTAGCCAACGGTGGCGATCCCCTTGAACAGGTGACCGTCGGTATCAGCCGCCGCGGTGCCCGAGATCAGGTTGGCCCCGGCGCCCGCCGCAACCAGCTTGGCTGCGGTGATGTTCCCGGTGATGTAAGCGGCCTGCGCATTGAAGTGCAGCGGGCCCGATCCGTAGCCCATGTAGCCGCCGACCTGCCAGCTCTTGCTCTTGCCGGCCGAATTGAGGCCGAGGTAGGTGACATCGTCTTCCGAGTAGCCACCGGCCACCCCGAAGCGCACCGGGCCCGAGCCGAAGTCGACCCCGATCGCGCCGCCAACCACGCGGTGATCGCTGCCGAAGCGGTAGTCGCGGCTCTTGCCGTTGGCCCACTGGCCGTAGCCATTGACCCACAGTCCGGTCTTGGCATCTTCACCGGTGGTTGCCGCGAGCCGCTGTCCGACCTGGCGGGTGAACAGTTCACCCTGGTCTTGCAGCGCAGTGGCATAGGCGGCGTAAGGTTCAGGATTGAGCCCCTGGAACAGCGCCTGCGCCTGGGCGGCGTTCATCGAATCGATCTTGTTGACCGTTGCCGATGAACCCGTGCTGCCGATGATCCCGGTCAGGCCATTGGCAACCGCCACCTGATTGGGGTTGAGCGCCACGGCGTTGTAAGCCGAGCGGATCACCACTAGGCGGTAGTTGTTGCCCTGGATGCCGCCGCCATTGGCAGTGACATTGCTGAGCGACTGGAACGCCGAGCCTGCGATTGCCGCGCCAGTCACCGTGGTGAACGCGCCGCTGATCCCGCCGGTGGTGGTGATGATGTCATAGGTTGTGCCCGTGACATACTGCCCGCCGTTCTGGGTGACCGCCAGCGTACCGGCCAGCGCAGCGGTGCCAGGCACGCCCGATACCGCGATCCGGTCAAAGTCTACGCCGGCCACCACGGTGCTGGTGCCATTGCCGTTGACATCGGCGGCATAGGTGCCGGTCGAGGTTTGGACATAGGAGCCAGTGATCGCCAGGATCCCCGGGCTGTGGCCCGGCGCGATCGTGCCATTATTGGTCACCGCGCCGACGATGGTGCCGGGTGCCGTGCCGATTCCGCCGATCAGACGCCCGCCCGCAGCGACAGTCACGACGGACGAAGTCAGCGTACCATCAACCGAGAGGATTCCGCCGGTGTTGACCGTCGTCGTCGCTGCCGAGAGAGTTCCGGTGCTGCTCAGCGCCAAAGTGCCGCCGTTGACCGTCAATGCGCCGGTCAGCACACTGCCAGCGCCGGTCAGCGTTTGTGTGCCGGTGCCGATCTTGGTTACGTTCTTGCTGGGTAGGGCAAAGTAGCCGCCCGTGCCGAACTTTCCAGAGAAAGTGGTCGAGGTGTTGTCATTCCCAATATTGAGCGTGCCATTGGCCACCACCAGTCCAGTCCCCGCAAGGCTGCCAATTGTGTTCACCTGAGCCGTTGATGAGCCTTGGGTCAGGATACCGTTTACGATAAAGGCCGAATTCGGGCTGAGCGAGCCCGCCGAGAACCCGGCGAGTTCGGCGCCGATGTCAATCGTGGTCGAGCCGGAATAGGTGTTGGTGCCGGTAAAGCCCATGATCGTATTCGGATTTGGCGCAAGGTTGAAGATCACAACATTGCCCGTTCCGGACATGTTACCGTTATAGGTTTGGAGATTGCCCCACATTCTAACCGTGGCGTTGTTGACGATATTGCCTTGGATCCCAACGCCTGCGTTGCCCTGCAGAACCCCAGCCGAAACCAGCGTGCCGCCGGTGTAGCTGCTCGGAGCGCCCAGGATCAGCGTGCCGGTGCCGGTCTTGACCAGTTGGCCCACGCCCGAAACCCCGCCGGTGAGCGTTAGCGTCGTGGCGGGATCGGCTAGGAACGTGCCTTTCCCGCTGAGCGTGACCGCGTTGGCCAGCGTCAGACTGGCGGTATTCTCAAGAGTACCATTGGCAAAATTGAGCGCACCGGTCCCGACATTGTTGGCGCTGCTGATCGCGACGATGCTGTTGTTAAGGAAGTTCATCGACCCGGTCAGCCCGGTGTTATTCCCGCTCAGCGTCAATACGCCCGTGCCGTTGCCCACGAAGGACACAAACCCGGCGCCCGAAAGCTGTCCGGCGTAAGCGCCGCTGGTGTTGCCGTTGGGGCTGAGTGTCTGGTCGAACAGTAGGCTGGAACCCAGTGCAATACCGATATTGCCCTGGAGTGAGCCGTTGGTCGCGGTCGAACCGGCATAACCGACGATGCTGCCACCGTTGATGGTGGTCCCGCCAGCGTAAGTGTTCGATCCGGTCAGCGTCATCGCCCCGGTGCCGCTCTTGACCAGCGAACCAGCGCCGATGATCTTGCCGCCATAGGTGGTGCTGGTGTTCAGCCCGCCAGTGTCGAGGACAACGGCAGCTCCGTTCAGGTTGACCACGGCATTCGCGCCGGTCCCGGCGAGTGAGCCGATCGTATCGCTGGCATCAAACCGCACTGCGCCGGTGGTTGTTGCGGTCGAATTGACCGTTACCGCCGTGGTCGCGCCGATTGCGTTGGCGACAGTTGCGACAACCGCCCCGTCATTGATTGCGAAAGTGCCAGGAGCGGTCAGATTGACGGTGTTAGTGCCGTTCAATGATAGGGTCCCAGCGCCATTCTTGATCAGTGTGCCGTTGCCGGTCACTGTGCCGCCGTTTGTGCCAAAGTTCCCGGCGGTCAGCGCCAGCGATGTGGCTGTACCATTGAGATTGACGATGTTCGGACCTGTACCAGCATCGGCCAGCGATTTCAGCGCGACTGCATTGTTGACGGTGAGAGTGCCGCCATTCTTGATGACGAAGGCGCTGTTGGCCGAAAGCGCGCCGTTGCTGCCGGTGGCCAGCGATCCGCCATCGATTGTGGTGGTGCCGCTGTAAGTGTTGGTGCCCGACAGCATGGTAGTGCTGAGGCCAGTCACCGTTACCTGTCCAGTGGTAGCGCCGGTTGCGTCGACGATGTTGCCGGCAAAGGTGCCGGCTGCGAAGCCGTTGAAGTTGAGCGCGGAGCTGTTCGACAGCTTGACCGTCGTTGCAGCCGAACCGAGGAACGCTGCATTATCGGTCGACAGCGTGCCGCCGGTGACGTTGACAGTGGTCAGCTTGCCAGCAGTGCCATCAAGCGTGTTCCGGATCGTCCAGCTGCCCGCATCGTTCTTGCTGACCGTCTGGAAACCCTGGATAACCGAACCTGCCTGCATAACGCTGATGCCGCTGCCGTTGAGGTTCAGGATGTTGACTGCCCCGGCGGCCGTGCTGCCTTGCAAGGTCCCGGCAACCACACCCGAAACAGGGTTCGATCCCGGCAGACGCAGCCCGTTGTCACCCGCTGTGCCGGTGGTCCCGGCGTTGAAGGTGTTGGTACCTGCCCCGGTGAAGGTGACAGTGTTCTTCAGATAGCCGTCATTGTTGATCGTGTTGTTCAGATCGGACATCGTGACGGTGCCGTCGATCGTGCCGCTGTTGTTGATCACCGAAGTGCCGGTGCCGAGCGTACCCAGCGTGACGTTGAAGCGGATCACCGCGCCAACATCGCCGGCGGGCAGGCCAGTACCGTTGCCGACCGCAGCCACGCCGCCGCCAAAGTTGTTGAGTGTGGTGCTGCCCTGGGTGTTGATGTTGCCCCAGATGAAGGCGTTGCCGATGCCATTGACCGGTGTAAAGCCGCCGGCGATGCCATTGTTGATCAGCACAGTACCCGCACCCGTCTGGGTGATGTTGGTGGTGGTGACATAACCCATGAAGCCGCGGTTGTTGACGGTGAGATTACCAGCTGCGGTAATGTTGCCTTCCAGCGAGGCGGGGCCGGCCGAGGTCGAATAGTTGTTGTTGAAGATATTGGTCGCAGTGCCGGTGGCGTTGCCAAAGGTTACCGAGCCACGGATCGCTGCACCCGAATCATTGGTGATGCTGGTGCCGCCGCCTACATTCAAAGCCGGATTGGTGTTGGAGCCGGCATCGATGCCGTATGTCGTGCCGACGCCGGCATTGAACAGCCCGCCGAAGTTGATCACCGCGCTGTTGGTGCCGGTGCTGATCACAGCTGGCCCGCCGACATTGGTGTTGATCACCGCGCCGCTGTTGACGGTTACGGCGATGGCGTTGGTCGCCGCGCCATTCCAGCCTTGGCCGCCCGGAGTGGCGCAGATCACTTGGTTCGGATTGACCGGGGCCTGCGATACGCAGTCGGCAAAGGCCGGCTGGCTGAACAATGCGCCGGTCAGCGCAGTGGCGGCATAGAGGCTCGTCCGGATGGTAAGCTTGGGCATCATCTTCTCCACATTAGCGGTAACATTAATCGGTAATGGCGATGTGCGGCCCGAGCGCCCTTTGCGGGCGTCAAAGAATAGGTAAGTAACTGATAAGCAAAGAATGTGTTGGCGAAATGGGCCGGGCAACTGTTTGCCTCAGACCCGCATTGTTCGCTAGTAAGTCCCCCGCGCAGCAAATCACTGTGGCACCTCCATATTAGACTTAACGCCCGAATGAAAGGGTGCTTAATCAAACTGCCGATAAAATCCGTCGCAAATCAGAATTTAGAAGCAAGTGTGTTGAAATTAATAGATTTTTTATGGCGCGCAACTACGCACAACTGCGTGGTTCGCAGTCAGCAGCTAGCGCGGAAGCTTATCAGGCGGGGGTGAAGCGCAGCGGCAGGGTCTTGAACCCGCCGACAAATGTGCTCTTGGCGCGCTTGGGCTCGCCCGCCAGCTCGGCAGTTTTGACCCGGTCAAGCAACGTCTCGAACAAGATACGCATTTCGAGCCGTGCAAGGTGCAGCCCCAGGCACTGGTGCGCCCCCGCCCCGAACGCGAGGTGGCGATTGGCGGGGCGTGCCGCGTCGAACTTGCGCGGATTGTCGAATTGCGCGGGGTCGTGGTTGGCCGCGACGTAGTTGATCATCAGCCAGTCGCCCGCTTTTACCGGCACCCCGTCGACCATTGCGTCGCGGGCTGCGGTGCGCATGAAGTGCTGCACCGGGGTAGTCCAGCGGATCGCTTCCTCGACAATGCCGGGCACCAGGCTGCGGTCGGCTTTCACCCGCGCGAACTGTTCGGGGTCGCGCGCCAGAGCAAGCATTGCTCCCGCTGTGCTGGCGCTGGTGGTGTCGTGCCCGGCGGCGGCGATGATGATGTAGTAGCCCGCCAGATCGCGCGGGCTGAGCGGCTCGCCGTCGATCCGGCCATTGGCAAGGATCGAGGCGACATCGGCGGTCGGATTGGCACGGCGCTGGGCGGCGAGGCCTTCGAAATATGCCTCGAAATCCTTGACCGCGCCGGTCACGATCTGGAGGATCTGCTCAGGTGCCAGAGCAGCAATGCCGGACTTGTTGAGGTCTTCATCCTGCCCACCGAACATCTGCTGAGTCAGGAACAGCATGCGCGGTTCGTCCTCCTCGGGCACGCCGAGGATCTGCATCACAACGTGGAGCGGGTAGGGCGCTGAGACCAATTGAACGAAGTCCACGATCTTGTATTCCCCCGGCCCACCCTCACCGGCCGCAAGCAGCTTGTCCACCGTCCGCTCCGCCAGCTCGCGGATGGCGGTTTCCAGGTTGCGCAGGTTCTTGGGCATGAACCAGTCCTGCGTCAGTCGCCGCAGCTTGGGGTGCTTGGGCGCATCAAGCGCCACCAGTGAGCTTACCAGATTGGGGCTTTCCTCGCCCTGCTGCGCGGTAATCTGGCGCGCGAACGCCTCACCGGTCTTGTTGGTGAACACGGTTGCGCGCGGCGCGTTGAGAAAGCCCGTGTTATCCTTGCTGATCTGCATCACTGCGTCGTAGCCGGTGACCAGCCAGAACGGATCGAATTCGCCTTTGGGGCTTTCGATCCAGGTCAGCGGGCTTTCGCTGCGGAGTCGGTCGAACAGGTCGAGCACCGGATCCCAGTCGGCGTAGCTTTGTGGATCGATGACGGCAATCGCGTCGGCAGGAGAGGCGGTGGGCGCGGTTTTGGTGGCTGTGTTCATAAGAATCAGGCTCCGGTCTGGGCAGCGTCATAGGCCGCTTTGTATTCGTCGCGGAGGTGGCGCTTGTACAGTTTGCCGGTCAATTCGCGCGGCAGCTCGGCGCGAAAATCAATCTGGCGCGGCATTTTGACCCGGCTGAGCTGCGGCCCGAGGTAAGCGATCAATTCCTCGGCCAGTGCAGGACCTGCATCAGCCATGTCCAGCGGCTGGACCACTGCCACCACCCGCTCGCCCATGTCCGGATCGGGCGCGCCGATCACTGCCGCATCGGCGACCTTGGGATGGGTGACCAGCAGGTTCTCGATCTCCTGCGGGTAGATGTTGACCCCGCCCGAGATGATCATGAAGCTCTTGCGGTCGGTAAGGTACAGATAGCCGTCCGCGTCCTGGTACCCGACATCGCCCAGGCTCGACCAGCCATGATGGTTCTTGCTGTCGGCGGTTTTGACCGGATCGTTGTGGTACTCGAACGGGGTCATCCCCTCGGTCGGCTCGAAGAAAATCTGCCCTTCGGTGCCGCGCGGCACTTCGTTGCCGGCGTCGTCGCAGACATGGAGGATGCCCGACAGCGCTTTGCCTACGGAACCCGGGTGATCAAGCCATTCGTGGCTGGAGATGAAGGTCGATCCGTTACCCTCGGTCCCGGCGTAGTATTCGAACAGGACGGGCCCCCACCACTCGATCATCGCGCGCTTGATCGGAACCGGGCACGGCGCAGCGGCGTGGATCGCGCATTTGAGCGAAGAGACATCGTATTTTGCACGCGTCTCAGCTGGCAGTTTGAGCATCCGCACAAAATGCGTGGGGACGAACTGGCTGTCGGTGATGTGGTACTGTTCAATCGCTGCCAGCGCGGCTTCGGGATCGAATTTTTCCATAACCACCACGGTGCCGCCGATCTTGTGGATGGTCATCGACCAGCGCAGCGGCGCGGCGTGATAGAGCGGGGCGGGGGAGAGATAGCCCGCGTCGGCATTGATTCCGTAAGCCATCATGGCGAGCTGGACGAGCACATTGGTCTGGTCGATTGCCGGGTCCACCGGAAGCGGGATTTTGACCCCCTTGGGTCGGCCCGTGGTGCCCGAGGAATAAAGCATGTCGACCCCGGCGCGCTCGTCGGCAATCGGGGTGGCCGGCATTGCGGCAAGGGCTTGCTCGGCATCAACGCCCAGCCGCAGCTGCGGGACATTGGGCGAAAGCGCAGCGACTTCATCGAGCAGCGTGGCGAGATAGGCCGAGCCGAACAGCAGTTTGGCGGCGCTGTCCTCAAGGATATAGGCAAGTTCAGGCGGGGTCAGCCGGCTCGAGATGCAGACGTAGTGGACCCCGGCGCGCTGGAAACCCCAGGTCAGGCAGAAGAACCACGGATGGTTCTCAAGGCACAAAGCCACCGTATCGCCCACTCCGATGCCGCGCGCGCGGAGCAGGTGTGCGACCTGGTTCGAGCGGCGATCAAGTTCGGCGTAAGTCACCGTCTCGCCGCTACCCGCCATGAGAATCGCGGGTTTGTCAGGATGGCTGCGGGCGTGGACGGACGGATGCATTGCAAGAATCTCCCATACCGCGCTGTCGGCGGCCTTGGGTCCAGGTTAACCGTTCGGTTAAACGGTGCAATGGATTAATTTTGCTGGGCCCAGATTCCCGCGCAGCCCAAGTTTCCGCGCAGCAAGTGCCAGCACAAGAAAAAGGCGACGGTTGCCCGTCGCCTTTTTTCCAGCATCCTCCCGAAGCTGGAGCCAGCCAGGGTCTTTGCCCCGTACCGGAAAAATCGCTTTATTCGCCTTCGTCTTCGCCGCTGCCAATGGCGAGCGTTGCGCTGGGCGCAGCGGCGGTCATCACGCCGCCTTGCAGATAGGGAACCGGGTTCACTGCGACACCGGCGATCCGCACTTCATAGTGCAGGTGCGGACCGGTCGAACGGCCGGTGGTGCCGACATAGCCGATCAAGTCGCCTTTGTGGACGGCCTGACCAGCCGCGACGTTGAGCCGCGAGAGGTGGCCGTAACGGGTCTGGATATTGCCGCCATGTTCAAGGCTGATGAACAGGCCGTAGCTTGAAAACCAGTCAGCGCGGCTGACCATGCCATCTGCGGTGGCATAGACCGGGCTGCCGACCGGCTCGGCCAGATCGACACCCTTGTGCTGGTGGCGGCCTCCGGTCACCGGGTGCCAGCGCATCCCGAAACCGCTGGTCAGCGCGGCGCCGCTGACCGGCATGCGCGAGGGGATCGAAACTGCGGTGGGGCGATAAGTTGCCGCCGAAGGAACGCTGGCGACCTTGGTCACGGCCGACGAAGCCGGGGTGAGTACCAGCTGGCCGTTGTCCAGCGATTTCCAGCCATTGAACAACTTGCGAAAGTCTTCATCGCCGCCTTGAGCTGATGGCTTGGCGGCCTGTGCTGCGCGCAGCGGCGACGTGACGTCGGCGTTGGCAGCAGCGCTGTTGGCAAATGCAGGGGTAGCAACCGAAAGTCCCGAAATCGCGGCGATCATGCCGACAAATGAACGAGCCTTGGCAATAGACGTTAAAGTGAGCACTCAAACCAACCTTGCTATTTCAGCCACCTGTTTGCGGCCGTGCGAACCCTGCTTCACCGGCTTGGTAAGCCGGTGTGCGCTTGTTTTCGAGATGGTAGGTAGCCCCCCGCCGTCTCGAGCAGAGGCCTAGCGGGGGGGCTGGTTAACAATCAACCCCGGCATGGAGTTCGCGCGGTAAACCGGCGCTGGAACGGGTTGAGTCGTTGAACGGCGGCTTAACAGGGTGGCAAAAGTGACGAACAACCCTAGGGTTTCCGTGGGGTTGCAGGAGAATCGATTTGGTTCCCGGCCAGCGCGATTAAATGCATTGAACCGATCGGCACGCGGCGAATTTCGTCGTCAACGATTCGTTCGAGTGCGTTTGCCGCAGTGTGCGCAAAATCCAGCTCTCCAGTCATCCCGGGCCTTCGCCGGGATGACGTTTCAGACCTAATGGCGCATTGCTTAGGTCCAGATCACAACGCCTGCGCCGCAGTGAGCACCTCGGCAGCGTGGCCTTTGACCTTGACCGGGCTCCACACCCGCGCGATCCGTCCATCCGCGCCGATCAGGTACGTTGAGCGGACCATGCCCATGTAGCTGCGCCCGTACATCGACTTTTCGGTCCAGATGCCCAGCGCATCGCTCAGCCCGGCGCTGGCTGCATCGCTGGCGAGCGGCGCGGTCAGGCCGTGCTTGGCGATGAATTTGAGGTGCTTGGCGGGCGGATCTTTGCTGATCCCGAGCAGCGCGGTACTGGCCTGAGCAAAATCATCCGCCAGCGCCGAGAAGTCGATATTCTCAGTGGTGCAGCCGGGAGTATCGTCCTTGGGGTAGAAGAACAGCACCAGCTTGCGCCCGGCGTAGTGGGACAGGTCGAGCGGACTGCCGTCGGGGGCTGTCAGCGTGGCGGGCGGCAGCGTGTCGCCCACGCCGGGAAATTGAGCCATCATTGAGTCTCCAGTTGTTCGCCGAAATTGCCCTGCCAGGCGGCGGCAACCGCCGCGCGCGCTTGCTGCAAGCCGGCCAGCAAAGTGTCCCAATCATCGTATTCGCAGGCCAGTGCAAGCGCCTCGCGCGCCGCCGGGGACGGGTCGTCGCCAGCAGGAGCGAGCAACCGCGCGGCGATCAGGAAGCGGGTGAGGCGTTCGTGCGCGGGGATAAGCGCGCCGGGCAGCAAGCTCTCTGCGACCAATTCGCGCAGCGCCGCCGCCAGATCGGGCAGCAAGGCTTTGCCACTGCGTAATTGCTGGAAGTGGATCAGGAATTCCAGATCGACCAGTCCGCCGCGCAGCAGCTTTACGTCGGTTGGCGATGCGGGCGGCTTGTGCTGAGCCATCTCGCTGCGCATGTGCAGCACATCGGCGCGCAGCTTGGCTTGGTCGCGCGGAGCCGACAGGACATCGACGACGATTGCGTCCAGCTCGGTCTGGGCTGGCTCCGGTCCGTACAACGTTCGGGCGCGGGTCAGTGCCATATGTTCCCAAGTCCACGCGCTCTCATTCTGGTAGCGCGCAAAACTGCCGAAAGTGACCGCCAACGGCCCTTGCGCGCCCGATGGGCGCAGCCGGGTATCGACCTTATACAGCGCACCTTCGGCGGTCGGCACCGACAACGCTGCGATCACTCGCTGCGCCAGCCGGTTGAAGTACAGCGTCGCCCCCAAGGGCCGCTTGCCGTCCGATTCCCCGCCGTGATCGCCGCTGAACAGGAACACCAGATCGAGGTCGGAGGCGTGCGTCAGCGCCCCGCCGCCAAGCCGCCCGAGCCCCAGGATCACCAGATCGCCGCCCGGCACCCGGCCATGCAGGGCCTCGAACGCGCGCCGCGCGGCATCGGCCAGCACAATGAGCGAAGCTTCGGCCACCCGGCTCAACGCAGCGCCAATCTCCAGCGGATCGCGGATCTGCTCGATCAGTTGCACCCCCAAGGCAAAGCGCGCCTCGCTCACCCGGCGGCGGACGCGGCCCAGCAGTGCCTCGTAATCGTCGCCCGTTTCGCACCGGGCAAAGTCTTCGGCCAGCTCGGGCACCGATCCGGGCAAGTCGAAGGCGCTCGCATCGATCAGCGGATCGAGCAGGTCGGCGCGCTGCGCCAGGGCATCGGCGAGCGGCGGGGCCAGGCCCAGGATTCGCACCAGCAACCCGATCAACGCCGGCCTTGCTTCGAGCAAATGGAACAGCCCCAGCGCGCTCGGCAGCCCGGCGAGCAATTGCTCCCAGCGCAGCAGCGCGCGGGCCGGTTCGGGGGACTGCGCAAAGGCCGCCAGCAGCGGTGCCTGAATCGCATCGAACGCAGCCCGCGCCGCCTCGCTGCGCAGCGCGCGGACCTTGCCGCTGCGCCAGCCTGCAATCCGTGCCGCCAGCGCCGCAGGATCGGCAAAGCCCAGCTGGCCGAGTTGCTCGGTCAGCGCCCCGCCACGCGGTGCGGCGACCTGGATCGAAGCGCCGTCATCGCTGTGCTGCGCCAGCAACGCGTCATAGCGCACGCCCACGGCTTCGCTGATCGCGGCCAGTTCCGCCGCCAGCGCGCTGCCGTCTGCCAGTCCATCGAGCCGGGCGACGTTATCGAGCGCTGCGGCACCTGGCGGCAGCATATGCGTCTGCTGATCGGCGACCATCTGCAAGCGGTGCTCAATGGTGCGCAGCCGGTCGTAGCTGGTGCCCAGCAACATGGCATCGGCGGGATCGATCAGCCCCGCTGCGGCCAGCGCGTCGAGCGCTGCGCGCGTGCCGCGCAGGCGCAGTTCGGGCCGCCGTCCGCCGTGGATCATCTGGTAAGTCTGGGCGAAGAATTCGATCTCGCGAATCCCGCCGCGGCCCTTCTTGAGGTCAAACCCCGGCCCCGGGCACGGCGGCCCGGCATAGTTGGCGCGGATTTGCCGGGTGAGCCGTGCAATCTCGGCAATCGCCCCGAAATCGAGGCTCTTGCGCCAAACAAACGGACGAATTGCCGTAAGGAATGCTTCGCCCGCTGGCATATCCCCGGCGCAAGCGCGCGCCCGGATGAACGCAGCGCGCTCCCACGCCAGCGCCGAGCTTTCGTAGTGAGTCAGCGCCGCGCCAATCGGAATCGCGAGCGGGCTGACTTCGCTCGCCGGGCGCAGCCGCAGATCGACCCGGAAGACGTAGCCCTCGGCGGTGACATGGCTCATGATTTCCATCAGCGAACGCGCCACACGCTGCGCCGCCTCGCCCGGATCGTCACGCCCGCGGCGCGGCAGCAGCGCGGGATCGTACAGCAAGATTGGATCAATGTCGGACGAGTAGTTGAGTTCTCCGGCGCCGTGCTTGCCCAGTGCCAGCGCCAGAAACCCGGCGGGCTCGGCTCCCGGCACCCGGGCGGTGATCGCCGCCGTAATCGCGCGGTCCAGCGCGCGGTCGGCAAACTGACTGAGCTCGGTCATCACGCGCGCCAGCGAGAAAGCTCCGGCCAGGTCGCCGATCGCCAGTGCCAGCGCCAATGCACGCTTTTCGCGGCGCAACGCCACTCCGGTGTCGACGATCCCCGCGCCGGCTTGCTTGGCCAGTTCGAGCGCCGCCTCACCTTCGCCACGAGCGAGCAGCCCAGCAATGTCCGGCAAGCGCTCAAGCCCTTGCGCCAGAAACGGCGAATGCGCCTGCGCGCGCGCGATGGCTCCGGTCCAGTCGGGGCTGGTCATGGTGCCGGGATGGACGCTCGCGCCCGCGACTTCAAGTCGTTCGTAGGATGGAGCCTTGCGCCCATGCTCCGCCTTTGCCAGTATCGCACCGCTACGCTCGAAGGGTTTTCAAGACCATGATTTCAGCCTCATTCAAAAATGCCTCACTGCTCACGGCAGCCACCGCACTGCTGGTCGGAGTGGCGGTTTCAGCTGCCGCACCGCGCGGTCACACGGGCCTGATCCCGGTTCCGAAAATCACCGTGCCGGCAATTACCGGTGACACAATTCGCGATGTCACAAAGGAATTGTCGTCGGATCGCTACGAAGGCCGCGGCCCGGGTAGCCGCGCTGAAGACCTGACAATCACCTACATCATCAACCGCTTCAAGGCCGCCGGGTTGAAACCGGGCAACAAGGGTTCGTGGCTGCAGGATGTGCCGACCGTCGATATCGCCGCAAAGAACGCCGACGGCCTGACCGTCAACGCCGGTGGGCAGAAGCTGCACTTCGATTTCGGCAGCGACATGGTCGTGGGCAGTTACCGGGTCACCCCGCAAACCAGGATCAAGGACGCCCCGCTGGTGTTCGTCGGGTACGGCATCAACGCGCCCGAACTGGGCTGGAACGACTACGCCGGGGTCGATATGAAGGGCAAGATCGCGGTGATCCTGGTCAACGATCCGGACTACGAGACCGCCGATGAAAGCGGGCTCTTCAAGGGCCGCCGGATGACCTATTACGGGCGCTGGACCTACAAGTTCGAGGAAGCCGCGCGGCAGGGCGCGGCGGGCGCGCTGATTGTCCACGATACCTTCCCTGCGGCTTATGGCTGGCAGGTCGTCAATTCGAGCTGGACCGGCACCCAGCACTACATCGCATCGGCAGATAACGCGATGGACCAGACCCAAGCCAACGGCTGGATCCAGAAGCCGGTCGCCGAAGCGGTGCTCAAGGCCTCGGGCCAAGACCTGACCGCGCTGACCGCTGCGGCCAAGCAGAAGGGCTTCAAGGCCGTGCCGCTGGGCAGCAGCGCCAGCCTGAGCTTCGACAACGAGATCAAACGCGCAACCTCGCACAACGTGATCGGCATTCTGCCGGGCAAGAAACGCCCCGGCGAATACGTGCTCTACACCGCCCACTGGGATCACCTGGGCCGTTGCACCCCGGACAAAACTGGCGATGATATCTGCAACGGCGCGATCGATAATGCCACTGGCGTCGGCGCACTGGTCAGTCTTGCCGAAGCCAATGCGAAAGTCGGCGCGGCGGACCGCAGCCAGGTGTTCATGTCGGTGACGCTCGAGGAATCGGGCTTGCTCGGCTCGCGCTATTATGCCGAACACCCGGTCTATCCGCTGGCGCGCACCGTGGGCGGGGTTAACATGGACGGGGTCGGCCCGGGCAGCCCGAGCAAGGACGTTTCGGTCACCGGCGGCGACAAGAGCGACCTGACCCGCTACCTTGCAGCCGCGATGACCGCGATGGAGCTCTACCTCACCCCCGAAGACCACCCCGAACGCGGCGGCTATTACCGCTCGGACCACTTCAGTTTCGCCAAGCTGGGCGTGCCGATGTTCTCGGTCGGGCGCGGCAGCGACTGGGTGAATGGCGGCAAAGCGGCGGGCCAGGCTGCCAGCGAGGACTACGTCCAGCACCGCTATCACCAGCCCAGCGACCAGTACGATCCCAGTTGGGATTGGTCGGGCGCAGTGCAGGAAATCTCGCTGTTCTACCGCCTCGGCCGCAGCCTCGCGATGACCACCGATTGGCCCAACTGGCACAAGACCGACGAATTCCGGCGGATCAGGGACAAAAGCCGCGCTGGGGTGAAGTAAGCCAATGACTGGAATGTCTGTGCGGATGCCTCCCGAATGGCATCCGCAGCAATGGCTATGGGTCGGTTTCCCGCACCTTGCCGATGAGTGGCCGGGTTGCCTAGATCGCACGCAGGTGCAGATTGCAGCGTTTGCTTCTGCAGTGGCGGAGAGCGGGCAGGAGGTGCGGCTACTGGTGCGCGATGAGGCGAACCGGCAACGCGCATCGGCGTTGTGCAGCGCCAAGGTACAGCTCGAGGTGCGGCGCTATGGCGACGTGTGGCTGCGCGATACCGGGCCGCTGGTGGTGCAGCGCGATGGTTCGCGGGTGGCCAAGCGCTTCGGGTTCAACGGCTGGGGCGGAAAATATTTGATGGACGGCGATGCCGAGATTGGAGCCGAGTTGGCGCGCGATGCCGGACTGCCGGTCGAGACGGCGGACTGGATATTGGAAGGCGGCGCAATTGACGGCGACGGCACGGGGCTGATGGTAACCACCGAGCAATGCCTGCTCAATCCGAACCGCAATTCCGATCTGTCGCGCACTGATATCGAAGGGCGGCTGGCGCGTGATCTTGGCTGCGACCAGGTGCTGTGGCTGGGTGACGGGCTGATCAATGATCACACCGACGGCCATGTCGACAACCTTGCTCGGTTCGTCGCGCCGGGGGTGCTGGCGTTGCCGCGCGCCACTGGGCCGAATGATCCAAACGCCGCGATTTATGCCGATGCGAAAGTGCGGGCCGAGGCATTTGGGGTCGATGTCCACGAAGTTGCGTCGCCCGGACGGGTCGAAGTCAATGGCCGGATCGAACCGGCGAGTTACATGAATTTCGCGGTCACCTCGCGGCTGGTGGTGGTGCCGATCTATGGCAGCCAACACGATGCCGACGGGGTCGCGGCAATCGCCGAACTGTTCCCGGATCGTGAAGTGATCGGGCTGATGGCGGATGCGGTGCTGGCAGGCGGCGGCAGTTTCCACTGCGCGAGCCAGCAAATGCCGCTATAGGCGCGGTGCCCATGGCCAAACTGCTGCTCGCCTCGATCCACGATGTCGGTCCGCGCTTCGAGCGCGAGGTCGATCAGTTGGCGCAGTTGCTAGGTGGTATTCTGGGCGGGCCGAAGTTCGCGATGCTGGTGGTACCCGATCACTGGAGTCACGCGCCGCTGGCAGGCAATGTGGCATTCCAGCGGCGACTGCGCGATTGGGCCGATCAGGGCGTCGAGATGTTCGTCCACGGTTGGTACCACAAGGATCTGGCCGAGCATTCGGGCGCGGCGGCGTTCAAGGCCAGGCATATGACCGCGGGTGAGGGGGAGTTTCTCGGGCTCAGCCGCGCGGTCGCTGCGCAGCGCATGGCCGACGGCAAGGCGCTGATCGAGGATGCGATCGGCCGGCCGGTGGCGGGTTTTATCGCTCCGGCATGGCTTTACGGCGAGGGCGCGCGCGCGGCCTTGGCGGCCAGCGACTTTGCGCTCGCAGAGGACCACATGCGGGTGTGGCAACCGGCCAGCGGCAAAGTGCTCGGCAAAGGACCGGTGATCACTTGGGCGAGCCGGTCGAAGCCGCGCCAGTTGTCGTCGCGGTTTTTTGCGGGCCTCGCGCGGCATGCGCTGCATGTGCAGCCGGTGGTGCGCGCCGCTGTGCATCCCGGCGATGTCACCGTTCCGGCGCTGCTGGACAGCATTTCCGCCACATTCAAGGCCTTCGCCGCACGCCGACCGGCGGGGCGCTATGCGGACTTGCTGACACGGTGAGCGTGCCGCTGCGCATCGCGATCCCGATCCACAGCTTCGCGCCGGGCGGGGTCGAGCGGGTCGCGCTCAATCTTGCAGCGGGATGGCAGGCAGATGGGGCGGCCGTAAAGGTGCTGCTCGGTCGTCGCGACGGGGCGATGCGCGAAACCGCGCCGCAGCTCGACTATGTCGTGCGCCCCGAGCCGGTGCCGACGGCCAGCTTCGAGACACTATGGATGATCTGGGCTGCGTGGCGCTGGCTGCGCAAGAACCCGGTCGATGTGCTGTTCGCGGCGGGGAATACCTACGCGATTGTCGGGGTGTCGCTTAAGCTGCTGCTCGGCAAGCAGTGCCCGCCAATCGTGATCAAGATCAGCAACGATCTGGAGCGGCGCGATCTGCCCGCTCCGGCGCGCTGGCTTTATCGGATATGGCTGCGCGTTCAGGGACATTGGCTTGACCGCTTTGTCGGCATGGCCGCGCCGATGCACGCCGAAATTGCCGCAGCGATGCGGATTGGCGATCAGCGCATTGCGATCATTGAAGACCCGGCGCTGGAAGCGGCGCAGTTGGGCCGACTGGCCGCGATGCCGCGCGGCTCCATAGTTCCCCGGCCACCGCATTTTGTCTCGGTCGGCCGGCTCTCGGGGCAGAAGAATTTCCCGCTGCTGCTGCGGGCCTTCGCAAGTCTGGCCGATCCCGCCGCGCGGCTGGTGATCGTGGGCGAAGGCAGTGACCGCGCGAAGCTGGAGAGACTGGCAGCGGACCTCGCGATCACCGCGCGGCTCGGCCTGCCGGGCCATTGCGATCCCGCGCCGTATCTCGCAGCAGGATCGGCATTCGTGCTCTCGTCGGATTACGAGGGCGTGCCCGCCGTAGTGATCGAAGCCCTCGCGGCGGGCTTGCCGATTGCCGGGACCGATTGCAGCGTGTCGATGCAGGAGCTGACCGGGCACGGCGCCTTCGCGCGGCTGGTTCCCGTGCGCGGCGAGGCAGCATTGGCAGAAGCGATGAATCAGGTGCTCACCATGCCGTTCGATCCGGTGGCGGCCCGCGCGGCGACCACGGCCTTCACGATCGACGCAGCGGCGGCGCGCTATCTAGACCTGTTTGCCGCGACCGCCGCAGCATGACCGGGTATAAATTCAGCCACGGTTCACCGCTGGTGCAGCACGGCGCGCCGCTATGTCAGCGCAATCCGCCATGTCGCCGCAAGGGCCTTTCCGGGTGAGTGAAGCGCCGGCACCTCCCGCGCGGGGCAATCGTTGGGCCGCCTTGGCCAGCATGGCGGTATCATTTGCGCTGCTGGTCGCGGTGGCGCTGCAGCTGCGCGATCTCGATTTCGCCAAGGTCCGCTCGCTGGTTCCGGCCAGCCCGATCTTCTGGGCTGCCTTCGCGGTCTATTACCTCGCCGGGCCGGTCAGCGAGTGGGTGGTTTACCGGCGGCTGTGGGCGATGCCCGTGGCCGGGATCGGGGCCTTGCTGCGCAAGCTCGTGGCTAACGAATTGCTGCTTGGGTACTTGGGCGAAGCGCAGTTTTATGCCTGGGCGCGCGCCCGCTCAAAGCTGAGCGATGCCCCGTTCGGCGCGATCAAGGACATGACAATCCTCTCCGCATTGGTCGGCAACGGCGCCACACTGGTAATGCTGGCACTGGCCTGGCCCTACGTGTCGGCCGGACAGCTCGGGATGGAGGGGACCACCGCCTTCGCCTCATTGGGGGTGGTGCTGCTAACCTCGCTTGGCATCCTGTTGTTCCGGCACCAGCTGTTCAGCCTGGCCAAGGCGGACCTGTGGTTCATCTCGGCAATCCACCTCGCGCGGATCGTGGTAATCCTGATCGCCTCGGCGGTGATGTGGCATGCGGTGCTGCCGGCAGTGGCGATCACGCTGTGGCTGGTGCTGGCGACCTTGCGGATGCTGATTTCACGGCTGCCGCTGATGCCCAACAAGGATGTTGTCTTTGCGGGGCTGACGGTGCTGTTATTGGGGAAGGGGGCCGATGTCGCGGCCTTGATGGCGCTGATGGCGGTGCTGCTGCTGGCTGCGCATCTGCTGGTTGGAACGATTTTCGGGCTCACGGGCCTGCTGGATGCGGAGAAAATACAATGAAGCCATATGTCCTCGCCCTGGCACTGCCGCTGCTGCTCGCAGCCGGGCCCGCGATCAACAGCTCGCCCGATCTGGGCAAGGCCGAAGGACGCTGCCGCCCCGGCGAAAGCGGCCCGGCGCTGCTGGTCGAGACGACCGGCATGAAGGATCGCTCCGGCAATATGAAGCTTGAGGTCTATCCCGGCAACGACCAGGATTTCCTCGCCGACGACAACGTGCTGGTCGCTGCGGGCAAGACCTTTCGCCGGGTCGAAGTGCCCACCCCGCAATCGGGGCCGGTGGTGCTGTGCGTGCGGCTTCCCGGGCCGGGACTTTACGGCGTCTCGGTGCTGCATGACCGCAATTCGGACCGCCGGTTTCAATGGAAGATTGACGGGATCGGCTTTTCCGCCAATCCCAAGCTTGGTTGGTCCAAGCCCAAGGCCAAAAACTCGCGGGTGATCGTCAATGGCGGCGGGGTTTCGAAAATCTCGGTGGTGATGAATTACAAAAGCGGATTGGGCGTCGCGCCGCTGAAAAACAACTAGGTGCGGCTGGTCGATGTTAGCGCGTTTTACACGCCCCACGGCGGCGGGGTTAAGACTTACGTCGAGCAGAAAATGCAACTTGGGCCGGAACTCGGCGCGGAGATCGTAATCCTTGCGCCGGGGGACCGCCATGAGGTGATCGAGCGGGGGCCCAAGGCGCGGATCGTGACGATCCCCAGCCCGCGGCTGCCGGTTGACAAGAACTACTGGTTTTTCGGTGATCAGGCGGCGTTGCACGCTGCGCTCGATCAGCTGCAGCCCGATCTGGTCGAAGTCGGCTCGCCGTGGCGCAGCCCGTCGTGGGTGGCCAACTGGCGCGGCGATGTGCCGCGCAGCCTGTTCATGCACGCCGACCCGATGACTGCTTATGCCTACCGCTGGTTCGATCCGCTACTGCCGCGGCGCACTACCGATCGGCTGTTCGCGCCTTACTGGCGGCACATCAAAGGCCTTGCTGCGCGTTACGACAGCGTGATCTGCGCCAGTGCGGATCTGCAGAACCGGCTTGTCGCCGGGGGGATGGTGCATACTCGGATGGTTCCAATGGGGGTAGAGGAAGGCACGTTTTCTCCCGACAATCGCGATCCGGCGCTCCGCCGGCAGTTGCTCGCCGATCTGGACTTGCCGGAAAGCGCCGGGCTGCTGCTCACGGTCGGTCGGCTATCGGCTGAGAAGCGCTGGTCGGTGGTGATCGAAGGGGTCAAAAAGGCTGCGCGGGACCGCCCACTTGGCCTGCTCCTGCTTGGCGAGGGACGCGAGAGGGCGCAGGTGCTGAGGGCGATCGGCAGCGATCCATTTATCCGCTTGCTTGACCCGGTGCGCGACCGCCCCCGTTTTGCCGCGATGCTGGCGAGCGCCGATGCTGTGGTTCACGGCGGCGATGCTGAGACGTTTGGTTTGGCAACTGCCGAAGCGCTGGCCAGCGGTACTCCAGTCATCGTGCCGGATCGAGGCGCGGCTGCCGATCATGGCGCCAGCGGGGGCGGACTGGTCTACAAGGCCGCGAACAGCGTCGCACTGGCCGGCGCGATCGGCCTGCTTGCCGCACAAGGATGGCCGCGCAGCACCCGCAAGGTGCTGACGATGCGCGATCACTTCGTGCAGCTGTTCGCGCACTATCGCGAGCTGATCGCCGCGCATCAACCTTGACTCCGGGCTGCGTAGTATTTAGTTACATTTGCAACCAATTCACGCTGGAGCGCTTTGCCATGGCCGACCTGTTCGAAAATCCGCTGGGCCTCGACGGGTTCGAATTCGTCGAATTCTCCGCGCCCGAAAAAGGCCTGCTCGAGCCGGTGTTCGCCGCGATGGGGTTCAGCCGGATCGCCAGCCACCGCTCGAAAGACGTCCAGCTTTGGCGGCAGGGCGGGATCAACCTGATCGCCAATTACGAACCGCGCAGCCCGGCGGCCTACTTCGCCGCTGAACACGGCGCGTCGGCCTGCGGAATGGGCTGGCGGGTCAAGGATGCGGCACGCGCCTATGCCGAAGCACTGGCGCGCGGGGCCGAACCGGTCGAACTCAAGACCGGGCCGATGGAGCTGAGCCTGCCCGCCATCCGCGGGATCGGCGGCTCGATCATCTACCTGATCGATCGGTACGAAGGGCAAGCAGGCGGCGACCTGTCGATCTACGACATCGATTTCATGTATGAAGCGGGGGCCGATCGTCACCCGGTCGGCGCGGGTCTTAAGCTGATCGATCACCTGACCCACAACGTCTATGGCGGGCGCATGGCGCACTGGGCTTCTTTCTACGAGCGCATCGCCGGTTTCCGCGAGATCCGTTATTTCGACATCAAGGGCGAATATACCGGGCTAACGAGCAAGGCGATGACCGCGCCCGATGGCAAGATCCGCATCCCACTCAACGAGGAAGGGAAAGCCGGCGGCGGGCAGATCGAGGAATTCCTGCGCGCTTACAACGGCGAAGGCATCCAGCACATCGCGCTGATCTGCGACGACCTGATCGCCACCTGGGACAAACTCAAGGCGCTCGGCGTGCCGTTCATGTCGGCGCCGCCTCAGACCTATTATGAGATGCTGGAAGAGCGGATGCCGGGCCACGGCGAACCCGTCGATGAGCTGCAAAAGCGCGGCATCCTGCTTGACGGTTCGACCGAGAACGACGATCCGCGGCTGTTGTTGCAAATCTTCGGTGAAACCCAGGTCGGCCCGGTGTTCTTCGAATTCATCCAGCGCAAGAAGGACGAAGGGTTTGGCGAGGGCAATTTCACCGCGCTGTTCCAGTCGATCGAGCGCGATCAGATGAAGCGCGGGGTGCTAGGAAGCAACAACGCCGCAAAGGAAACCGTGGAATGACGTCGGCCCCGGTCCTCGAAAAGATCCACCACGTCGCCTACCGCTGCAAGGACGCGAAGGAGACGGTCGACTGGTACGCGCGCGTGCTGGGGATGACTTACACCACCGCCTTTGCCGAGGATCACGTGCCCTCAACCGGCGAATTCGACCCCTACATGCACATCTTCCTCGATTGCGGCGGGGGCAATGTGCTCGCGTTTTTCGAGCTGCCGCAGCAGCCCGCGATGGGCAAAGATCCCAACACGCCGGCCTGGGTGCAGCATATCGCTTTTGAGGTCGCCGATGTGGAGGCGCTGCTGGCCGGCAAGGCGCATATCGAGGCGCAAGGCATCGATGTGCTGGGGCCGACTTATCACGGCATCTTCCGCTCGATCTATTTCTTTGATCCCAACGGTCACCGGCTTGAGCTTGCCTGCAACATCGGCACGCCTGATCAATACACCGAATTACGTGCGCTGGCTCCGGTCATGCTCAACGAATGGGCCGCGACCAAACGCGCCCCGCGCCATGCCGAGTGGCTTCACGAAGATCCGGCCGAGCGCGGCGACACATAAGGTCTTCTCAAGTCGCGCTCGTACGCTAAGGGCGGCGGATGCGTTGTTATTTGAAACTGGGGGCTGCGCTTGGCGCTGTCGCGGCAATTGTGCCGCAGGCTGCGCAGGCCCAGCGCGCCTCGGATAACGTTACCACCCAGTCGGGCGACGCGTTCGGCAAGAGCGTGGGCAACGAGAAGAGCGGGCTTTACGAAAGCGATGACGTGCGCGGGTTTAGCCCGGTCGACGCCGGCAATGTCCGGCTTGAAGGGCTTTACTTCGATCAGGTCGACCGGGTCTCGACCCGCTTGGTCGACGGCAGCACGATCCGGGTTGGCCCGGCCGCGCTGCACTATCCTTTCCCCTCGCCGACCGGCCTGGTCGACTATTCGCTGACTCAGCCGCGCGCCAAAACCAGTTACAGTGCAACCCTCGACTCCGGCTCTCCCAATGCGCTCGGGCTGGGTGGGTCGTTTGAATTCAAGCAGCCGCTGGATGGCAACCGGCTCGGCCTTTCGGGCGGGGTCGGCTTTCGCGAAGTTCACCGCAGCGAAGGCGGCACCGGCAAGGTCCGCACCTTTGGCGGCACATTGGCCTGGCGGCCATCCAGCCGCACCGAACTGCTGCTGTTCGCGGGCGATTTTCTGTTCCGCAGCGATGAGGCACGGCCCACGCTGTTTCTCGCTGGCACTGCTGGACCGCCCAAGCTGAAGCGCGGCGAAGACCTCAGTCAGTCCTGGACCGGGCGCGATGCGGACACCTGGGTGTGGGGTGCCATCGCCAAGTATTCGCTTACCGGCAGCCTCAAGATCGAAAGCGGGCTGTTCTATACTCGCCGCGATCAGCACGCCTCGTTTGCCGACCTTTACACCGGCGTGCAGGCCAACGGCTTGACCAGCGGCCACCGGATCGTCGCCGATGCCGGGTCGTTTGACACCTCGCTTTCGGGCGAGACACGTCTGATCCGGCAGTGGCGCAGCGGCTCGCTCAGCCAGCAGGTGATTGTTTCGCTGCGTGGGCGGCACAAGGTCCGCCGGTTCGGCGGCACCGCCTCGTTCCAATTCGGACCCTCCACCCTGCTCGCGCCGACAGCTTTGCCACAGCCGGTTTATGCGATCGGTACTAAGAACCGCGACCGGGTCGACCAGCTGACTTATGGTCTGGCCTGGAGCCTCGTCGCCGACGGCGGCTTCTCGGTGGACGCGGGCCTGTCGCGCTCGGCGTATACCAAGGCGGTCGATTTCGCCGATCCGCTCGCCCCCGATCCGGTCAGTCGCGACCGGCCGTTGACCTGGAATGTCTCGGCATCGTGGGCGCTGACCCGCTGGGCCTCGATCTACGCCGGGGTCTCGCGCGGGCAGGAGGAAGCGCTGATCGCGCCGGATGTCGCGGTAAATCGTTCCGAAGCACCCCCCGCGATCCGCACGCGCCAGAGCGAGGCCGGGGTCAAGCTGGCGCTCAGCTCGCACCTCACGCTGATTGCCGGCGTGTTCAGCATTACCAAGCCCTATTACAACCTCGATGCCGCCCTGCGCTATCGCCAGCTTGGCAGCCTGAACCACCAGGGCGTTGAATTGTCGTTGACCGGGCAGCTGATCCCGGGATTGAACGTGGTTGGCGGGCTGTTGCTGCTCGATCCAAAGATTTCCGGCGAAGTGGTGACGAGCGGCCAGATCGGTCCGCGCCCGGTCGGCCAGATCCGCCGCCATGGCGTGCTCAACTTCGATTGGCGGCTGGATCGGGGCAAAAGCCCGCTGTCGTTCGATCTGGCGCTTAACAGCTATTCAAGCCGTGTCGGCAACAGCGCTAATACGCTGTTTGCGGCACCCCGCACGGTGGTGAACTTCGGCGCGCGCTACCGTTTTCACTTGGGCAAGACGACGATGCTGGTGCGGCCGTTGCTACAAAACCTGTTCGACAATTACGGTTGGCAAGTTTCGACCAGCGGCGGCTGGACTTACACCGCGCCGCGTTCTGTGACGGTCCAGGTGGTCGCTGATTTCTAAGCTCTAGTTCGGCCGGGGCAGCGCGGTGGTGGCCTTCATCTTTTCCATCGAGAAGCTGGAGCTGACATCGGCAATGTCGGGTACCCGCGCGATCAGCTTGCGGTAAATGCGGTCGTAGTGGGCAATGTCGCGGACCACCAGCTTGAGCAGGTAATCGACCTCGCCGGCCATGCGGTGGCACTCGCTGATTTCTTCGATTTCGGCCACCCCGCGTGAAAATGCCTCGAGCCAGGCCGGATCGTGGCGATTGGTCCGCAGCGCGACGAATACGGTGGTCGCCAGCCCCAGCTTCTCGGCATCGAGCAGGGCCACCCGGCGGGCAATGATCCCGCTGTCCTCCAGCCGCCGGATGCGCCGCCAGCAAGCGTTGCTCGACAGCCCGACGCGCTCACCCACCTCGTGCACCGGCAGCGAAGCGTCGACTTGCAGGAGTCCCAGGATTGCCCAGTCGATGGTATCGAGTTGCGTTTCTTGTGCCGTCATTGGGATGAATTAGCACATTTAATGCCATGTAGCGATAAATCAGGAGATGATATTGCAATCTAACCGGACTATTGTGCAAATGCCGCAACCGGGGAAAATCCATGCCAACCACGCACCTATTCGCCGATCATCCCGCAAGCGTTGGTGAGAGCTATGCCGAACATCTGATCACCGCAGCGGGGTTTGGAACGCGGCTGGTGCTGACAGGTTTGGCCTGCATCGTTCATGCGCTGCTGCCATTCCTGTTCGTCAAGACCGGCAGCCAGCAGATTGCGGCGCTGTATGACCGGATGGTGGCCAACCGGCGGCATAACCCGGTGACCGGGGCGCTTGATTTCTGCATCTAGGGCCAGACTTCAGAAACCAATTCGTCATCCCGGCGCATGCCGGGATCCAGCCCAGAAAATGATGCCGTCGTGAAGCGACGTCGTTTGTTTGCAAGGTCTGGGCCTCGGCCTGCGTCGGGGTGACGGGTAGAAAAAACCGCGCAGGTCATCGAAGCAGCAGGTACGCAAACCCCAGCGCGCAGGCGAAGCTGACTAGCGTCGCGGTCAGCACCGGCACCCCGGCGCGCCAGCCCATCCCGAGCAGCAGGTCCATCCGGCTGCGCATCGCGGTGGCGGTTACCGCGAGCAGCAGCAGCGACTTGGAGGCGATCAGCCCCCACTGGACCAGCGGCGCTGGCAGCGCCACCAAGCTGTTGACCACTACCACACCCAAGAACGCGACGATAAACCACGGCAGCGCCAGCCGCCGCCAGATCGGTTGCCCGGCGGCATCGCCCGCCGGGCCGATGGCGAGGCTGGTCAGCGCCACCAACGGCGCAAGGCTGGCGACCCGGGCTAGCTTGACGATCGTGGCGTAATTGCCCGCCGGATCGGAAAAGGCATAGCCCCCGCCGATCGCCTGCGCGACGTCATGGATCGAAGCGCCGATCAGGAACCCGGCCTGGCCGTCGCTGAGGCCAAGTTCTCCGGCAAGCGCGGGATAGACTGACATGGCAAACGCGCTGGCGAGCGAAACGCCCACCAAAGTAAGCGCAAATTGCGCCTGGCTTAGCCGGTCCTTGCCGATCACCCCGTACAGCGCGAGCGCGGCGCTGGCCCCGCAGATCGCAGTCGCCCCGCCCGCCAGGATCCCGGCAAACCGCGATTGCCCGCTGAGCTTTGCGCCGAGCAGTCCGGCGGCAAAAGTCATGGCCATGACAACGCCGAGCGCGGCGAAAGGCAGCGGCCCCAGCGCGCTGATTTGCGTCCAAGTCACTTGCAGCCCGAGTACCACGATCCCCCATCGGAGACAGGTGCGCGAGGCGAAATCGAGCCCGGCGTGGTTCTTCTGGTCGTGCGAAATGAAGTTGAGCGCGAGCCCGACCAGCAGTCCGAGCAGGATCAGGGGAAACCCGTAATGTTCGGACAGCCAAGCCGCCGCCGCCGCCGCCACGCCGCACAGCGCGAGGCCGGGAAACAGCAGCGCGCGTTTGCTCGGCGGCGCGCCTGCGGCTTCGCTCGCCGCCAGTTGCAGCTCGCCGAACAAGTCTCCGCCATACGGCAGGCTGTCCCAATCGACGTTGCGCTGTGTTCCCGATCCTGCGCGCTCGACCACTCGCCGTCCCCTGTCAGCCTATGGGCCGGGGCATAGCGCGGCTGTGGTTCAGGGCAAGGTGCCGGGGTCTATTGATCCCCCAGCGCCTTGTCCTCGTTGGCGCGCTTGATCACATAGATCCGCATCGCCTCGATCTGCTCGGGCGAAAACTGATCCTTCCACGCGACCATGCCGTTCTGGCTAAGCAGCCCGTCGTGGACGATCTGCTGCCACAGCTTGGGATTGCCCAGCGCGGCGGAGTGCCGCAGATCGGGGTTGAGCGAGCCGGCCACTGCCGCGTTGCCGTGGCAGACGCTGCATGTGTTGGCGAAGAGCTTTGCGCCCAGCGCAACTTGCTCGGGCTTGCCGGTGAACGGCGGCGGATCGAGCACCATGGCCGAGCTTGCCGGCATCGGCGCGAGCTGGCCTTTGGCGTTCAGCTTGAACACCAGCAGGCGGCTGATGTTGGGGGTCATCTTGCTGACCAGCTTGCCGCCCGAAACGTCCCACACCCCGCCCCAGCCGACCAGCACCGCCACATACTGTTCGCCGCCGATCGAATAGGTCATCGGCGCGGCGAGGATGCCGCTTTGTGCCGGGAAGCTCCACAATTGCTTGCCGGTATCGGCGGCATAAGCGCGGAATTCGCCTTGCGCGGTGCCCTGGAACAGCAGGTTGCCCGCAGTGGTCAGGATACCGCCGTTGGTCGGGCTGGAATAGGGCACTTTCCAGCGCTCGGTTCCGGTCACCGGATCGAACGCGACGAGCGCGCCGGTCATCGCCGCCATGGTTCCCGCGCGCACTGCCTTATCGGCGGGAATGACCCCGCCCGTAACATCGAGGCCCAGCTGGAAGCCGGTCGAACCTGGCTTCCAGGCAGGATCGGGCGCGTAATACTGCGGTGTATTGTTGACCGGGATATAGACCAGCCCGGTCTTGGCGCTGAAGCTCATTGGGGTCCAGCTGTGCGCGCCGATCGCGCCGGGGAAGCCGAGGAACGGCTTGCCGGTGATCTCATAGCGTGCCTCAGGATTGATCTTGGGCGCGCCGGTGACCGGATCGAGCCCGGAGGCCCAGTTGATCCCCTGCACGAACGGTTTGCCCGAGAGGAACTTGCCGGTCTTGGCGTCAAGCGTATAGAAGAAACCGTTCTTTGGCGCGTGCATGACGACATGCTGCTTGGTGCCGTTCAGATCGAGGTCGGCGACGATGATCTGCTGGTTGGAATCGAAATCCCAGCGATCTTCCGGAGTTTCCTGGAAATGCCAGGCATATGCCCCGGTATCGGCGTTCACCGCGACGATCGAAGCGGTGTAGAGGCTGTCCCCGGCGGGTGTTCCCGGTGCCGGAGTGCCGCGTTTGGCGGGGTTCCATGGCTCGGCATTGGCGGTGCCGAAGTAGACCAGGTTGGTGGCGGGGTCATAGGTGATCCCGTCCCACACCGTGCCGCCGCCGCCGGTTTTCCAGGCATCCTTGTTCCAGGTCTTGGCTGCGGCTTCGAGGTGTTTGCCTTCGAACGGCTTGGCTGGATCGCCGGGGACGGTGAAGAACTTCCACTTTTCTGCGCCGGTCTGCGCGTCATAGGCTGCCAGATAACCGCGGCTGAAGTATTCCGAGCCGGCCGATCCGATCAGCACCATGCCCTTGGCGATGCGGGGCGCGCCGGTGATGGCCTGGTGAGAGCCTTCGGGAATGGTCAGCTTCGACCAGACTTCCTTGCCGGTCTGCTGGTCAAGTGCGACCAGCCGCCCGTCAAGCGTGCCGACGTAAACCTTGTCACCATACAGCGCGACGCCGCGATTGACTGCGTCGCAGCACACATCGACCAGCTTGGCGCGCGGCACTTTGGGATCGTACGACCATTTGAGCGCGCCGGTCTTGGCGTCATAAGCCTTGACCATCGACCAGGCGGTCGAGACGTAAAGCACCCCGTCGTGCATCAGCGGGGTGGCTTCCTGCCCGCGCGCGGTATCAAGATCGGCTGACCAGGCGAGGCCGAGCCCGCTGACGTTCTTGTCTGAAATTGCATCGAGCGGCGAGTAGCGCGTTTCGTTGTGATCGCCCGCGACGGTCAGCCATTCTCCGGCTGGCGGGGCGGCAATCATGGCATCGGTAACGCCTTGCGTAACGGGAGCAGAAACCTGCTTGCCGCACGCTGACAGCGGCAGCAGCAGGGCAAGCGCCAGAACCTTCGATCGCATTATTGTCTCTCCCGAACCTCACGCCAACCTCTTGGCCAGTCTGCTCCGCATCATGCCTACACCCGCGCACAGAATCGAGTCTTTAATTGTCCGATTAAGCAGGTTAGTCTGCTCGCCAAAGGAGAGTGCCGATGTGCGATGACCTGACCGCTCACGAAGAAGATGCAGCCCTTGCTGCCAGTGGCCTCAACCGCCGCCAGTTCGCTGCGATCAGCGCCGCCGGGGTGCTCGCTGCCTGCATTGGCGGCCAAAGCGAAGCTAAGGCGCGCACCGGGCTGACCGAAAGCAGCTTGGCGATCACCACCCCGGATGGCACGGCTGACGCGTTCTTCGTGCGCCCGGCCAAGGGCAAACATCCCGCGATCATCATGTGGCCCGATATTGCCGGGCTGCGCCCTGCGTACATGGAAATGGGCCGCCAGCTGGCCAGTGCGGGTTACGCGGTGCTGGTGGTCAATCACTATTACCGGTCGGCGAAAGCGCCGATCTTCGGCTCGATGGCCGAATGGCGCACGCCCGAGGGTCAGGAAAAGCTCAAGCCGATGATGGCCGCGCTGACCCCGCAGACGACGACCACCGATACAATGGCCTTCGTCGCCTGGCTCGACCAGCAGCCCGCAACCCAGCGCAAGCGCGGCATCGGGACCATCGGCTATTGCATGACCGGGCCTTATACCGTGCGCGCCGCTGCAGCCGTGCCGCGGCGGATCAAGGCGGCGGCGTCATGCCACGGCGGCGGCCTCGTCACCAACGCGCCCGATAGCCCGCACAAACTGATCGCCAGCACCCAGGCCAGCTACCTGTTCGCGATAGCCCGCAATGACGATGCCCGCGCGTCAGGCGACAAAGATGCGCTCAAGGCTGCGGCCGCAGCAGCAGGGCGTCCGGCCGAGGTCGAAGTGTACAACGCCGATCACGGCTGGTGCACGCTCGACGCGCCGACTTATGACAAGGGTGAAGCGGCGCGGGCCTGGGCGCGGGTGCTGGCGCTGTTTGCGAAGCTGTGAGGCTTGCATAGAGGGTTAGCTCCCAACTCCGTCCGCCGTGAGGAGCAACTGAG
This sequence comes from Sphingomonadaceae bacterium, assembly GCA_025359445.1. GTDB lineage: Bacteria > Pseudomonadota > Alphaproteobacteria > Sphingomonadales > Sphingomonadaceae > Novosphingobium. Next base: position 96,763 of record JANYGB010000031.1, read on the forward strand.
CTTTTGCGAAGGGGCGTCTTGAAGAGCCAAGCACGGCGCAAGGTGAATCGAGACGGGCCTTCGCAAAAGCTCAGTCCCTCCTCACCACGAACGGGGGTGGGTTAGATCACCCTACCCCTCGCTGCGCGAATTCGATCCGGTCTTCGGGTTCACCAAAATCACGACCTCGTCGTAAACCGATAGCAGGTGGCTGTCGTACCACTGGTCGAGCACACATTTGACCCGGCCGAAAAATGCAGGGACTTCCTCAAGGATGTAATGGCCCTTGTAACCGGCACCAGCTGCTTCGGGATAAGTCGGCGGTTTCTCGATATCGAGCGCTTGGCCTTTGAGGTACGAAGCGATCTCGTCGATGTGCTGGCGCATCGCCATCCGCCGCGAATCGCCGCTGCCGCCGCCGCTGCGGGCCAGGCTCAGCTCTTCCTTCGCCTTGTCGAGCAAAGAGACCAGATAAAGGTAAACGCGGTCCATGTTCTCGCGCTTGAGCGCGATCATCGTGTCAACGTAGTCCTTCTGGACGCGCAAGGCGGCGGTCTCGGGATGTTCCGATCCCCAGAAGCCTTGCGAGAACTCTTTCGGGTTGTGCTGGATCATGTCCGGGGATCTACGCCGATATGGTTACTTGGCGGTTAAATATCAGCGCGATCCAGCAACGCGGATTTGCTTGCCGCCGCCGCTGCAGCCGCTAAGATTTGCGGCGAAGAATAACGAGGGGAAGCGCGAAAATGCCTGGTGTCCTGATAGCCTTAATGGGGCTGGTGTTCATATTCCTGCTGATGGGCGTGCGCGTCGTCACCCAGGGGTATGTCTATACGATCGAGCGGCTGGGCAAGTTCACGCTGGCGGCGCAGCCGGGCCTGCACGTCATCATCCCGTTTGTCGACCGGGTCGGGCGCAAGGTCAACATGATGGAGCAAGTCCTCGACATCCCGGGGCAAGAGATCATCACCCGCGACAACGCGATGGTCGGGGTCGATGCGATCGTGTTCTTCCAGGTGCTCGATGCGGGGAAGGCGGCTTACGAGGTTTCAAATCTTTATCTCGCGATCATGCAACTCACCACCACCAACCTGCGCACCGTGATGGGCTCGATGGACCTTGATGAAACGCTGTCGCGGCGTGACGAGATCAACGCCAAGCTGCTTCAGGTCATCGATCATGCAACCGAGCCATGGGGGGTCAAGATCACCCGGATCGAGATCAAGGACATCCGCCCGCCGGCCGACATATCCAACGCGATGGCCCGTCAGATGAAGGCCGAGCGTGAAAAACGTGCCAACATCCTTGAAGCCGAAGGATTCCGCCAAGCCGAAATCCTAAAGGCCGAAGGCGAAAAGCAAGCCGCGATCCTGTCCGCCGAGGGCCGCAAGGAAGCCGCTTTCCGCGATGCCGAGGCCCGCGAGCGTTCGGCCGAGGCCGAAGCGCGCGCAACACAGGTGGTGTCAGAAGCGATCGCCACCTCGGGCACGCAGGCGCTCAACTACTTCGTCGCGCAGAAATACACCGAGGCGGTTGCCGCCTTCGCCAACTCGCCCAATGCCAAGACCATCCTGTTCCCGGTCGAGGCAACTCAGCTGATCGGTTCGATCGGCGGGATCGGCGCGCTTGTGCGCGATGCGCTGGGTGACAGCAGCGGAGCGAAGAAGTGACCCTGCTGGGCACCACTTACGATCCGCACTGGGTCTGGCTCGCGCTCGGGCTGGTGCTCGCGGTAGGCGAAATGACCATTCCGGGTGTGTTCCTGATCTGGATGGCGGGCGCGGCGGTGATCACCGGGCTGGTCACCTGGGTCGTTCCGTTGTCGGTGCCGTTGCAGGTGGTGCTGTTTGCGGTGTTATCGATGGCGGCGGTGTTCATCGGGCGCAACTGGCTGCGCGCCAACCCGATAATTGCAGCCGATCCGATGATGAACGATCGCGGCGGCCGCGCAGTGGGTGAAACTGTGCTGGTCACCACCGTGATCGAAGGCGGCGAAGGCCGGGTCAAGCTGGGCGATAGCGAATGGATCGCCAAAGGCCCCGATGCCGAACCCGGCACCCGGATGCGGGTAACCGCGCACGACGGGTCGGTGCTGCTGGTCGAACACCTGCATTAGGCAAGTCGGCTGCGGCGCGGGACGAGTGCACGCAATCTCCATATTTCCCCCATTAACGTTGCGCTGTTATTGTCATATGACACGCCAGCCGCGCGCGCCTTGCCGGTTGAGAGGATCGAGAGAGCCCAATGGCCAGGACTGATAGTCGGCGCGCTGCAGCACCCGGTGGTGGCAGAGGCGGCAAGCCTTTGAAGGCCGCGCCGACCGGCTGGCGGCTGTTCTTGCGCCGACTGTTCGTGTGGGGCGGCGCGCTTGGCCTGTTCGGCGCTGTGTCGCTGCTCGTCGCGGTCGGCCTTGCGGCGCGTTCATTGCCCGAATTCGATCAGTTACAAGCCAGCCAAAATGAACAGATGATCGTGGTCCGCGCGCGCGACGGGAGCGAGCTGGTCACGATCGGACCAAGCTATGGCAGGTGGCTGCCGGCCGGTCAGATCCCGCAAGTGATGAAGGATGCAATCCTCTCGACCGAGGACAAGCGCTACTATTCCCACATTGGGGTCGATCCAATCGGGGTGGCGCGTTCTGTCCAAATCCGGGTCCAAAGCGGCACCTGGCGGCAGGGCGGTTCGACCATCACGCAGCAGCTCGCGCGCACGGTGTTCCTTAACAACACCAAGACTTTTGGGCGCAAGGTGCGCGAAGGGGTGCTGGCGCTGGCGCTCGAATGGAAGTTCTCCAAGTCGCAGATCCTCGAGCTGTATCTCAACAAGGTCTATTTCGGCGGCGGCGCTTACGGGGTGGATTCGGCTGCGAGAAAATTCTTCGGCCACAGTGGCGACCAACTGTCGTTGCCCGAGGCAGCGATTATCGCCGGCTTGGTCAAGGCACCCTCGCACTATGCTCCGACTGCCGATGCCCAGGCCGCCGTTGGCCGCGGCCAGGTGGTGCTTGGGCTGATGGTCGAAAACAAGAAGGTCACCAGCGCGGCGGCGCAGGACGCCGATTTCAAGGGGATCAAGTTCGCGCAGGAAAGCGGGCAGAACGCCGTCCGCTATTTCACTGACTGGGCGCTGCCGCAGCTCGATCTGCTAATGCCTGATAATACCGAACCGATCGAAGTATGGACCACGCTTGACCCCAAGCTGCAGGGTGCGGCGACCGATTCGATCAAGCGCAACGTCCCGGGCGGAGCGCAAGGCGCGCTGGTCAGTATGGACCGCGACGGGGCGGTGCTCGCGCTGGTCGGCGGCACCGACTATGTCACCTCGAACTACAACCGCGCCACCAACGCCATGCGCCAGCCGGGTTCGGCGTGGAAGCTGTTCGTCTATCTCGCCGCGCTTGAATCGGGCTACACGCCGACTTCGGAAGTGGTCGATGAACCGGTTACAATCCAGGGCTGGAGCCCGCGCAATTCAGGCGGGACTTACGCGGGCAAGATCGATGTCCGCACCGCGTTTGCCTATTCGAAAAACACCGTCGCAGCGCAGCTCGGCAACGAAGTAGGTTTCTCAACCGTCGCCGGGATGGCGCGGCGATTTGGGATCACCACTCCGATTTCGGTCGTGCCCTCGATGGTGCTGGGTTCCAATGAGGTTCGCCTGATCGACATGACCCGCGCCTTTGCCGCAGTATCTGCGCAAGGCCAGGCGATCGAGCCATACGGCATCGTCAAGGTATCGACCACTGCCGGGCGGGTGCTGTATCAGCACGCGACCAAGCAGGGCGCCTCGCTGGTGCCGATTGGTGTGAGTGCGGGCATTACCGATTTGTTGCAGACCGCGGTCAGCATCGGCACCGGCCGCGCGGCGCAGATCGGGCGTCCGGTGGCCGGCAAGACCGGAACCACCTCATCCAACAAGGACGGCTGGTTTCTGGGTTTTTCGAGCGGGATCACGACCGGCGTGTGGATGGGCCGCGATGATGACAAGCCGGTGCCCGGGCTGCAAGGCGGGACTGCCCCGGCGCGCGCCTTTGCTGCCTATATGAAGATTGCGGTGGCGAACCGCCCGGTTGAGCAGTTCCAGACCCAGGCACAGCTGCCGAGCTGGCAGCTCGAACCCGATGACGAAGCCAACTTTAGCGGCCGACCCGAAGATTATCACTACTTCGACGACCAAGGCAATCTGGTCGAACCTGCCGGTTCATCGCCTGAAAGCCGGCCCAGGGCTCCGGCGCAAGAAGTGCCGATGCCCGGCGGCAATTCGGGCGGGCTGGAGCCGGTCACGCCGCCGCCGGCCGCGAATGACGATTTCCTCAATGAGGCTACCGGCGGGCGGCCAGGAGACAGGCCGGAGGGCAACGCGCCGCCCCGGCCGAACTAAGGCGAAACTCTCGAGCCACCATAACCCGTTCGTCCCAAGCCCTTCGAAGTGCGGCGCGGCTGCTAAGCCGCACGTCGAAGGGCTCGAGGCGAACGGGGTTGGGTTCTGGTAGTGGCTTGGCCTAACGCAGCCGCAGCGCGATAAACACAGTGCCGGGTTGACCAGGACGCTGCACTTCAAGCGTCATACTCGGGCGCCCAGCGGCCTTGGCCGCCTTGATCGCGGCTTCAAACTGCGCGACCCCGTCGATCGGGGTAAAGTTGGCAGCAATCAGAATATCGCCTTGTTTCAGGCCCTGATTGGCGGCGTCCGAAGCGCTATCGACCGTGGCAACCACCACGCCCTTGGTCTCGGCGGGCACCTGCAGCTGTTGCGCCAGCGCCGGGGTCATCCCCAGCACCTGCAAGCCCAGCGCCTGGCTGGTCAAACCCTCACCTTGTTTTTCGGGCGAAGCGAACGGATTGGTCGGCGCTTGCGGCTGGCCAAAGCTCTTGGCCATCTCGTCCTGAGTGGGGCGTTTGGCAACTCCGGCCGTAACTGTCAGTGAGCGGCCCTGACGCAGCAAGGCAATCGGAATCCGCGTGCCCGGCGCCAGATCGGCCACAATGCCCGACAGCGTGCGGTCAGGGGTCACTTCGATCCCGTTGACCTTGAGCACGATATCGCCTGGCTTGATCCCAGCTGCGGCGGCAGGAAGCCCCGCCGGGACCACCCGCACAAGTTCGCCGCGATTGTGCGGCAGGCCAAGCGAATCGGCGATTTCGTCGGTGATCGGCTGCATCTGGACGCCAAGGAACCCGCGCTCGATCGCCTTCCCGGCAATCAATTTCTCGACGATTGGCTTGGCAGTATCGGCGGGAATGGCAAAGCCAATCCCGATATTTCCGCCGCTGGGTGCGACAATCCAGTTGTTGATGCCGATCACGTTGCCGCGCATGTCGAACATCGGGCCGCCCGAATTGCCGCTGTTGATCGAGGCATCGGACTGAATGTAATGATCGTAGGCACCGCTCCCGGTGTTGCGGTTGACCGAGCTGACGATCCCCGAAGTCACCGTCCCGCCAAGCCCGAACGGGTTGCCGATGGCAATTACCCAGTCGCCCGCGCGGGCCTTGCTCGATTGCCCGAACTGGACGAACGGCAGCGGTGATTTGGCATCGATCTTGAGCACCGCAATGTCGGAATCCTGATCGCGCCCAACAATCCGCGCGTTGTATTCGGTGCCATCGGCCAGGGTGACCATTACCGCATCGGCTGCGCCCTTTTGGTCAAGGCTGATCACGTGGTTGTTGGTCACGACATAGCCGTCAGCCGAAACGATGAAGCCCGACCCCTGGGCTTCGGCGAGCCGCGCTGACGGTGCGCCGCCGCCCATCATCGCGCCAAGCGGCGTATTGGCTAGCGGACTATCGACTTGAACCTTCTGCCGCACCGCGATGTTGACCACGGCGGGCTGGAGCTGTGCAGTCAGGTCGGCGAAACTCGCCGGGGCACCGGCACGCGGTACCACATCCTGCATCCGGCTTTGGTCGTTCTGTGCCACTTGGGCTCCAGCCGGGAGCCCGGTGGTCAGCGAAAGCGCCGCGCCGCCCAGCAGCAGCGCCGTTGTAACTCCATATGCGTATCGCACCGTATCAATACCTCGCGTTAAAGACATGCAAACTGGACCCGTGGCGCGACCTCACGCCGCCGGGCCTGAACGGAATTTGAATGAGCCGCAGACTGCCGGCTACTTTCCGTTGAAGTGCTTGAGATAGTCGCTGCCGGGCGGAATTACGATAGTCACCGCGCCTTTGCGGGCCGGATCGCCGAAATTGGCCGTGTAGTTGCGCAGGGCACTGAAATAATCATAGAATTCCGGGTCCTGCCCGGCGCTCCGCTGCAGAATTCCGGCGGCCAGCGCATCGCCCTCGCTCACAATCTGGCGGGCTTCCTGCGCGCTGCCATCGGCGACTTCCCAGGCCTGACGGTTATGGCGGTCTTCCATCCGCGCGAAAGCCAGCTTTTGCCCGCCTTCGGGCAGGACCACGCGGCCGATCCGCAGGTCGACGGCTTGCACCCCATACGTGCGCAGCTTGGCGTCGAGCGCCGAGAGGATCTGCCGCGTTCCGCCGCTGCTGCCCGGCTGGGCAATCGCCCCGGCGGGACGCTGCGACAGTTCTTCCTCGAGCAGCGAGGGGAGGATTGCAGCAATCTGGTCACCCACCTTGTCACCAGCGCCGAGCGATGAAACCAGCCGGACTGGGTCGATGATCCGGTACGTCACATCGGTATCGACCAGCAGCACTTGCGCGTCGGCGGTATGGACCTTCTGATCGCCGAGCGAATAGCCTTGAAGTCCCCGCGCCAGCCAAATCACGCGGTCGACAAACGGCAACTTGAGTACTGCCCCGGCCGCACTGGTGGATTGTGCACCCTCGGGGCGGAAGCGGTTGATCACGGTGAGCGGCGCGCCGAAGCGGGTGATCACCGCTTGCTCGCCTTCGCTCACCATGATGATGCTCGAAGCCGCCAGCAGCGCCAGCGCGGCAAGGGCAAACAGTGCGGCGCGGGTTCTGCGCATGGTGCGGGTCATGCTCACTGGCTCCCTTGCGGCGGTGTTGATGGTTGGGCCTGGGGTGCGGCGGCTTTGCCATCGGCACTGGGCGGCACGGTCAACGGCATGCCGGTTCCGCCGATCACCACCGGGTTGTTGCGCAGGACGCGGGCCATCATGTCGTCATACATCTTGCGGCGGGTTACTGCAGGCGCGATCTTGTAGCTGGCATAGGCCTTGTCAAAGTCCTGCGCTTCAAGGTTGGCATCACGGATAATCTGATCGTGATAGCGGTCGGCGTCTTCGCGGTTTTTGCTCGCGCCTTCCTTGGCCGCGCCGATCTTCTGGAAGGTATCGTTAAGCCGCGTCGGCGGCCCGGCCCGCAGCACTTCGATTGCCGAGACCGCGACTCCGGAATGCCACGCAGCGAGCACCTTTTGCACCCGGCCGAGCACATGCTGCTGCAAGTCGGCCTGGCGTTTGCCGCTCCACAGCGCGTCGAAGGGCAATTCGGCAACGCCTGCACGCATCTCGGCATCGGCGAGGCGGCGGACCGCAGCTTCGCCATCGGGCAAATTGAAAGTGAATTGCTTGAGATCGCTGATCCGCCAGCGGATCTGGAAAGTCACGTCGATCAGCTCGCCGTCGGATGTCGGCATCAGCGTTTCGGATTCCTTTTCGGGCACCTGGGTCCGCGCTTCGCTCCCGGTCTGCTGGCGCATCACCGATTGCAGCGGCCACGGCAGTGTCATGTGCAGCCCCGGGCCGATGGTAGCGCTATAGCGACCCATCGTCGTGACCAGCGCGCGCTCGTCCTGCGCCAGGACATGGACCGAAGTGGACAACAGCCAAGCGACCAATGTTCCAACTGCAAGCCACGGCAGCCACCGCAGCCCGGTATTGCTGCCCTGCGGAAACAGCCCGCCGGGAGAGCCGCCACCGCGGGCCTTGCGGAAAATATCGTCGATGCCGGCCGAACGGCGCGGCGGAGTGTCGGGTTCCGGGGTCAGCCACGGATTGCGCGGCGCTTCGCCTTCGCCTGGCGCGGCGGCTGGCCCAGTGGCAGGCTCGCCCGCGGATGCCTCACTCCCGCTGCCGCCCCACGGACCATCGCTTTTCGCCATGGCCTGCGGTTTCCCTCGCCCAAACTTGTCTAAACCTTGCATGCAGGGGACTATAGGGTCGGCGCGCGCACAAAAACAGTGTCTCGCCCGCCTTTTTAGTTGCTAGAGGCTGGCGCGATGACCGAACCGACTGAAACCCTCCGCGCAGCCTTACCGCCCCAAGCCCAGTCAAAGCTCCAATCACTCAAGCTTGTGGAGGGCCGTGCGATTGTTTTCCTCGACGCTGCGGGGCTTGATCAAAACGAACGCGAACAGCTTGAAACCGCGGTAAAAGACGCGCTCACCGGGCAACCCGGGGTCAGCGAAGTGCGCGTCGCGTTGATCGCCAACAAGACCCGCCGCCGGATCATCGCGGTCGGCTCGGGCAAGGGCGGGGTCGGCAAAAGTACGGTCTCGGCCAACCTCGCGATTGCCCTGGCAAGGCAGGGCCGCAAGGTCGGGCTGGTCGATGCCGATATATACGGACCGTCGCAGCCGCGCCTGCTCGGGATCGAGGGCACTCGCCCCGATGCGGCGGACAAACAGCTGATTCCGGTACCAAGCCCGTGGGGCGTGCCGCTACTGTCGATGGGCCAGCTGATCGAACCGGGCAAGGCGATCGCGTGGCGCGGGCCGATGGTCGGCAATGCGCTCGGCCAGTTGCTTGACGCCAAGTGGGGCGATGTGGAGCTGCTGGTGGTCGATCTGCCGCCGGGGACGGGCGATGTTCAGCTGACCATGCTGCAACGCTACAAGCCCGACGGCGCGGTGATCGTCTCGACCCCGCAGGACCTCGCGCTGATCGATGCCCAGCGCGCGATCCAGCTGTTCGAGCTGGGCGGGGTGCCGGTGATCGGCATGGTCGAAAATATGGCCGGTTACCAATGCCCGCACTGCGGCGAGGCCTCCGATCCGTTCGGGCAGGGCGGAGCAGAGGCGGCGGCAGAGGCGCAGGGGATGGCGTTTCTCGGGCGGATTCCGCTCGAACTCGCGATCCGTGCGGCGAGCGATGCCGGAACGCCGCCAGCAGCTGGCGAAGGAGCCGGGGCCGAGCACTTCGCAGCGCTCGCCCGCCAAGTCGCCACGTGGCTCGACAACCTGCGCTGAGGCGCTAGGAAAACGACGATGAGGGTTTCGCGGCGCGGGTTCTTTTTCGGGATGGGGGCCGGCGGCGCGCTGATCGCTGCCTGGGCGCTGAGCCCGCGCAAGTTCACCGCGCCGCTGAAACCGGGTCCGGGTGAATATGCCTTCGATGCCTGGCTCAAGATTGGCACCGACGGGGTGGTCAGCGTTGCGGTACCCGCGCTCGAGATGGGGCAGGGGATCACCACGCTGATCCCGCAGATCGTCGCGATGGAGCTCGGCGCGGATTGGCGCCAGATCGCGGTCGAACCCGCTCCGGTCAGCGGGGCCTATGCCAACTCTGTGCTGGCAGCGGAATGGGCACCCTTATGGCTGCCGCTGATCTCCGGCCTGGCCGACAAACCTGACAGCTTGCTGGCGCGCCGTTTTGCCGAGCGCGAGGCGTTTACCGCGACCGCCGACGGCACCTCGCTCGCCGCGCACGAAGCGGCGGCGCGCAGTGCTGCGGCGGGCGCGCGGGTGATGCTGGCCAAGGCGGCCGCGGCCAAATGGGGGGTGGCCTGGGAAGAGTGCGAGGCGCAGGGTGGGATGATTCTGCATGACAAGAACAAAGCCTCGTTCGGCGAACTGGTCGCTGCGGCAGCGACTTATGCGCCGCCCAGCCCGCCGGTCCTGCGCGCCGAAGCCCCGCGCGAACGCCCGGGCGAATTCCCGCCCGGCGCACCTCTGCATTTCCCCCGGCTCGACTTGCCGAGCAAGATCGACGGCAGCCATGCCTTTGCCGGTGATGTCCGGCTACCCGACATGGTTTTCGCCGCAATCCGCCACGGGCCGATTGGCGATGCGAAGCTTGGCCACTACAATCCCAATGGTGCGCACGGACAGCCGGGCCTGCTCGAAGTTGTGGCAGGCACGGGCTGGCTGGCCGCAGTGGCAAGCAATTGGTGGGCAGCCGAGCAGGCGCTAGCGAAGATTGCGCCGCACTTCACCGCGCGCGGCAAGCCTGACAGTGCCGTGTTAAACAAGGCTCTTGCGGCGGGTTTGCAGAGTGGCAGCGCAGATACGATAATCGCGTTGGGGAATGGCGGATCGGACAAATCCAGTCTGGTGGCGCAATATATGATCGCCCCAGCACTCCATGCCAGCCTTGAAACCGCCACCGCCACCGCGCGTATCGAGAATGGTCGCTGCGAGCTGTGGCTGGCCAGCCAAGCGCCGCAATCGGCGAGGCAAGCGGTGGCTGCTGCGCTCGGTATTTCGCTGGATGACGTGACGCTGTACCCGCTCCCCGCCGGGGGTAGTTTCGATGCGCGACTGGAACATGATCACGCGGTGGAGGCCGCGTTGTTGGCCCGCGCGGTGAAGCGCCCGGTTCAATTGGTCTGGTCACGCTGGCAAGAACATGTCGCAGGCCGCCCGCGCACGCCTGCTGCAGCGCAGCTGAAGGCGCAAACGGCCAGCGATGGGTCGCTGATCTCGCTAAGCATCCGCGTCGCCATGCCCGCGACTGCGCGCGAGTTCGGCGGGCGGCTGTTCGGCGGACGCAGCGCGTATGACGCGCTCGCACTGCAGGACAAAAGCGATGCGGTGGCCTGCGCCGGGCTGACCCCGCCGTATGCCATCCCTAACTTGTCTGTCGAACACGTCCCGGTTCGCACGCAGCTGCCGACCGGACGGTTGCGGGGCAATTCGCACGGGATCGGCGCGTTCCTGACCGAGACTTTCATCGATGAGCTGGCGCATCAGGTGCGCCGCGAGCCGCTGTCGTACCGGATGCTGCTGCTGGGCAGCCAGCCCCGCCTCGCCGCCTGCCTCCAGCGTGCCGCAACGCTGGCCGATTGGGGCGGGGGCAATGGCGGCAGCGGGCAGGGGCTGGCGTGCTGGAAGATGACCTTGGGCGAGGCCGAAGGACATATCGCAGTGGTCGCCAGCGCGCGCCGCGACGAACGCGGAATCAAGGTCGACAAGCTGACTGCGGTGGCCGACATCGGTCGCATCGTGAACGTCGACATTGCCCGCCAGCAGATCGAAGGCGGGCTGCTGTTCGGGCTTGGGCTCGTCACCGGATCGACCACGCAATATGCCAAGGGCCTGCCGCTGACCGGAAGGCTCGGCCTGCTCGGCTTGCCGTTGCTGGCCGATTGCCCAGAGATCGTGACCGAATTCATCGACAGCGAAGCCGCGCCGTTCGATCCGGGCGAACTGGGCGCGGTCGTCGCGCCGCCGGCCATCGCCAACGCACTCGCTTCCGCCGGGTCAGTCCGGCTTCATAACTTGCCACTGGATCAAAGCTGATGCGCCCTGCCGATCACCCAAGCATTCCAATCCCTCGCGTGGGGGTCCTGCTGGTTAATCTCGGCACCCCCGATGCGCCCACTGCGAAGGCAGTGCGGCGCTACCTCAAGCAATTTCTGTCGGATCGGCGTGTGGTCGAAATTTCTCGGTTGGTGTGGTGGCCGATCCTCAACGGGATCGTGCTCAACACCCGCCCGAAAAAAAGCGCTCATGCCTATAGCCTGGTCTGGACCGAGGCCGGCTCGCCGCTCGCCGCGATTACCAAGGCGCAGGCTGCGGCCTTGCAGGTGCGGCTGGGCGCTGCGGTCATGGTCAGCCATGCCATGCGCTATGGCAACCCTGCGGTCGGGGCAGAGGTTCAGCGGCTAAAGGATGCCGGGTGCGAGCGGATCCTGGTAGCTCCGCTCTATCCGCAGTATTCCGCAGCCACGACCGCGACAGTGGCTGATGCAGTCGGAGCCCAGATGGCAAAAATGCGCTGGCAGCCGGCACTGCGAAGCTTGCCGCCGTACTATGACGATCCGCTGCATATTACCGCGCTGAAAGACGATCTGACCCGGCAACTGGCAGCGCTTGAATTCAAACCCGAAGTCTTGCTGCTCTCGTTCCACGGGATGCCGCAGCGGACGCTCGAGCTGGGCGATCCGTACCACTGCCACTGTCAGAAAACTGCGCGGCTGCTGCGGGAGGCATTGGCCCTTGAGCATCCCGACCTGAGGATCGAACTTAGTTTTCAATCGCGCTTCGGACGGGCCAAGTGGCTTGAACCCGCAACCGATGCCGTGCTCGCTGCCGAAGCGCGCCGCGGCACCCGGCGGCTGGCCATCGCCGCGCCAGGGTTTTCCGCCGATTGCCTTGAAACCCACGAGGAACTGGCGATCCGCGGGCGTGAGCAGTTCGTCGAAGCAGGCGGCGAGCAATTCGCCGCGCTGCATTGCCTCAACACTTCGGATGCCGGGATGGCGATGCTCGAAGCACTGGTACGGCGGGAAATTGCTGGCTGGATTTAACCGCGCGATTAAGTTACACTGCTGTCAGTAACCCCGGAAGGATTTATGGCCACTCTTGCAGCGCAGCCCAGCGCATTCACCCATTGGTCGCAGCAGCAACCAAAGCATGCGCTCGACCATATCCCTGGCGAAGATGGCTGGCCGATTGTCGGCACGACCTTTGCGCTGCTCGCCGATCCTCTCGGTTACGGCGAAAAGATGCGCGCCAAATACGGCAACGTCTATCGCAACAACGGTTTCGGACGGCGCGGGGTGGCATTGTTCGGTGCCGAGGCCAACGAGTTGGTGCTGTTCGACCGCAACAAGATGTTTTCGTCCGAGCAAGGCTGGGGTCCGGTGCTCGATCTGCTGTTCCCGCGCGGGCTGATGCTGATCGATTTCGAGCACCACCGCGCCGACCGCCGCGCGCTGTCGATCGCGTTCAAGCCCGAGCCGATGCGGCATTATGCCGATGCGCTGAACCGGGGTATTTCCGACAGGGTCGAGCAATGGTCGGGCAAGGAGATGCTGTTCTACCCGGCGATCAAGCAGCTCACGCTCGACCTTGCCGCCGACAGCTTCATGGGGCTGCCGCTGGGGCCGGAGGCGGACCAGATCAACAAGGCATTTGTCGACATGGTTGCCGCCTCAATTGGGGTGGTGCGCAAGCCGCTGCCGTTTACCGCGATGGGCCGGGGTGTCGCAGGGCGCAAGTTCCTCGTCGAATACTTCACCGCCGAGGCGCTGCGCCGCCGCAAAGAGGGTGGCGGGCAAGACATGTTCAGCCAGTTCGCCCGTGCTACCCGCGAAGACGGAGACCTGCTCCCGGTCGATCAGGTGGTCGATCACATGATCTTCCTGATGATGGCCGCGCACGATACGATCACCTCTTCGGCGACCTCGCTGGTGTGGCAGCTGGCCAAGCATCCCGAATGGCAGGACAAGCTGCGCGCCGAGGTGCTGGCGGTAACGGGCGGGGAAACGCGGGCGATCACCTATGAAGAACTGGGCAAGCTCGACCTGACCGAGATGGCCTTCAAAGAAGCGCTGCGGCTGATCCCGCCAGTGCCCAGCCTGCCGCGCCGGGCGCTACGCGAATTCACCTTCCAAGGCTTTACGATTCCCGCCGGGACCGGGGTCGGGATCAGCCCCGCCAGCGTCCACTTGATGCCAGAGCATTGGCCCGATCCGCGGCGGTTCGATCCGCTGCGCTTCACGCCCGAAAACTCGGCCGGCCGTCACAAATACGCGTGGGTCCCGTTCGGCGGCGGCGCGCACATGTGCCTGGGGCTGCACTTTGCCTATATGCAGATCAAGCTGCTGACCGCGCACCTGCTGACCCGCTACCGCATCGAGCTGGAGCCGGGATATGCGCCTGAATGGCAGCCGTGGCCGATTCCCAAGCCCAAGGATGGGCTGAAGGTGACGTTCAAGCCGCTCTAAAAGTCCACTGCGATCCCGTTTTTCTCCCAGTCGCCGTAGCGGGTTGGGTCGAGCGGGTCGGTGGGAGGCGGCACAGGTTCGGGCTGGGGCGCGGGATCGTTGCTCCAGTTAGCGGGCTTGTTGAACTTTTCCGGGCGGGTGGTGGCGCGCTGGGTCATGGTGCGTTCTACCTCGCACTGGCCCTCGATTGCAATTGCCTCTAGGGGGCGGCGCATGGATATTCCCGGCCTTCCCGCGCGCAAGGGTGCGCTCAAACTGATCGATGCTGTGCTCAACCGGGGCGAGACTTTGGATCAGGCGACAAACAGCGCGCTGCTCGGGGTCAAAGGGCAGGCTGATCGCGCCTTGGCCAAGGCGCTGGCGGGCGAAGCCTTGCGCTGGCTGACCGACCTCGACGCCATGATCGACAGCGCCACCCGGCTGCCGCTGGCGCACGATGCAAAGGTGCGCTCGGTATTGCGGCTGATGCTCGCGGGCTGGCTGCGACTGGAAACCCCGCCGCATGCGGTGATCGCAACCGGATTGCCGTTGCTGGCAGGCGGGCCGCGCAGGCTGGCGCATGGGGTGTTTTCGACACTGACCAAGCGCAGTGTCGCTTTGCCTGCAGCCCCGAGTTTGCCGACCGAGGTTGCCCTGCGCTGGGGCGAGCGGGCCGGGGCGATCGCCGCAGGGCTTGGCCACCTGCCGCCGCTCGACCTGACTTTGCGCGACACCGCCGAGACCGCGACTTGGGTCGAGCGCCTTGAAGGCACCTCGCTGATGCCTGGACATGTCCGGCTCGGGCGCGGCACAGCGGTGGAGAATCTCGAAGGCTATGACGAAGGCGGCTGGTGGGTGCAGGACCTTGCGGCAGGTTTGCCCGCGCGCTTGCTTGGTGAAGGCAAGGGCCGCACCGTGCTCGATCTGTGCGCCGCTCCCGGAGGCAAAACGTTGCAACTCGCGGCGGCAGGGTGGCAAGTCACGGCGCTCGATGCGAGTTCGCGGCGGCTCGAACGGGTCGAACAGAACCTTGCGCGGACCGGGCTGACTGCGGAAATTATCGAGGCCGATGCGCTGCCCTGGGAAGCGCCCGCGCTGTTCGATGCCGTGCTGCTCGATGCACCATGCAGCGCCACCGGCACCTGCCGGCGCCATCCCGATGTCCTGCACCGGATCGGCCCGCGCCAGATCGCCGAACAAGCCGAATTGCAGGCCGCGCTGCTCGAACGCGCGGTAAGCTGGGTCAAGCCGGGCGGGACTTTGGTCTATGCAGTCTGCTCGCTCGAACCCGCAGAGGGCGAGGCGCAGGCTGCCACGATTACACTGACCCTCGACCCGATCCGCGCCGACGAGCTGCCCGCCGGCATTGCCCCGAGCGCAGACGGCTACGTCCGCACCGATCCCGGCATGCTCGCGGATGCAGGCGGGCTCGACGGGTTCTTCGTCGCCCGCTGGCGTAATCTTTAGTCTCGTCATTGCGAGCGTAGCGAAGCAATCCAGAGCCCAACGCGTGACGCTCTGGATTGCTTCGCTACGCTCGCAATGACGAATTGTCTAAAGTCTTGCCCTCTTCCGCCAGCGTGCCACTATCTCCCCATCAGAGGGGACCAATCATGTACCGCACCGCTGCACTCGTCATTTCCGCGCTGGCTCTGGCGACACCCGCCATGGCCTATCAGGCCGAAATCCGCCGCGACGATTGGGGGATCGCCCACATCAAGGGCCACACCGACGCCGACGCGGTGTACGGGATGATCTACGCCCAGGCCGAGGACGACTTCAACCGGATCGAAATGAACTACCTGACCAACCTTGGCCGCAGCGCCGAGGCGGATGGTGAAGGCGCGATCTGGGGCGACTTGCGCCAGCGCTTGTGGATCGATCCCGCCGAACTGCAAATGCAGTATGCCAAAAGTCCCCCGTGGCTGCGCGCGCTGATGCGGGGCTGGGCGGCAGGACTCAACCAGTACCTTGCCGATCACCCCGAGGTGCACCCCAAAGTCATCACGCACTTCGAGCCGTGGATGGCGCTGAGCTTTTCCGAAGGCAGCATCGGCGGGGACATCGAAAACGTGCCGCTGTCGCAGTTGGAGGCTTTCTACACCGGGCGGCAAATCGCGTTGACTAGCAACGAACGCGGACTCGAATTCAGGGAACCGCTCGGCTCGAACGGCTTTGCCATCGGCCCCTCGCACAGCGCTAGCGGCCACCCGTTGCTGCTGATCAATCCGCACACCAGCTTCTTCTTCCGCTCTGAACTGCAAGTCGAAAGCGATGCGGGGCTCCATGCCTACGGCGCAGTCACCTGGGGGCAGTTCTTCGTCTATCAGGGGTTTAACGAGGCTGCCGGGTGGATGCACACTTCAAGCACGGTCGACAATATCGACGAGTTTTCCGAAACCACCATGGCGCGACCGCGCGGCGGCTATGCCTATCGCTATGGCAAGGAAGTGCTGCCGGTCTCGCAGAAGCGAGTGACGCTGGCCTACCGCAAGAGCGACGGCACCATGGGGCGCCGCACCTTCACCACTTACGCCACCCGTCACGGCCCGATCACGCGTTCTGAGGGCGGCAAGTGGATCGCCACCGCGTTGATGAACAAGCCAGTCGCAGCGCTCCAGCAGAGCTTCCTGCGCACCAAGGTCCATTCGGTCGCCGAATTCCGCAAGGTTGGGGCGCTCAACGCGAACAGCTCTAACAACACCTTGTTTGCCGACAACCGCGGCGAATTCGCTTTCTTCGCGCCGCAGTTCATGCCGATCCGCGCGGCCCGGTTCGACTACACCAAGCCGGTTGATGGCAGCAATCCGGCGACCGACTGGAAGGGCTTTCACAGCATGGCCAGCCTCCCACAAGTGGTCAATCCAGCCAACGGCTGGGTCTTCAACGTCAACGACGGCCCGTGGTGGGCTGCGGGCAAGGACAGCCCCAAGCAAGCCGCCTACCCGCGCTATCTCGACAGCGAAGGCATCCAGCCGCGCACTCCGCACGCAATTGCGGTGCTCTCGGCGCGGCCGACTTTCACGCTCGATCAGCTGGTCGAGGCGGCTTACGATCCGTGGCTGCCAAGCTTCGCAGAAATGATCCCCGGATTGGTCGCGGCGCAAGCCCGCAATCCTGATCAGGCCCGCGCCGAGGCGGTGGCGCTGCTCGGCAAATGGGACAACCGCTGGAGCCTGACCTCGACCGAGACCAGCCTCGCAGTGTTCTGGGGGGAGGCGCTGTGGGAGCGCGGCAAGGATCCGGCCGCCGCGCTGGGCATCGGGGTGGGCGCATGGATCGGGACCAAAGCCAGCGATTCCGACAAGCTCGCCGCGCTCGATTCTGCCATGGCCCGGCTCAAGGCCGATTTCGGTTCGTGGCAAGTACCGTGGGGCGAGATCAACCGCTATCAGCGCAACGACGGGGCCATCCAGCAGACTTTCGACGACACCAAGCCCAGCGTCGCAGTGCCGTTCGCCTCAGCCCAATGGGGCTCGCTCGCCAGCTTCGGGGCTAAACGCTATCCTGGAACCAAGCGCTATTACGGCACTTACGGCAACAGCTTCGTCGCCGCGGTTGAGTTTGGCCCGAGGGTTCGCGCCCGCGCGGTAACTGCCGGCGGCGAAAGCGGTGAACCTTCATCGCCGCACTTCGGCGATCAGGTTGGCAGGTACGCGGCGGGCAACCTGCGTCCGGTGTACTTCTGGCCCGAGGACCAGAAGGGTCACATCGTGTCGAGCAAGGTGGTTAGGGGGAAATGACTACACCGTCATCCCGGCGCAGGCCGGGACCCAGTCGCGACAAACAATCGACGTAGCTTCGCGACGACATTATTCTTTGCGCTCGGTTCCGGCCTGCGCCGGAATGACGAACGGGAGGGTGGTGCGCAAAGCTAAGCTTTCAACTTCTCAGCAAAACCCTTCTGCAGCTTCGCCAGTTTGGGCGGGATCACCGCGAGGCAGTATGGATTGCGCTGGCCTTCGCCTTGCCAGTATTCCTGGTGGTAATCCTCAGCCGGGTACCAGGTGGCCGGACCTTCGATCGTAGTCACTGCCTTTTGCCCGGGATGCGCGTCGTTCCAGCGCGCAATTGCGGCGTCGCCCTCGTCCCGCTGGGCGTTATCCAGCGGGAACAGCGCAGAGCGGTACTGGGTACCAACATCGCCGCCCTGGCGGTTGAGCTGAGTCGGATCGTGGGTGGCAAAATGAATGTCGAGCAAGTCGGCAAGGCTAACCACGTTTTCATCGAAAGTCAGCTTGATCGCCTCGGCATGCCCGGTCCCGCCGCCGCACACCTGTTTGTAAGTCGGGTCCGGATTGGCGCCGCCGATATAGCCGCTTTCCACCGCACTGACCCCGTCGATGGAGCGGAACACTGCCTCGACGCACCAGAAACAGCCGCCGGCGATAATGGCTTCAGCCATGCGAATTCTCCTAATCCAATTGTTGCGTCCAAGATGGGATGCACCCGGTCATTCGGCAATGGTGGACTTGGCGTTACAAGCGAAATATGCCGCCTGGCATGACCACATTGACCATCGCCGCATTGCAATTGCCGCTTGGCTCGCCCGACGAGGCTGAGAATATCGCCGCCGTCTCTGCGCTGGTCGAACAGGCCGCCGCGCAAGGCGCGCAGGTGGTGCTCCCGCCCGAGCTGTTTTCCGGGCCGTACTTCTGCAAGGAGGAGGACGAGGCGCTGTTCCTGTTGTCCCGGCCGACGAGCGAGCATCCGTCGGTCAAGGCGATGCAAGCGCTCGCCGCCGGCCTGAAAATCGCCATCCCGACCAGCTTTTTCGAGCGCGACGGCCCGCATCACTACAACACCATGGCGATGATCGGCCCTGACGGCGGGATCATGGGCACGTACCGCAAGAGCCACATTCCCGATGGGCCGGGCTACGAGGAAAAATTTTATTTCCGCCCCGGCAATGACGGGTTCAAGGTCTGGGACCTGTTCGGCTGCAAGGTCGGCATCGGGATCTGCTGGGACCAATGGTTCCCCGAATGCGCGCGGGTGATGGCGCTGATGGGGGCGGAAGTGCTGCTGTACCCGACCGCAATCGGCTCCGAGCCTTACGACGATACGTTCGACACCAGCCGGATGTGGCGCCGCGCCATGCAAGGCCATGCTGTTTCCAACTGCATGCCGGTGGTTGCCGCGAACCGAATCGGCGCGGAGGACGGGCAGCGGTTTTACGGGCACTCGTTCATTACTGACGAGTGGGGCGATCTGGTTAGCGAGTTCGGCGGCGAGGAGATCGGCGCTCTGGTGGCCCAGCTCGATCTGGCGCGCGCCGCCAAACACCGCGCGGGCATGGGGTTCTTCCGCGATCGCCGCCCGCAGCTCTACGGGCGGATTGCCGAGGATAGCTAAGTTGGGCCAGCGCTATCTGATTGCGCTGGGTTCGAACCAGCGGCATGTCCGGCTTGGCTCGCCCGAACAGGTGTTGGTGGCCGCGCTGCTCGATCTGAACCGCAAGGGCCTCAAGCTGATGGCCAGCGCAAAGACCATTCGCAGCGCCCCCCTTGGCCCCTCGCGCCGCCGCTATGCCAACAGCGTGGCGCTGGTGAAAAGCAAGCTCGATCCGCCCGAACTGCTCGCCCGGCTCAAACACATCGAGGCCAAGTTCGGCCGCCGCCGCGGCGGCCAGCGCTGGACTGCGCGGGTGCTCGATCTCGATATTGTGCTGTGGAGCGGCGGGGTCTGGTCCTCGCCCGGACTGACCGTGCCGCATCGCGAGTTTCGCGGGCGCAGCTTCGTGCTCGCCCCGGCGCTGACCATCGCCGGTACCTGGCGTGATCCCATAACCGCTCTTTCGCTCCGCCACCTGCAAGCTCGCTTGACCCGCCCGCTCCCCGCCCCTAGGTGAGCGGCGCGTGAGGGCCCTTAGCTCAGTCGGTAGAGCAACTGACTTTTAATCAGTAGGTCGCTGGTTCGAACCCAGCAGGGCTCACCACGTTTTCAATGGCTTACGGGCGCAAGCCTGCGCGCGCAGATGCTCTGGCAACCACCGGGCAACCACGCGCCATTACATGGCGGCATTCCGGCTGGGTTGGGCCCGAGGCTTTCAGCATCGCTTAGCAGCGTTGCCTTGAATGTCGTTGTTTGGGGACTTTCCGGAATGTCGGCTTCTCGTTTGTGACTCGCGTATTGCAGTCGCTCTCGGCGTCTCCATTGCATGTCTACTAGGCGCGCAAGTGTCCGTCGTCAGAACATTTGGCGCAAAGTGCGGCGTAGATTAGCGGAGTGCAGGCCTCGTCTTGGGGTTGATGTTAGGCGGCAAGCTTGCGGTGTTGCAAGCGCCGATGCTCGATGGTCTTTCGCTTGATCCTTTCA
>JANYGB010000036.1 GCA_025359445.1 Sphingomonadaceae bacterium
TACTCGCACCTGCTCGATACGATCGGCATGCCCGAAAGCGAATACGGGATGTTCCTCGAATACGAGGAGATGCGCAACAAGCACGATTACCTCGCGCAGTTCGGGGTCGACAGCGATCAGGATATCGCCCGCACCCTCGCCATGTTCGGCGGGTTCACCGAAGGGCTCCAGCTGTTCGCCAGCTTCGCCATGCTGATGAACTTCCCGCGCTTCAACAAGATGAAGGGGATGGGCCAGATCGTCACCTGGTCGGTGCGCGACGAGAGCTTGCACTGCGAAGGCATCACCAAGCTGTTCCACGCCTTTACGCAAGAGCGGGACTGCCTGACCAAGTCGGTCAAGGAAGACATCATCGATTGCTGCCAGAAGACCGTGCGGCTGGAAGACGCGTTCATCGACCTCGCGTTCGAGCAAGGCCCGGTCCCGGGGATGAGCCCCAAGGAAATCAAGCGCTACATCCGCTACATCGCCGACTGGCGGCTAAGCCAGCTGGGCCTCCCCGCGATCTACATGGTCGAGGATCACCCCCTCCCGTGGCTCGCGCCGCTGCTCAATGGGGTCGAACACGCCAACTTCTTCGAAACCCGCGCGACCGAGTACTCGAAAGGCGCGACCCGGGGGAGTTGGCAAGACGTGTGGTCAAGCTTCGACCAGCGGCGGAATGCCAAGGCCGGCGACGGGGCGAATGACGTGGCCGATGCAGAGGCGGCGGCGGCGAATGAACCGGAGCTGTTTGGGGCAGGCGTGGCGGCGGAGTGATTCCTTATGAGTTCGATCCGTTGAAAGACGAAGCGAACCGCAGAAAGCACGGCGTGCCGCTGCCGATGGGCATCCAGGTCTTCGACGGCGACTACATCGAAGAACAGGATACCCGGCTCGACTACGGCGAAACGAGATTCGCCGCGATGGGGCCGGTGGTGGCGCTGGGTGGCAGAATTTGCGTTTGCGTGTATACTTGGCGCGGTGCCAAACGACGCTTGATCAGTTTCAGGAAAGCCAATGACGAAGAAATCGCCCGATACCGTGCAAGTCACGCCTGAACTTCTGGCGGAAGCCGTTGCCTGGATGACCCCGGAGCGCTTGGCCGCGTTTGACGCCATGACCGACGAAGACATCGCCGCGCAGATCGCCAGCAACCCTGATGCCGCGCCCGAACTGACCGACGAATGGTTCGAAAACGCCCGGCTGGTAATCCCGCTCAAAGGCCGCGCCAGCAATCGCGCGGCGTGATGATGGGGCGAACGGTCTCGGTGTGGTCAAGCTTCGATCAGCGGAAGAACGCCAAGGCTGGCGACGGGGCGAACGACGTTGCCGATGCCGAGGCGGCGGCGGCGCATAAGCCGGAGCTGTTTGGTCAAACCGGGGTCGCAGCAGAGTGAACAACAATAGTGCAAAGTCGTTACATGAGATCGTATCGGTCGATGCATGGCATGCACAATTTGACTCAGAGAAGCGCGCCTCCGTACATGTTGACCTGTCATTCTCAACGGGGGAAATGGGCTCGGAAGAGGCCAGTCAAGTCACATTCAAATTGTCGATAAAGAAGGCTACGTTGAAGATAGTCATTCCCGCAACAGAAGGCGTGGCGGTAATTCAGAGTTCGGTAGATCGAGAGCCAACACTTGAAGGTGTAAGAAAGGTAATCGAGGAAAGTAGGGAATTATCCCCTTGCGTCAGGATAATTCCCTATAATTACGTATACCGTGCTTGGGCATATAAAAATCTTGTCGAGAGATTTAGAAGGCTGTCAAAACGCTGAGCTTCCACGGTTCATGCTGTGATAGTCGATAATCCTTTTTTTTATGATTTAGTTCTCAAAAACTCATCACATAAATTCGAATCGATAGTTATATTGTTAAATAAATTGTAGCTATCGGCGATGAGTCAGGTAAATTTCAACTATCCCCATTTAGATCAGGATTCATATTGCTTGTTGGCGGGTCTCATCTCGGCAAGGCTTGCATACTTTAAAGATAGGGCATCTGGTCAATTGAATTTCGACGCACTTTGGTGACACCGTATTATTCACCAATCACCCCACCAACCTCGCCATCGCCCTCATCGCGATCAACTTTATCGCCTTTGCGGCGTTTGGGGTGGACAAGGCGAAGGCCCGGGCGGGGCGGTGGCGGGTTCGGGAATCGACCTTGCTGATGCTCGCGTTCCTTGGCGGCACCCGGGCGCCTACGCCGGGCGCGCGGTGGTCCGGCACAAGACCCGCAAGCAGCCGTTCAGTTCCCACCTGTTCCAGATCTTGGTGCTGCAAGTGCTCGCGCTGGGCGGGGTGATCGGGTGGTGGTTCATCCGCTAGCGCCGCGCTCGCCCCCGTTCGCAGCGGACCCGCGATTGATTGAGGTCATTGCAGCAGGCGCGCCCGGCCCTACCTTGAGGAACCTTGGCACCGATCGCGGCGCCGCAGGAGCACAGGCCATGACCAGATTCTCCCCGAACTTGCTGATCCTCGCTTTGGGCGGCGCCGCGCTGGCGCTGGGCGGCGCCGCGCTCGCGCTGGGCGGGTGCAGCGGCAAGCAGGCCGAACCGGCCGCCAGCGAAGCCGCCGCGACCGAACCCACCGCCGCCTCGGCCGACTGGACCGCACAGAACCCCACTGACCCTGCCGTCCCGGTCAACCTGCCCAAAACCGAGATGACCAATGTCCCGGCCGAGCCCGCCACGCCTGCCGCCAACAAGTCCGCTCCGGCAAAATAGCCGCCGGGCGCGAGCAGGTGCCGTTCCACCCGCTCGCGCCCGGCAGTTTCCTACAGGGGTGCCGCGTGCTATCGCGCCGGTGATCGCGCAGGACTGGATCGAGCCACTTCGAGCATGGTCAGAGTCCAGGCAACAATCTGATATGCCATGATAAATTGCCGAATTTCGGTTCGATTGAGGGGCAGCTCGGCGTGGTCTGAACCGCATCGTGCCGGTCCTAGACCGGTTTGTGCAGCCCTTTTGCCGTGCGCTGCCCGGTCCGCACCACAAACCACGGCATCAGCCCAAACAGGATCTGCCCGGCAAGGCCCACCGCACCGGCGGGTGCGGTGAGGCCGCGCAGCCACTGCGCCGGTGACTGCCCGGCGAGCGCCTGCGCCAAAGTCACCTCCGCCGCCATCAGCAAGGCAAAGGCGATCAGGCCCATGGCGAGCGCCTCGCCCCGGCCCGCGATCCCATACCGCAAAGTCAGCCGCCGCGCCGCCCACCAGCTTGCGGCCAGGGTCAGCGGAACCTCGCACAGCACCGCAGGCAGCGCGCCGATCTGCGGGGCCAGCCACAGCGTGCGGCCGATCCCGAGCATGAAGGCAAAGGCAAAGACTGCGGCCCAATAGATGGAACCGGCGATGGCCGTGGGGCGCAGGCGGATCATGCCTGCTTCATGCGCCCGGCACCCAGCCGTGTCACGCAGCGCAGTGCGGTTGCCGGATGGGCAAGGGAACCGGGGGCATGGTCGATGCGTTGACCGGGCGACACAGCAACAACTCAGGATCGCACCATGCCTACCCGCATTTCCAATCATCCCGAGAATTCCGCGACGCTCAACACGCTGATCGCCACCTTGATCGACAGCGTCGAAGGCTATGAAAAGTCCGCCAAGGAGGTCGACAATCCGCGCTTTGCCCACCTGTTTGCTGCCCGCGCCGCCGAGCGCGATGCCGCGGCGCTAAAGCTGAAGGAAGCGGTGGTGGCGCAAGGCGGCGAGCCTGAAGATCACGGTACGCTGCTGGGATCGATCCACCGTGCGTTCCTGTCGCTGCGCGAGGTGGTCTCCAGCCGCGATGAAGTGGCAATCGTCGCCGAGATCGAGCATGGCGAGGACTACCTCAAGGACAAGTTCGAAACCGCGCTCGACAGCGACACGCTCGACCCTGCCCCGCGCGAGGCGGTCAAGGCCGCCTGGGCCTCGGTCAAGGCCGGGCACGACGAAATGTCAGCGCTCAAGCACAGCATGACCAGCCACTAGGGCCAGCCGCGCTGGGGCTAACCAGCTTTATTGACGCGGTGCGCCGCGGCGGTCATCTCCGCTGCGGCGATCGTTTTTGCGCCGGTCATCGCCCGCGAAGGGCTTTATTGAAAGGCGGCGGTCGTTGTTGCGGCGCTCGCCGGTGCTACCATCTTCATTCGGTCCTGGCATAGCGTTGCCCTCCACCGTGGCCCCGCGCAGGGACTGCCTGCGGGTGACCTGCGGGTATTTACCGCTACGTGGTTAACAAATGGTTACCTACCCGAAACGCCAGCTTATTTCTGCGGAACCCAGTAGAAGGCGAAGCGCTTGACCCGGCCTTCGATCAGGTTCTTCTTGAACTTTTTGCGGGCTTCGTCGGCATCCTCGATCGTGGTGCAGACAAGGTGCGTGCCGCCCGAGGGCAGGGTCTCGATAGCGCTGATGCGGATCGATTGGCTGGCACAAATTGCGCGGACGTCGGGCTCGGGTAGTTTGATGTTCATCGCGCGGGTCATCGGGGGGCTCCAGGCTAGTAAGCGGGAGCGCGACGCGTGTCTCTCAGCCGCGGGTGCTTACAAGGCAAAGTCCGCGCGGTGACCGGCCTATGGGCGCATGGGGCGGTTTAGGCAAGGCAGCGTCTTACCGGGCCGGGACGCGGTCCCGAATGCGATCGAACGCCTGTTTGATAGTGGCAAAACGTTCGTCGATCACGGGCTCGAAATCATTGTCGGTGACGATATAGGGCCAATCGTTCTCGATCCCCTCGCGGACCAGTTCGCCGACATAGCGGGGGTCGATTCCATTGGCGATCGCCTCACGGGCGAGCTTGGCAAACTCGGTCTCATCGGAACCGTCGGTCATGCCTTCGACTGCGCCGAACCGGTCTGGCAGGTTGCGCGCCGATTCCATGATCTGGGTGCGGATGAAGCCGGGGCACAGCACCGAAACGCCGATGCCGCGCAGGGCCATGCTGGCGCGCAGTCCTTCGGACAAGCCGACCACGCCGTATTTGGTGACGTTGTAACTGGGATTGACCCCGGCCCAGAGCCCCGCGATCGACGCGGTGGAGACAATCTGGCCGCCTTCGCCGGTGGCTTCGATCAAGGGTCCGAAAATCTCGATCCCCCAGACGACGCTCATCAGGTTGACCCCGATCGTCCAGTCCCAACTGGCCTGCGTCCAGGCACCGTAATCGCCGCCGCCGCCGACCCCGGCGTTGTTGACCAGGATATGGACCTTGCCGAAGCGCGCCATGGTCGCGTCAGCCGCTGCCTGCAGTTCGGCCTTGATCGAAACATCGGCGCGCACCGCCGCAACATCAGCGTTGGTGGCGGCAAGGTCGGCGCGGGCGCGTTCGAGTGCAGCCTCCTCGATATCGCACAACATCACTTTGCAGCCCGCTGCGGCCAGCGCCTGCGCGATGCCAAGACCAATCCCCGATGCCGCACCGGTGACGAATGCAATCTTGCCTGCCAGATCCTTCATCGGGTCTCTCCCTCAAGCGCCATCATGGGCGCAACCGCACTTGGGGCAAAGCCAATTTAGTCGATCGGTGAAACTTCTGGACGCGGACTTCGCAGCCAGCCAAGCTGACTCCGGCAGAAATTGGCAGGGGGAACGAGCATGGCCGCCTATCTGGTTTTCATCAAGGAACGCGAGCACGATTCGGGCAAGTTGGCGGACTATGCCGGCAAAGCGGGTGGGTCGCTCGCAGGCCACGCGGCCAAGCCGCTGGCTTACTATGGCGCGATCGAAACGCTTGAAGGCCCCGAAGCGCTGGGCAGCGTGATCATCGAGTTTCCAACGATGGACGAAGCCCGCGCCTGGTATGGCTCGGACGCTTATCAGGAAGCGCGCAAGGACCGCTTTGCCGGAGCCGATTACCGGGTGTTTCTGACCCAGGGGATGTAAGCGCTATTCCGCGCCGCGCGGGCCATCGTCCTCCAGGCCCTGTTCGCCAAGGCCGTCCTCTTCATCGTCGTCGTTCCGCTCGCCGCGGAACGCGCCCATGTCGATCCGGCCCGAGCTGACCATCTGGTTCATCGTATCGACCAGGTCAGGGGTGGAATCGCCGTCGGTGTCGCTGATCCCGTCGTACTCGGGCTTTTCGCTCTCGCCTTCGCCGAAATCGGATCTCCGGCCGAGGGCTTCGTCCGCCAATGTCTGTGATTGCTCGCCTTCGTCGTCCTGCGACTGATTGTGGGCTTCGGGTGCTGCTTCGTTATCCGCAGCGTTCTTGTCGGCGATCGGATTGCGCGGGGGCGTATTCATCTGAGGCGGCTCCGGTGTTGGGGTCTATGAACCACCAATCCGCGGACCGACTTTGCGTTCCCCGTTACCCGGCGAGCCGCAGGCCTTCGGTTTCCGCCCCGGCTGCGCGCGGCTGGTCAAGCCAGATGCCGCGCGTGTCGTAGACCAGCTTGCTGGCGCGTTCGGCGAGGGGGACCGCGCGGAACTGGTCGTGATCGACCAGCACGATCAGGATCTGGGTTTCCTCAAGCGCGCTGTCGATGTCGATCAGCTCGGCCTGGGTTCCGGCGAATTCCTTCGGCAGCTGCGCGGCAAAAGGTTCGACCACCTTGATACGGGCCCCGAACTTGCGCGCGAGCGTAACCGCGACGAGCCGCGCCGGGCTCTCGCGGAAGTCATCGATGTTGGCCTTGAACGCCAGCCCGAGGCAGGCGACCTTGGCCGCCGGGTTGGCTGCGATCAGCGCCTCGCAACTTGCGATGACATGGTGGATCTTGCCGTCATTGACGCCCCGCGCGGTGCGGATCAGCGGGGTCTGCTCGGGCGCGCCGTGGACGATGAACCACGGATCGACCGCGATGCAATGCCCGCCCACGCCCGGACCTGGGGTGAGGATGTTGACGCGGGGATGGCGGTTGGCGAGGCGGATTACCTCCCACACGTCGAGCCCCATGTGATCGGCAACCATCGACAGCTCGTTGGCGAAAGCGATGTTGACGTCGCGGTAAGCGTTTTCGACCAGCTTGGTCATTTCGGCCGAGCGGCTGTCGGTCACCACGCAGGTGCCGCGCACGAACAGCTTGTAGAAGGTCAGCGCCTTGCGCGCGCACCGCGGGGTGATCCCGCCGATCGAACGGTCGTTGCCCGCCAGCTCTTCGAGGATCTTGCCCGGCAGCACGCGCTCGGGGCAATAGGCGATCGAGATGTCCGGGGTCTCGCCGGTCAGGCCCCCTTGTCCGAGAGATCTGGGGCACTTGAGATCGGGCCGCGCCGTGGCGATCAGGTCGCGCAAAGCTTCTGTAGTGCCAACCGGGCTGGTTGATTCAAGGATTACGCAGTCGCCAGCCTTGAGCACCGCAGCAATCGCCTCACCGGCGGCGAGCACGTAGGAAATGTCGGGCGCATGGTGTTCGTCGAACGGGGTGGGCACCGCGATCACGAACACATCGCTCGGCGCGACGGCAGTCGAGGCCTTGAGCATCCCGCGCTGGACCACGCCCTGGACCAGCCCGTCGAGATCGACTTCCTCGATGTGGATTTCGCCGCGGTTGATCGTGTCGACCACGTGTTGCGACACGTCGACCCCGTGGACCTTGCAGCCCGCACGCGCGACAATCGCTGCGGTCGGCAACCCGATGTAACCTAGTCCAACAACACAAACGGTCGGCTTTACGTTAGAATTATTGGGCGATTTCATTCCCGAGCAGCTCCACGATACGGCGTGCAGAGTGCCCGTCCCCGAAGGGATTGTGCGCCCGCGCCATGGCTTCGTAAGCGGCCTTATCGTCGAGAAGATTGAACATTTCGGTAACGATAGTCTGCGTGTCGGTGCCGACCAGTTTGGCGGTCCCGGCGATTACGCCTTCAGGGCGTTCGGTGGTCTCGCGCATCACCAGCACCGGCTTGCCGAGCGCGG
Organism: Sphingomonadaceae bacterium; assembly: GCA_025359445.1. Taxonomy (GTDB): domain Bacteria; phylum Pseudomonadota; class Alphaproteobacteria; order Sphingomonadales; family Sphingomonadaceae; genus Novosphingobium. The sequence continues at coordinate 7,824 of JANYGB010000036.1, forward strand.
GGGCTTCTTCCTGCACGCCGCCGCTGTCGGTCAGCATCACTTCGGCAATGGCGAGCAAGCGGGCAAAGTTCGGATAATCGAGCGGCTCGATCAACGCGACATTGGCAAGGCCCCCCAGCGCGCCGTGCATCACCGCGCGGACATTGGGGTTAAGGTGCACCGGGAAAATCACTGCGATATCGGGCCGCGCGGCGATCTGGCGGACCGCCTCGGCGATGTTCTCAAGCCCGCCGCCGAAATTCTCGCGGCGATGGCTGGTCACCCCGATGATCCGCTTGCCGGCGAAGCGTGCTTCGATTTCGGCGAGGCCGGCGGCGAATTGCGGCTCGGCGGCGATCCGCTGGGTCACCCACTGCAGCGCATCGATCACGGTGTTGCCGGTAACGTGAACCCGTGCCGGATCGACCTTTTCGTCAGTCAGGGCCTTGGCCGAGACGTCGGTCGGGGCGAAGTGCAGGCTGGCGATCTGGCCGATGATCTTGCGGTTCACCTCTTCGGGCCAAGGATGGTAGATGTTGCCCGAACGCAGCCCCGCTTCGACGTGGTCAACCGGCACCTTGCGGTAATAGGCGGCGAGCGCCCCGGCCATCGCGGTGGCGGTATCGCCTTGCACGATCACGCGGGCGGGCTGGGCCTTGTCCATCACCTTGCCCAGTTCGGTCAGCAACGCGGCGGTCAGCGCGTCGAGGCTCTGGTCCGGGCGCATCAGGTCAAGATCATGATCGGGCACGATCCCGGCGATCTCCAGCACCTGATCAAGCATCTGGCGGTGTTGCGCTGAAACGCAGACTACCGGCTCAAAGCGCGGGTCAGCCTTGAGCGCGGCAATCACCGGGAACAATTTGATCGCTTCGGGGCGCGTGCCGAACACAACGAGGATTTTGCAAGGTGCAGTCATGCACAGCGCCCTACCATCGCCGGGTTAACCATGAAATAAGGACGCTGGCCTATGTCGCGGCCACAAGGCCAAGGGGATGTGATGCGAGTTCTGGTTACCGGCGCGGCCGGCTTCATCGGTTTCTGCCTGACGCGGCGCCTGTTGGCGCGCGGCGACGAGGTGATCGGGATCGATAACCTAAACGACTACTACCAGGTCTCGCTCAAGCATGACCGGGTGGGGCTGCTGCGCGAGGAAGGCGGCAATCGGTTCACTTTCCATCACCTCGATTTCTCCGACATGGGCGCGCTGAACGCCGCGCTGGAAGGCATGGAGATCGACCGGATCGCCCACCTCGGCGCGCAGGCCGGGGTGCGCTACAGCCTCGAAAACCCGCAGGCCTATGTGAGCTCGAACCTGGCGGGTCACGTCAACCTGCTCGAACTCGCGCGGCACCGCGCGGTCGAGCACATGGTCTATGCCTCATCGAGCTCGGTCTATGGCGGCAACACCAAACTTCCATTCGCGGTCGAGGACCGCACCGACCACCCGGTCTCGCTTTACGCGGCGACCAAGCGCGCCGACGAACTGATGAGCGAAACCTACGCGCATTTGTTCGCACTGCCGCTGACGGGCCTTAGGTTTTTCACTGTTTATGGCCCGTGGGGCCGGCCCGACATGATGCTGTGGAACTTCACCCGGCGGATCCTCGCAGGGCTCCCGATCCCGGTGTTCAACCACGGCGAGATGTACCGCGATTTCACGTACATCGACGATATCATTGCGGGCGTGATCGCCTGCCTCGATTCTGCGCCGGCCAATGACGGCAACGAGAAAGCTGGCGGCAGCGTCAAGCCGCACGCGCTTTACAACATCGGCAACAGCCAAAGCGAACCCCTGATGAAGGTGGTGGGGCTGCTGGAGGAGGCCTGCGGGCGCAAGGCCGAGATCGAGATGTTGCCGATGCAGCCCGGCGACGTGCCCGCGACCTATGCGGATATTTCGGCGATCTCGCGCGATCTCGGCTATGCGCCCACCACTTCGATCGAGGTGGGGGTACCGGCCTTTGTCGATTGGTACCGCGCCTACCACCGGGTCTGATCAATTACGGCGTGTGATTTCCAGCGTGATCACCGCGCCTTCGCTGGGGAATTCGCGGGCCAGCTTGCCGCCGATCTGGCGCATCGCCGCCTCGGTCATCCGCTGGCCGAAGCCGCTGCCCGGCTGATCGGCATGGTCCTTCGCTGACTGCGGCGGCGGGCCACCCGCTTCGCGCCATTCGATCCGCAGCGGCTGGTCGTCCTCCCGCCCGTTCCAGGCGACGCGCACCCGCCCGCCGGGCACCGACAGCGCGCCGTACTTGGCGGCGTTGGTGGCAAGCTCGTGGAAGACCAGCGCGAACGGCGAAACCATGTGGGCCGGCACCACCTCGGCGGGACCATGGAGCGTAATGGTCTGCGCCTTATCATCGGTCTGGTAAGGCTGGCACAGGCTGTGGAGCAGGGCGGAAAGCTCCACGTCACCCGAGGCGTCGCCGGTAGCGACGTTATGCGCGCGGCTCAGCGCGTGGACCCTTTGGGTGATATCGCCAACCACTTCGGCAGTGGTTCCGGGCTTGCGCGCGGAGAGGCCGATCAGCGACAGCACCACCCCGAACAGGTTGCGCACGCGGTGGGCGAGTTCGCGCGCCAGCAGTTCGTTGCGGGCATTGAGATCGCGCAGTTGGCCGGTTTGCGCAGCGGCAATCTCGGCCCGGGCGCGGGCGCGTTCGCCATGATAGCCGGTCCACAGCAGCGCGAGCAGCACCAGCCACATCGCGAGCAGCAGCGGCACCACCCGCGACGCGGCCAGGTTGGCATCGTCAAACGCGGCATCGCGGCTCTGCCGCTGGATCTGGGCGAGGACGGCCAGGTGGCGGCGGATCTGGTCCATCACCTGTTTGCCTTCGCCGCCCCGGACCAGATCGATCGCCGCAGCCTGGTCGCCCGCCTGCGCCGCGCTGATTGTTCGCGCCAGTTCGTCGAACTTGGTCCGCACCAAGTCGTCCAGAGGTCCCAGATGCTGATCCACCGCCGGGTCGGAGTTTTGCATGAACCGCAGCTTCACCATGGCGAGGTTGCCAGGAATATCCCGGACTGCACGCTGGTAAGGTTCGAGATAAGCCGGATCCAGCGTCAGCAGGTAACCGCGCTGCCCGGTTTCGGCATTGACCAGCGACTGGTTGAGATCTTCAAGCGCGACCTGCGCGTCGGCTTCGGCCAAGGCATTGTCGCGGGCCACCCGCTGGGCCATCGCCGACTGGACCAGCAGCAGGCCGATCCCGACCAGCAGCGCAATCATCGCGGCCAGCACCCAGGCGCGCGGAATGGCCTGCAGCCGCACAGCCTGATGCCGCAAGTGCCCGGCAAAGCGATTGACCCGTTCACGAAATTCCATGCGCGGGGCCTAGCATGGCAGATGCTGCGGGCGCCAGCGTTGACGCGGGCAGCGATCCACCGGCGCGCCGAGGCGTGGACAAGCCCACCCGCGCGGCTTGCGGCTCACCGGCGCTTGCGCAATCACGCTGGCCATGGCGATTCTCTCCGACAAATGGATCCGTACCCAGGCGCTCGAGCACGGGATGATCGAACCTTTCGTCGAGGCTCAGCGGCGCGACGGGTGCATTTCCTATGGGCTATCGTCGTATGGCTACGACGCGCGGGTCTCGCCCGAGTTCAAGATCTTCACCAACGTCAATTCCTCGGTGGTCGATCCCAAGCAGTTCGATCCCGACAGCTTTGTCGACCGGGAAACCGACGTCTGCGTAATCCCGCCGAACAGCTTTGCGCTCGCCCGCACGGTCGAATATTTCCGGGTGCCGCGCGACGTGCTGGTGATCTGCCTGGGCAAGAGCACCTATGCGCGCTGCGGGATCATCGTCAACGTGACCCCGCTCGAACCGGGCTGGGAAGGCCATGTCACTTTGGAATTCTCGAACACCACCCCGCTCCCCGCGAAGATTTACGCCAATGAGGGCGCGTGCCAGTTCCTGTTCCTGCAGGGCAACGAGCCGTGCGAAACGAGCTATGCCGACCGCGCTGGCAAATACATGGGCCAGCGCGGGGTGACCCTGCCGCGGCTCTAGCCCTGCGGGAACCAATTGCACTTCCGGGCGCTTCAAGGGGAGGCGCAGCGATCGCGCCGCCTCCGGAGAGCTCACCATGTCTACTTTGGCCGCCGTCATCGGGCGTATCCTGATTGCCCTGATCTTTATCGTCTCGGGGGCAGCAAAGGTCATGGATCCGGCGCACTATGAAACCATGATAACCGGCGTTGGGATGCCGGCCGGGCTCGCCTTGCCGACCGGAATATTCGAAATCATCGCTGGACTGTGCCTGGTGGTGGGACTCATGACCCGCCTTACCGCTGTGCTGCTGTTTGGCTTTGTCGCGCTCGCCACAGTGCTGTTTCATAACCGCCTTACCGATCCGCTTCAGCAAACGATGGCGCTCAAGAACCTGGCGATCATGGGCGGCTTGCTGCTGGTCTTTGCGCATAGCCAGATGTGGTGGAGCTATGATGCGATGCGCCGCTCGCGCAAGGGCGAGCTCGCGACCCGCAGCGCCGAAGAGCGCGCGCAGGACGCCGAATTGCGGGCGGCACGGGCCGAGGGCGCTGCAGCCGCGCTTGCCCCCGAAGTGATCGATCCGCCCAAGCGCCGCTGGTTCTGACGACGCACCGCAAGAAAGCGATAAACGCGCTCGACACGGCCCAGCAACGATGCTTCACATGCGGCCTAGCAGCCGGAGGAGGAGCACCAGATGACATCCGACAAGCACGGACGGCCTTACGATATCGTGGTCTATGGGGCGACCGGCTACACCGGACGGCTGGTTGCCGAATATCTCGCGCACCATCACGCCGGAAGCGGTATCAAATGGGCGATGGCCGGACGCAGCAAGGCCAAGCTGGAGGAAGTGCGCGATCTGATCGGCGCGCCCGCCGATACCCCGCTGATCGAAGCCAATTCGGATGATCCCGCCAGCATGGCCGCGCTGGCGCAAAGTGCCCGCGTGGTCCTGACCACGGTCGGGCCGTACCAGCTCTACGGCGAGCCCTTGGTCAAGGCCTGCGTCGGGGCCGGAACCGACTATGCCGACCTGTGCGGCGAACCGGGCTGGATGCGCGAGATGATTGACAAGTATCATGCCGCCGCGCAGGCTTCGGGCGCGCGGATCGCGTTCTCTTCGGGGTTCGATTCGATCCCGTTCGATCTCGGCGTACTGATGCTCCAGAAAGAAGCAGTCGCCCGCTTCGGCAAGCCCGCACCGCGGGTCAAGGGCCGGGTCCGCGCGATGCAGGGCACCTTCAGCGGCGGCACTGCAGCCAGCTTGACCGAAACGATGAAGGCGGTCGCCAAAAACCCCAAGCTGATCCCGATCCTGCAAAGCCCGTTCGGCCTGACCCCGGGCTTCGAGGGGCCGAGCCAGCCGATGGGGCTGATCCCCGAATACGAGGAGAGCGTTGGCAAGTGGGCCGCGCCGTTCATCATGGCGACGATCAACACCAAGAACGTCCACCGCACCAATCTGCTGCTTGGCCATCCCTATGGCACCGACTTCCGCTATGACGAAATGATGCTGACCAGCGCGGGCGAGCTGGGCAAGAAAGCTGCCCATGCGGTGGGCGAAATGCTCAAGAACCCGTTTGGCGCGAAGCCGCCCAAACCGGGCGAGGGGCCCACGCCCGAAGAACGCGAGAACGGCCACTACGATGTGCTGTTCATCGGCGAATTCGAAGACGGCACCGTGCTGCGCTACGGGGTCAAAGGCCGCTACGATCCGGGCTATGGTTCGACCAGCCGGATGCTGGCCGAAACCGGCATCGCCCTGCTCGATTGCAGCGCCGCCGGGGCCATTTCCACGCCTGGCGCGCTGCTCGGTGAAGCGCTTGTCAATCGGCTGCAGGACCACGCCGAGATCAGTTTCGGGGTGGAGGACTGAGCGGCTGCCGTGACCACTCCCGCTGAACCGAACGAATGGGCGACCGGCTGGCGCATCGTCGCCGCCGGGGCGCTCGCCAATGCCACCGGCATTTCGCTGCTGTTCTATACTTTCAACCTGTTTGTCCTGCCGATGGCGACCGGCCTGCACCTGACCCGCGCGCAAGCGGGCTTGGTCCAGTCGGCGATCATCGCGGCAGCGGCGGGCGCGCCGGTGATCGGGTGGCTGTGTGACCGGGTAAGCTTCCACCGACTGTTCCTGGCATGCACGCTGATCATGGCCGCGACCGAACTGGCGCTGTGGTACGGCGCGAACAGTTTTGCCGCGCTGTTCTTTGGCACCATGGTGATCGGTTTCATCGGCGGCGGCAGTTCAACCGTGCTGATTACCCGGCCGATCAACGCGCACTTCCGGCGCTATCGCGGGCTGGCACTTGGTCTGGTCGGCACCGGCATCTCGCTGAGCACGATTGTCGCCTCGCCCGTGATGCAGCACGTAATCGCTGCGCAGGGTTGGCGCAGCGGATTTCTGGTGCTGGCGCTGACCGCGCTAGTGCTTGGCCTTCCCGCCGCCTTGCTGTTGATGCCGCGCAATGCCTCGACGCGGGGCAGCGCTCACTCCGCAGCACCGGTCAACCGCGATTATCTGAAGGCGAAAGATTTCTGGCTACTGGTGGCGGCAAATTTCTGCGCCTCGATGGCCACTGCATCGGCGATCGGCCAGCTCTCGCCGATGCTGCAGGAACGCGGCCTGACTGCGGCCGACGCCGCCTGGGGCATCTCGTGCTTTGCTGCCGGACAGTTCATCGGCAAGCTTGGCGGCGGCTGGCTGCTTGACCGGTTCGAGCCGCGGCTGGTCGCCGCAACGCTCAATGCCCTGCCCACAATAGGTTTTGTAATGCTGCTCACCCAGCATTCCGTGTTCCTGCCGCTGATGCTCGCGGCGGGATTGATCGGGCTGCTGCAGGGGGCCGATATCGGAGTGTTCAGTTACATCATCGCGCACCGCTTCGAGGTCAGCCGCTACGGCGCGATCTTCGGGGCGATGCACGGGCTGGGGTGGATCGGAAATGCGATCGCGGTGGTCGGCGCGGGCTGGAGTTTCGATCATTTCCATGGCTATTGGGCGGCGCAGTTGACTGCGATCGGCCTGCTGCTGCTTACTGCTGTGCTGATTTCGCGGGTCCGGCTAGTTCGGCACGATCCGGCCAGCGAGACTGCGCCGACTTAGGCTAGGCAGCATGAGCGCACCCGGCACCACGATCTTCGAACACATGTCTGGCCTCGCGCGCGAGCTAGGCGCGATCAACCTCGGCCAAGGCTTCCCCGAATTGCCCGAACCGCCAGAGCTGATCGCGGCGGCGCAGCGGGCGCTGGGCGAACGATCCAACCAGTACCCGCCGATGCGCGGAATTCCCGAACTGCGCGCTGCGGTGGCGGGGTACTACGCCCGCACCCAGGGACTGACGCTCTCCGCCGAGCAGGTGATCGTCACCTCGGGCGGGACCGAAGCCCTGGCCGCGACAGTGTTCGCGCTGGTCGCCCCGGGTGACGAGGTGGTGCTGGTCCAGCCGCTCTACGATGCCTACCTGCCGTTGGTGCAGTGGGCCGGGGGCACCGCCAAGGTGATCAGTCTGACCTCGCCAGAATGGACCCTGCCGATTGAGACGTTGAAGGCCGCCATTGGCCCGAAGACTCGCGGGATCGTGCTCAACACGCCGAACAATCCGGTCGGGACGATGCTGAGCCGTGAGACGCTCGAAGCCATCGGTGAAGTCGCCGAAGCGCACGATCTGTGGGTGCTGTGCGACGAAGTGTGGGAGGCGATGGTGTTCGATGGCACTCCTCACGTCTCGCCGCTCGCCATACCCTCGCTGGCGCGGCGCTCGGTTAAGGTAGGCTCGGCGGGCAAGATCTTCTCGATGACCGGGTGGAAGGTCGGCTGGGCAGTCGCCGCGCCTGCGCTGGCTGCGAAGATCGCGGCGCGGCACCAGTTCCTGACCTTCACCACCCCGCCCGCGCTGCAATGGGCTGCGGCTGAGGGGTTGGCCTTGCCTGACACCTGGTTCGCCGCCCAGCGTGCCCGCTACACTGCGCTCAAGGCGCGGCTGGTCAGCGGGCTGGAGGCTGCGGGTTTCATCGTCCTGCCCGCCAGCGGCACGTGGTTCATCACGCTGGACCTCGCCGCCTCGGGCCTCCCGGCGGACGACGTCTTGCTGTCGGAGCGGCTGGTGCGCGAGGCAAAAGTGGCTTCGATCCCGGTCTCCGCCTTCTATGCCGAACGGCCGGAAAAAGGCTTCCTGCGGCTATGCTTCACCAAGGACGAAGCGGTGCTCGACGAAGCCGTGGCGCGGCTCGCCGCGTTTCGCGCGGCATTGGCCTGAGGGCAGGGGCAGCAGGAAAGTGGAGCGGTGACGGGAACCGCGAAAACCCAAAATATCAACGTAATTCAGCCGATTTTTAATGATCAATTTGCGGAGATACCCCCAATCATACCCCCAGCCGTGCCGGATAGAGCATCAAAGGAGCGAATGGCGAACTACGCCCACATCGGGCGCTGGTGCCAATTTGCCGGAAAACCCATCGACGCCAAATCACCCTCTGGATGAGTGCTTACGTGTGCTGCCAAGTCCGCAAGCCAAGTAGAATCGGGTGCGACTGTCTTGACAACATGCCCGATTAGACACGCTCCATTATAGAGCTTGGCAGGTGCTTGCGTTGCTGTCTGGTCCAACGTGTTTTTCAACACCTCCGGCTTTTGCGCAATTTTGGGCGGAATCAGGAAACCCCTATTCCAGAGCCTCCCATGATGGGCGCAGATATTCCTTATGTCGGTTACATGACGGATCAAGGGCACCAAAACGGTTTCGGGTAGACCAAGGGGCTGAGCAATCCGATTTCGCATGGATCGATCGGCAAGGCTTGAATACCAGCGCGACAATTGACCGAATGACATCATCTCGGCCACCATCCAAGCCGGGGGAAGCGCTGGCAAGTCATATGCTTCGCGATAATGTTTGATATAGGTTTCCCGCGACCAGCCAGTTTCGCTAGCCATCTTTGATAGGTTCGCGTGGAATTCACGCCTCTCGCTATACAAACCAGCATCGAGATAGCTGTGGCCGTCACCGATGAGGCCCAGCTGATATGCCCAGCTTCCGCGCAATGCGACCTCTACATGCTCGGTTCCCCGCATAACCAAGCGTCGCAAAATCCTGTCGAAGTCATACAGCGCAGTCACGCGGTCAAAGGACGTGCCAGGACGGAAGCGCACGCCTTGATGTCCCTTCGGGTGCTCGAAATAGAGCCAATATGCGCTCAGCCGATAGTAGCTGACATGTCTGAGCCAATACTCTGCCTTGGCATCATCATCGATTTGCATGCCGTTGGCGCGCAGGTGGGCGATTTGTTGCTGCCAAGTGAGCGCTGGCTTTGAATATGTGCGGGTCATGCAGCATGCTTTCGCAGCAAGGCGGCTAAAATAAAAGACCCGCCCAGTGTGCATATCCTTGCGGACAGAGGCCGGGCGGGTGCGATTGATGCTGACATAAGGGCCGATTCCCAACAAAGCAATAACCCAGACCATGGCTTCGCCGTGGTCGGCTGGAAACTGGATAAGGCAATCGGGATCAGGGCAGGCAGATACACCGGTCCCGATTGTCAGTCAGAAACGGCACACACCGTACGCGACAAATCGCAGCTAAAAACCAATGAAATTCATATTCTTGCGCCAATTGTCACTTCTCAATCAGTTTGAATTTGAAATGCCGCCAGCAAATTGAACCAAATTTTCCGCCATCGAAAGGCGCGGATTTCCGCCAAATCCATCCGCTCGCTCAGACCTCCGAAGAGCTTTGCCTGCAAATCACTCCAATAGCCGGGCAATCTCCCTTAGATATCGCGCGGCGGCCTTGGTCTTGGCCGAAAAGCCGCCATGCTTGCGTGCGTTCCCGTTGCCGGCGGGTGCGCCAGGGTTATTGCCGCCGTGCATCCTGCATCGCCGCTTCCCCTTCACGGCTGGAGATTGGCACTCCATTCCCAAGCGGGTCCGGGCAAGGCAGCGCGGGGCCTTGGCCAGCCGATCCGGTTGCATGGGATTGTTTGTCAGATTTTCAATTTTTCTCAATCCCCCCGTGATGGTGGAATTCGTCGGTAATGACAGCTTGCCCGCCTTCATTGACGTGAACATGCCGCACTGTCTGTACGCGCGGCTGGTGAAGCTTCGCCAGTGCCTCCAGGCTGGCGCGACAGTTCGCCTGAGCCTTGAAGGCCAGTCGGGCATAACGTTCCGCTGCCAGTGGATAATCGCCCAGGTTGTTCGTCGCGCGGCGGGCCAACTCGGTGAACATTGCATCCAGCGAAAGCGCCTGAGCGGTCAGCATTTCGCTCGCCAAGGTCATATCGCCCTTGCAGGTCAGTTCTGCCTTCGCCTTGATGATTTTACCGAAGTCGTCAATGTGCGGCTCACCGGGAAGCTTGCTCACCATTTTGTCGGCAATGCCATGCGCGACGATACCGTGGCGCAGATATGGTCCAACCATGACGCGCGCCATTGTCTCGGCTTCGCCCTCACCTTTCGCCGCATCCACCATGATTGGTTTTGCCGAACCGCCAGCGGACTTGCGCTTGGTTGTCATGCTGCCTTGCTCCATTGATTGCTAGCCAGTGCCGATGCGAAGGCGCGAGCCGCCAGTTGCGGCGTCCAATCTGGCTGCCACCAGCCAATCAGGCTGCTTCCGCCCCCCTCACCCCATGGTGTAGCTATATGTGTAGCGAAATCCCGAACGCACGGGATTGGCGAAAAACTGCCATTTCCTGCATTTGGCATATTGGAATCCAACACCGGTGCGGCTGGCATTTCAGGCCGAAAAGGGCTCAGCGTATCGGAATCCCATACCGGCAAGCGCCCTTGATCCCTTGCTTTCCGGAATGCCTTCAAGGCCCTGAGGCCGCGCTCCATACGCTTGCGCGCCGGAGTTTGCGGCGCTGGTTCCCGCTCCATGAATTCCGATGTCGGGGCTTTGCGCCCCGGTCCCGATTCCCATGTGAGCCGCCAGCAGCGCGCTCGCGAAGTTTCGGACGCCTTGACCTTGAAATGTGCCTCTTGCGCCAGTTCAATGAAGCCCAGCGCCACAAGGTCATCGAAGGCCCGGCTTGCCGCAGTCAGATCGGCAACGCCCATGCGGTGCGCAGCATCCCGCACGCTGAGATAGAGGCTTCCGTTGTTCTCGCCGTTGTAGAGCATCACCAGATCGACAAGCAGCGAGCGAGCGTTGGGGGAAAGGCTGCGATAGGCGTTGCTGTTCAAAATGCGAAAATCGAGCCGGACAAAGCGGCTGGTGTTGTTCCGCCCGGTCGCGTTCACCCGACTATGGTTGCGCCGCTTCGCCACTGCTCAGCTTGCCCCGCCGATCAGCGCGCGCAGCGATGCGGCTGGAATGAGGGTGCGCTTGCCAATCTTGCGCACCTCCAGTCGCCCTTCACCGATGAGCTGGTAAAGGCGGGTGCGGCCCAGCGAGGAAACGCGGCAAGCTTCGCTAACCGAATAGGCCAGCGGCTCGATTGTCATATTTGCGGGGTTCATTGGAAAAGCTCCGTCCTGTTGTGAACGGGGCTATTCTGTGTCGGTTGTCGGTATTGGGTCCGCCAAGAACTGCCTGTAACTGCCGATTACCCATCGGATTGCAGGTTCTTGGCATGCCGCAATTTCAAGGCGTTCAACTCCGTTACGAAGCGCTTCCCATATTCGCGAAGCTGGCTGTTTTCTGGGGAGTTGTGGCAAGTGTCGATAAACCAAGCCTGCAAATGCCGGGCAATATCTGATTGGTTGGGATCGCTGCCGTCTTCGCGAAACAGGCCATTCTCACCATGATGGGCCAATGCGGCAAGGTGCAACAGCGCCCCATCCCAATCCCATTTTCTAGGTGCCCCACCCCTGTTGGAAGCGGGCACAACGGGTTCGGGATCGCTATCGAGAGAGTCTTGATCGTTCCACGCGGGCGAAACTTCGATGTTCCAAGCTGAATACCATTCCTCCAGATATGTCGGATCTAGAACTGGCGTGTCGGGCGGGCAGAGCGACGTAGAGAAGCGATTGTACGGAAACTCCCATTGGTAAGGATAGCAAGGTTCGTGACCGAGCTTCACAAGCTCGGCTTGGTCAAGCAGGAAAGCCCCTGATTTCAATTCCTGCCGTTCCCAATTGATCAAATCTGCCAAATCCCGCCACTGCTTTTGCTTGATCTCCCCTCCTGAATCTTCGAGCTGAAATTCATTTCCCCATTGGTATTTCTGCCATTGATAATCACCGCTCGCCAAAAGGTCCCCTCTGCACAGCAACGACAGGATTGTGTCTTGCGGACGCTGAATCCCTTCCATTGCGAGTCGATTGATAGCTAAGCTTAGCTCCACTGAAACAGGCCAAAAATTTCCGTCCGGGTCGCCGCGTTGCCATTGCCATTGACGCATGATGTCCAGTGCGACCGTAGCGGACGCGGAGCGATCATTCATGGCATTCGCCCCTCAATCCAGCGGCAGTTCGATGGCACGCATGATGCGGTCGGTTTCGGCCAGAATCTTGATGATGCGCTGATAATGGCGGATGTCGTCATAGGACAGGGTGCGGCCCTTGCGATCCTTCAGCCACTTTTGCGCGGGCTGGTATCCGCCGATGTGGAAGTCCCATGCCACGGCGGGCACGTTGTCGAAATACTGTGTGGCATTGATGGTGACGCGCCCGCCGCCATAGCCGGGCTTCTCGACTACGCTGTCTCCGTCACCGAGGAAAGGATAGGGCGCATCGCCGATGGCGGCAGGTTCCATCAGGTGCAGGCGGCGCAGCGCCTCGCCCTGCTCGCTGATCGTGCGGAACACGCCGGGCGAGGGCGGGAAGGGGATGCGGGGGAAGTCGATTTTCAAGAATTCGGCATAGGTTTCCCGGTATGCGGGGCAGTGCAGCACGCCATAGATGTAGTCGAAGACCTTGACCTCATCGGGGCGGGCCTCGCCGGTGGCCTTGCGGAAGGCATCGGTGCCATCGGGTGCGGCTGATGTGCCGGTGAGGCCAGCCGCCTCACGGATTCGAGCGTATAGCTTGGGGTCGAAGTTGATGCGGATGGTTTGGTCTAGCGTGCCTTCCTCTGGGTAGAGGTAGAGGGGCAGGTTCATGGCGTTTGATGCGGTAGTGCCTGAGAGGAAAATAGCTTCACTGATCGTCGTCGTCACGAAAACGTGGCGATAGAATTGATCCTTGACCCCCTTTGAAGTTAGCAAGCCAAGGTTTGCATGGCCAACATAGTGCTTCATCACTTCCGTGCGCGGCCTGCACTGAAACCCACGTGAAGTGCCTGTGAAGAAGGTCCAAGTTGGGCTAAATGGGCGATAAGCAATCGGCACAGGCTGCGAATGGGCAAGATTAGAGATCACATCGGCTTTCGCTCGGGCGACACTCCAGTCCTGAACATCTTTGCCCAGATTATAGCGGTCGCGCAAAGTTTCAGAGTCGGTTTGGGCAAAATCTTGCACCCGGTTCCACAACGCATCGCGGTCCATGTCGATGGTCAGTTCATCGCGCGCGGTCACAATGCCGTTAGAGTTTACCGGCATCAGTTCCGCTACGGAAAAGCCCTTGATGTATTCCGCCTCAACATCATAGTCGCGGGTGACAAATGGAAATGCAGGTTCCTTGTGCAGCAGCAAGGTAGCGGACAAAGCGCGGATAGTGCTTGCCCAAAGAGCTTCGCCCTTGGCATCACGGGTGCCCCACAATTCGCCGTGATGCACCTGAGCTAGCGGTTTGGCCCGATTCCCATCGCGCCGATGCCTCACCGCAACGATGATCGCCACGCCTTGCTTTATGTCGAACACGTTCTTGTCGGGCGTACCGTCGGGGCAAACTTCTTTCTTATTGGAATTGCCGTGCAGGTCCAGAACATGAATCTGGTCAAAACTGCTCATCAATTGCCAGCGCATTCCGCGAAAGGTCGGGTTATCAAGATAGCCGTGATTTGAGATGAACCCCAGCACGCCTTCGCCTTTGCCATCGCGGTCAATCATGTGTTCGGCAAGGCGGATGAACTTCACATAGTCATCATTGATCCACTTTGGGTTGCGCTCTTGCAGCTTTTGCTTGCCGCCGGGTTCCTTTTTGTAGGCTTCCATCAGGCCCATGATCCATGCACCCTTATTAGCGCTCTCGCCCGAATATGGCGGGTTGCCGATCACGCACATGATCGGGGTCTGGCGCTTGATATCGCTGGCAGCCTTGGCCTCATTGGCAATGGCGCGGGACAGGCCAAACAAAGTCTGTTCCACCCGCTCGCCTTCCTCCAGTGAATTGGTCAGGTAAACCCCAAGGCGTGGCGGGTTCGCCGATGGCTTATAGCCTAGCCCGGTCAGGATCATGTCCAGCTTCATATGGCACATGGCATAGCTGGCCATCAGCAGCTCGAAGCCGTGAATGCGCGGGATCAGGTCTTGTTCGACATAGCTGGACCATTGCCCCGGCGCGATGCCCTGCACCCGCCCGGCCACCAGCTTCACTACTTCGGCCAGAAAGGTGCCGGTGCCGGTGGCGGGATCGAGAATCTGGACGCGGTGAACCTGCTTTTTGATGGTGGCAGGCTGGCCGGTCTTGGGGTCGTTCTGGCCGGTATCCCAATCAACGGATATGCGGCTGGTATCGGCCAGCCCGTCAGCCAAGCCAAATTCAGTTTTCAGCACTTCGTCCACAGCGCGAACGATGAAATTCACCACGGGTTCCGGCGTATACCAGACGCCACGGGCCTTGCGCTTTGCCGGGTTATATTCGGCCAGGAACACTTCATAGAAATGCAGGAAGGGGTCTTGCCGCGCCGTCACCTTACCAAAGTGGCGCAGCACTTGCCCCATGTCGGTGGCGCAAAACACGTTGCACAATTCATCAATCACCCGGCGCAAACGTTCATCCAGATTTGGACCGGCGATGTAGAGGAACAGTTCGCGCAGGAACGGGTTGGACTTGGGCAAAAGGTCCAACGCCTCTGCCCGCGTGAAGCTGTCTGGCGTTTCATCGTGCAGGCGCGCCGCAAACAGGCCGTAGGCGATGGTTTCCGCATAGATGTCAGCAAAGTCCTCCACGGTGATGTCATGGATCAGGTTGGCCTTGAATGCCTCATACTGGCCGATCAGATCGCTAGGCGACACGCCCTGTTCCTTGGCCTGCATATCGGCCACCAGCGCGCGGCCCATGATGTCCTTGATGATCGCCGCCTTGCCAGCCATCATTTCGGCCAGCCGCTTGGACGACGTGATGCTGAGCGGGGTAATATGCGCGAAGTCGCGCAGTCGGTTTTCCAGAAGGGGGAAGCTGGCGGGGCGCGCGGGCAGCGTCGGGATCAGGTCGCCAATGGTGATGAAATCCACCACCTCGCCATCGCGCAGGAACTCGAAATCCAGCCCGTTGGTATAGATCAGGTTGGGCAGACCCTTGCGGTATCGATCTTTCTGGCCCTTGCTGTAATCGGTAGCAGCGAACTTGCGAACGTCCTTGCCGATGTCCTTGGCTTCGCACCAGCCGATTGCGACATCGCCGCGTTGAAACACAAAGTCGGGCGCGCCAACATCGGTGATATGCTTTGGCTCATTGATGACAGTCAGCGCGACATCAATAGACCCGAACAATTTGGCCAGGGCGGGGCGGAAACTGTGTTCGGTTGTCTGGCCACTGGCATAGAGCGCGCGGATTTCATTGAGATAGCCTTGAAAATCCATTTGCGCCTCTGCCCCTCACACATTCAATTGAGGGGCTTAACGCCAGTCGCCGGCATCGCCAAGCGGCTCAAACCGCTTCGCGGTCGGGGAAGCGAACAATGTCCGCCCCTTTCCGTAGCTGGTCGAGATAGTCCGACCACCATTGAGCCATTTCGACCCGCTCTTTCCAATGCGCGCCCCGGTGATAGGCCGCGCGCACTTTGTCAGTATCGCCATGGGCAAGTGCGCGCTCGATTGCATCCGGGTTCCACTTGCCACTTTCATTCAAGAGCGTGGAAGCCATTGCGCGGAAACCGTGCGCGGTCATTTCGTTTGTGGAATAGCCCAGCCGCCGCAATCCGGCGTTGACAGTGTTCTCGCTCATCGGGCGGACGCGGGTGCGGATCGAAGGGAATACGTAGCCAGTTGGCCCGGTTGCAGTCAGCATCTCCCGAAACAACGCGACTACTTGCAATGACAGCGGCACGTGATGGGCCTTGCGCATTTTCATCTTGCCCGCCGGAATGATCCAGAGCGCGCCGTCCAGATCGATTTCGCTCCATTCCGCATGGCGCAGTTCGCCGGGCCGGACGAATACATGGGGTGCGATTTGCAGAGCGGCCTTTGTAATGCCGCTGCCCTCATAGCCATCTATGGCGCGCAACAGTTCGCCAACCCGCTTGGCATCGGTGATCGCGCCGTAGTGTGTGACCGTGGGGGCAGTCAGTGCGCCGCGCAGATCGCGAGTAGGGTCCGACGCAAGCCGCGCCGTCGCTACGGCATAGCGAAACACCGCGCCAGCCAGTTGCAGGCTGCGCCGGGCGCTTTCGAGTTTGCCCTTGCCCTCGATGCGGCGAATGGCTGTCAGTACGTCCGCCGGTTCAATCTCGCCAATGGGCAACTTGCCGATTGAGCCGCAAACCAGCGAAAGCAGATACTCGCTGCGGATGGCCGTGGCGGGTGCCCAGCCCTTGGCACCGTCGCGCCTGCGCTTGGCGCAATACTCGTTGCAGATCGCTGCGAACGTGTCCGCTGCCTGTATGCGGGCGCGCACCTTGTCGCGCTGTTTTTCGCGCGACGGGTCTTTGCCCAAGGCAATCAGCTCGCGGGCTTCCTCCCGCCGCCTGCGGGCCTCGCCAAGCCCGATTTCGGGATAGGCTCCAATGGCCAGCAGCTTCTCGCGCCCATCGACACGAAACTTGAGTCGCCAGAGCTTGCCCCCGGCTGGCGTGACAAGCAGAAACATGCCGCCCCCGTCCGCCAACTTGATCGCCTTCGCGCCGGGCTTGGCATTGCGGATTGCTACATCGGTCAAAGCCACGGCTTTCCTAGCCTCTCCGGGGGTCTGTACCCCCAATATACCCCCAAGCGCGGGGGCATCGAGCTAGCCGCTTTGCATATACCCCCCAATCATACCCCCAGTGAAGGGTGGCTAACTGCGAACATGGGTGGACGCTTGCGGCCTAATAACCGCTAGATACCTTAGTTTTTGGGGGTTTGTCTAGACGCCTATGAACAACGGTGGACAGGAAAATGGAGCGGGTGAAGGGAATCGAACCCTCGTATTCAGCTTGGGAAGCTGCTGCTCTACCATTGAGCTACACCCGCCCGGTGCCGCGGCCTTGCAATCGAGGGCGCGGGCGAAGGCGCGCCATTGCCATGCAGGCGCGAAACGGTCAACTGGGCTGTGTAGCAGGAGCGGGCCATGACTGAGCAGACAATCACCATTACAAGCCATGGCGAAATCGAGGTCGTTGCGCTCAACCGTCCCGAGCGGCTCAATGCGATGGACGAGCCGCTGATCGCGGCCTTGCTCGACTATTTCACCAAGCTGCCTGACCGGCTGGCAGTGCGCGTGGTGATTTTGCGCGGTGAAGGGCGGGCGTTCTGCGCCGGGCTCGACCTGACCGGCTGGCCGCGCGATCCCGATGCAGGTCCGGTCCATCAGGTGTGGCGGACCCAGCGGATGATCGCGAGTGTGATGCAGGCGATGCGGCGCTGTCCGCAGCCGGTGATCGCGTGCGCACAGGGCCCCGCGTGTGGCGGCGGGTTTTCGCTGCTGCTGGCCTCCGACGTGCGCTATGCCGCACCCGACCTGAGGATGAACGCGGCCTATATCAAGATTGGCCTCGGCGGCTGCGACATGGGCGCGAGCTATTTCCTGCCGCGGTTGGTGGGCGCATCGGTGGCGGCGGAATACCTGCTGACTGGCAAGTTCATGACTGCCGACAAGGCGCTTGCCTGTGGGCTGGTCAGCGAAGTGGTGCCGACCGAGGAACTGTTGGACAAGGCCCTGGCGCTCGCCGGGGAAATGCTGCTGACCGCGCCGATGGGGCTGCGCCTGACCAAGGACGCGCTCAACCTCAACATCGATGCGGCATCGATGGAGCATGCCTTCGCGATCGAGGACCGCCAGCAAGTGATGCTGTCGGGCACCGCCGATACGGTTGAGGCGCGCGAGGCGTTTTTCGAAAAGCGCCCGCCGGTCTGGGGTGACCGCTAGCCCGCTTGGCTGCGCCCGCGCTCCATCACCGCGCGGCGGCGGAGTTCGACTTCGGCCCCGCTGACGGCGGAATTGCGGGCTGAACTGGTGGCGTGTTCCAGTTCGAGCGCATCGCCGAAGGTGGCGGCGTAGCCCTGGTCGATCAACGCCTTGTAGGCCTGGATCATGCCCGGATCGGCGCTGGCCATGTCGGCTGCGAGCGCAAGCACTGTTGGCAGCAATTCGTCGGCTGCGACCACCCGGTTGACCAAGCCCCACTGGCACGCGGTTGCCGCATCGAGGAAGTTGCCGGTGAGCGAAAGTTCCTTGGCGCGGCTGATTCCGATCATCCGGCTGAGCTTCTGCGACAGCCCCCAGCCCGGCATAATCCCGACCCGAGCGTGGGTATCGGCGAACCGTGCATTGTCACTGGCAATCAGCACGTCGCAGGCGAGCGCGAGCTCGAACCCGCCGGTGATTGCCACCCCGTTGATCGCGCCGACCACCGGCTTGCGGCACTGCTCGACCGCCTTGACCGGGTTGGCCGCGGGCTGGCTGGCGTTGGCCGCGCCGAGACCTTCGATGCCAAGTTCTTTGAGATCGAGACCGGCGGTGAAAGCGCGGGTGCCAGCCCCGGTCAGCACCACCGCGCGGACGCTGTCGTCGCGATCGAGTTGGATCATTGCTTCGGCCAGCGCGGCGCGCAGATCGCGCGACAAGGCGTTCATCGCGCCGGGACGGTTGAGCGTGACCAGTGCAACCGGGCCGTGACGCTCGATCAGGACAGTCGGTTCGCTGCTCACATCTTCCTCCGTGCGCTCTGCCCGTCATCGATCCGGATGATCGCACCGGTCACGCATTCGCTCGCCGGGGCGACCAAGTAGAGCAGCGTCGAATCCATCTGCTCGGGCACCGGCACCCGCCCGCGTGGCAGATGCTGGGCAGGGTTGCCGCCCATCCGCTCGAACATCCCGTCAGTCATTTCAGAGACGAACATGCCGGGCGCGATCGCGTTGACGTTGATCCCGTAATGCGCCCACTCGACCGCCAAGGCTTCGGTCATCCGCGCGATCGCGGTTTTGGTCACTGCGTAAAGTGCCGCACCGCCGCCATCGTAGCGATAGTGCGCAACCGAGCTGATGTTGACGATCCGCCCCGGTTTCTCCGCCGCGATCAGCCGCCGCGCGACTTCGCAGGCAAGGATCCACGGGCCGCGCAAGTTGACGCCGAGGACCTGGTCGATCAGCTCGGTGGTCATCTTGTGAGCGCGCTGAGCATCAGGCATCCCGGCGTTGTTGACCAGGATGTCGACTGTACCGAATGCTGCTTCACCCGCAGAAACGGCCGCCACAGCCGAAGCAGCATCGGTCGCGTCCATCTGCACCGCCAGCGCCTTGCCGCCGCTCGCCTTGATCTTGTCCGCCAGTGCCTGAAGCCGGTCGAGCCGCCGCGCCGCCAGCACCACCGCCGCGCCTTGCGCTGCCAGCACTTCGGCAAAGCGCGCGCCGAGGCCCGAGCTTGCACCGGTGACCAGCGCGACACGGCCAGTCAGGTCCGCCGAATTGTTGGGCAGTGTGTAGTTAGTCATTGTGTGCAGCCTCCAGAACATCGCGCAGACGGTCTTTTCCGAAATACAATTCATCGCCGAGGAAGAAGCTAGGGATACCGAACACCCCGCGCGCGACGGCATTCTCGGTATTGGCGACAAGCTTCGCCTTGTTGTCCGGGTCAGCCGCCCCGGCGACCAAGGCATCGACCGGCAGCCCGGCCTCGCCTAGCAGGCCCGACCAGACTTCCGGATCGGCAAGCGCCAGGCCCTGTTCCCACATCCCGGTCATCATCGCCTCGATATAGTCCTCCGCGCATCCCAAAGCCTCAGCGGCCACCGCGCCGCGCATCATCAGCAGGGTGTTGACCGGGAAGTTCGGGTTCATCCGGAAATTGTTGATGTCGTGCCGGGCCATGAAGCGGCGCATTTCGAGCATGTCGTAATCGCGCTTGGCCGGGATGTGGCCGTAGGCCTGCATCGGGCTTTGGTTGCCGGTTGCCTTGAAGATTCCGCCGAGCAGGACCGGGACATAGCGGAAGGCGAAGTCGCCCATGTCCTCGATCGCGCGGTGGACCATGTAGGCGTTGGGACTGCCGAAGTCGTAGAGAAATTCGATTTCGCGGGTCATCACCATGTCTCCCCGAATGGCCGGATTTCCTGCTCGAAGGTCCAGGCGCTTTTGGGCTGGTTGTACAGCGCGAGGTAGGCATCGGCGACTGCAGCGGGCGGCATCAGCAGATCGGGCTGCGCGGCGAGCGCTTCCGCGCCGATCCGTTCGATCACCCGGGCGCGAACCCATTCGGTATCGACTCCGCTGTCGATCACCAAGTGGGCAACGTGAATGCCCTGCGGCCAGAGTTCACGCGCCGCCGATTGCGCAGTGGCGCGCAGGCCGGCCTTGGCGGCGGCAAAAGCGGAGTAGCCCGGGTTGCCGCGCAGTCCAGCGGTTGCCCCGGTGACGAAGATCTTGCCTTGCCCGCGCGGAACCATGATCCGCGCCGCTTCACGCACCGCGACGAACCCGGCGAAGCAGGCCATTTCCCAGACCTTGCGGAACACCCGGTCGGTGGTCTCGGTCAGCGGAAACTGGACGTTGGCACCGACGTTGAAAATCACCAGCGCGAGCGGGGCGATGGCCTCGGCTTCGGCGAGGAAGGCGGTGAGATCCTCAGGTTCGCGCGCATCGAGGCTTCGCCCGGTCACTGCGCCGCCCAGCAACGGAGCGAGCTTATCCCCATTGCGCCGTCCGGCGTGGACCGCGAAGCCTTCGGCCGCGAACTTGCGCACGATCGCCGCGCCGATGTGATCGCCCGCGCCGATCACGGCGACGGACCCAGTAGGTGTGCTCATTTGCGCTCCAATGAAATAATCGCGGCGGTCATCCGCGAGAGGCAGACCAGCTTACCCGCTTCGTCCTCAATCCTGATCGTCCAGACCTGGGTGGTACGGCCCAGGCTCTCGGGCCGGGCAGTCGCATAGACCCAGCCCGAATAGGCCGGGCGGATGTGGTTGGCGTTGATCTCCATGCCGACTGCAGCGAATTTTTCGCGGTCGACGCAATAGCTTGCCGCGACCGAGGCGATGGTTTCGGCGAGCGCCACCGAAGCCCCGCCGTGAAGCCGCTGGAACGGCTGCTGGGTGCGTTCGTCAACCGGCATCCGCCCGCGAATCCAGTCATCGCCGCAATCGACGAATTCGATGCCGAGATGGCCGGGCAGGGCATTGGTGCCGAGCCCGGTCATCGGTGCGAGGTCGGGGCGAGTGCCGCCGAACCAGATCATTGCGTTGCTCATTGAAACCAGACTGGCGGGTTTGCAGCGGGCTGTAAATCCGCCTCAGGCCGGTTCGGCAACTTTCGCGCCAGCACGCACCCCGTCATAGAGATACTCGCTGCCATCGAGGTCGATCGCCGGGAATTCGTTCTTTTCGGCCCAGTAATCCTGATTGTGGCGCCATTCGGGCTTGTCGCCGCGCTTGGGCATCTTGTCGATGTCGCGCATCAGGTAGTTGGGGTTGAAGTTTTCTTCCTCGATCCACGGCAGGTGCGGCATGTTGTGGTCTTCCTCTCGCGGCGCGATCTCGACCTTGTGGACACCCAGTTCGTCCATGTGGTGCAGCAGCCGCGTCACAAAATCGCCGAGCATGTCGACGCGCAGCGTCCAGCTGGCACGGAAATAGCCAAACACGTGCGCCAGGTTGGGCACGCCGGTGAACATCATCCCGCGGTAGGTCAGCGTCTCGGCCCAGTCGACCGCGCGGCCGTCCACGCTGAACGGGATCTTGCCCATCACCGAGAGGTGGAAGCCGGTGCACGGGACGATGATGTCTGCCTCGATCTCCTGCCCTGACGAGGTGCGCACGCCCTTTTCGGTAAACGTTTCGATGGTGTCGGTGACCACGCTCGCCTTGCCTGCGGCAACCGCCTTAAACATGTCGCCATCGGGCACGAACGCAAGCCGCTGCTGCCAGATCCGGTAGCGCGGGGTGAAGTGTTCGGAAAAGTCGAAATCGGGCCCGGTATAGGCGCGGATCGCGTCCTTCAGTTCCTCGACCACCGCGTCGGGTTCGTTGACGCAGCGCTGGCACAGCGCATCCTGATCGAACATAATCTGCGCGCGAACCACTCGGTGGATGGTCGGCTCGTCGATGCCGCCCGCACGCAGCTTGTCGGCCAAGTCGTTCTGGTTGGGCGCGGCGAAGAAATAGGTCGGTGAGCGCTGCAGCATGGTGACGTGCGCAGCCTTTTCGGCAAAGGCCGGAACTACCGTGGCGGCGGTCGCGCCCGAACCGATCACCAGCACCTTCTTGCCGGTATAGTCGGTCTTGGGGTCCCACAGCTGGGCGTGGACCAGCGTGCCCTTGAACTTGTCCATCCCGGGCCATTCGGGCAGGTAGGGGTGCTCGTGATCGTAATAGCCCTGGCACATCCACAGGAAGCCTGCGGTGAAGTTATGCACGGCGCCGTCCTTGGTCTGCGCCTCGACCGTCCACAGGCTCGCCTTGCTGTCCCAGCTGCAGGCGGTGATGCGGTGACCATAGCGGATGTGCGGGGCGATCCCGTTTTCCTCGATCACCTCTTGCATGTAGGTGAGGATCGCCTCGGCGCTGGCGATCGGGGTGCCGACCCACGGCTTGAAACGGTAGCCGAAAGTGTAGAGATCGCTGTCGGAACGGATACCGGGGTACTTGTGGGTTTCCCAAGTGCCGCCGAAGGTGTCCTTCATTTCGAGCACCGCATAGCTCTTGCCCGGGCACTGATCTTGCAGGTGCCAGGCCGAGCCGATCCCGGAAATCCCCGCGCCGACGATCAGCACGTCGAAATGGGTGGTGGTCGCGGCAGCAGTAGGCTCTGCAAGTGCGGTGGCGCTCATCGGCGAATCCTCTCCAGCTTTTTAATTGAACGATTAAACGCGCAATCGCAGGCTTTGTGAAGCCGGTAATTGACCTTCGTCAAACACCGCCTTGCCACTGGCGTACCGCCTCCAGCGGCCAGACCAGCATCAACACATTGAGCGTCAGACTGTCGCGGATCATGAACAGCGTGAACAGTTCAAAGGCAATGGCCATGGCCAGGCTGGCCTTCCACGGCAGCTTGCTCGCGATCCAGAAGCCCAGCGCCATGAAGCCGATGTCAGACAGCGAATTCAGCACGCTGTCGCCCTCGTAGCCATAGCTTACCGTCACCGCGCGGTAGCGGTCGATGATCAGCGGTGAATTTTCGAGCAGTTCCCACATGCCTTCGAAGGCGACCGCAATCGGCAACGCCCAGATCGCGGGTTTGCCGCCGAGCAGATGCCAGCGCTGCCACAACAGCCAGGCGAAAAAATAGAACAGTAACCCGTGGATCATGTGGCTGAAGCTGTACCAATCGGCGATGTGCTGGCTGTTCTCGGCCGACTGGACCACCCCCCACCACAGCTTGACAGTGCCGCAGGTGCAGATCGGCACGCGGCCCATGGCGAGCAGGGTGACCCCGATTGCCAGCCACATTGCAAGTGACAGGATCAGACCACGGCGATTGGGGAGCAAGCTGGTCAAATGGGTTCCTCTTCGGGCGGCACGCTGTCGCCGGGGCCCAGCGGCAACTGCATGTAGACCGTATCGAGCCAGCGCCCGTGCTTGCGCCCGCTGCTGCGGACCCGGCCGATATGTTCGAAGCCGAGCGCGGCGTGAAGCGCGATCGAACCCGGTTCGCCGCCGCCGATCACCGCGATCATCTGGCGGAAGCCCGCCACGGTCGAAGCTTCGAGTAAGGCCGCCAGCAGCGCCGCGCCGAGCCCCTGTCCGCGGCACTCATCGCGGATGTAGATGCTGTTCTCGCAGGTCATCCGATAGGCTGGCCGGTCGCGAAACTGGGCGACATAGGCATAGCCGAGCACCATGCCGTCCGGTGCCGCAGCAACCAGCCACGGGGCACGTGCATCGACGACCCTGGCCAACCTTGCACCCATTTCGGCGCTGTCCGGCGCCTCGGTCTCGAAGGTGGCGGTGCCATGCAGCACATGGTGCGCATAGATCTCGGCCAGCGCTGCGGCATCGCTTGGCCGCGCGGTGCGGATTGTGAATTCAATCGGGCTCATTGCAGGCGATCATGCCGCAATGCGTGGCTCAGGCCAAGATCGTTGCGCTTGGCGCGGCGCGGCGTAGAGTCCGCGTTGTCATGGCCGCCAGGAAAAAACCGCAACCTCCTGCCGCGCCCGCCCGCAGCCTGTGTGTAATCGGCGCCGGGCTGGGCGGGCTGGCGCTCGCGCTGCGGCTGCAGGCGGCGGGCTTTGCCGTCACCCTGGTCGAGGCGCGGTCTGAGCCCGGCGGTCTGATCCGCAAGCACGCGGTGGCCGGATACCACTTCGAAGAAGGCCCGGGCGAGTTGGGTGATCTCGCCCCATGGCGCGACCTTGCCGCCGCAGCGCAGTGCGAGCTCGCCGATTTCGCTACCCTGCGCGAGATCAACCCGGCCCGGCGGTTCTACTGGCGCGATACCGCAGCCTTCGACCTCAGCGCCGACAGCGCCGAGCAGGCGCGCCAGCTGGGCCGCATTTCATCAGGCGACATCGCCGGCTTCGAGGAATTGCAGCACTGGTACGATGCGGCCCGGGGCGATGCGTGGCAGCGCCTGGCGGAACGGCCGCTAACCGGACCAGCGCAGGCGCTGGGCGCGCTGCAACCGGTGCTCCGTGCGCAAGGCTGGCGCAGCGCCTGGGGCCTGATCGCGCACCACATTGACAGCGAACCGCTGCGCGAGGCGCTGGCGCTGCCGGCTTTGCTGAGCGGAGCCAATCCGTTCACGACCAGCGCCTTGACCCTGCTCGGCCAGCCCGCGCCGGGGCGCCCGGCGTGGTGGCCGCTCGGCGGGATGACCGCGCTGGCGGCCAACCTGCTGGCACGGTTCGAAGCGCTTGGCGGCACGGTCCGCTTGCACGATCCGGTGACCGAGCTCGAAATGGCCGGCAACCGGGTGAGCGCGGTGGCGACGCAAAGCGGCTGGCGTGCGCATTTCGCCGCGGTCGCCAGCAATGCCGACGTGGTCCACACCTATCGCGACCTGCTCCGCCAAATCCCGCGCGGGACCCAGATAGCGGCGCGGCTGGCGCGGCGGCGCTTTGCCCCCTCGGCGCTAACCGTGCACTTCGCGCTGGCCGGGACCTGGCCCGGGATACCCCATAGCTCGGTGCTGTTCGCCGCACGCTTCAGGGAATTGCTCGCCGACGTGTTCGATGCGGGGGTCTTGCCGCAGGACGGGCTGATCCTGCTGCACCATCCCAGCGTCACCGATCCGGCGCTCGCACCCGAGGGCACCAGCCTGTTCCGTGCGACCTTGCCGGTCGCGCACCTCGGCAAGTTCCCGGTCGACTGGGAGGCTTTGGCACCGCTGGTCGCGGGGCGCGTGCTGGGCGAGATCGGGCGGCGGCTGATCCCCGATATCCACGACCGCATCGTGGCGCAGGCGGTGACCACCCCGCGCGATCTGGCGCTTGACCTGGGCCTGCACCTGGGCAGCGGCTGGAGCCTTGAGGCCAGCCCGCTGCAGGCCGCATTCCAGCGCCCGGCGCACCGCGATCCCAAGCTCGCCAATTTCTACCTCGTCGGCGCGGCGACGCACCCCGGAGCGGGGGTTGCCGCAGTGCTAGCCGGTGCTAAGGCGACCGCTACCTTGATCAGCCAGGACAATACATGAAGCGCCTTGCCGTTTATTGCGGATCCGCCAGCCCCGCCGATCCGCGCTACATCGAACTTGCTTACGAGGTTGGTGCGGAGCTGACCCGGCGCGGGATCGGGGTGGTCTATGGCGGCGGGCGGCTCGGGTTGATGGGCGCGGTGGCCAAAGGCGCGCTTGACCAGGGCGGCGAGGTTATCGGGGTGATCCCTGAAGCGCTGGTTGGAGCGGGCGGACGCGGCGGCGAAGTGGCCAACCACGATTGCACCGAGCTGCACGTGGTCAAGGACATGCACGAACGCAAAGCCGCCTTCACGCGCTTAAGCGACGGGTTCCTGACCATCCCCGGCGGGGTGGGCACGATGGATGAGCTGTGGGAAGCGGTTAGCTGGGCGCAGCTGGGCTATCACGCCAAGCCGGTCGGCCTGCTCAACGCCTTCGGGTTCTACGATCATCTGATTGCGTTCAACAGCCACATGGCTGCGGTCGGCTTTGTCCGGCCCGCGCATCAGGGGATCATCATTGCCGAGAGCGAGCTTGACCTGCTGCTCGCCCGGATGGCCGCGCACGAGCCGCATACGCCTATATTTGCGATGCAATCTTCCGAGCTTTGATCCGGCACTGACGCACCAGATAGTGCGCCAAAGACACACACATGTAACAATCGATTAGGATTCATCCTGCAATCGTTGACATGCGCGGCCCTTCGCATAGCGACTACATTACCGCAGTATATCCGTAAACGGGAGCTGGGGGGGTAACCTAACACGGAGTTTTCCATGCGATTCAACGCAAGCCGCAAGGCCGCACTTGCCGTAACCGCCGCAAGTCTGGCGATTTTCTTCGCCGATCCAGCCTTCGCCCAGACCAAGCCCGCAGACACCGACACATCAGCGACCGACAATTCGGATTCGATCGTGGTCATCGGCACCCGCCGCACCGACCGCAGCGTGACCAATTCGCCTTCTCCGGTCGACGTCGTCGGCGCTGATGAGCTCAATGCCCAGCCCGCCGGCAACATGCTCGATATCGTCAAGAACATCGTGCCTTCGTTCTTCGTAGGCCAGAATTCGATCTCGGACGCTTCGACTTTCGTCCGCGCGCCTTCGCTGCGCGGCCTCCCGGCTGACGAAATCCTCGTCATGCTCAACGGCAAGCGTTACAACCGTTCGGCGCTGGTCCAGGTTTACACCGGCGGCGATACCGCACTGTCGTTCGGCAGCCAGGGTTCGGACATTTCGGCCATTCCGTCGATCGCGATCAAGAACCTGCAGGTTCTGCGCGATGGCGCGACCGCGCAGTACGGTTCGGACGCCATCGGCGGCGTGCTCAACTACGGCCTGCGCGAAGACGCCGGGGTCGAACTGCAGGCCCGCTATGGCCAGCAATACGACAAGGGTGATGGCAAGAGCTACCAGATCGCCGGCGATGTCGGCGTCAAGCTGGGTGACCGCGGTTTCGTGAACCTGGCGGCTGAATACAATGACGATGGCCAGACCAGCCGCGGCACGGACCGCGCGATCGCCAGGGTGTTCGCCACCAACAACCCCGGCCTCGCCTCGCAGCTTCCCGGTTACCCCGGGCCGCAGCAGATCTGGGGTTCCTCGCCCAGCCATGGCTACAAGGTGCTGCTCAACTCGGCGCTTGAAGTCAGCGACAACAGCAAGCTCTACCTGTTCGTCAATGTGGCCCACAGCCGCGCGAACGAAAGCTTCAACTATCGCGCCTCGCAAAGCGTGCCCACCCCGCTCACCGTTGATCAGGGAACCGGTACGCCTTCGACCCGGAGCCCGGGCAAGAACGGTTCGTTCAACAACATCTTCCTGACCAAGTGCCCGGTCGGCAGCATCGGTTGCAACTCGAGCACAGATTTCGTGTTCAACACCAACACCTACAACTTTGCGACGCTGTATCCGGCTGGCTTCACCCCGCGCTTTGTCGGCGTGACGGACGAAGCTTATGGTACGCTGGGATACAAGGGCAGCAGCGCAAGCGGCTTCACCTATGACCTGTCGGGTTCGCTCAGCCGCAACACGCTCGACCTGTCGATGTACAATTCGCTCAACGCCTCGTTCGGTCCGACCAGCCAGACTGCCTTCCACTTCGGCAAGCTGATCCAGAAGGAAATCGACGGCAACCTCGATCTGACCTATCCGGTCGATGCCGGGTTCTTCAGCCCGCTGACCCTGTCGGGCGGCCTTGAATACCGCAAGGAAACCTACCAGCAGACCGCTGGCGATACCCAGTCCTATGCCGCCGGTCCCTATGCCGTTCAGCCGCTCTATACGCAGACCGGCCCGACGACTTACACCGCGCTGCTGACCACCAACCCGCTGTGCCCAACGTTCAACGCTCTGGCATCGCCGACCTCGGTCTGCACCGTCTCCAAGTCACCGGGTGCAAGCGGTTATGGCGGCACCAGCCCGGCTTCGGCCGGCAGCTTCAGCCAGAACAGCTACGGCGCCTACCTCGGCCTTGAAGGCGATCTCACCAAGACCTTCTCGATGGGCGTGGCCGCCCGCTACGAACACTACAACAGCTTCGGCTCTGCCTTCGTCACCAAGCTCAACGGTATCTGGCACATCACCGATACCTTTGCGTTGCGCGGCACGGTTGGGACGGGCTTCCACGCTCCTTCGCCGGGCCAGAACAACGACGAGATCCTGACCACCAACTTCGTGGCCGGGAACCAGGTCCAAACCGGTACCTATCCGGTGACCAGCGCCATCGCCCAGTACTATGGCGCGGTATCGCTGAAGCCGGAGAAGTCGACCAACTATGGCGCGGGCTTCGTGTTCAACCCGACCAACGTTCTGTCGCTGACGGTTGACTGGTACTCGATCAAGGTCACCAACCGGATCGGCGTGTCGCAGAACTTCAACGTGACTGCGGCAGATCTGCTGGCACAACCAGCACTTGCGGCTGTGGGCGTTGGCGGCGCGGTCAACTACTTCACCAACGGGTTCTCGACCCGGACCAATGGGGTCGATGTGGTTGGCAGCTACCGGAGCGATCTGGGCGGCGGAAAGCTTAACCTGACGCTGGCTTACAGCTACAATATCAGCAAGGTTCTGCCGGGGTTCAACGCGCTCGTCATCTCTCCGGCGCAGATCTATGACATTGGGCACCTTGCCCCGCGTCACCGGATCAACTTCAACGCCAACTGGCAGTCGAACGGCTTCGCGCTGAACTTCGCCGAGCGCTATTACAGCTCGTGGGGCGATGCCAACGACTACCCGGTCAACAATGCCACCAACACCGGCACCAATTTCGGGGTGGGCCAGACCTTCAAGTCGAAGTTCGTGACCGATCTCGATGTGAGCTACACCTTTGCCGATCACTACACGCTGTCGGTTGGGGCGAACAACCTGTTCAACACCTACCCCGACAAGATCGCGCCGAGCATCGCGAACCCGATCTACGCGCTGACCGGCGGTACTGCCGATGGTCAGATCTACCCGCGCAGCGGTGGTCCCTTCGGGATCAACGGCGGGTTCTGGTACGTCCGCGTCAAGGTCAAGTATTGATCTAAACGCGGGTCCGGCAGGACTACAGGATCGGGCGGGGAGGCTTCGGCTTCCCCGCCCTTTTCTTGTGCGACAGGATTGGCCTTTTGTGGCAGGCCAAAGCCAAGGCATATTCGGGGAGGGATCGTACAGATGCGTGCACTCAGAAACGCGGCGGCTTCGCTGGCCGCATTGGCGCTGGTCGCCTCGCAGGTCCAGGCAGCAGCCCCGGCCCCAGTCGCGGCGGAGCATGGCATGGTCGTCTCGGCGCACCGCTTTGCCAGCCAGGCCGGGATCGACGTGCTGAAGAGCGGCGGCGACGCGGTCGATGCGGCGGTTGCAGTGGCCTATGCGCTGGCGGTGACCTTCCCCGAGGCGGGCAACATCGGCGGCGGCGGGTTCATGACCATCCGCATGGCCGATGGCCGCACCAGCTTCATCGATTTTCGCGAAATGGCCCCGGGCAAGGCCAGCGCTGCCATGTACCAGGACAAGAACGGCAACGTGATCCCGCTGCTCTCCACGCGCGGGCATCTTGCGGTGGGGATTCCCGGCACCGTCGCCGGGCTCGAACTGGCCCGGACCAAATACGGCACCCGCGCCCGCGCGCCGTTGATGGCGGCAGCGATTGCGCTCGCCAGCAAAGGCTTCGTGCTCGATCAGGGCGATGCCGACATGCTGACCGAAGGGTCTGAGGATTTTGCGAAAGACCCGGCCAGCGCGGCGGTGTTCCTCAACCACGGCAAGCCGTGGCAGGCGGGCCAACGCTGGATTCAAGCGGATCTCGGCAAGACGTTGCTGGCGATTGCACAAGGCGGTAACCAGGCATTCTATAACGGCCCGATCGCAGCACGGATCGCTGCGTCAAGCCGTCGCCACGGCGGGATCATCACCGCCGCCGATTTCGCTGCCTACAAGGCAGTCGAACGCAAGCCGATCGAATGCAATTATCGCGGCTTCCACGTAATTTCCGCGCCGCCGCCAAGCTCGGGCGGGGTGGTGGTGTGCGAGACGCTGGGCATCCTTGAAGGCTATCCGCTCGGCAGCCTTGGCTTCCATTCGGCGATAGGCGTCCACTACACCACCGAAGCGCTACGCCGCGCCTTCCATGACCGCAATATTCAGCTGGGTGATCCTGACTTCGTCAAGGCTGACACTACCAAGCTGATCAGCCCGGCCTACACCGCCGAGCTGCGCGCCGGCATCTCACCAGACAAGGCCACGCCGTCCTCCAGCCTGCCCGGACCGGGGCAAGGCAAGGAAGGCCAGAGCACCACGCATTTCTCGATAGTCGACGCGGCCGGCAACGCGGTCGCGTTGACCTATACGCTCAACGACTGGTTCGGCGCGCGGGTCACCGCCGAAGGCACCGGGATCCTGCTCAATGACGAGATGGACGATTTTTCGGCCAAACCCGGATTTCCCAACATGTACGGCTTGGTCGAAGGGACCAACAACGCAATCGCGCCGGGCAAACGCCCGCTGTCGTCGATGACCCCGACGATTGTTACGCATGACGGCAAGCTCGCCATGGTGATCGGAACCCCGGGCGGCAGCCACATCCCTACGGGCGTGCTGCAGGTGATGATCAATGTGATCGATTATGACATGACCTTGACCGAGGCGGTCGATGCCCCGCGCATCCACGCGCAGTGGCTGCCCGATGTGATCTATTACGAAAAAGATTCGCTCAGCGCTGACACCATGGCGGTGCTCAGCGCCAAGGGTCACCAGCTTGAAGCAATGCCCTACTGGAATCAGATCGCCGCAATTCTGGTTGGCGGGCCCTCGCTCAAGGTGAAACCCAATGCGGCGACCGGCAACCATGCGCGCTATTTCGGGGCGATTGATCCGCGGCTGCCGATGGGCAACGCGCAGGGCTATTGAGCCAATGCGTATTGATCGCCGCGCAGCCCCGCCCTAGAGCCAGCGCCATGCAGAGCTATCCCGCCCCCGCGCTCGCCCGTGTCGAGCAACTTGCCGCCCAGGCCGCCGCCGATCCAGCGCGCGCGGTCTCGTTTCAGGGCGCGCCGGGGTGCAACGGGCATCGCGCGGCGCTGGAATGGGCTCCCGCTTGCCTGCCGCTGCCCTGCTTCAGCTTTGAAGACGCGCTTGAGGCGGTCAAGGACGGGCGCGCGGGACACGCGATCATCCCGATCGAGAATTCGCAGCATGGCCGGGTGGCCGATATCCATTTCCTGCTGCCCGAAAGCGATCTTCGCATCGTCGGCGAGCACTTCATGCCGATCCACCACGCGCTGATGGCGCTGGGCGACGGCCCGTTCAGCGCAGCCTATTCGCATCCGCAGGCGCTGGGTCAGTCGCGCTTCTTCCTGCGGGAACGCGGCATGGTTCCGCTGTCCTACGCCGATACCGCCGGAGCCGCAGCCTATGTGGCGGAACTCGGTGATCCGAAGGTGGCGGCGATTGCACCCAAGATCGCCGCCGAGCTCTACGGCCTCAAGGTGATCGCCGAGAACGTCGAGGATGCGGCCGACAACATGACCCGCTTCGTGGTGCTGGCCCGCGAGGGCCGCGATCCGGCAAGCCTGGGCGCCGGGCCGATGATGACCACCTTCGTGTTCGAGGTGAAGAACGTGCCCGCCGCGCTGTACAAGGCGATGGGCGGGTTCGCCACCAACGGCGTCAACATGACCAAGCTGGAAAGCTATCAGAAGGGCGCGAGCTTCTCCGCGACCACCTTCTACGCCGATATCGTCGGCGCGCCGGGCGACCCGGCGGTCGATCGCGCGCTCGAAGAACTGGCGTTCCATTGCAAGGAACTGCGCATGCTCGGCACCTATCCGCAGGAACGCGCGCGCGGATAGACTGCGCAAAGCCGGGCACTGAGCCAATTCATTGCGAATTTCGTCCTAACTATACCAACGAATACTCATTTCTCTGGCTTGCCGGGCCTGTTGCGGCGTGCCACCACAGGCTTGGTGGCGGATCAGCAGATTCAGGGCGCGCAAGCGGGGCAGGATGCAGCGGCGGCGTGGCAGCACGTCCACGCCGATCCGGCTATCCAGTTCACCCCGGTCGATGTGTCCGTGCCTGCCGCCAAGACGCCTGAGTGGATGCTCGCGTTGGGACGATTTTTCCGCGCGATCTTCGAACCGATTGGCCGCGCACTCGGTCTGTCGTGGCCGGTGTTGCAATGGGTCCTGCTCGGCCTGTTGGTGCTGTTCGTGATTTACGGCGCTTGGCGGATCAGCGAACCGCTGCGGCTGGGATGGAAGCGCAAAGAGGCCAAGGCCGCCGCGCCCGATGACTGGACCCCCGATCAGGCCGAGGCGCTGGCGCTGCTTGAAGACGCCGATGCGCTCGCTCGCGAAGGCCGCTTCGATGAGGCTACGCACTTGCTGCTGCGCCGTTCGGTCCAGCAGATCGCTGCGGCCCGGCCCGACTGGATCGGCCGCGCCAGCACCGCGCGCGAAATCGGCGCGCTGCCCGCGCTGCCTGACAAGGCGCGGCAGACATTCGCGCAGATTGCCGGGCTGGTTGAACGCAGCCTGTTTGCGCTCCGTGCGCTTGGCGCGGATGATTGGCAGGCGGCCCGCGCCGCCTATGCCGAGTTCGCGCTTGAACGGATCGCGGCGCGATGAGCGTTGGGCGCCGCGGGCCTTTTTCGCCGCGGGTCGCGCTCGCGCTGGTGCTCGGCGGGGCGCTCGCGTTCATTGCGCTGCTGTGGGCGGTGGGCAGCGGTATGGCCGATCCCGAACCGCAACCGAGCGGCGCGCATGTCGCCGGCAAGGGGCTGGTCGGCTACGCTGCGCTGTCCGATTACCTCAAAGCGCGCGGGTTCGAAGTCACCCAGACCCGCACCCGCGCCCCGCAGCGCCAGGGCGGACTGCTGATCTTGACCCCGCAGCACCAAACCAAGCCGGCCGAACTCACCCGCGTGATCGATGAGCACAGCCAGTACGGGCCGGTCCTGCTGATCATGCCCAAGTGGATTGCTCAGCCGCTGCCGCCCACCGCCGCCACAGTTAACCCCAAGGTCAAACCGGGGTTTGTCCAGCTGATGTTCCCGATGCCGCCGAAATGGGCGGGCTTCCACGATGAAGTGAGCGTGGAGATCGGTCCGTTGCCCGGCAAGGCCCAAGACCAGACATGGTTCGGCATGGACCAGTCGGCACCGGTGGCCGATCCCACACAGGTGATCTCGGGCAAGGGCCGCACCCTCGTCCCGCTGGTCGCGGCAGGCAGTGACCGGCGGATGCTCGCGGGCTATTTCGCCGATAGGGAATATCCCGGCCTGGCGAGCTATGAGCTCGCTCCGCCGCCCGCAGCGGATGACGCGGAACAAGGCACTGAACCAGACGCCGCAGCTGCGCCCGCGGAGGATTATCCACCCGCAGCAATGGCAGATCCTGATCAGGAAGCGGCACCGGCTGAGGCGAACGCTGACGGTTCGGTGCCGATCACGGTCGCGCCGCCAGCGGCGCCCGCAGTAACGGTTGCGCGGTTTCCGGTGATCGTCGTGTTCGAACCCGACCTGCTCAACAATTACGGTTTTGCACACCGGGAGAACGCCCTGCTTGCCGAGGCGCTGGTGCGCGGCGCGCTTGATGGCGAGAGCAAGCAGGTGGTCTTCGACCTGACGCTGGCTGGCTATGGCCGGTCGGAGAGCTTGCTCGAACTGGCCTTCACCCCGCCCTTCCTGGCGGCGACGCTGTGCTTGCTGCTGGCCGCTGCGGTGGCGATGTGGCGGGCCTATCACCGCTTTGGTCCGCCGCTGCTGGCGGGCCGCTCGATCGCCTTTGGCAAACGCGCGCTGGTCGCCAATGCGGCCGGGCTGCTGCGCCGCGCCAAGCGGCTCCACCTGGTCGGCGCGCCTTATGCCGATGCCGCGCGCGAACGGCTGGTCAAGGCGCTGGCGCTTCCGGCGCGGCTCGATCCAGCCCAGGCCGAAGCCGCGATCGACCGGGCGCTGCTCGCTCGCACCGGCAGTGCCGATGCCTTCTCCAGCGCCGCCGCAACCCTGCGTGCCGCGCGCCGTCCCCGCGATATGCTGCGCGCTGCGCAGACGCTCAATTCTCTTGAAAGGACCCTGCTGCAATGACCGTTCCTGCAATGACATTGCCCGAAGTCAGCCATCTCGCGGCGAAGATCCGCGGCCAGATCGGCAAGGCCGTGGTCGGCCAGACCGAGGCGATCGACGCGCTGCTGGTCGCGCTGCTGGCGCAGGGCCACGTCTTGCTCGAAGGCCCGCCGGGCACTGCCAAGACCTTTATGGCGCAATGCTTTGCCGCCAGTCTTGGGCTTCAGTTCGGGCGGATCCAGTTCACGCCCGATCTGATGCCGGGGGACATTCTGGGATCGAACTTGTTCAACTTCCAGACCAGCGCGTTCACGCTGACGCGCGGGCCGATCTTCTGCGAGCTATTGCTGGGTGACGAAATCAACCGCACCCCGCCCAAGACTCAGGCCGCGCTGCTC
Source organism: Sphingomonadaceae bacterium (assembly GCA_025359445.1). GTDB lineage: Bacteria > Pseudomonadota > Alphaproteobacteria > Sphingomonadales > Sphingomonadaceae > Novosphingobium. The sequence continues at coordinate 42,544 of JANYGB010000036.1, forward strand.
GAAGCGATGCAGGAACGCCGCGTCACGCTCGATGGCACCGCGCACCCGCTGCCGCAGAACTTCATGGTCGTGGCAACGCAGAACCCGATCGAAAGCCAGGGGGTCTACCCGCTGCCCGAAGCCCAGCTTGACCGGTTCCTGTTCAAGCTGCTGATCCCCTATCCCAGCGCGGCCGAAGAGGCGAAGATCGTTGCCACCTTCGGCGAACGGGCCGGCCCGACCCGCGCCGCTGATCTTGGGGTCGAGGCGGTGGCCGATGCCGCGACGATCGCGGCTGCTGCCGCGGCGGTGAAGACTGTCACCCTGTCCGAGGCGGTCACCGATTACATTGTGCGCCTGATCCGCGCGACCCGCGAAAGCGCGGACCTGTCCGCCGGGGCGAGCCCGCGCGCCGCAGTGCTGCTGGCCAATGCCGCGCGGGCGCGCGCGGCGCTTGACGGGCGCGACTATGTCCTGCCCGACGACGTCAAGGCGCTCGCCGCCTCGGTCTTGCGCCACCGTCTGTTGCTGTCTCCGGCGGCTGAGATTGAGGGCAAGCAGGTCGAGGCATTGGTGGCCGCGCTGGTCGCAGCGACCGAGGCACCGCGCTAAGCCCCCGGCATGAAGCTATCCCGCGCCTTTCCTGTCCCCACCGCGCGCGCTGCGCTGCTGGTTGCTGCTGCGGCGCCGGTGGCGCTGCTGCTCGCGGTGTTGGTCCCGGGCAGCTGGGCCGCCGCGCCGCTGCTTGGCACGCTGGTGATCGCGCTGGTCGCGCTCGATGCGCTTCTTGCCGGGCGCGCGCGCGATGTCGGATTGACCGCGTCGGGTGATGCCGAGGTGGGTGAACCCGGCTGGCTCGATGTGCTGGCTGAGTTCGGCGGCGGCTGGCGCAGCCGGGTCGATTGCGCGCTGGCGAGCGATGCGCGGCTGTTCCCCGGCGGAGCCACCTCCGCCGCGCTCACCCGCAGCGACGGGAACGACTGGCAGGCGCGGATCGAGTTCCGCGCCAGCCGCCGCGGCACCGCCGAGGTTGAGGAGCTGTGGCTGCGCTGGACCGGTCCGCTCGGGCTTGGCGCGCGCCAGCTGCGCCGCGCGGTGAGCGAGAGCGTGCGGATCTGGCCCAATGTCGCGCCGGTCCGCTCGCCCGCGCTGCAGGCCTTCCTGCGCGACGCCCAGTTCGGGCTGATTGCCCGCCGGATTCGCGGCGAGGGCACCATGTTTGAGGCATTAAGCGAATTCCAGCCGGGCATGGACAAGCGCCGGATCGACTGGAAGGCCAGCGCGCGCCACGCGCACCTCTATGCCAAGGAGTATGAGGCTGAGCGCAACAACCAGATCGTCTTCGCGTTCGATTGCGGGCAGGCGATGTGCGAGCCAGTGGCGGGCCTGCCGCGGATCGACCGCGCCGTCACCGCAGCGCTGACCACCGCCTATGTCGCCTTGAAAGGCGGCGACCGGGTCGGCCTGTTCGGGTTTGCCGCGCGGCCTGAACTTTTCACCCCGTTCGTGTCCGATGCGCGCGATTTTCGCCGGTTGCAGTCGGCTGCGGCGGGGCTCGACTATCATGCGCAGGAGCCGAACTTCACGCTCGCGCTGGCCACGCTGGCTGCGCGGCTGCAACGGCGCAGCATGATCGTGGTGTTCTCCGACTTTACCGATCCGACCAGCGCGCAGCTGATGATCGAAAGCGTCGGGCGCTTGACCAAGCGGCATCTGGTGCTGTTCGTGACCATGCACGACGAAGAACTGACCGGGATCTCCGGGGCCGAGCCGGCCGACATGCAGCACCTCGCGATGGCGGTCAGCGCGGACGCACTGCTGCGCCAGCGCGCGCTGGTGCTGTCGCAATTGCGCGCGCGCGGGATCGACGTGATCGAGGCGCCCTATCAGGCGATCGGTACGCGGCTGATCGACGCGTACCTTGCAATCAAGCGCAAGGGAGCGATTGGCTGATGGCGATCTTCTCCCGCCTGACCGGCCGCCAAGCCAGTGATGAAGCCGCAATCGAAGCTGCGGTGCTGCGCTCCGATCGCTTCCGTCAGGAACGCGAGGGTGACTGGAAGCGATTGGAAGCGATCGTCACCCGCATGGAGAAAGGCCGGCTGCGGCGCATTTCGGATGCTGACGTGCTCGAACTGCCGGTGCTTTACCGCACCGTCGCCTCCAGCCTGTCGGTCGCGCGTGAAACCTCGCTCGATGCGGCGACGCTGGCCTATCTTGAAAGCCTGGTCCAGCGCGCCTGGTTCCTCGTCTATGGCCCGCGCACCACGCTGTGGTCGTGGCTCGCGCGGTTCTTCGGCGGCGAATGGAGCCGCGCGGTGCGCAGCATCTGGCCCGAACTGCTGGTCGCTTTCGTGCTGATGGCGGCGGGCACGGTGATCGGCTGGAAGCTCTGCGCCGCCGATCCCGACTGGTACTATGCGATGATGCCGATCGATCCGGGCGACTTGCGCATGCCCGGCGCCAGCCATGATGTGCTGAAGGGCACGCTGTTCGGCAACCAGGACCAGAACGGGCTCAGCGTGTTTGCCGCAGGCCTGTTCAGCCACAATGCGGGGATCGCGATCCTGTGCTTTGCACTGGGCTTTGCCTTCGGGGTCCCGCCGCTGTTGATGCTGATCCAGAACACCACGATGCTGGGTGCGATCCTGTGGCTGTATCATGGCCAGGGGCTGACCCTCGATGCGGTCGGCTGGCTGTCGATCCACGGCACTACTGAACTTTTCGCAATCCTGATTTCGGGGGCGGCGGGCCTGCATATCGGCCGCTCGATGGCGTTCCCGGGGACGCGCTCGGTGCTCGAAGCCGCTGCTGCGGCGGGGCAGCGCACCGCCACGGTGATGGCAGGCGTAGTGTTGATGCTGGTGATCGCCGGGATGCTCGAAGGGCTCGGCCGCCAACTGATCGACGATACCACCGCCCGGCTGGTGGTGGGCTACGGCATGCTGACCTTCTGGCTGGTCTACTTCTTCCTGTTCCGCCGCACCCCGGCGGGAAGCGAGAGCGAATGAGCGATGCTGCCGCCAAGCCGAAGCGGGGCGACCGCCGCCGGGTGCTGATCACGCCCGAAGGGATCGCGCTGCCGGTCACGCTGGCTAGCCGCGGGACCCGCTTTGGCGCGCTGCTGATCGATCTTGCGATCATCTTCCTGACGATCATCATCGCCACCATCGCGCTGGCGTACATCGGCGGCAAGTTAATGGCGGTTTCGCCGCTGAAACTCGGCAAAGGCGGGCCGAACATGCCGCCTGTGGTGCAGTTCGCACTGATCCTCTACATCGCCTTCCTGTTCCTGCTGCGCCACGCCTACTTCCTGTTCTTCGAGCTTGGCCCGCGCGGCGCGACCCCGGGTAAGCGGATGACCGGGATCAGGGTGGCGGCGCGCGATGGCGGGCGGCTAACCACCGAAATGGTGCTGGCGCGCAACCTGCTGCGCGATGTCGAGATCACCCTGCCGCTGGTCGCGCTGTTTTCGCTGTCGGGCGGGGGTCTGGCCGACTGGCTGGTGTTCGGCTGGCTGGCAGTCTTCGCGCTGTTTCCGATGTTCAACCGCGACCGGCTCCGCGCAGGCGACCTGGTCGCTGGCAGCTGGGTGGTCGAAGCGCGTCGTTTGAAACTTGCCGATGCGCTCAGCACCGGCCGCGCCGCAACAAGCGGGACCAGCGAGACCACCGGCGCATCTTACAAATTCGCCGACGAAGAGCTGGCGATCTACGGCGAATATGAGCTGCAGACGCTGGAACGCGTGCTCCGCGATGGCCGGCCCGAAGCGATGGCTGCAGTGCACGAAGCGATCTGCCGCAAGCTCGGCTGGAACCCCGGTTCGGGCGACGAGCGCGCGTTCCTCGAAGCCTATTACACCCAGCTGCGCGCCCGGCTCGAAGGCGGCATGCGGATGGGCAAGCGCAAGGCCGACAAGCATGCCGGTTGAGGCTGGCAGCGCATGGCCACCAGCCTCAACCGCATGTCAGGTCGTTACTTGAATTTCAGCTCCTGCCACAGCTGCGAGCCGACCAGGTGGCGGAACTTGGCCCGGTCGCCCGATGCAGCCTGCATCTGCGCGTCGGTCTGCTTGTTGTAAGCTCGCATCGCATCGTCGCGCTTTAGCTGCTCGGCAGCATCGGGCAGTGACTTGTAACGCACGACCAGAATCAGATCTGGCTCGCCATTGCGCGCATTGACGTTGGCCAGCACTTCATAGCCATCGATCCAGCCCTGCTTCTTGGCGAATTCTTGCCGTCCGCGCCATTCGCTGGCGAGGAATTGCGCATAATCAAGGCCATGCCCATCATCGATCGTTACCGAACTGACTTCGACATAGTCGCCGGGCACAAACGGATCGGTCTGGGCCATACCCGGAACCGACCAGGCTAGCGCGAGCGATGCGGCCATGACGGCCGTTTTGCGATATGCATTCATTGATGCTTCCTCCTGTTCGACGCGCCCGCCAAGGGATCTTGGGCAGTGTCACGTCTATTACTCGGAGAGGGGCGACCCCGGATCATTTCAAAATCCCGCCCCAAGCGATGCAAAGGCTATGCCTCCATGACGTCAGAGTCAAAGCCCACTTGCGGTGCTCATTTCGGTCCGGCAAGAACTGGCCATGATCGCCGAATTTGAAATTCGCACGGACGACCTGTGCGGTCCTGAAGTGGCCGCGCTTCTGCAATTGCATCTCGACGAGATGCACCAATGGTCACCGCCCGAAAGCGTCCACGCCATGCCGATCACACGGCTGCGCGCGCCCGACGTGACCTTTTACGCCGCTTGGGATGGCGCGCGGCTGGCCGCCTGCGGGGCGCTCAAGCAGCTCGATCCGGAGCACGGCGAGCTTAAATCGATGCGCGCGCATCCCGATTATCGCGGGCAAGGCGCGGGCAAGGCGATCCTTGCGCACCTCCTGGCCGAGGCACGGGCGCGCGGCTATACCCGGGTCAGTCTCGAAACCGGGCGGCCCGAGGCGTTTCTGCCCGCACGGCGACTGTACGAAAACCACGACTTTGCCGAATGCCCGCCGTTCGGCGACTATTCCGAAGACCCCTTCAGCATCTGCATGACGAGGACGCTTTGACCGATCTACTTCTCCGCCCGGCCATTCCGGCCGATGTCCCCGGTTTGACCAGGCTGGCCCGGGCCAGCTTCGTCGACGCCTTCGCGCACCTCTATTCCGAGACGGACCTTGCCGCGTTCCTGAGCCAGGCCAAGTCCGAAGAAGCGACCGCCGCACTCATCGCCGATCCCGACGGCGCGATGCAGGTGGCCGAACGTGGGGGTGAGCCAATTGCCTTCTGCAAGATCGGCTACAAATGCGGCTGGCCCGGCCATGCGCGGGGTGTGCGCGCGATGGAACTGAAGCAGCTCTATGCCGCCGCATCGGCCACCGGCAGCGGGGTGGGCAGCGCGCTGATGGACTGGGCTATGGCCGCCTTCCGCGCCGCCGGGGCCGACGAGGTCCAGCTTTCGGTCTATTCGGGCAATCACGGGGCGCAACGGTTCTATCAGCGCTGTGGCTTCGAGAAGATCGCCGACGTCACGTTCAAGGTGGGCGAGCAGATCGACGAGGAATTCCTGTTCTCGAAACTGCTTTAGACCCTGCACGCCAAGACCATTTGCCGCCGAACCCGCCGCGCCCTATATGCGCGGCCATGTCCTCGATCAGACCCTGGCGCGATATCGCGCGCCGTACCTCGCGCCAGATCATGGTTGGCTCCGTGCCCGTTGGCGGTGATGCGCCGATTACCGTACAGACCATGACCAACACGCTGACCAGCGATGCCGCCGCAACGATCGACCAGATCCGCCGCTGCGAGGAGGCGGGCGCCGACCTGATCCGCGTCTCCTGCCCTGATGAAGCCAGCACTGCGGCGCTGGGCAAAATCGTCCGCGCGGCGCGCGTGCCGATCATCGCCGACATCCATTTCCACTACAAACGTGCGCTCGAAGCGGCTGACGCGGGCGCCGCGTGCCTGCGGATCAACCCCGGCAATATCGGCTCAAGCGAGCGCGTCGCCGAAGTTGTCCGCGCGGCCAAGGCTAACGGCTGCGCGATCCGCATCGGGGTCAACGCCGGGAGCCTTGAGAAGGACTTGCTCGAAAAATACGGCGAACCCTGCCCAGAGGCATTGGTCGAATCTGCGCTCGATCATATCAAGCTGCTGCAGGACCACGATTTCCACGAATACAAGGTCGCGGTGAAGGCCAGCGACGTGTTCCTGGCGGTCGCGGCCTACATGCAGCTCGCCGAAACGGTCGACTGCCCGCTGCACCTGGGCATCACCGAGGCCGGTGGGCTGATCGGCGGCACGGTCAAGTCGAGCATCGGGATGGGCAACCTGCTGTGGGCGGGGATCGGCGACACGATCCGCGTCTCGCTCTCGGCCGAGCCCGAGGAAGAAGTCCGGGTCGGCTACGAGATCCTCAAGTCCTTGGGCCTGCGCACCCGCGGGGTCCGCGTCGTCTCCTGCCCCAGCTGCGCACGGCAAGGCTTTGACGTGATCCGCACCGTCCAGGCGCTCGAAGACGCGCTGAGCCACATCAAGACCCCGATGTCGCTCTCGGTGCTCGGCTGCGTGGTCAACGGCCCCGGCGAAGCGCGCGAGACCGATATCGGCATCACCGGCGGCGGCAACGGCAAGCACATGGTCTACCTCTCCGGGGTGACCGACCACCACGTGCAGGATGCGGACATGATCGGGCACATCGTCAGTCTGGTTGAAGCCAAGGCTGCCGAGATCGAGGCGGGGGGCTCGGTCAGCATGGACGTGACCCACGGCAAGGCGGCCTAAGCTTTCGGTAAGGCTGGGCGGCTATGCTGCCCGCCATGACCCGGCTTTACGGCATAGCCCTGTTTGCAATCGGCGCGATGTGCATGGTCGCAGCGTTCCTTGCGCCGCGCGCCGGCGGTGATGCGCCCGCGCCGGTGGCAGCGGCGACGCACAAGGCCGCGAGGCACGAAACCGACGCCATGATGCTGCGCCGCGACGGTTCCGGCCAGTTCCGCCTCGATGCGGGGGTCAACGGCAATTCGGTCAACTTCCTGGTCGATACCGGCGCCGATATGGTTGCACTGACCGAGGAAGAGGCGGCGAACCTCAACCTCAATGTGTCGCCCGACGATTTCCAGCCGGTGATGCAGACCGCTTCGGGGGTGGGTTACGGCGCCCGGGTGACGCTCGACGAGGTCGAGGTTGGCGGCACCACGCTGCACAATGTGAACGCGGTGGTGGTGCGCGACCTTTCGGTCAACCTGCTCGGTCAATCGGTGCTGCGCCAGCTCGGCGCGGTCGAGCTCAAGGGTGACACCATGGTGATCCGCGCGCGCGGAACCACTGGGGACTGACAAGCGCTGATTGATCGACTAGGGCGCGCGGGATGACTGCGCACCGCCATGGCCTGCCCCCGCTCCACCTCTTGCTTGCGCTTGCGGTTACCGCGGTGTGGGGTTCGAACTTCGTGATCATCAAGTTCGCGCTGGTGCATCTGCCGCCGCTGACCTTGGCGCTGCTGCGCTTCACCCTGGCCTTCGCGCCGATGGCCTTGTTTGTTCCGCGTCCCAAGGTGCCGTGGCGCAATCTGGCGGCATATGGCGTGCTGATCGGGGCGGGGCAGTTTGGCCTGCTGTTCACCGCGATGCGCGCCGATATCACCCCCGGTCTGGCGTCGTTGGTGGTGCAGGCGCAAGCCTTCTTCACCATCGGAATGGCGGTGTGGCTGAACGGTGAAAAGGTCGCGCGCTACCAGATCGCTGCTTTGCTGCTGGCCAGCGCCGGGATCGCGCTGATCGCGCTCCACACCGATGCTAGCGCGACGCCGCTGGGGCTGTTCCTGGTGCTCTGCGCTGCGGCGAGCTGGGCCGGGGGCAACATGGTCGCGCGCGCGGCGGGCAGCGTCAACATGCTGGGCTATGTCGTCTGGTCGAGCCTGTTTGCCATACCGCCGCTGCTTGCCTTCGCGCTCGCGCTCGAAGGCTGGCCGCGGATGTCGGCTGGGATCGCCGCTGCAGACTGGAAGACCTGGGGCGCAGTGGTGTGGCAATCGGTCGGCAATACGATGTTCGGTTACGGGGTGTGGGGCTGGCTGCTGGCGCGGCATTCGGCAGGCCAGGTCGCGCCGCTGTCATTGCTGGTCCCGGTGTTCGGCCTCGCGACGTCGGCGCTGGTGCTGGGTGAACCGCTGCAGACGTGGAAGCTGGCGGCCGTTGCGCTGGTGATGGCCGGGCTGGCAGTCGGTGTGCTGTGGCCGCGATTGAGGAAGCAGACATGACTCTCACTATCCGCGCCGCCGTTCCCGCGGACTTGCCGCTGATCGGCGCGCTGATCCGCGATCTGGCGATCTATGAAAAGCTTGAGCACGAAGTGCGTTTCGATCCAGCGGTGCTGGGCGAGAAGCTGTTCGGCGCGCGGCCTTATGCCGAAGTCGTGATCGGCGAGCTGGACGGCACGGCGCAGGGCTTCGCGCTGTTCTTCCACAATTTCTCGACCTTTGAGGGCAAACCCGGTATCTACCTCGAAGATCTCTATGTGCGCGAAGCGGCGCGCGGGAACGGGCTGGGCAAGGCGCTACTTGCCCACCTCGCGGCGCTGGCGGTGGAGCGGGATTGCGCCCGGCTTGAATGGTCGGTGCTCGACTGGAACGCCCCGGCGATCGGCTTCTACCAAGCGCTCGGCGCCCGGCCGATGGACGAATGGACGGTGATGCGGGTCGATGGCGCGGCGCTTTGCGCGCTGGGCAGCACGGCGCGGTTGGGCGCGCGCCAGCAGTGATCCAGCGTTTTTGGCTGGATTGCAGTTCAGCACTTGGTTATCCACAATCGCTATGGTGGGGACCATGAACCGTCGGAACCTGATTCTGGGTGGAATCGCCGGGGCAGCTGCGCTGTCCGTGCCTGGCCGCGCACTCGCGCGGATCGGCCAACCCTCTCCGCTCGCCGACGAATTCGACAAGACTTTCGGGGCCTTACCTGAAGCTCCCGTGGTTCCGGCCGCCCCGGCACTGCCCACCGTCGTGATCCCCAATCCGGCCTATGACCGCAAGGTGCTGACCATTGCCGCACGCGAAGTTGAACGCGCCGGCAGCCGCCTGTGGCGCAAGGACATTGTCGGGATCGCCGATTTCGCCCGGCCGAGCACCTTGCCGCGGTTCCATTTCGCCAATCTTGAGAACGGCACGGTGCGCTCGTTCCTGGTCGCGCACGGTCGCGGTTCGGACCCTGAGCACAGCGGGTTCCTGCAGACCTTTTCCAACCAGAACGGCTCCGAAGCGACCTCGCGCGGGGCCTACCTCACGGCGGAATGGTACGCGGGCAAATACGGCACCTCGATCCGCCTGGTCGGCATGGACCAGGACAATTCCGCCGCGCTCCAACGCGCGATCGTGATGCACCCCGCCGCTTATGCGACCGAAGAACACATCATCAAGTTCGGCAAGCTCGGCCGCAGCGAAGGCTGCTTCGCGATGAGCCCCGACCAGTTCAACGAGGCGCTGTGGCACCTTTCGGGCGGGCGCCTGCTCTACGCCGACCGTATCGGCGACGCTTGACCGACCAGATCGACCCACAGCAACGCCGCTCGCGCCGGATCATGCTGGTGATCGGGGCGGCCGCGCTCGTCGCGCTCGCCGGGCCATGGGTCTGGCGCGATTGGCAGGAAGCGCACCTGACCGACGACAAGGTCAAGGTGTTCGATGATAGTTCGGCGAAGAGTTCGGTCGATCTTGCGCTGTGCCTGCTCAAGCGCCGCCCGAACGGGGTCGCGCTCGATTTTTCGAGCGAGAACCACTTCATTGATGCGGGTAGCGGGTTGGTGGTGCAAATTTCCGCGCTCGGCGCGCGCAAGGAAGTCACCGCCTGGCTTCCAGCAGGTGCGAAGCTGCAGGTGGGCGAACTGGCCCATCTAAGCTCCTGCCTGATCTGACCCTAACCTAAAGCGGATTATCCAGCTTGATCACCTTTTCGGTGGTCTGGCGCTGTCCGGTCCACGGCATACGCGGCGCGGCGAACGAGGCGAGCACTGCCCCGTCACGGCTGTAGAGGTCGGGGAAGGTCCCCATCTTGCCGCTGATGTCGGACGCCATGGTGAAGTACATGATATAAACCGGGAAAGTCTTGGTCATCGGCACCCGGGTGTACTTGCCCGAATTGACGATATCGACCGCATCGCTCGACTTCATCCCCGCGCCCAGGATCGCCATGGTGATCCCCAGTTCCGCCGCCCGCTCGGTCCGCACGCAGCCGTGGCTGAGCGCGCGATAGCTTTGCGCAAACAGCCCGCGCGACGGGGTGTCATGGATGAAGATCGCATGTTCGTTGGGCATGTCGAGCTTGATCATGCCGAGCGAATTGGTCGGCCCCGGCTGCTGGACGACCGAGATCGTGCCATCCTTGGCGCGGGCAACCTTGTAACCCTGGCGCAACGCCCCCGCTGGATTGCCGATCAGCTTGGCGCCCAGGCCTTCACCCTTCACGATCGATTGCGGCACGGTCCAGGTGGGGTTGAACACCACGCCCTGCACCACCGCGGCAAGCTGCGGCGTGGCCGTCTTGCCGACCTTGCCGACAATCGTGCGGTAGGACCGGATGATTTCGTTGTTGACCGTCAGCCGCAGCTGGAATTCGGGCACGTTAGTGAGGAGATAATACTTGCCCAGCTCACGCGGCAGCCACCGCCAGCGGTCCATGTTGATGCGGATCAGGCTGCGCTTGGACTTGTTGGTTTCCGGCGTGGTGGCGAGCAAGCCCTTGAGTTCGCCGTAATCGGGCACGGTCGGCGCGAGGCTTTCGATCACCCCGGCAACGTCATGCGATTGCAGCGCCCGGGTCATCACTGCCGAGGTTGGATTGGCATCCAGATCGGTATCGACAACAAACCACTGGAGCCGGGCATCGAACCGGGTGCGTCCGTCGCGCATGTCTTCGACCAGCCAGGCAAACGACTTGCTGGCCTGGGCACCAAGCACGGCAGGATCGCCCGCCGCGATTGCCTTGCGCAGCTTTTCGGGCTGGTAATCGGCCGGGATCAAGCCATCGGCGTCGATCCCTTCGATCACGCCCAGCAGCGCCTTGGCGTCATTGGCGTTCCATTGCGCCACCGGTTCATCGACCGGCATTTGCGGCACGATCTTGGGCGCGGTGGTATCAGGCGCGATGGTCGGTGCGCTGGTGGGCGCCGGGTTCGGGGCCGGGCTGGAATTGGGCAGAATGCTCTGCGGTTGCGCCGCGGCGAGCGCCACGGCCGAAGTCAGCCCCGCACCGAGTGCGAGGCCCGTGCCCAACCGATATCTGCCCCAGCCAACCATGATCTGCTCCAACTTTGCGGACTTGCGCGCCGACGTGTTCAGTGCCGCTCTTGCCCGTTTCGCCCTTGCGCTTCAAGCGTTGCGCTAGCCTGAATACACGGCTTTGGCTTGTATGGCCCGGTCAGAATGCGGCGAAGCGAAGTCGCTGCGGTGACGGCTCACCAAGGAATCTGCGGCTGATCGCGGCTGACCGTGAGTGAAAACTTGGGCGTGCGTTTCTCGAGGAAGGCGGCGGCGCCTTCGCGGACATCGCCTTGCGCCCCCCAGCGCGATGTTGAGCGGTGCATCGGCTTCGACCAGCAAAGTAGACCAGCTTACAGCGGCTCGATCCGCACCGGCACCGATGTGAAGCCGTGGAGGAACGGACTCGCCAGCCGGGTCGGCGCGCCTTCGGGGACGATCCGGATGTTGCGGCTGACGATCTCACCGATCAGCGTCGCCAGCTGGTCCTCGGCGAGCTTGGCCCCAACGCAGCGGTGGATGCCGTGACCGAAACCGAGGTGCCGCCGAGCGTTGGGCCGGGCCACGTCGAACGCTTCCGCATCGGCGAACACCTTCTCATCGCGGTTGGCGCTGATGTACCACATCACCACCTTCTCGCCCTTGCGGATGGTCTGCCCGCCAAGCTCGGTATCCTCCAGCGCGGTGCGGCGCATGTGCGTGACCGGGCTTTGCCAGCGCACGATTTCCTGCGCGGCGTTGGGGATCAGCGAAGGATCGGCGCGGAGTCTTTCAAGCTCCTCGGGATATTTGTCGAACGCCTCGACCAGCGCCGACATCGAATTGCGCGTGGTATCGTTGCCGCCCACGATTAGCAGCGCGATGTTGGCGATCCGCTCGATCGGTTCCATGTGGCCCATCGCGTCCGAATGGACCATGCGGCTGAGCAGATCATCGGTGGGCGGCAGGCCGCGCCGCGCCTCAAGCTCCTGGTCGAAGCGACCGAGCATCTCGCCCATCTGGACCATGAACTGCGCGCGGTATTCCTCGTTGAGGTTATCCGCCGAAACCCCGCTGGCCCAGTCCGACCAGCGCTTGATGTCACGCCATTCGGAAAACGGCATGTCGAACAGGATGCACAGCATGCCCAAAGTCTGCGGGATCGACACGCGCTCGACCCAGTCGAAGCTCTCGCCCACCGGCAGGCCGTCCATCAGCTCCTTGGTCCGTGCCTTAACTTGTGCATCGAGCTTGAGCATCTGGCTGGGAGAGAAGGCCGGGGCGATCACCTTGCGCTGCGCGGTGTGGATCGGCTGGTCCTGCGCGATGAAGTTGGGAAACCCCTCGCCGTTAACCGCTTCGGCAATGGTGATGTTGCCCATGTCCCAGCGGCTGGAGAACACTTTGTGGCGCAGCTCAACTTCCGAGACGAGCTCATGCGTCACCGCCGACCAGTAAGCTCCGAACGGGCTGTCCTCGCGCCATGACAGCGGTGCGGTTTCGCGCAGCATCGCAAACGGCTCGCGCCACGTATCCTCGACGTAAAGTGCATTCTGGCTGACATCGACGGGGTTCAAGGGACGGGTCATGCCGGTTGAAGCTCCTTTGCGGTGACGGGGAGGCGATTGCCCGCCGCCTTGGCGCGCGCGGCGCCCTTGGCCAATTCCTTGCCCAGTGCGCGCACATAGTGGTCGAAATCGAGCTGGATCGTGTGCCGCCGCGCCGCGTAGTATTGCCCGGTGTAATAGTCCTCGTCGGCCTTGATCACCCGCGCCATCTCGGCGGGATCTGGCGGCAGGTACCGCCCAGCCAGGTAGGCCCCCACCAGCTTGCTCTGCTGCTCGGCAAAGTTGACCAATGTCGGCAGCGGCTGAGCGAGCCCCATGTAGAACAAGTCGGGCACTCCCGGCTTCATGATCCGCTTGTACAGCGGCGGCGGGCGGTTGTCGGCGTCGGCCTGGAACGAAGGATCGCTGAAGAACGGGAACTTGATGTCATAGCCGGTCGCCCAGACGATTACATCGAGCTGCTCGCGGCTGCCATCGGTGAACACCACCCCGTCGCCGTCGAGCCGTTCGATCCCTGGCTTCATCGCGATGTCGCCCGATCCGGCGCGGACCAGAAACTCGCCCGAGACGGTGCCGTGGCTTTCGAACGGGCCGATTGTGGGTTCGGGCAAGCCGTAGTCGCTCATCTTGCCGACCAGCCCCTTGATCATCCGCGCGCCAAGCCACTGGCGCATGGCCTTTGGCATCCACGCCGGGGCCGGATTCTTGTCGATCGGCTGACCCTTGAGATACTTGGGAAAAATCCACACCCCGTGCCGCGCGGAGACGAACAGGCGGCTGGCGATCGGGCGCTGCGACAGTTCGCTCGCCACGTCCATCGCGCTGTTGCCCATGCCGACGACGAGCACGCGTTTGCCCACGCAATCCACCGGCTCAAACGGCGAGCGGTAATTGTGACTGTGGATCTGCGCGCCGGTGAACGCGCCCGGGTATTCGGGAATCCGCGCCGCCCAGTGGTGCCCGTTGGCGACGCACAGCGCGTCATAGTGCCGCGTCTCACCGGTCGACAGCGTGACCGCCCAGCCGCCACTGGCCAGCCGCTCGGCATTTTCGACCCGGGTGTTGAACGTGATGTGATCGCGCAAGGCAAAGTGATCGACGTAATCGTGGAAGTACTGCAGCAGCTGCGCATGGTGCGGGTAAACGGGCCAGTCGGCGGGAACCGGATAGTCCTCAAACGCCAGCCGCCACTTCGAGGTATCGATGTGCAGGCTCTGATAGCAGGCCGACTTGCCGTTGGGATTGCCGTAATACCAGTTGCCGCCGATGTTGTCCGAGGCTTCGAACACATCGAACGGAATGCCGTAATCCTTGAGCCGCTTGGCTGTGGTGAAACCGCTGCAGCCTGCGCCGATGATGCAGACTTTGGGCAGTGTTGCGGCCTGGGCCATGTTCGAACTCTCCCTTGCGCGAGGAGTATGTTTAATCGTTCGGTTAATGTCCAGCGGACTCGAACATCAATGATGACGAATAGGGCGCCAGCAAAGCCTCCGCCCGGCTCCATTCGCCGCGCAGCCACACATGCTGCGCCTCGCCTGCGGGCAAGATCACCGGCATCGCGAAACAGCCGATTTCGCGCAGCACGGCATTGGGCTCGCAAGTGAGCAGCGCGAAGCTTGGCACCTCGCTGTCCTTCCACACCCCGGCGAAGGCGAATAGCGGCTGGTCGGTGCAGCCCAGCCACTGCGCGCGGCGCTTGCCGGTTTGCGCGTCCTTGTGGCCCCATTCCATGAAGCCAGTGGCGGGGACGAGGCAGCGGAACTCGCTGTTGCGCAGGTTGCCGATCCAGAACGGGCTCTTGGTGTTGCGCACACTGAGCACGCCATTGCGCACATCGACCGGCATCCCCGGCGGCGGCACGCCCCACAGCCGCGGGATCATCCGCAAAGGCTGCCCCGCCCGCCCCGGCCCGGCAATCGCCTCACGCCCGGCGGTCAGCACGGGCGCGAACTGGCCGGGACCGATGTGTCCGCCATTCCACGGATCGGAGCCTGCCGCAGCACCGAACTGCGCGGCGACTTCGGGGGCGGTGGCATCGAGGCGATAGAGTACGGTCATCGCTGTGGACCTTCCCCGCACTCCCGCCTATTGTCCAGCCATCCCCGGGGAGTCGTGTGACTGAGAGGGGCGGGTAACGCCGCCCGACCCGTTGAACCTGAACCCGTTAGCACGGGCGGAGGGAGTGGCCGGTCATCAAACCCGCGCTCGCTCTCCGTCCAAGGAGCGCATTATGGCCGACATCAACAGCAAGCTCGAAATAGGCGTGACCACAGGGCCCATTCGCGGCAGCCGCAAGGTCCATGTCGGTCCGCTCGGCGTGAAAATGCGCGCGATCGATCTGGAGCCAAGCTCGGGCGAGCCGCCGCTCAATGTCTATGACACGAGCGGCCCTTACACCGATCCCCAGACGACGATCGACATCGCCAAGGGCCTGACCGAACTGCGCGCGCAGTGGATCCGCGGCCGCGGCGATGTCGAGGAAGTCACCCAGCGCGAGGTCCGCCCCGAAGACAACGGTCAGCTCGGCCCGGATCGTTCGGGCGGCGTCCCCGCCTTCCCCAACGTCCGCCGCCAGGTCCTCCGCGCCAAGCCCGGGCACAACGTCAGCCAGATGCACTACGCCCGCCAGGGCATCATCACCCCCGAGATGGAATACGTCGCCACCCGCGAAAACCTCGGCCGCGCTGCGATCGCGGGCCACATTCGCGACGGGCAGGACTGGGGCGCAAGCATCCCCGATTTCGTCACGCCGGAATTGGTACGCGATGAAGTCGCGCGCGGCCGCGCGATCATCCCCAGCAACATCAACCACCCCGAAAGCGAGCCGATGGCGATCGGGCGCAACTTCCTCGTCAAGATCAACGCCAACATCGGCAATTCCGCAGTCGCCTCTGACGTCGCCGCGGAAGTCGACAAGATGGTCTGGTCGATCCGCTGGGGCGCCGACACGGTGATGGACCTCAGCACGGGCCGCAATATCCATGACACCCGCGAATGGATCGTCCGCAACAGCCCCGTGCCGATTGGCACCGTGCCGATCTATCAGGCGCTCGAGAAGGTCGGCGGGGTGGCCGAAGACCTGACCTGGGAGGTGTACCGCGACACCCTGATCGAACAGGCCGAACAGGGCGTCGATTACTTCACCATCCACGCCGGGGTCCGGCTCGCCTACATCCCGATGACCGCCAAGCGCGTCACCGGGATCGTCTCCAGAGGCGGCAGCATCATGGCCAAATGGTGCCTCGCGCATCACAAGGAGAGCTTCCTCTACGAACGCTTCGACGAGATTACCGAGATCTGCCAGGCCTACGACATCGCCTACTCTTTGGGCGATGGCCTGCGCCCCGGCTCGGTCGCCGATGCCAATGACGAGGCGCAATTTGCCGAGCTTTACACGCTGGGCGAACTGACCAAGCGCGCTTGGGCGAGCGACGTGCAGGTGATGATCGAAGGCCCCGGCCACGTGCCGATGCACAAGATCAAGGAGAACATGGACAAGCAGCTCGCCGCCTGCGGCGAAGCGCCGTTCTACACGCTCGGGCCGCTCGTCACCGACATCGCGCCGGGCTATGACCACATCACCAGCGGGATCGGCGCGGCGATGATCGGCTGGTTCGGCACCGCGATGCTGTGCTACGTGACGCCCAAGGAACACCTCGGCCTGCCCGACCGCGATGACGTGAAAGTCGGCGTGGTCACCTACAAACTAGCCGCCCACGCCGCCGATCTGGCGAAAGGGCACCCGGCGGCCAAACTGCGCGACGATGCCCTGAGCCGGGCAAGGTTCGACTTCCGCTGGCGCGACCAGTTCAACCTGTCGCTAGACCCGGACACCGCCGAGCAATACCACGACCAGACCCTCCCCGCAGAAGGCGCCAAGACCGCGCACTTCTGCAGCATGTGCGGGCCCAAATTCTGCTCAATGCAGATTTCGCAGGAAGTGCGCGCGTTTGCGAAACAGCAGAACCAGGACAGCGATGCGTTCATCGCTGCCGACGAGGCAGAGAAGGGCATGGCCGAGATGAGCCGGGTCTACAACGAAGGCGGGCGCGAGCTGTATATCGGCGCGGGTGACCGCGAACATGATTAGGGCCGCCGCGCTCGCCTTGGCGCTCGCCGCACTGTTCGCCACCCCTGTTGGTGCGAAGGAGGCCACGCCTGCCAAGGGTCCGGTCTTCACTCCCTCGGACATGCCCTATCCCTTCTCCAGCGCGGTGCGGGTGGGGGACGTGCTTTATCTCTCGGGCCAGCTCGGCGCGGATGAGAGCGGCAAGGCGGTGGTCCCCGGCGGGATCGAACCCGAAACCCGCGCGATGTTCGCCCGGATCGGCAAGACCCTGAACCAGCACGGCCTTGGCTTTGACGACGTGTTCAAATGCCAGGTCTTCCTCGCCGACATGGCCGACTGGCCCAAATTCAACGCGATCTACGCCACCTACTTCAAGAAAGGCCGTTACCCCGCGCGCTCGGCGATGGGGGTGAACGGGCTGGCCTTGGGCGCGAAGGTGGAGATGGAGTGCTGGGCCTGGGCTGGGGGGTGAGGGTGGTGCACGCCGACCGCCGAAAACGGTCCGATTGATGTTCCCGAAATTCCCCGGAATGCTCGACGAACTGTTCGAGTTTGCCCGTGTCACAGGCTTGGCGGAGACTTTCCATCGAAGAGTTCTGTCTGCTTTTCAGGCGGGATTACCCGCTTCACCTTCGTCACAGTATAGCTTGCGGCGGCGCTACCATCTGCCTGTTCTATTTCCATATGAACGTCTAGCCACGCACCGGGAATCGCGAGCGGCTCAGTGTCCGCTTGGTAGCTTTCCAGCCAAGCTTCGTCAGCCATCTTCATCTGCCTGATTTTGCCCAGCCAACGTAGCCCCCATTGAGCGTTACCGATGAATTGGGCCGTTACAATTTCGACCTGACCATCGACCTGCTGTGGGCCCATGCTGACAGTAGAATCTTTCGCGCTTTCGGATCGTGTTTCGCCGTCATCGGGAGCGCGATTCGTCACCCGTTCGGCCTCGGTATTGTCATACTGAACCACTTGCTGATCGTCCTGATAGAAGCCCATGCTGTCGTAGCCGTCATGCTCCAGCGGCTTCAGAACCCGCTTCCCTAGCCGGATCATTTCAGGCTCGGTTGCAAGATCGAAGGTGACGGTCGGCATTTCCAAATGAGCGCCGTCGCCATAAAAATTATTGATGATGGTGGTCCCGCCATGTTGCTCCACCTCGTAGCTCGAAAGCGGCTTCTCTTGCTCTTCCTTGGTTCCCCAAATTTTCTTCCAGGCGAAGAATACCCCGCCACCAATTCCCGCAGGCAAAATGAGATCGAGCAATTCCGCGATCTCGCGCGCGGTCTTGTATTGCTCGGTCGAAAATAGATGCTTCGCCGCGTCCAAGAAACTTTGTACGATATGGATTTGAAGCTGAAAGCACTTTTGTTCGACATCGGCCTTAACCAACACCTTCATCGAAATGTCGTTGCCGTTAAACTTCCTGTTGGTGAACTGAATCATCTCGGCCAGTGCCAAGAGTGCGGGGGCCAACTCTTGAACGTCTATCTCATGACCCGACAAATCTGACCCGTCGTATCGGATTGTCGTGAAAACATCGCGCGCCATCTCAGCCATATGGTGCCCTCCCCCACCCGTTACTAGCGCCTTGCGCCGGGCCGAGCCATAGCTGAGTCGATAGCTGCATTGAGGGGATCGACACCTAAAATTGAATCCCGGGGAACACCACCAAATCAATTAGCAGTCGGCGGCACCAATTTCTCCACCAGAAGGCGCAGTTCTTTCGGCGTGGTATGCCCAGCCACCACCTCATGGTAGCCGATCCCGGCCTTGCGCAGCGCTTCCTTCTTGACCGCATCGCGTGCCGCCGCGCTGCCCTGGTGATGGCCGGTGCCCTGGTATTCCAGCGCGTGGCGGGCGCGGCACTGGGCGTCGACCAGCAGCAGATCGACCCGTTTGGAATTGATGCAGGCATGGGCCTCGGGGTCGTCCGACATGACGAATTCACCGACCGAGACCTGCGCCATCACCTGCCAGCCGGGGTTGCGCGCGATCACCAGCTTGTCGAGCTCGGCAAACACCCGCGCCTCGCCCTTGTTGAGGAGCGGGCGCGGTTTGAATTCCGCCGCCATCACCACGCGCAGCTGTTCGGCGGCATCGAGCAGGCTGCGCTCGGGTGTTCCTTTGAGCGGCACCACCTTGAAGTCCCGCTTGAAACCGTTGGCTTCGCTTCGCGGCCTGCTGGCATTGCGGCGCTGCCAATAGGCGCGCCACTTGGCTCGCTCCTGACCCGCAACGAAGCGTTCCACCCCCATGCCGCAAGCGGCTCCCAAGGCGAGCAGGATCGCCAAGAGCCATGGCTTGTCGATCAAGGCAACAATCTCAGGTGGCATCGCAGTAATAGGCCGCGATTGCTGCAAATTTGCAAGAGTTAGTGACCCGGACCGGTCACCCGCCAACCACAACATCCCTCCCGCCGCAGTACCGGCACGTTGTGGCGCTTGTGCGGTGCCGACGCGATGCGGGTGAGGCAATAGGCCCCACATGAGGGATCGAATCGTTCGATGGGCGGGGCCGTTGCTGGCCGGTTTGGTGCTGTGCGCCGGGCCGGGCTTCGCGGGGTCGCGGCCCGAAAGGACTGACACCAAGGCTTCTACCAAGCCCGAAACCAAGCCCGCGCCCACCACTCCCACTCCAGTCATCGCCAAGGGCCGCCTGTTCGCGGTGGTCCTCGGACCCGGCGCGGCGTGGAAGAAGGGGCAGCCGTTCAAGGGGCCGGGGCTCGATGCGCACCGGCAGTATTGGAAGGGGCTCTATGCGCAAGGGCGGGTCGCTTCGGCCGGGCCGCTGGGGGATCGGTCCGGGCTGGCGCTGATCCGGGCGAAGAACCAGAAAGAGGCCGATGCGCTGCTTGCGGGCGATCCGGCGGTGCGGGCGCGGGTGCTGGCCGAGGTCGCGCGGCCCTACAGCGCCGACCTCACCAGCGCGGCGGTCTTGCTGGGCAAGTAGCGCGCGCAAATCCGTTTTCCTACTTGGCCGATCTGTGCCTTATCCTTGCTGATGCAGGTTCACCGATCAACGCCGCTCCCGCCATTTGCAGCGCGGCGCGCGAAGGGAATTTATTTTGCCTTGGACTGTGGTCCAAGCGGTCCAAGCAAGGGCCGGCGCGGTCAGTGCGGGGCGGCACGGCCGACCGGAAATGCGCGCATTGGCATCCGCGATCTGCTACGGCCCGGGCACAAAACACAAGATCGGGACGCAGAATGACTGAAACAACCTTGCGCGCATCGCCGCGCCGAATTGTCTCACGCTGGCGCGCTGCCATGTTGCTCGCCGCAGTGCTTGGCGCCGGTTCGAGCGCCACGGCCGGGCCTCAGCCCTCGTTCGATCCGATCACCTTCTTCACCGGCGCGACCGAAAGTTCAGGCTCGCTCAAGCAGGCGTTCTCCTCGGCCAAGGCAACGCATGTGACCGGTTTTGGCGCGTTTCGCGGCAATGGCCAGTTCGTGCTTGACCAGACCATGACCGTCGCGGGGGACAAGCCGCAGGTCCGCCAGTGGCAGTTGCACCAGATCTCACCTGGGCACTTTGGCGGGACGATCAGCGACGGCAAGGGCCCGGTGACGATCGACGTCGCGGGCAATCGCTTGCTGATCAGGTACACGATGATCAACGGCATGAAGGTGGAATCGACCCTGACCATCGATCCGGGCGGGCGCACGGGGCACAATGTCTCGACCGTGCGCAAGTGGGGGATGAGCGTGGCGAGCCTCAATGAGACCATCACCAAGCGTTAGGGCACCAAACGCTGGCCAGGGAACAACCGGGCATCTGGCGCGTTAGGTGATGGGGCGGCCTTAAGGAGACGTATCCGATGTCCGCCAAATTCCTCCTCCCCGCGCTGGCCGCGGCAGGCATGCTTTCGGGCTGCGCGACCTATGGCCGCGACAACTACAACGACCAGAACGCCTGGGGCTATTACGATAGCCAGTCGTACAACCAGTATGGCCAGTACGATTACAACAACCCCGATCCACACTATAACGGCTACTACGCCGACAACTATTACAAGACCGATCGCCGTTATCGTGAGCGGCGCCTGAGCCAGAACGACCGGGTCTATCGCGGTCAGAACGGCCAGTATTACTGCCGCCGCAGCGACGGTACCACCGGGCTGATCGTCGGCGCTGCCGCAGGCGGTGTACTGGGCAACATCATCGCCCCAGGCGATTCGAAGACGCTTGGCACCATTCTGGGTGCAATCGGCGGTGCCGCAGTGGGCGCGTCGATCTCTTCGAATACGCGCTGCCGTTAGGCTGAACCCTCAGGGTCGCACGGTGAGGGAGGTCGCACATTGCGGCCTCCCTCGCTGCTTTGTCTGGGCCTGCTTTGTCTGGGGCAGTCAGGTTGGCGGCGGGCCGCCCGCCTCGGGTTCGGGCAGGGTGTCGGCGGAATCGTCCTGCGCCCCGATCCCGGCCCTTTGCACCGCAAGATCACGATCGGGCGGCGGTTGGTCATAAGCGAGCGGCGGGCCGGGATCGGGCAGCGCCCACTTCGCCTGACGCTCACGCTCGGCCTGCTCGGCCACTGCCAGCCACTGCGGCGAATAGGTAACCGGGTAGGAATCGGGGCCGACACTGGTCTGGTCGGCACCAGGATAGACCACGACATGAACCTGGCTCAGCCGCTCGAGCTCAGAATTGCGGGCGGCGCGCGGCTCAGTCGGCACGGTCCACGCGATGGCCGCACCGAGCGCGATGCCGGTGCAGGCAAAAGTGGCGAGAGGCACTAGCTGGCGCATCGCAAGGTCAACGGGGCGGCGGCGCTTTGGTTCCGCGGCTTGACCGCTTCGCTCTGCCGCCTAGGATTTGCCCCGGAGACAACGGTCGGTAAGGACGGGGCGATGACGGGACTAATGGGGTGGCGGGCGATGCTGGCGCTGGCGGCGCTATACAACCTGGTGATCGGCGGCTTGGCGCTGCTTGGTCCGGGTGACACAAACGGTCATGTGGTCGGGCTGCTGGTCGCCTGTTTCGGACTGGTCTACGGGGCTGCGGCAAGCGACCCGCTGCGCTTTGCACCCGTGCTGTGGGCCGGGGTCGTGGGCAAGCTGGGGGTGATCGCAATGGTCGGGCCGCAAGTCCGCGCCGGTACCGCGATGCCCGGAACCGGGTTCGTGCTGGCAGGAGACGCGCTGTTCACGCTCGGCTTTGTGGCGTTCCTGCTGACCCGGGGCCGGCAAGGAGCAAGCGCATGACCGAAATCGAGCTCGTTCGCTTGATCCAGCAAGTACAGGAGCAGTACGGCAGCCTGTTCGGCCAGATCATCTCGATCAATTTCGCGATGGTGGTGGCGGTCTGGTATTTCCTCCACCGTGCGCGCCTGGCGTTCCGCATTGCCGCATTTGGCTTTTACTTGCTGGGAATGCTGACCTTTATCGGCCTGATGCTGTTGCAAGCCAACGTCAAAGGTACCGCGCTGGCCGCGCTGCAGGCGATCCCGCCGGGCCAACGCAGTCAGTTTACGGCTAACCTGCTGGCTTTGCAGGATAGCTGGCTATTTCATCTGGTGGCGCTGTTCCAGAACGCTTCGCTGTGGGTCCTGATTGGCGTGACCGGCTACCTGCTGTTCTTCTGGAAGGGCGCGAGCGAGCCGGTCAAGCTCACACCCGAGAGCGAAACGGCCAGTCGGTAGAGCCGCCGGTCCACAGCGCGAGCCAGACCAGCACCGGCTGCAGCGCAAGCCGCGGGGCGTGGTACCACCAGCCGAGCGGGGTTCCGCCGATCGCGATATGGGCAAAGGCGTGGTTGATGTTGGCCGGGAAGACGCAGACTGCATAGGCCGCAAGGCCGATCCCCGCTGCCTTGCGCAGCCGCGGGATTGCAGCGAGCGCAGTAGCTCCGGCAAGCTCGGCGAGGCCGGTCAGCGCGATGACTGTGGCGGGCCAGGGGACCCAGCTGGGGGTGATCTGCAGGAACCCGGCCGGGCTGCGCAAGTGCGCTATTCCGGCGACCAGGTAGCCGAGCGCGAGCAGCCAGCGCAGCACCATGCGCGGGATCGATTGCGGCGCGGGTGGGGCCAGCAGAGTTTCGAGCAAGCGGCGTTACTTCTTGTCGCTGGCCACGGTGCCCTTGAGCGAGGGGGCCGAGGCGTTAAGCTTCTTGGGCTTCTCGGCCTTTGGTTTGCGCACTTCCTTGTTCGATTTCTTCTGGCTTTTGGCCATGACACGCTCCGTCCAGGCGGAATGCCCGGGCCCCATGTCTGGGCCGCCGGGCCCGCTTTGTCGAACGATTAGCGATGACTGCGCGCCAGCCGGACCAGCGCTTCATCAAGCGCCGAGAGGAACCGCGAGCGGTCGGCCTTGGCAAACGGGGCCGGGCCGCCGGTGATCCCGTCGGCTCCGGCGCGCAGGTCAGCCATGATCGCCCGGGTGGCGATGGCGCTGCCGATCGAGGCGTGCGTGAAGGGCTTACCGGTGTGCGCGATCACGGTTGCGCCTGCCTTGAGGCAGCGTTCGGCGAGCAGGATATCACCGGTGATCACCACCGTGGCGGCGTCCGCTTGCCCGGCGATCCAGTCATCGGCGGCATCAAAGCCATCCGAGACGACGACCCGGCTGATCAAGGGATGCGGCGGGATCCGCAGCGCCATGTTGGCGACCACGATAACGCCGGCGCCGTGACGCAGCGCGACCTTGTAAGTCTCGTCCTTGACCGGGCAGGCGTCGGCATCGACCAGGATCCTGAGGGCCATTGGCTCAGCGCTTGCGGACAAACTCGGCGCGCAAGACCAGGCCCTTGATCCCGGGGTACTTGCAATCGATCTCGTGCGCATCTCCAGTGAGGCGGATCGAGGGGATCACGGTGCCTTGCTTGAGCGTTTGCCCGGCACCCTTGACGGTGAGGTCCTTGATCAGGGTCACCGCGTCGCCATCGGCCAGCACGTTGCCCACCGCGTCGCGGACTTCGACCTGAGCCTCGGCATCGCGCTTGGCAGCAAGTTCGCTCGCCGGCAGCCATTCGCCGCTCTCTTCGTCGTAGATGTAGTCGTCATCGTTATCGGCCACGGAGCTGCTCCTTTCCACCGCCCTTGGCAGCTTGGGCGGGGTTTGGCCAGTTCGCGCCATTTACCCGGCGCGCAAAACGGTTAGGAATGCCGCGATGAACCGTGAAATCATCCGGCTTGGGCCGCAGCACCGCGATGCGGCCGTGGCAACACTGGCAGCAGCATTCCAGGACGATCCGGCGATTGCTTACATGATGCCCGAGCCGGCGAGCCGTCCGCGCCGGCTTACCCGGCTCTACCGCTGGATGTTCGCTGAGCACCTGGAGAGCGGGATCGTGCTCGGCACGCCGGGGGCGGAGGTGGTCACGCTGTGGCGCCCTCCCGGCGCGGTGCACTTGCATGAGCCGATCTGGCATCCCGGCGCGCTGCGCTTCGTGCCGATCTTCGGCTTGCACATCCCGCGTGCGATCCGGCTCGACGATGCGATCCGCGCGCACCTTCCTCCAGACGAGGCGTAGCATTACCTCCGCGTTGCCGGGGTGCGGCCGGACTGCCAGGGCAAGGGACTGGGCGGCCTCGCTATCCGCGCCGGGCTCGCCGAAGCGCGGCGTGCCCGCCGTACTCGAGACCGCGACGCCCAGCAACGTCGGGCTGTACCAGCGGCTCGGGTACGAGGTCATGAGCGAATGGGATGTCCCGAAAGGCGGTCCGCACTTCTGGACGATGACCAATCAGGCCCCCGCCGCATGAGCGGGACCGAGGCCGCCCCACCAAGCCGCCATACGATGCGGTTCGTGCTGTTCACGATCCTGCTCGATTCGATGGGTTTCGGGCTGATCATGCCGGTGCTGCCGCGCTTGCTGATGCGGGTTGGTTCGCTCCCGCTCGATGCGGCGATCGATGCGGGCGCGTGGATGAGCCTGGCCATGGCGGCGGCCAGTTTCATCGCTGCGCCGGTGCTGGGCAACCTGTCGGACACACTCGGACGGCGGGTGGTGCTGCTCGTGGCGCTGGCCGGGATGGCGGCAAACTATCTGGTGCTGGCGCTCGCTGGGAGCGTGGGCATGGTAGTCTTCGGGCGGGTGCTGACCGGGCTGTTCGGCGGCAGCTATGGCCCCGCGCAAGCGGCGGGCGCCGATATAACTAGCGCCGAAGAAGGGGCGAAGAGCTTCGGCATGGTCTCCGCCGCCTTCGGGATCGGGTTCATTGCCGGACCAGCACTGGGCGGCTTGCTCAGCAAATGGGGCGATGTGGCGCCGTTCTATGCCGCGCTTGCGCTGTCAGCGGCAAATTTGCTCTACGGGTTCTTCGTCTTTCCCGAAACGCTCAAGCCCGAACTGCGCCGCCCGTTCAGCCTGGCCCGGGCCAATCCGTTCGGCGCGTGGAAGACCGCTGCCGCCTCGCCCGGCATGCGCCGCGTCGCGCTGGTGCTGCTGCTGTGGCAGATCGCCAGCCTGGTCTATCCGCTGACCTGGAGCTTCTGGGCGATCGCCCAGCTGGGCTGGAGCGACCAGATGATCGGGCTGAGTTTTGCCGCTGTCGGCCTAGTCATCGCGCTCAGCCAAGTGTTCCTGACCGGGCGCGCGGTTAAGTGGCTGGGCGAGCGCAACGCAGCGCAGCTCGGCATGCTCGGCGCGGCGGCGGGTTTTGCCGGATATGCGCTGTGCGGCAGCACTTTGGTCGCCGTGCTGCTGATGGCCGCAATCGCGGTGCAATCGCTGGTCCAGCCCAGCCTGATGGCGATGCTCTCGCGCCGCGCCGGGGCAGCCCAGCAAGGCGAAGTGCAGGGGCTCGCCGCGATGATCATGGGACTGGGAGCGCTGATTTCGCCTGTGCTGCTGGTCAAGCCGATGGCGTGGTTCACTTCGCCCGCTGCGCCGGTCCGTTTCCCGGGAATTGCCTTCGCGATTGCCGCGCTGGTGACCTTGGGCGCGGTGGCACTGCTGCGCACCACGCCGCGCCGTGAGCCAGAGGTTGCCGCCGCAAACTGACGTTTTACGCTAGGCCCTGCCAGACGAGGCGCAGACCGAGCAGCACCATCAGGGCGTAGATCAGCGAATAGAATCGCACGCTGTCGATCCGCCGGATCAGCCAGACCCCGGCCCAGGTCGAGGCGATCGCCAGCGGGATCAGCAGGCCCGCGGCGACGAGTTCTTCATGCCCCATTGATCCGAGCGCGATGTAGCTGGGCACCTTCATCCAGTTGATCGCGGCAAAAGTGATCGAGCTGGTCCCGACGAAGGTTTGATGCGGCAGCTTGCGCGGGGTGACCCACATCTGGAACGGCGGACCGCCGGCATGGGCGATCTGGCTGGTGAACCCGGTGGCGATCCCGAACAGGGTACCGACCCAGCCCGGTGAGCTGGACGGTGCGACGATCCGTCCGCCGCGCTCGGCCCAAAGCCGGTAAGCGCCAAAGGCCGCAGTGATCGCGCCAAGCAGCAGCAGAACGCGCGCTTCGGGCACCGATGCTGCGAACAGCGCCGCCAGTGCCACGCCCAGCGCCGCCCCGGGCAGCATCCAGGCGATGATCCAGCCGCTCCAGCTTTTGCGAAACGACCAGACGCTGACCACATCCTGGACCAGCAGGATCGGCAGCAGCATCGCCGCGGCGGTTACCGGGGGCAGCGCCAGCGCGAGCAGCGGGGTGGCAAGCGCGCCCAGCCCGGAAAAGCCGCCCTTGGCCAGCCCCAGCACCACCACCGCAATAATGGCGAGCGCGAGGGTGAGCGGATCGGACAGCAAGTGCATGGGCAGAACCGTCTGCATGGAATTGCGCCGTGTGCAAACTGCTCGCTACGGCTTGTCCCCACCACGCGGCACCATAAACTGCCGCACGGTGAACTAGCTGGGTGATGTTTCGGGTGCGACGCCCGACGGCGGGGCTTGCCCCGATTGCCCCGGCGCGCCCGAGCCCATCAGCCACAGCGCGGCAAATGCCACAATTATCAGGGCCAGAGTCAGCGTGAGCACATAGCGCACGCCCACCCCGGTTTTGCCGCCGCGGGCCTCTTCGGTATCGAGGTGAACTTCATTGCTCTGGCGTTCCATGTCTTTTGTCCCAATCATGTTCTTTGACATAACGCGCGCCAAGGCCTGCAGGTTCCGCGATGCGCCTTGGCCTTCGCGGTGTGGCCCGCTAGGCTGCGGCTAAATCTGCAATTGAGGGATAGTTCGTGATGCGCCGTTTTCTGCTGCCGCTTGCCGCCGTTTCCAGCCTTGCGCTCTCGGCCTCGCTTCCCGCTGCCCCGGCGCGCACGCCCGAGCAGGTCGCGCTGGCCGCACTGGCCGCAGCGCCGGTGTGGGACGGGCACAACGACGTGCCCGAGCAG
>JANYGB010000064.1 GCA_025359445.1 Sphingomonadaceae bacterium
TCGACTTTAGGCATAGCCCTATGTCAAATAGTCAGACATCAGGTGACCGCAGTTCAGCTGCGGCAAGAGGGGCGAGATCATCGCGAACAAGGCTGTCATGAATCGGCGCTGGCTTCCGCTCAACGCGCTCAGGGCGTTCGAAGCCGTCGGCAAGCACCTCAGCTTTACCGGCGGGGCGACTGCACTGTCGGTTTCGCAAAGCGCGCTGAGCCGCCATGTCAGCGCGCTCGAAAGCTTGCTCGGCAAACAATTGTTCGAGCGCGACGCGGGGCGGCTGGTGCTGACGCCGTCGGGCAAGGAACTGCTGGCCGTGGTCGCCAAATCGCTGGAGCGGATCGAGCAGACGATGAACGCGATCCGCGATGAAAACGTGCCGGGGCGGGCAATGCGGCTGCATGTGCCGCCCTCGCTGCTCCAGCAGATGTTCATGCCAATGCTCGGTGATTTCCACCGCGACCATCCTGAATTCCGGATCGACGTATCCAGCGCCAATGTCACAGGCTTACCGCTGACCGAACTCGATATGGCGATCGTCTATGACCGGCCCAATGTCGACGATCGGATAACCGACCTGCTGTGGAAAGTTCGCGTTGCGCCGCTGTGCTCCACCCAGACTGGGACAGCGGCGGGGGGAGCTGCGCTGGAAGAATTTTTGGCCGGGCAGGAACTGCTGCATCTCAAGCTCGATGGGCAACCGCGTGATTTGTTGTGGGGTGATTACTTGCAGCGCAATGCGATAACTTTGCCGATGATTGGCGGACTGGCGTTTGATACCGCTATCGCTTCGGCTAAATATGCCATGACCTCGGGCGGGGTCATGCTGGGCGATGTCGATATGTTCGCGGCCGAAATCGCGGCTGGACAGCTGGTCATGCCGTATGACGCCGTACTTGAGGATGGATACGGTTATTACCTCAAGCTGCATGCCGACGATTTGGCCGATCCCGCCATCGCGGTGTTTAGAAGCTGGTTGATCGGACGATTCGCAGCGCTGCGCGGGGTCACTTTGCCAGAATGATTTCGGCGGCGGCGTCAAACACGGCTTCGGGGTCGAGCCGATAAGTGTGGTACAGGTCTGGCAAATCGCCGGTCTGGCCGAAGCGGTCGTTACCCAGCGGGCTGACCCGGTGACCTCTGACCCCGCCAAGCCATGACAAGGCGGCGGGTGACCCGTCGATCAGAGTGACGATCCCTGCATCGCACGCCAGGGGGGCTAGCAAGGTTTCGATATGGCAGGGCTGGCGCGTGTTGCCCGCGCCGCGCAAGGCATTGGCTGCCGACCAATCGCGGTGCAGCAGATCGGGTGAAGTAACCGCAAGCAGCCCGAGCCCGGGCAGGTCTTCGCGCAGCACCTCCCACGCGGCCAGCGCTTCGGGCGCGATCGCGCCGACATAGGCAATCGCCAGCCTGATGCCGGCTTGCGGCGTGCGCAGCCAATAGGCACCGCGCAGCGCATCGGCCTTCCAGCTCTCGTCCACCCGCTCCACTTGCGCGAGCAAGCGGGTCGAGAGACGCAGATAGACCGAGCCGCCGTCTTCGGCCTGCATGTGCCCGAAGGTCCAGTGCATCAGCAGTGCCAGCTCATCGGCAAAGGCCGGCTCGAAATAGGTCAGACCCGGCTGGCCCATTCCGATCAGCGGGGTGTTGATCGATTGGTGCGCGCCGCCTTCTGGCCCCAGCGTGATTCCGGCCGGCGTTGCCACCAGCAAGAAGCGCGCATCCTGGTAGCAGGCATAATTGAGCGCATCGAGCCCGCGGGCGATGAACGGATCGTACACCGTGCCGATCGGCAGCAGCCGGTGCCCGAACAAAGGGCCCGACAGCCCCAGCGCGGCAAGCAACAGGAACAGATTGTTTTCGGCGATGCCCAGCTCGATGTGTTGCCCGGCATGGTTTTCGGCCCATTTCTGCGGCGAGGGGATCTTGTAGCCTGCGAAGATGTCCTTGAGTTCCTGCCGCCGGAACAGCCCGCGCTGGTTCACGAATGCGCCGAGGTTGGTCGATACCGTTACATCGGGCGAGGTGGTGACGATCCGGTCGGCCAAGGCGTGGCCGGACTTGGACAGGTCTAGCAGGATCCGACCGAATGCTGCCTGGGTCGATTGTTCCGCCCCGTCGGGCACAGCGATGGTATCGGGCACGGGGATATCAGCTGCGGGCGCCGAGCTGCGGGCGAGCACGGCGCGGGCGGGCTCGATAAAGGCCTTGAGGTCGCTGATGGTGTTGTCACCAAGCCCTGCAAATGGCTCCCATTCTGCGCCTTCTGCGATGCCCAGACTTTCGCGCAACAAGGCGATCTGGGTGGGGTTCATCAGCCCGGCGTGATTGTCCTTGTGCCCCTGAAAGGGCAGGCCATAGCCTTTGACGGTATAGGCGATGAACATGGTCGGGCGTTCATCGTCCGCCTCGGCAAATGCCTCGAGCAAGGTCTCGATGCAGTGGCCGCCAAGGTTAAGCATCAGTGTCGAGAGCGCGGTGTCATCCATGCTGGCAATCAGCGCCAACGCCAGCTTGTCAGCCGCGAGATCGGTGCTGAGCCGCAACCGCCAAGCCGCACCGCCTTGATAAGTCAGCGCCGCATATTCAGCATTGGGGCAGTCATCGATCCAGCGTTCGATCGCCGCGCCGCCGGGGCGTTTGAACACTGCGCGCTGCATCTTGCCGTGCTTCAGCGTCAGAACCCGCCAGCCGCAGGTTTCAAAGATATCGTCAAACCGGCGGAACATCCGGTCGGCGGTGGTCGAATCGAGCGACTGGCGGTTGTAATCGACGATCCACCAGCAGTTCCTGATGTCGTGCTTGTAGCCTTCGATCAGGCATTCGTAGATGTTGCCTTCGTCCAGCTCGGCATCGCCCATCAGCGCGATCATCCGCCCGGCGTCGGGCTGGGCCATCTGGCCATGGGCGATCAGATAATCCTGCACCAGGCTGGCAAAGGCAGTAATGGCGACGCCAAGCCCGACCGACCCAGTGGAGAAATCGACCGGGATCTTGTCCTTGGTTCGCGACGGGTAACTCTGTGCGCCGCCAAGCCCGTGAAAAGCCTGCAACTGCTCAAGCGACTGGTTGCCCAGCAGGTAGTGGATCGCGTGCAGCACCGGCCCGGCATGCGGCTTTACCGCGACCCGGTCCTGCGGACGCAATGCGTGGAAATACAACGCGGTCATGATCGTCGAAATCGACGAGCAACTGGCCTGATGGCCACCAACTTTGAGGCCATCGCGGCTTTGCCGCAGATGGTTGGCATTGTGAATTATCCACGACGATAGCCAGCGCAGCCGGCTGTCGATCAGTTCAAGCCGGGCGACGCGTTCATGGATTTCATCATGCGCCAAGGTTGCGTCGGTCAGTTGTTCAATCCCTGCTTTAGTCATTGGAGACGTTCACTTGGCTTGCCTCCACGGGCTGGTCGAGCACACGGACAAGTGGGCCACGCAGCGCAAACACCAGCGCTGCCCCTAGCGCAGCGATCCCGGCGTCCATCGTCCAGAACGTGGCCGGGCTCATCTGATCATAAAAGCTGCCGACCCATCCGGCGGCTGTGTGGGCGATAAACGGTGAAAGAAACGCTGCGCCGACCATCGCCCCGGTTACCGAGCGCGGCGCGGCGTGGCTCACCAGCGCGAGCAAGGTTGGCCAATAATACATCCACGCCAGCCCCATCAACAGAAACCCGCTAAGTGCCCAGCCTACCGCAACCTGGCCTGGTGCCAAAGAGAGCGCGCTGCCGACCGCAAGGACCATCGCCGACAGGCAGATCAGCACCATCCCGATCCCGATCTTGCCGAGGCTGTCAGGTTCGAACTTGCGCCGCGCCTGCCAGGCCCAAAGCACGATCAGCACCGGGGCCGCGAGGATGCTGCCGATCGAATCAACCGAGTTAAACCAGCTCGCTGGAACGGTGCCAAATGCACTGGTCAGGTTGACTTGTTGATCGACCCAGACGATCCCGATGCTCCAAACCATCGGATAGGCAATTTCAGCCGGGATGGTCAGCGCAATGATCGCGAACAGCACCCAAATCCGGCGGCGGTCAGCCGCGCTGAGCGGTGCGCGCTTCGCACGGCGTTCGCTTAACGGGCGGCTGGCCGGAAGATAGCGTTGCCCGACAATATAAGTGACCAGTGCCAGCAACATCAATCCGGCTGCAACGCCGAACCCGGCATGCCAGCCAAAGACCGCCGCAACACCACCGGTTACCAGTGGGCCTGCAGCGGCGCCGATATTGATCCCGGTTGAGAAAATTGTGAACCCCCGCGCGCGCA
This sequence comes from Sphingomonadaceae bacterium, assembly GCA_025359445.1. Lineage (GTDB taxonomy): Bacteria > Pseudomonadota > Alphaproteobacteria > Sphingomonadales > Sphingomonadaceae > Novosphingobium. Next base: position 4,266 of record JANYGB010000064.1, read on the forward strand.
GCGATTCAGCTTCAGCCGGGTAAAGCGCACCGACTTGCGCCGAGATATTGCCCTTGAGGCAGCCTGAACCAAGGATCAGCAGAACCAGCGCCAGCAGGAAGCTGAGATCGAATGACATCGCGAGGTGCCCAGCGCTCATCAACAGCGCGCCGATGATCACCGTGCGGTTGGCCCCCAGCGCGCGATCCGCGATCCACCCGCCAAGGATCGGCGTGAAGTAGACCAACCCCGAATACCAGCCATAGATCAGCGCGGCGAAAGCGAGGTCGGTCATCGGCGCGCGCAGTTCGAACACGTGGCGCAAGGCCGCCAGCCCCGCAACGTGTTCGGCATGACCTGGCAGCAGCAGTTGCTTGACCATGTAGAGAGTCAGCAGAGAGGTCATTCCGTAAAACGAAAACCGTTCCCACAGCTCAGTAAAGGCAAGAAAATAGAGCCCTCTTGGGTGCCCACCAAGCGTTGCAGCGGATTGGTTCGGTTCGGTCATTGGTGTCCCCCTTGCGTGCAGGGTAGGCGATCCCCCGTCGCTGGCAAGGGGGGTGCTTCCCTCAAAATGCGCCGTTGCGGTCAAGCGGTGGTGGCCCAAATGCAGACATTGAAATGACGGAGCAAATTTTCGCTCCGAGGAGACTGCATACCGATCCGGTGGCGAGCGAATAGCGTTTTCAGGGCTCTTCGTTGTTAGCGTTTGGAAGGGCTTTTCCTTGGTGCCGGGTATCTTTGCCGAATGGGGTGAGACGCTGGAGGTGCTTTGCCGCAGCGAAGCCCCGCATGCTCACGACGGTCATTTGATCGAATTTGCCAACCCGCTTGACGGCGGATCGGTGATGGCGACCATGTCCGCCTTTGCCCGGCTGGCTTCACAACGGAGCCGGCGCGGCAAAGCGACGGCATGTTCCACGTGGTAGTGGAGGGGACCGGAACGCAGGTAATCGATGGCGCGGACTTTGCGCTGTCGCCGGGCGAAATCGTGGTCGTTCCGGCCTGGTCCGAACGAGCGCTTGCCGCAACGACTGACCTGGTGCTGTTCAGCTATTGCGATCGCGCGACGCAAGACAAGCTTGGACTGTGGCGCGAGCAATTGAGCTGAGCCCAGCTTACCAAACCCCTGTCAACTTTGTGGATTTCCGGGCACTCCTGAAGCTGTGTACACTGCTGATTGAGGTGTAACTATGACGCAGCGATTGGCAGGCAAGGTGGCGTTGATCACCGGTGGCACTTCGGGGATCGGTGCGGGCACCGTTCGGCGGCTTCGTGCCGACGGGGCCGAAGTTGTCTTCACCGGTTCGAACGAGGCAGCGGCGGACCAGCTTTGCGCCGAGACCGGGGCCAGTTTCTTGGCGCAGCGGGTTGAAGATGCGGCTGGTTGGCCAGCGGTTATGTCCGCGATTGCACAGCGGCACGGCAGGCTCGACATCGCCTTTGCCAATGCCGGGACCGAACGCGGCGACAGTTCGATCGAGCACATCGATATCACGGATTGGCAAGCGCTTATCGGAGTCAATTTGACCGGCGTGATGCTGACCGCACAACATGCTGTGCGGGCGATGCGCGTCAATCCGGGTGGGCCGAGCGGTGCAATCGTGCTCAATTCGTCGATGAACGCCTATAAGGCGATGGGCAATTACGTCGCCTATTCGACTGCCAAATGTGCGTTGATCGGGCTGGGCAAGTCGGTTGCGATGCACTGCGCCAACCAGGGCCTGCCGATCCGCTGCAACACGATTCATCCTGGCGTGGTCGAAACCGAAATGATCTGCGGTGTAATCGATCGCGCTCCCGATCCGGCGGCGGCGCGCGCGCAGTTTAACGCGATGGCACCGCTCGGCCGGATGGCGAAAGTTGCGGAAGTGGCCGCGCTGGTCGCGTTTCTGGTGAGCGACGATGCAGCCTTCATTTCAGGCTCGGAATACGGCATCGACGGCGGCAGTACTGCCGGAATGATGGGCGTTTAGGCAGCGGCCCCGAGATATCCGAGCTGCCCGGCCTTGAATACCGACTGGCTGCGATTGACCGCATTGAGCTTCTCACCCGCGCGCTGGACATGATACCGCACCGTGGCGTGGCTCAGTGTCAGGATCAGGCTGATTTCCTTGTCGGTCTTGCCGATCGCGGCCCAGCGCAGGCACTCAACCTCGCGCTTGGACAGTTTACAGTCTGACGGGATCCATTGCTGGCTGCGCAGCGTGTTGACGTAACCGCCCAGAAAGCGCCGGCACAGTCCGCTGAACAGCTCGCCATGTTCGGCCAGCGCATCCGACAAATCGCTGACGGTTATGTCAATCGGGCTGAGGCTGCATGCGCCGATCTGGCCGAACGGCAAATGCACTGGGATGACGATTGCCGCTTCGGCGCGGACATATTGCCCGAAATTGGCGAAGCTCAATTCTTCCAGGTATTTGTTGCGCCAAGCAGTGCGCGCCCCCTGCGCGTTGCACCAGAACGGTTCGCTCTCGTAACGGCAGGCCCGCGGGAGCGGCGAATTGAGCGCCAGCCGCCGTTCTTCCCACCACCGTTCGCCATCGGCTTTCCAGCCGAACACATCGGCATTGATCACGGTACCTTCCGCGTCGACCATCTGCAGCGAAGACGCGATGTCCGCGCAGGCTCCCATGCGGAAACCCCGGTCGCGAGCCGCCGCGTTCAGCGCTTCGGCTGCCGGACGAATATCCTTGGAACTTCGAATCGTGACACGCTCGAACAACTCGGCCAGCTTAGCCATCTGGTTGTACCTCTCCGCAGCGATGATTCTTCGATCACCCTTGAGGGCAGACTATCAAGCAAACAACCAATACGGAAGAGCCGATTGGTCAATTTTCCGTTACGTCATTGAGGAATTATCACAATCCAAGCACTTGCTTCGCAATAATCGTCTTTTGCACTTCGTCGGTGCCGCCAAAGATCGTCCAGGCACGACCATTTAGATAGGTGGGCAGGGCGAGCTGCGCCGCGCGACTGCCGACCGGTTCGGGTGCTTCATTGCCGTAAAGCGGCCGGCTAAGCGGCAGCTGCAGCCCTTCGTATGCGAACAGGTCGAGCGCCAGGACGTTGATCGCCTGGCGCAAGTTGGCGCTAATCAGTTTGACCAGCGAGGTTTGCGGTCCCGCCGGGCGGCCTTTGACCAGTTCGGCAAGAATGCGCAGTTCGGTGACTTCAAACGCTTCGGCCTCAAGCCGCAATCGTGCGAGCCGCTGGGCGAAAGCGCTGTCGTGGATCATGGCGCCATTTACCCCCGAGGGTTCACTGCGGGAAAAGTCTTCGATCCGGTCCAGTTCGGCGAGCAATGCGGGCGCTGCACACGAACCGCCCCGCTCGTTCTCGAGCAGGTACTTGGCGATGGTCCAGCCTTGGCCTTCCTCGCCAATCCGGTTTTCAAGCCCGGTTACCGCATTGTCGAAGAAAGTCTGATTAACCTCGTGATCGTTGGCCATGGTCACGATTGGCGTGACGGTCACGCCGGGCTGGTCCATCGGGATGAGCAGGAACGAAATGCCTTGCTGCTTGCGCGCTGTGCTGTCGGTGCGGACCAGCGCAAAGATCCAGTTCGCGTGGTGTGCGTGAGTGGTCCACAGCTTGGTGCCGTCGATCACGTAAGTATCGCCGCGCCGTTCTGCCTTGGTCTTGAGCGCCGCAAGGTCAGAGCCGGAACCAGGTTCCGAATAGCCCTGACACCAATAGTCTTCGCCCGACAGGATGCGGGGGAGGAAGCGGGCCTTTTGTTCGTCTGTACCGAACTTGCAGATCACCGGACCAACGAGCTTGAGCCCGAGCACCGGCAGCGACGGCGCTCCGGCAATCGCGCACTCTTTTTCGAAGATGTATTTCTGAACCGGCGTCCAGCCCGGCCCGCCGTATTCTTGCGGCCACGAGGTTGCCAGCCAGCCCTGTTGGTTGAGGATGGCCTGCCATTCGCGGGTCAAGTCGGGTTCGACGAATACCGACGGCGTATTCGCTGCCCCTTCGCGCAGCCGCGCATTCAGCTTGGCATTGAGAAAGGCGCGCACTTCATCGCGAAAGGCGATGTCGGCCGGGGCAAAGTCTATGTCCATCAGGCAATTTCCCCCATCGCCCAGCGGATCCCGCGCCGCAGCATTTCGTGATAGACCGGATAATTCCACGCGCACCGTTCGGGATGGTCCCAAAATGGCATCAGTTCGGTCAGGTCGTAGTGCCCGCGGCAATGGCCTAGCGTATTATAAAGCACGCTGCCCTGGCCAAGTTGGCGCACGTAAAGCACCGGCACGGCAGGATCGTCCCACTGCGGATCGACGAACCCGGCCGCTTCGCCGGTGAAGCTGGTCTGCATCAGCACTTCCAATGGGGCGAGAGTCTTCATCAGGTAGAGTTCGTCGACAACGTCAAAATCGTCGATTCCGCGGGTCAAGGGATGGTCGCGGTTGTTGACTGTGACTCGGAAAGGCGCGCCGATTGGCGGGTGCGCTTTGAATTGGCTGCCAAGCATTTCCATCACGTCGGGCCGTTCCTCGGGACATTCCACGCCGGCATCGGTGAAACGCAGGATCGAATTTGTCCCGTGCAGCGCCAACCAGCGGCCGCCAGCTTCTAAGAAAGAGCGGATCGCGACGGCCTCAGCGGGGGTTGGCATCAGGTCGCAGGTATAAGTGACCAGAAAGCGGCAAGCAGCGATCCGGCCAACATCGCTGTAATCGCTAGCCACGGTTGTGCGCACTTGGGGATGTTCGGCCAGCAGCTTGAGCAGTTCGAGCCGGGCGTAATCGATGTCGTGATACTTGCCAGCAGCGACAAAATGCGCGTCGATCCGGTCCATCGTCTAGCGCTCCATAATCGTGACGGCAGAGACGCCGGGCGCCCCGTAAACATGCGTGTAGGCGGTTTTGGGTTGGCCCGGTACTTGCCGCGCACCGCCAGTGCCGCGCAGTTGCACGACATTCTCAAAAACCTGGCGCAATCCCGAGGCACCGATTGGTTCGCCGCAGGCCAGGCAGCCACCATCGGTGTTGACCGGAAGCTGACCGCCAACACGAGTCCGGCCCTCGGCGAGCCAGGCTTCCTGATCGCCGTCCGCGCAAAACCCGTTTTCGGCCATGTGCATGATCTCGGCCCCGGATTCGGTGTCCTGCAATTGCGCCACAGCGATGTCCGCCGGGCCGATCCCGGCACGTTCAAACGCGGCACGCGAAGCGAGGTGGGTGGGGCTCTCACCGCGCGGCAACCGGATCGACGGCGCAAATACCTCAAACGAACCGGGTGGGCGGGTCCGCATCACCGAAGCCTTCAGCCGGATCGCGGGTTTGCCCAGCTCGCGCGCCTTCTTCTCGGTGGCGAGGATCAACGCGACACCGCCCTCGGCGGGCGAGCAGAACATGTATTTGTTGAGCGGATCGTTGACCATCGGTGCAGCAAGGATAGTGTCGAGATCGAGTTCCGAGCGACGCCAAGCATGATCACAGCGCGTACCGTTATACAACGCTTTTTCTGCGACCAGCCCAAGCGTGCGGCGGCTGATGCCGTACAGCGCCATATAGCGCTGAATCTTGGTCGCAAAGAACTGAGTGGTGAGCATCAGGCCGGTCTCACCGTACCATTCGGGCAAGCCGTATTCGGCAGGTTTGGCGTTGAATGCGCCGCGCGGATGCTTGTCGAAGCCGACCGCGAGCCCCAGATCAAACTCGCCGCTGGCGATAGCGGAGTACGCAGAACCAAGCGCTGATCCACCGGTGGCGCAGCCGTTCGATACATTGATGATGGGGATCCCGGTAAGGCCCAATTCGTTGACGATCAGGTCGGCGTTGCCCGCGCTTGATGAACCGCCGTAGCCAAACTGCACCTTATCCCAACCAACTCCGGCATCGGCCAACGCCTGGCGCACCGCGAAGACCCCTTGATCGCGGCCTGAGCGACCCTCTGTGCGGCCGAATGGGTGGATGCCGATCCCCACGATGCAGACGTCGCTCATATTGGGGCCTCAATGGGTCGGAATGCAAAAGTCGTGCGCCGCGCGTCGAACGGTTCGATAGTCAGTTCCAATGGCATGCCAATAGTCAGTTCCGCAGTACCGGTCAGCCGGGTTTCGACGATGACTTCTCCCGGCAATTCGACGTAGCCAAGCGCGAACGGGGTGAAGTCCTCTGGTCCATCGTAGGGCGGGCTCTTGGGGCGAAAGCTTTGCACGGTCCACGACCACAGCGTGCCGCGCCGGGCGAGAAGCATCGGCTCGTAGTGCAAGGCAGCATCCCCAAGTGGCATGGGAAATACGATCTCACCGCTGGTGCGATGCTTGCCGCCGATCAGGCGCGGTTCGGCTTCGTCGGTCCACAGCCCGGCGGCGATCGGGGTGAGGGTGCTCATCTCAAGCAGCCTGCGCGGCTGCGGCGATACCAGCCGCAGGATCGCCGAACAAGCGCGACAGCAGCAGGATGCGCTTGAGCCCGTGGCCAATGCCCAGCTCGTCGGTCATGCCCATACCGCCGTGGAGTTGCACCGCCTGCTGTGCGACCCAGATTGCCTCTTCGGCGATAAACCCTTTGACCGCCGCAGCTTCGCTGCCGGGGACCAGCAACCCGCGCCACACCGCCGATTGCATTGCCTCCAGCTTGGCATAGGCATCGACCAACCGGTGCTGGATCACTTGAAACCGACCGAGTGGCTGGCCGAATTGCTCACGGGTTTTCACGTAAGCCAACGTATCGTCGAACAGCCGCTGGGCAAGCCCGGTCATTTCCGCCGCCGCCATGATCCGGGCTTGGTCGATTACCGCGTCCAATTCGACGGCAAGCGGCGCATCAACCGCCACATCGCGCAAGGTCAGGATCGCAGCCATTGTGCCATCGGCGACCGGATATGGCCGCACTTCGACTCCTGCGGCATCGCAGGGGACAGCGAACAGCTTCGTGCAGCCGTCTTGTTCGGCAGAGACGATGAACAGCTCAGCTGCGCCGCCGCACAAGACAAAAGTCTTTTCACCGTTGATCCGGTCCGTGCTCACCTTCGTGGTCACCGCACCGATCGCATAGCGGCGGCGGGGTTCGGCGAAGGCCAATGTCGCGAGCTGCTGCCCGGCCAGCACGCCCGCAATATGTTCGCTTCCGGCCAGCAAGCGCGCGGGAATGAACCCACATTCAAGCCACGGCTCAACCGCCTGACCTTTGCCGAAAGCCTGCGCCACGACCGCGCAATCGAGCAGCGATCCGCCCAATCCGCCGTCCGCCTCAGGTGCCGCCAATCCGATCAGGCCCAACTCGGCCAATTGGTTCCAGCGGGCGCGATCGACTGCGCCGGGTAGCCGCCGTGCGCCATGGCGGGCAGCGATATCGCCCGATCCGCAAAACCGCTCGACTGTGGCGCGAAACAACTCCTGGTTCTCATCCAGGTCGAAATTCATGCGATTTTCCGGAAAGTTATCGGCACGCTTACCAAACCGCGCAGCAGGATATTAGGCGCCACCTTCAATTCGGCACCCTCGGCCAGCCGAATGTCGCCCATCCGTTCGAGAATGCGGGTGAAGGCGACGGTCATTTCCTTGCGGCTGAGCATGTTGCCCACGCACATGTGGATGCCTTTGCCGAAGGCGAGATGCGTGCGCGCGTTGGTCCGGGCCGGATCGAACCGGTCGGGATCGGCGAAGCGATCCGGATCGCGGTTGGCCGCGGCATAGCGCAGCATGACCATCTCACCCGCCTTGAACGCGTGCCCGCCAAGCTCGCAATCGCGTTTGACCACTCGCCACATACCCGCAGTCGGCGTATCGAGCCGCAGAACTTCCTCGACCATGTTGCCGACCAGCTTCAAATCGCTGCGCACCAGTGTCTGAGCATCGGGGTTCTGCGCAAGATGGACGATACCGCCTGCGAGCGAATGGGTGGTAGTCTCGTTGCCTGCCACCATGAGCTGCTGAGCAATCGACAGAATCTCCGCATCGTCGAGCGGGGTTTCGCCGCCGATCCGGGCATTAACCACATCGGACAGCAGATCATCGGTCGGAGCTACGCGCCGCAAATCGATCTTGGCTTTCACAGCATGCTGGAATTCGACCACCTCGCGCGCGCATTCCAGCTCGCGTTCGCGCGAGATCATGTGGCCGAGCCGATCGGCGAAAGCGTCGGACCAGCGTTTGACGTTGGCCTGCTCGGACAGCTCAAACCCGAGCTGCTCGCAGATTACCTGCACCGGCAGCCCGACTGCGAACTGCGAGACAAACTCGCATTCGCCCTTGTCGATAAACCCGTCGATCAGCGCGTCGACCTTACCGCGAATGCCTTCTTCCATCGCGTTGACCCGCGGCATTGAGAAGGCGAGGTTGACCAGCTTGCGAAACCGCGTGTGGACTGGCGGATCGGCGGTGAGGAGTGTATTTATCTGCGGCCAGCCTTGCGCGCTGATCGCCGCAACTTCTTCATCCGCTGACATTGCGCCCGATATCGCCGCGGTGAAATCGTTGGAAAATTCCTCTACCCGGCCGGTCGCTTCGGCACACAAGGCGTAATTCATCACCATGCGCATGCCGGTGCCGGGCATTTCGAGCACCGGGGCATTGGCCAGCGCCCACTGATAAAGCGGGAAGGGATTCTGCATCACTTCTGGGTCCATCAAGCTGGGGACTGGACTCAAATCGTTCACTGCGGTCTCCTTGTCTGTCCTGTCCTTGCCACCGCCAAGGCGCAGGTTCGACGCGTCAATTTGCTAGTACCCCGGCTCATGAATGCACCATCACCCCGCCATCGACCATGATCCCCTGGCCGGTCATGAACCGGGCATCGTCGGTGGCGAGGAACACCATGACATCGGCGATATCTTCGGGCTGGCCGATCCGGCCGAGTGCGGATTTATCAGCATAGTAGGTCAGGCTGGCGGGATTGGACTGGAACATCGGCCGGGTCATGCCCGTCTCGATTGCCCCGGGCTGGACGCAGTTGACGGTGATCCTGTCTGGTCCCAGCTCCATCGCGAGTGCCCGGGTCAGTCCCAATACCGCATGTTTCGAGGTGGTATAGGCCACCAGCCCGGCATCGCCATAGCGCGACAAGATTGAGCCGGTGTTGATCACCCGGCCTGCCGCAGACCGCTTGAGCAAGGGCAGCAAGGCGCGGGTCAGTTGCATCACCGCTGTGACGTTGACTGACAAGGCATGCTCCCACATCGCGTCGGTCATGTCGCCAAGCGGGCTCGCCGGGCAGACCCCGGCGTTGTTGATCAGGATGTCGCAGCCGCCGAGTTTGGCTTGGACTTCGGCAGCGATCGCAGCGGCATCGTTGACATCGACTGCAAGGTTGTGAGTGCCTGCCAGCCCCGCAGAATTGAGGTCAACTGCGAGCACGTCGCACCCCTCGGCCAGCAGCCGCGCAACCACTGCGGCGCCAATGCCCGAGGCAGCCCCGGTCACCACGGCCTTGCGCCCGCCAAGGTCGCGACCGCGTTTGATTTCGGTCATGCTTCGGTCCCTAAGGCCAGGATCATCTTGCCGTCGTTGGTGCCGCTGAACAGCCGCAGGAAGGCGGGAAGCGCGTTCTCGATGCCCTGATCGACATGCTCGTCGAATACCAGTTTGCCCTCGCGCAGCCAGCCCGCCATCGCCGTGATTCCGGTTGGGAAATCGGGGACATAGTCCGCCACCAGCAATCCGCGCATCGTCGCGCGCTTCACGATTAGCTGCCAGACATTGCGCGCACCGGTCTTTTCACCCGGATTGTTGTATTCGCTGATCAGGCCGCACAGCCCGATCCGGGCATGCATTGCCAGGTTGTTAAGCCCTGCATCGAGCACATCGCCGCCGACGTTCTCGAATATTACATCAACCCCGTTCGGCGCCTCGGCCGCGATTGCAGCGCTCAGCGCGGCAACATCCTTGCCGCGATAGTCGATGGCGGCATCGAACCCATAGCGCTGGATCAGCCGGGCGCATTTCTCCGGTCCCCCGGCAATCCCGATAACTCTCGCCGCCCCGTTCAGCTTGGCGATCTGTCCAACCAGCGAACCAACCGCGCCGGCGGCTCCGGTGACCAGCACGGTGTCGCCGGGTTTGGGCTCGCAAGCCCTCAAATAGCCAAAATAGGCCGTCATCCCGACCGCGCCGAGGATGGACAGAAAGTTGGTCGGCGAGGGGACAATCGACACGTCGATAGCCTGCGTAAAGCCGCCCGCCGCACCGACCGAATATTCTTCGATCGCGTTAAGTCCTGCCACCCAGGTGCCAACTGGAAAATCAGCCGACTTGCTCGCCGTCACTTCGCCGACGGTGCTGGCGCGAACCGGGCTACCGAGGGGGATCGGCGGCATATAGCTTGGGGCATCGTCCATCCATCCACGGATCGCGGGATCGAGCGAGGCGTAGCGGTTGCGGATCAGAAATTGTCCGTCTGTCAGATCGGGCAAAGCCTCTTCGGACAACACGAAATCATCGGCGACCGGGATGCCAGCGGGGCGGCGCGCCAGCAGGAAACGACGGTTGGTGGACATGGAGATACAGGCTTTCAGTTATCGTAGCGGGCGATATTGACGGGTATCGCGCTTTGCAGGCTCTGCCCGGTGATTGGATCGAAGTTGCTGGTTTCGCGCACCAGACGGTTGGTGGACACCCCCTGATCGCGCACCGTTGCGGGTCCGCTGCCGGCATCGCCATAGGCATGCGCAATCGAAACAATCCCGGGCCGCACCCCGGGGGAAGCTTCGGCCACACCGACGATGGTACCCGCGGCAGATTCGATCTGCACCAGATCTCCCTCGGCGATTCCCAGACGCTCCAGATCGGCCGGATTGAGGTGGGCCGGGTTGGTCGTGCGTTTGGCCTTGAGCGCCTTGAGGTGCCCGCCAGTCGAGTTGAAGCGGGTCTTGGTGCGGCGCGAAACCAGCAGAAAATCGAATCCGGCGCGTTCACCCGCAGACCCTGCCACGTTTGCAGCTAACTGTTGCGGCATGCCGCCTGCGGCCAGATCGAACCGGCTGGCGCTGGCCGGGTCAGCTGGCTCGACCTTGGGGTGCAGGTCGGCATAGATCACCGCCGCGCCATCGACCGTATCGGCGCGAACCGTGGTTGGCGGCACGAGACATCCGGCGGCCATCAAATCAAGGTAATCGGCCTTGTTGGGCAAGGCGTCAACGGGGCAGGGCCCGCCCGCCAACGGCAACGCAAAGCCCATCCGCTGCGCTAGCCCCCACAACATTGCATACTCGTCGATCAGGTCCCCCGGCGCCTCGACCAGCGCCTCGGTGTAGCGGGCATAGGGCACCTCGTACCACCATTCGGAGAGGTTACTGATGTCCTCGCGCTCAAGGCACATTTTTGGGGCCAAGACGTAGTGAGAGCGGCGCGCGGTTTGCGCCATGATCACATCGACACTGACCAGCAGTTCAAGCGAATCGAGCGCGCGGGTGATCTTGTCCTGATCGGGAAAAGCCACAACCGGGTTGCCGCCGATGTTGATCAATGCCCGAATCTGGCCGTCACCGGGGGTCAGGATTTCATCAGCGAGGACATTGCATGGCATTTCGGTGCCGAGGTGCGTCAGGTCGCGGAACCGCGATTGAGGAAATCCCTTGCCGAACATCGGTATAGGCGCGCCAACCTGTGCGCGGCGCGGCGATACTGCGGTGAACACGCGCGGGATCGAGGACAGTTCGCCTTCCTGGCAAAACCGCGCGCAGATGATGTTGAGCGAGCATACGAGATAGGCCACCAGCGTGCCTTGCCCGGCCATCTCGGTCCCTGTCCCGGTCGAGGCGATGCCGCGTTGGGCCCCGGCGAACATCCGCGCCGCCGCCACGATTTGCGCAGGCTCCAGACCGCAACGCGCCCCGGCCATTTCGGGGCTAAACTCCGCAACCGCTGCCTTTAATTCATCGAACCCATCGACATGCGCGCCAACGAAATTGCGGTCGTACAGTTCCTCGTCGATGATCACGCGGATTATCGCTGCAAGCATTGCGGCATCTTCACCCGGAATCACCGGAAGATAGAGATCGGCCAGCTTGGCGACATCGCTTTCACGTGGGTCGGCGACGATAAGTTTGAGCCCGCGCGCCTTTGCATCGCGCAACCGGCGCGACGGTGAAAACGGCGGCAGCGAGCCCGGCGGCGCGTAGTGCGAAACGATCGGATTGTTGCCGATCATGAAGCAGACATCGGCAGTATCGAAGCTATGCATCCCGGCTTCCCAATAGCCGTAACGCATGGTCGTATAGACCTTGGCCGGCTGATCGAGAGTGACGCTGGTGTACATGTTGCGCGAGCCCAGCCCTTGCGCAAATGCGGAGGCTGTCGCGACTCCGGCGCTGTTCTGGAAGGCATAGGAGCCAGCGTAAATTGCGACCGCGTGTGGGCCATGTTTGACGGTAATTTCGGCAAGTTGCGCGGCAATCTCGTCAAGTGCTGTCTCGGTCGCCAGGTCGGTCCAGCCGCCGTCGTTGGTGCGTTTGCGGCATGCGCGCAAGCGATCTGATGAGTTGTGCGCATCGGCCAGTTGCCGGCCCTTGATGCAAGTGTAACCGCCGAACACTGGATCATCGGGATCGCCTCGAACCGCTACGACACGGCCGTCTTCGACATCGGCCAACATCGCGCAATTCGCGTGGCAAAACCGGCAGAAAGTGCGGCGCGTTTCGACCGTCATCGACTGGTCCCCTCAAGGCATCAATCGCCCATGTTACAAACCGAGCCTAGGCTGCGGCGGGCGAAAGCCGACTGTCATTTTTGTCGGTTGTGCGCTTTCACACTCTTCAACAGTCTTAGAGACATTCGGAACTATCGCTGCGGAGAAACCGCGGGGCCCGAATCAACTGGAGAGGGAGGCACCCATGAAAACCCTAACGGCGCTCAAGCTGGTTTCAACAGCAGCGATTGCAACTGCACTGGCCCAACCGGCATACGCCCAGGACAAGGCTCCGAGTGAAGAGCAGGGTGCCATCCGCGAGATCGTGGTGACTGCACAGAAGCGAGCGGAAAGCATTCAGACCGTGCCGGTCGCAGTTACGGCATTTGATCAGAGGTCGCTTGAGCAGGCAACGATCAAGGACATCCGGGACCTGGCCGGACGGACCCCAAGCCTGGTGATCGACAGCGTGGGCGCCGGTCCCAGCGCAGCAGCAATCGCCATCCGCGGCATCAGCTTCGAAGACATCGAAAAGAGCTTCGACCCGGCCGTCGGCGTGTCGGTTGACGGGGTGTTCATCGGCACCAATACCGGCCAACTTCTCGACAGCTTCGATATGGAGCGGCTTGAAGTGCTGCGCGGACCGCAAGGCACGTTGTTTGGCCGCAACACGATCGGCGGGGTTATCAGTGTGACCCGGTCCAAGCCAACGCGAGACGCCGGGCTCAAGGCACAATTTTCTTACGCAAGTTACGAGACCGTACGCGGCCGCCTTGTGGTCAACAGCGGCGAACTTGGCGGGTTCCTCTCGCTCAAGGCGTTCGGCTATTGGGATCGGACTGGCGGTTTCGTTCAGAATTTGTCGCAAAACCGGAAGGATGGCCGCTATGAAACGCTCAGCGGCGGGGTTACAGCGCTGATCCAACCGAACGACACGTTTTCTGCGCAAGTGACTTATGAGCACAGCCGTGAGCGGGGCGAGACGGTTTCAATCCCTGAATCCGATGGGCGTGACCTGATTTGTGTTGCTGCAGGGGCTCCGGGTTTTTCGCCTCCGGTTGAATGCAACCGGTTTTCAACGCCGGGTCGCGGCTCGTTGATCACCTATGAAACCGCGCCGCGCGGGGTCAAAAACAATACTGACGCGATCACCGCCAATATCGAATGGAAGGTGGCACCATCCGTCACCTTGTATTCGACCACCGGCTACCGCAAGAACAACGAGGACGTTAGCCAGGATTTCGATGGCAGCTCGGCCAACTTCTTTGCCACTCGCCGCATGCAGGATTATCACCAATTCAGCCAGGAAGTGCGCTTGGTTGCGGACATTTCTGACCACGTGAACGTCTTGCTAGGCGGCTACTATTTCGACAGCAACTACGTTCTCAACCAATTTACCGCGTTCGGTCCGGTGTTTGGCGGGTTTACGCTGGGTCAGCACGTCGAACACAATTCGAAATCCTATGCCGGGTTCACCGACGTTCAATTCAAGCTGTCAGACAAGCTGAAGGTGTCGGTCGGCGCGCGCTATACCGAAGACCAGAAGCGGATCTTCAATAACTATGGCCAGATCGCGGCGCTCGTTCAGGTCTCGCGGCCAAGTTACACCGGGGTTGAATGCGTGGTGGTGACCGGCCTGTTTGCGCCGGGAGTGCCGGCTTACGGTGCCGGCAATAACTGCTCAGGCACGGTCAGTTTTGGCAAATTCACCTGGCGCGCCAATGCGCAGTACACGCTTGAGCCAGGCAAGATGATTTACGCGTCCTTTTCAAAAGGATTTCGTTCTGGCGGCTTCAATGGTCGTGCTGCATCGCCGACTTCGCTGGGGCCCTACCAGCCTGAAATCGTCGATGCTTACGAAACGGGGCTGAAGGCGGACTGGCTGGGCGGTACCCTTCGCACCAACGTCGCTTTCTACTACACCAAGTATAACAACAAGCAGGAAGAGGTGGTCCAGCCCACGCCTCCGGGCTCGGCCAATCCGCAGGAAACCGTGGTCAAAAACGCCTCGTCGGCGACCATCAAAGGGTTCGAAATCGAAACGATTGCCCAGCTATCGCCAGAGCTCAGCTTCAATGGTTCGTTCTCGTACACCGATGCGAAGTACGACCGGTTCTTCAATGATGTTGTCGGTCTGACCACCGGCTCCCCGAAAGATCTCATTCCAGACGATGTTTCAACCCTGACCCTGCGCCGGGCACCGAAATTCCTGTGGTCGGCGGGCTTGAATTACACACGCGAGGGACAAGGCGGCCGGTTCGATGCCAATGTCCTGATGCGTTTTCAGAGCAAGGTGGCGACTTGCATAGCGCCCAACAAGCCGGTGATACCGGGTGCGGTGACTAACGATAATCGTTGCTTTACGCAGGACCGCGAAAATGTCTCCGCGCAAATTGGATACACCTTCCTGCTCGGCCAGGGACGTGAGATCGGATTTTCGCTTTACGGCCGCAACCTGACGAACTTCCACGACATTTCTTCGACCCTTCCGGTCGCCGGGTTGTTCACGTTCTCAGGCCCCTATGCGCCGCGCCAGGTCGGGGCCGAAGTGCGGATCAAGTTCTAATCGGTTGCAAGTCGTTCGGGGGTACAACTGGCGCGCCTTCACAGCAGTGGAGGCGCGCCATAGTTCAGGATTGTCGCTGCAATGACCCAGGCCTTTTTCGACCATCCATATCTTTCCGGGCATCACCAACCGGTGCGCTTCGAAGCGAGTGCGCCCGATCTGATCGTCGAAGGAGAACTGCAGCGCGACTTGGCGGGGGTGTTTTTCCGCAACGGACCCGAGCCGCTCTATCCCACGCGTGAGGGCGACTATCACTGGTTCGATGGCGACGGGATGGTCTATGCCTTGCACTTCGAAGACGGGAGGGTCTCGCTGTGCAATCGCTGGGTGCGGACCGAAAAGTTCGAGCTCGAACGGGCGGCGGGAAAGCGCTTGTTCGGAATGTTCGGCAACCCGCTGACCGCTGATCCCAGCGTGCAGGGCAAGACCTACAACACCGCCAACACCAACCTGATCCTGCACGGCGGCAAGCTCATGGCGTTGATGGAGGGAGCCAAGCCGGTGGTGCTCGATCCGCGCGATCTTTCGACGCTGGGTGAGCACGACTACGACGGCAAGATCACCAGCACCTTTTCGGCACATCCCAAAGTCGATTACGCCACCGGCGAACTGATCAACATCGGGGCGATGATCAACGGCTACATGGGCGCGCCCGAGCTGCGCTATGACATCATTACCGCGGACGGAGCGGTGCGGCACAGCGCAGTGATCCCCGTCCCGCACAATGCGCTGATCCACACCTTCTTCCTGACCGAGAACTGGGTGGTCTTCCCGATTATCCCGATCGACACCGACTTGCAGCGGTTCATGAGTGGCGGTCCGATGACCGCGTGGAACACCGGGCGTCCGACCAAGATCGGGTTAATGCCGCGCGAGGGCGGGGCGGACGATGTCCGTTGGTTCGAATTCGAACCGCGCCACATGTTCCACGAGCTCAACGTTTGGGAGCAGGACGGCAAGATCCTCGCCGATGTCGCCGCGGCGAACGGCACCGCGCTGTTCACCGATCAGCATGGCGAGCGGCTGACTCACGGCGATACCCAGCAATCGCTCCGGCGTTGGACGATCGACATTGCTGCCGGTTCGATGACCGAAGAAGTGCTCAACGACCGCGATATCCAGTTTCCCCGACCTGATGACCGGCTGATTACCCGCAAAAGCCGCCACAGCTTTGCCAATATCAACCTCAATTCGCGCGATGGCCGGATCGAAGGAATGGACGCGGTGCTGCGCTTCGATACTGAAACCGGGGCCGAAGACATCTTTCACTTCGGTGCAGGGGCCGCCGCAGGAGAACTGGTGTTCGCGCCGCGACTTGGCAGCACCGAAGAGGCGGACGGATACGCGATGACGCTGGTCCACCGTGCCAATGCGCCGACCAGCGAGCTGGCGATTTTCGCAGCCAAAGACATTGCCGCCGGGCCGCTGGCGACCGTGCAAATCCCATTCCGCGTGCCTTCGGGCTTTCACTGCAACTTCTACGCGGCGGACAATCCGCTGTACCGGCAGGCGGTTACACCGCTCAGGGCGGCAGCATGACTTCGACCCGGCAATGGCGGCTTGCTGCACACCCCGTTGGCCGTGCGCTGGCCGACGACGATCTGCAACTGGCCGAAGCCATATTGCCGCCGCCCGGCCCCGGAGAGATGCTGCTCCAGACACGCTATCTCGGGTTCGATCCGGCGCAAAAGGGCTGGATGGAAAACGTCGCCGATTATGTCGCACCGATGGCGATCGGCGACGTCATGCGTGGCTCGGCGATTCTCGAAGTGGTGGAAAGCAATGGCGGGCGCTTTCCGGTTGGAGCGCTGCTCGCGGGATCTTCGCTCTGGTCCGAACATGTTGTGCATTCGGGCGAAGGCCTCAACCTGTGTGAGCCTGGTCTGCCGCCGACCGCGATGCTCTCGGTCCTTGGTACCACCGGGATGACTGCATGGTGCGGGCTGTTCAAAATCGGCCAGCCGCTGCCGGGTGATGTGGTCCTCGTGTCAGGCGCGGCGGGCGCAACCGGATCGATCGTCGGTCAGCTCGCCAAGATCGCGGGTTGCACCACAATCGGCATCGCGGGCGGAGCCGAGAAATGCGCGTGGTTGACGCAGGAAGCGGGTTACGATCACGCGATCGACTACAAGGCGGGGCCGATCCGCGAGCAGATCAAGGCGCTCGCTCCGGGCGGAGTCAATGTGATTTTCGACAATGTCGGGGGCAAGATTCTCAACGACATGTTGTCGCAAATCGGCACCGGCGCGCGCGTGGTGATTTGCGGCGGGATCAGCCGTTACGAAACCGGCACACTGCCGGCGGGGCCGGAAAACTATTTCAACCTGGTCTTCCGCCGGGCGCGCATGGAGGGGTTCATCGTGATCGACTGGGCGAGTGAATTTCCTGGGCTCCGCACCCGAATGGTCAACCTCGTTCAGGCCGGCAAGCTGACTTACCGCGAGGATGTGCAGCACGGGTTCGAAAACGCGCCGAAGACGCTGCAACGGCTGTTTTCGGGAGCCAACCGGGGCAAACAGTTGCTCAAGCTCTGATCATGCAATTCCCGCTATCATTGCCCGGTCATCTGCGGCGCTATGCCAACGGGTTCTGGGCGAACCAAACACTTGGCGACCATGCCAGGGCGCGCGCCGAAAGCGATGGCGATGCGGTGGTTTTCCTCGGCGATCCAGCCGAGCCGACCTATGCCAGCCTGCTCGCCGATGGCGAAGCGCTGGCCCGGGCGCTGATCGATCTGGGCCTGCTTCCGAGCGATGTGATCGGCTTCCAGACCCCGAACTGGAGCGAAGCGGCGGTGATTAACCTTGCTGCATCGCTCGGCGGTTTCGTGATCGCTCCGATCGTGCACATCTACCGCGATGCCGAGGTTAAGCAGATGCTTGGCGATTGCGGTGCCAAGGCATTCTTCGTTGCCGAAACCTTCCGCTCGATCGATTATGCCGCAATGGTCGATCGGATCCAGCCTGATTTGCCCGATCTGACGCAGGTCATTTACGTCCGTCCCGAAGCGCGCGAGCCTTCGTTCGCCAGCCTCGTTGCGCATGGCCGCGGGCTCACGCACGCGCTCCCGCAGGTCGATCCCGACAGCGTCAAGTTGCTGCTTTACACCTCGGGGACGACCGGGCGGCCCAAGGCGGTCCTCCATTCGCACAACACGCTGGCACGCGTGGCGCAAGTGACGGCTGCGCACGCCCGGATCGTAGGCCAGGATGTGGCGCTGATGCCATCGCCGGTGACTCACATCAGCGGCTACAGCGGCGGGCTTGAGAAGCCGTTCCAGATTGGTTCTCGGACCGTGCTGATGGAGACGTGGGATGCGGCCCGCGCAGCCGATCTGATCGAGCGCTATCAGGTAACCTCGACCGTCGCGGCCACGCCGTTTCTGATGGAGCTGTGCCAGGTGGCGCGTGAAACCGGCCGCAGTTTGCCGAGCTTCCAGCGCTTTGCCTGCGGCGGCGCGGCGGTACCGGCCGATCTGGTCCGCGCGGCCAATGCGGCTTTGGCCAATCCTTGCGCCTACCGGGTCTATGGCAGCTCGGAAGTGCCGCTGGTGACGCAGGGATACCTGCCCGACCGCGATCCCGGCCTTGCTGCCGAGAGCGACGGCCAGCCGATCGATTACGACCTCCTGATCGTCGATGATGACGAGCGCCCGCTGGCTGCCGGCCACGACGGCGAAGTTCTGGCACGCGGACCGGCGATGTTTATGGGCTATGCCGATCCCGATCAAACAGCCGCCGCGATCACTGCCAGTGGTTATTTCCGCACCGGCGATATCGGCCACCTCACCCTAGGGGGCGCACTGGTGATTACCGGACGCAAGAAGGACCTGATTATCCGCGGCGGGGAAAACATCAGCGCGAAGGAAATCGAGGACGTGCTGCAGGCGCATACCGCTGTCCGCGAAGCCGCAGTGGTCGCGATGCCACATCTGCGGCTGGGCGAGGGGATCTGTGCTTATGTCGTGCTAAGTGGCAGCGCGACTGCGGACGACTTGGCGGCGCATGTTCTGGCTGCTGGTCTGGCCCGGCAGAAGTGCCCCGAGCGTTTCGAATTTGTCACCGACGTGCCGCGTACCGCATCGGGCAAGGTCCGCAAGGATCTGCTGCGCGAGGATATTCGCGGGAAGGTCTAGGGATTCGCGGCGGCCATCGCGGCAACCACCGATGCGCCAATTTCCTCCCCGCGCGGATTGCGGCGCAGCGTCAGCCCGCCGTTGACCTGGAAATTCTGCCCGGTCATGAAGCAATCGTCGCTCGCGACCCACACTGCTGCCTTGGCGATATCGTCCGAGGTGCCGAGGCGGCCGAGCGGATATTCTTTGACGAAGGCATCGGCGAGCCCCGGAGTGGCAAAAGCCTGCGCGGTCATCGGGCTGGAGGTAAAGCCGGGCGAGAGCGTGTTGGCGCGGATGCCTTGCGGGCCGTATTGGTTGGCGACGCAGCGGATCAGCGCGTCGGCCCCCGCCTTGGTCCCGATATAGGCCGCATGATCGTCGATCAGGCACTGGGTTGTCGCCGAAGAGATCTGCATCAATGAGCCGCCTTTGGGCATGGCGCGGACAAACGCGCTCAAGAAATGGTGCACCCCGTTGAACTGCAGCGCGACGATCTGCTCGAGTTCTTCCTCCGAGATGTCGTGCATCGATTTCAGCAAGCCCCAGCCGGTGGCGTTGATCGCAATATCGACCTTTCCATGACGCTCGACAGTCTGGGCGGCCAGCGCTTCGACATCTGCCTTGCTGGTGATGTCGCACGCCAGCCAATCGCCGGCGATTTTGCCCGCGAATAATTTCAGTTCGTCGGTGTTGCGTCCCGCGACAACCACTTTCGCCCCGGCATCGGCCAAAGCAGAGGCGATGTGCTGGCCCATGTTATCCGCCCCGGCGGCACCCAGCACTACGGCGACTTTGCCTGATAGATTGGCCATGGCTTTGTTCCTTATGAGGTAATAAATGTGGCTGAGGCGATCCCGTCGGGTCCGTAAACCGGCTCGATCAGATCGCAGCGGTATTTCCGGGTTACCGCCTCCAAGAGCGAGAATTGGCCCAAGTGGGCGAGCATCCCGCGATAGGCTGGACCATCGAGGTGATCCTGCAATTGTTCGCCGTTATCCCACTGCTCGAACACGTGGACCCGTCCGGGCAGATGCGGGTCGGCAGTCCAGGCGTAGTGGCAGCAGCCAGGTTCGGCCAGGGCCATGGCAATCAGATCGTTCGCGCCAGCCAGCGCATCGTCGCGGTTGGCGGGCGGGAAATCGATTTCCCCGGCAATGACCACGGGCATGGCGGCTATCCTTTCAGCATTGTATAATTGCGCTCGGCAAACAACCAGCGGCCGTCTTGCTTGGTGTAGCGATCGTCGTAGCGCCCGACCGGGCGGAGCAAGGCGCCGGCCAGGTTTTCCAGCACTTCATGGGTGTAAACGGTGCCGCTCGCACTATCGCCGTCAACCAGCAGCGGGCCTTGCTGGACAAAGAACGCGACAAATTGGAAGCTCGGCATGGCGGCCTCCCACGCCGCGATGATCGCAGCCCTGCCGGTGATGGTGCTGCCCATCAGGTGCCAGGTCGATGCCTCGGTCCAGCAATCGCCCCACGCCTTCGCGTCGCGGCGGAACACCGCATCGGCGTAGGCCTCGTTAAGCGCGCGGATCGCCAGCTGATCCGGCAATGGTCCGGCAAAGGCCATTCTCGTTCTCCCGTTGCGCAAGGCTAGGTTAGCGCAGCGCAGGCGAAAACTATCAAAACCGGGCAGGGCAGCGAGGCACCCCCATTTTTGCCAATTGGCGGCACCCGAATCACGTGCATAGCGGCAATGGAACAACCACGATTTCAAGGAGAGGCACGATGGACCTGGGGCTCACCGGCAAAAAAGTCATCATGAATGGCGGGGCCCATGGGATCGGCCTCGAAACGGTCAAACTGTTTACCGCAGAGGGTGCCGACGTGGCGTTCTTCTCGCGCGATCAGGGCCGGATCGACGCGGCAGTGGCCAGCGTCGCGGGTAATCCCGGCAAAGCGCATGGCACCGCCTTCGACATGACCGACAACGCTGAAGGATATAAGGACTGGCTTGCCGGGGCTGCCGAGCAGCTTGGCGGCTGTGACATCTTTATCCATACTGCCAGTGCTTCAGGCATGGGCGCAACGCAGGATTGGCAGCGCTGCTTTGATATCGACATCATGGGGGCGGTGCTGGGAATGGAGGTGCTCACCCCGGCGCTCGCGGCGGCGGGCAATGGCTCGGTCGTGTTCCTGTCGACCACTGCTGCGGTTGAAACCTTCATTATGCCGCAGGCTTTCAATGCATTGAAAGCCGCGCTGCTGACTTACGCCAAGCAGCTTGGCCAGGCGCTGGCAGGGCAGGGCATCAGGGTCAACGCCGTCTCGCCCGGGCCGGTCGAATATGCGACCGGCAACTGGGAGGCGATCAAGGGCGCGATGCCTGACTTTTACAACGGAACGGTCGCGCAGATGCCAATGGGCCGGCTAGGCGCGCCCGACGAAGTCGCCCGCGCGGTCGTGTTCCTTGCCAGCCCCGCGTCGAGTTACACCACCGGGACCAATATTATCGTCGATGGCGGCTATACCAAGCGGGTGCAGTTCTGATGCGGCTGTACCAGTCAGTTGGGCCCAACCCACGCGTGGTGACAATGTACCTCGCCGAAAAGGGCGTCGCGGTCGAGCGGGTGTTCGTCGACATCATCGCTGGTGAGAATCGCCAGCCAGGCTATCTCGCCAAAAATCCGGCCGGCGGCGTGCCGGGGCTCGAACTCGATGATGGCAGCGTGCTCGCCGAAAGCCTTGCGATCTGCGAATATCTTGAGGAACTGCATCCCCAGCCGCCATTGCTCGGCACCTCGGCTGAAGAACGCGCGCAAACCCGCAGCGCGCTCCGCACAATCGATCAGGCCGTGGTAGTACCGATGACCAACGGCTTCCGCAGCGCCGAGGGTTTGCCGATGTTCGAGAGCCGCATGCTCTGCGTGCCCGAAGCGGCAGAGGGCAACAAAACCTATGCGCGCGACGGCTTGAGCGGGATCGATGCCCGGCTCGCCGGGCAAGAATGGGTCTGCGGAGACCAGTTTACCCTCGTCGACATCCTGCTTTACGCCTTCGTCGACTTCGGCGCGC
This sequence comes from Sphingomonadaceae bacterium, assembly GCA_025359445.1. Classification (GTDB taxonomy): domain Bacteria; phylum Pseudomonadota; class Alphaproteobacteria; order Sphingomonadales; family Sphingomonadaceae; genus Novosphingobium. The sequence goes on from JANYGB010000064.1 coordinate 26,529, forward strand.
AAGTCGGTCAGCCGATCCCCGATGGACTCAACCGTCTCAAAGCCTGGTCTGTTCGTGTCGCCGCGCGTCCGAGCGCCGCGATCTCCGCTGACCCCGCGAATGGAGTCTGAACCAATGGACCGTGAAAAACTGCTCGATATCTACACCCGGACCATGCGCGTGGCGCGCTCGGACGAAAAATTCCGTTCGCTGCTGATGACAGGCAAGCTCGCAGTGCTGTATTACACGTATCGCGGGCAAGAACTCGCCTCGGCAGCGATGATGGCGGCGCTCGAACCGAGCGATTACCTGGTCACCACCTATCGCGGCCAGCACGACCAGATCGCCAAGGGTGTCCCGCTCGACCTGCTTTATGCCGAGATTGCCGGGCGCGCGACCGGCACTTGCAAAGGCAAGGGTGGACCGATGCACATCACCCATCCGGCCAGCGGCGTGATGGTCACCACCGGGGTGGTCGGATCGGGCCTGCCGATCGCCAATGGCCTCGCGCTCGCTTCGCAGAACCGCGGGGACAAGCGCGTTACGGTGACCTGCTTCGGCGATGGCGCGACCAATATCGGCGCCTTTCACGAAGCAATGAACATGGCGCAGCTGTGGCAGTTGCCGGTGATCTTTTTTTGTCAGAACAACCGCTATGGCGAGCACACTGCCTTTGCCGATCACACCAAAGTGCAAAGCATCGCGCAGCGCGCCGAGGCTTACAACATGCGCGCCGTGACAGTGGACGGGAACGATGCCGAGGCAATGTATGCTGTTGCTAAGGAAGCGGTCGACCGGGCCCGCGCAGGCGAGGGACCGACGCTGATCGAGGCGATGTGTTACCGTATGCTCGGGCATTTCTTCGGAGCCGATTTCTCCTACATGCCGCCCGAACACCTTGCCGAAATGGCGGCCGCTGATCCGCTGCCACGGCTGCGCACCTTGATGCTTGAGCGCCAGTTCACCGAAGCCGAACTCGACGCTATCGTCGCAGATATCGACGCCGAGCTTGATGCCGCTGCCGAATTTGCCTTCGCCAGTCCTTTGCCCGGACCCGAAGAGCTGACGCTGGATGTCTTCGAAGAACCGGTGCTGGCTGGGGAGTACGGCTCATGAGCGGCAAGATTTCGATGGTTCAGGCGCTCAATCGCGCGATTGATGAGGCGATGGCCGAAGACGAGGGCGTGATCCTGCTGGGCGAAGATGTTGCGGCCAAGCAAGGCGGCGGGGTGTTCAAAATTTCGTCAGGGCTGTCCGAAAAATACGGTGAGCACCGGATCCGGGCGACCCCGATCTCGGAACAGGCGATCATGGGCGCCTGCGTCGGCGCGGCACTCGCCGGGTTCCGTCCGATTGCCGAGATCATGCTGATGAATTTCGTCACCGTGGCGATGGACCAGATTGTCAATCACGCGGCGAAACTGCGGTTCATGTCGGGCGGGCAGACCAATGTGCCGCTGGTGATCCGCACCACCACCGGGGTTGGGGTCGGCTTCGGTGGGCAGCATTCGGATATGCTCGAAGCGTGGTTCGCGCATGTTCCAGGGCTCAAGATCGTCACACCGTCGAACGCCGCCGATGCCCAGGGGCTGATGCGCGCGGCAATTGCCTGCAACGATCCGGTGATCTTTATCGAGAACATCCTGTGTTACGCGCAGCAATCCGACGATCCCGGGGCCGGGCATTTTGTCCCGCTGGGCAAAGCGGCGGTGCCGGTCGAAGGCAGCGACGTGTCTCTGATAACGTATGGCCGCACAGTGCTTGATGCGATTGCCGTGGCGGCTGAACTCAAGGATCAGGGGATATCGGTCGAAGTGATCGATCTGCGCACTATCGCGCCGTACGACGAAGCCGCCGTGCTCGCTTCGGTCCGCAAGACCGGCCGCGCGGTGGTGCTGCACGAGGCGGTCAAGGCCTATGGCACCGGCGCGGAGATTTCAGCGCGGATAACCGAGCGGGCGTTCAACGAACTCAAGGCGCCGGTCCAACGCGTCGGCGGGGCGTTCTCGCCGGTGCCGATGGCCAATGCACTGGAGCAGGCGTGGATTCCGACCAAGGACGGAATCAAGGCCGCGATCCACACCACGATGGACTGGAAACGATAGATGGCGACTGAGCTGCGCATCCCCAAAATCGGCATGTCGGCGGCCGAAATGACGCTGAGCGAATGGATGTTCGGCGACGGTGAGCAAGTCAGCGCGGGTGAAGTACTCTACACCGTCGAAACCGACAAGACGACAGTCGAGATCGAGGCCCAAACCAGTGGCACGCTGCGGGTCATCGGCACCGAGGGCGAACTATATCCGGTCGGGGCGCTGGTCGGGACGATCGACTAGGTCATCGCTGGCAGTGCAAACGGCCCGCAGTACCTTTCAGCCCGAAGATCCTGTCGGCGGTGGTATTGCCCGACTCCCAAGCGGTTTCGAGCACAACCTCGAACCCCATGAGATCGCGATAAAACGCACTCAGCCGGTCGAGATCAGGCGTGGTGCAGGCCGAGGATCACGCGGCTGCGGGCAGCAAAAGTCGGGTCAACCCCGCGCGGGTCGAGTGCAGCAGCGCGCGGGCGCGGTCAGCGGGATCGGGATAGGCTTCGCGCAGCGCTTTGGAGCGCAATTTGATGCTTAGCGGCAAGTCATGCGGCAACGCGCCGTGAATTGCACCAAGCGGCAAACCCCCGGCACAAATCGCCAAGCGCAGGTCAAGCGCCTCCTCAATGATCGCTGGCACATCATCGGGCGATGGGCCCTGGGCCTTTGCATCGCAGAACTGGGCGTAATGAAACCGGTCCGCAGCGATGGCGCGAAGCTCGTCTGGCAGCGCTCCGGTCCGAATAAAATGCAGCGGATCGATCAGCAGGCCGACTTGTTCGCAGCCCGGCTGATCGAGGATCGCGCAAGCGGCAGCCAGACTTCGCACTTCGGTAAATGCGGCAAACTCCAGCGAGATCCGGATCCCTGCTTGTGCTGCATGATCTGCCAAGCATCCAAGCTTGGCGGCAGTGGCCTGCGGATCAGGGTCAGAGCTTACCACCAGGACGTTGCGGGCACCGACTGCCACCCCGGCATCGATGATCCGGAAATGGTCGGGATCGTCAGCGCCTGGCTTGAGCCAGACGACTTCGACATCGAGCACGGCCACCCCGGCATCGTTGGTGCGAGAACGAACTTCGGCCGCAGTGGCAGCGGTCCAGGTTGCCGGATCGACCCAGATCCCGACCGCGGGCCAACCCGCCGCCACCGCCGCCGCCGCCGCCGCGGTTTGCTCGGGCGAAAACTCGGGCAGAACCCCCGAGGCGAGCGAGACCAGGGGGATCGTCACGCCGGTTTGGGAAGTTCGCCAGACAGATACTTTTCCATCGTTTGTGCAAATTGGCGGATGCGGCTTTCCTGGTAGTGGCCGAGTTCGATCTGCCGGTTGTGCGAGGCTTTCAGCCCTTCCTGCACATGTGGCAGGTTGCCCATGTCCTGATCGAACACTCCGGCGAGCGCGGTGCCGATCAGGTGGCTCGCGGCGGCGAATGGCTCGCCATCCGGGACAAGGAACATCGGTGCGGATTTGGGGGCCTTCTCACCCTTGGGCGTGCGCATCAGGATACGCACCTCCATCAAGCAGTGATCGGCATCGCCCCACGGCCGCCAGCGATAGAGGATGTTGGGCGCAAAGCCGCCCCACGGCGACCAGTTGGGGAAGATGTTGTAGGTCAGATTGTCGAGCATCTCGCTGTCGGTTGCATCCGAGAAGTCGAGTCCGGTAGCGGCACCGAATGATTCGCGCCCCGCCGCAGCGAGAACCTTGCGTGCGAGCCACGGATCGGCTGGATCGAAGCCGCGCAAATCTTCGTTTTCGGTGACCCCGCCTCGGCGCGAGCGGGCATCGCCGCTTCCGGTGAACTCGGCCAGGGCCTTGAACACGTGGAACTGGTCTTTGCCCTTGAGGTGCGGCGAGAGTGCTGCCGAGGGCGTGATCGCACGGTTCATGTGATCGCCGTAAAGATCGTAGCGGGTGTTGGCGTCAGCGGTGAAGCCGAGGATCTGCGGGTGCGTGACGATAGAGTGCCACGCCTCCATGAAGGCTTCCGACGTCACCTTCCAGTTGGCCGGGATGACTTTCCCGACCCAGGCAGCGGTGTGGCATTCGTCAAGCCGCCAGTTGTCGTAATGCTCGACCCCGGGGCCGATCCATTCGCGAAACGAGGGCAGGTCGAGATTCTCGGTGACGAGGATGAAGCCCTGCCAGCGTTCGACCTTGAGCTCGGGCAGCGCCATGTCGCGATCGGCAAGATGCTGGAAGTCCCACTCACAGGGGATTTCCTTGAGGCTGCCGTCGTTGTGCCAGGTGAAGCCATGGAACGGGCAGCGCAGCTGGAGCGAAGGCCCGCTTTCGGTGCGCAACTTGCGGCCGCGATGAAGGCAGACGTTGTAGAACGCGCGAACCTCGCCGTTCGGCTGGCGGATCAGCAGGAAGCTCTTGTCGCCGATCTCGTAAACCACGCTGTCGCCGGTGTCTGGCATATCCTCTTCGCGCGCGGCAAATTGCCAGACGTTGGGCCACATCAGCGCATCTTCGCGCGCCTTGTAGTCGGCGCTGGTGTAGCGCTCGGTCGATAGCGGCGCATCGCCGAGATCGGGTACCGATTCCATCAACAGATAATCGGGTGCGCGCCGGGTATCGGCGTGCAGCATATCGGTATAGCTCGGCCCTGGGCAGCGGCCCGTTTCGAGTTTGGGATCGATATCGGCCATCAGCTTCCTCAGTCTAGCGGCATGCCGATTGCCTCGGCAATGTGGCGGTGGACCGCCTGAACCGCGTTTTCGTTAGCCCCCAGCACGACGTGATAGTCGTCGGGCGCGGTGAGCAGGTTGGCATAGCCGTTCGCGGCGACGCGGTAGTCCTCGGTCTGGACCACGGTCGCGGTTCCGTCATAGGCCATTTCGCACATGGCTTTTTGTTCGTCGCTCTCGACCCCGAACGGGGCGTAGACCGCGAAGTGGCAGCGCGTCTTGCCGACCCCGTCGGGAAACAACCGAAAGAGCTGGGTGAAGAACTTGCCCGGCTCGATCGAGCCGAAGAAGATTACCGTGTTGGGGAACAGGTAGTGGACCCCGCCGTAATCGACCTGCGGCCATTCGCTCTCGGGCAGATCGGGCAGGGCGCCATAGCTCTTGTCGGGGAAGCCGACCCGGTGATGGCGGCCGAAGCGGTCGACCCGCGCGATATCGTTGTAATGGGTAATCCCGATCGTCGTGGCATGCAGCGCCGCGAAATGATAGCCTTCCGAATAAGTATCGAGCGCGAACTTCCAGTTGGATTCGGCGGTCAGGATGCCTTTTTTGACCGGTTCGGCGCGGTGCAGTTCGAGCGCCTCGAGCACCGGCGCCAGTTCGCCCAGATGCGCCGCCGCATCGATCGGATCGCCCCCGCCGGCGCGCACAAAGATCAGCCCAAGGTGTTCCGCGCAGGGGACCTCGAGCAAATTGCGCGCACCAATATCGCAGCCAGCGAAGCTTTCTTTGGACGGCTGGCCGACCAGTTTCCCGGCCGGATCGAAACTCCACGCATGGAACGGACAAACCAACCGCGGCAGATGCGTGCTGAACGGCTCGCCTTCTTCGATCAGCTTGGCTCCGCGGTGCGTGCACATATTGCGGAACGCGCGGACCTGGCCGTCCTTGCCGCGCATCACCAGCAGCGAGGGACCGGCGGCATCGAACACCAGCACGTCGCCCGGATTCGGAATGTCGCCCGAGAGCCCGGCCACCATTGGCTGGCCGAGGAACAGGTGTTCGCGCTCGGCGGCAAAACGTGTTTCGTCGGTGTAAACGCCCTTGTGCAGCGGCAAGGGGCCGGGCGCGGAGTCGGTGGTCTTTGCCGCAACCAGTTCGACCATTCGGCGCTGAGCATCGCGCGCCATTTCCTGGCGGCGCGCGGCAAAGTTCGTTGCCAAGCCGGGATCGCGGTCGCTCATCGCCTCACAAAACTCCCAGTGTACTCCCGCCCTCATGATGCCACTCTGCGACCGCGAAGCAAGCTGGCGCATTCGATAGGAGGAAAAGTGGGATGGGGCTTAATCAGATCGGACCGGTGATGCAGATCGCGTTTGTGCCCGACGATTTCGACGCGGCACTCCACCATTGGACCAAGGTCATGGGGGTCGGCCCGTTCTTCCTGCTGGAAAATATCCAGCTCGAAGACAGCCGCTATCTCGGCGCCCCCAATGAATGCGTTTTTTCGATCGCGCTGGCTTACTGGGGCGACTTGCAAGTCGAGTTGATCCGGCAACAGAACGACGCGCCAAGCATCTATCGCGGCGTCGCGGGGCAGGGCCTGCACCACACGTGTCTCCTTACCAACGACATTGTCGCGGCCCGATCGATCGCCGAAGCCGCTGGGGCGAACTTGCTTGTCGAAGGCAAAGTCGGTGCGGATGGCGCGGTGATCTACGTCGATACCGGCGGCGGCCCGGGCACCATTGTCGAGATTTTGCAACCGGCGAGCGGCATGCTCGACTTGTTCGCGATGATCCGCGAAGCATCGCGGGGCTGGGATGGCAGCGAACCGCTCAGGCGGCTGGGCTAGGATGAGGGAAAAGCAATGCGATTGAGCGGAAAGACCGCGCTGGTAACCGGCGCAGCCTCGGGATTGGGCGAAGCGATCGTGCGGCGCTATGTCGCCGAAGGTGCCAGCGTGATCGTGGCGGATATCGACGTGCCTGGCGGTCAGGCGGTGGCGCAGTCCCTGGGCCAGGCGGCGAGTTTCGTGAAGCTCGATGTCTCGCATGCGGCGGATTGGGACGCGGCGCTGGCGCTGACCGAACGGCTCGACATTCTGGTCAACAACGCCGGGATCACCACTCACGGTTCGATCGAGGACGTCACGCTTGAGCAATTCCGCCACGAATTCGAAGTCGATGTGATCGGAGTGTTTCTGGGCTGCAAGGCCGGGGTCACCAAGATGAAGGAACGCGGCGGCTCGATCATCAACATGTCGTCGCTGTGCGGGGTGCGCGCGCAAGGCGATCTGCTGGCCTACAATGGGGCCAAGGCTGCGGTCACCCACATGACCAAGTCGGTCGCGCTGCACTGCGCCACCAAAGCCTATGGCATCCGCTGCAATTCGGTCCACCCCGGGGTGATCCGCACCGCGATCCTCGACAAGGTGCTGGCCCAGGTGCCCAATCCCGAAGAAGTTTACGCGGGCTGGGTTTCAACCCACCCGATCGGCCGGATCGGCACGCCCGACGAAATCGCGGCGGTTGCGGTTTATCTGGGTAGCGACGAATCGGGGTTCACCACCGGCGCCGAATTCCGCATCGACGGGGGTGCGTCACTCTAGTTCGGGCTTGCCAGCGGGCGGCGAAGCACGGCAGGATGCCAGACCAAGGAGCATGCCCATGAAAGCCATTCGCGCCGAATTCACCCGCACCGGCGGTCCCGAAGTCATCGAGATGCGCGAGGTTACGGTGCCCGCGCCCGGGCCCGGCGAGGTCACGGTGGTCCAGTCGGCGGTCGGGCTCAACTACATCGACACCTATCACCGCGGCGGCGTCTACCCGGTGAAACTGCCGAGCGGGCTTGGGCTCGAAGCCGCCGGGACGATTGCGGCGCTGGGCGATGGGGTAAGCGGCCTCAAGGAAGGCGACCGCGTTGCCACCTTCGGCCCGGCGCTGGGGGCCTATGCGCGCGCGCGCAATGTTCCAGCTGCTAGCCTGTTTGTGCTGCCCGCCAACATCGACGAGCGCACCGCTGCGGCCGCGCTGCTCAAGGCGGCGACCACCGAAGCGCTGGTCGAACGCTGCGCCAAGGTGCAGGCGGGATGGCCGGTGCTGGTCCATGCCGCAGCCGGCGGGGTCGGGCTGCTACTGGTCCAGTGGCTCAAGCACAAAGGCGCGATGGTGATTGGCACGGTCAGCACCGCCGCGAAGGCCGATGCCGCGCGCGGCGCTGGGGCCGATCATGTGATCCGCTACGATCACGAGCCGGTCGCACCCACGGTGCGCGAACTGACCGGGGGTGAGGGGGTGCAGGTGGTGTTCGACGGGGTCGGCATGGCGACCTGGGAGGCGAGCCTCGATTCGGCTGCGCGGCGCGGGCTGATCGTCAGCTACGGCAATGCGGACGCGCCGGTGACCGGGATCGGGCTGGGCGTGCTCGCCGCCAATGGCTCGCTGTTCTGCACCCGCCCGACGCTGTTCGATTACTACGCCAAGCCGGCCGAACGCGCGGCAGGCGCAGCGCTGGTGTGGGACATGATCGGCTCGGGCAAGATCGCGGTGACGGTCGGACAGACCTGGCCGCTGGCGCAGGCCGCCGACGCTCACCGTGCGCTCGAAGCGCGCGAGACCACCGGATCGACGCTACTTATTCCCTAGTTCTGGGACCACGCCCGGCTGCCACGGCGGATCGCCGGCAAAGCGGATCGGCGGGGCGATATGGTGCCGTCCGTCGGCGAGCCGGATCAGGCCGCGTTCGGCCACGTGCGGCGCATCGAGCGCCTCGCGAAAATCGAGCACAGGGGCGAAGGCGACGTCCTTGTGCGCCATCCATGCGGTCCATTCGTCGCGGCTGCGCTGCGCGAAGGTATCGCGCAGGAAGTCGATCAGCACGCCTTGCTCGCCCGCCTCGGCCTCGGCCAGCGCGATCAGGTCGGGTCGCTCCAGCGCGGTCAGCAGATTGACCGCGAACTTGAGTTCGCGCCCGCCCAGCACGACGTAGTGATCGTCGCTGGTGCGATAGACCTGGTAGAATGCGGCCCCGCCCAGCGATCGTTGCTGGCCCGAGCGCGGCGCAGGTCCGCCCGCAATCGCTGCGCTGGCGGTATGCGCGCACCACGGCAGCAGGCTGTCGAACATCGCGATATCGAGGTAGTCACCTTGGCCGGTGCGTTCGCGCGCGAGCAGTGCCATCAGCACGCCCGACAGCGCGGTTAGCCCGGCGGCCATGTCCGACGATGCCACCCCGGGCACCACCGGCGCGCCGTCGGGCCCGTCATTGACCGAAAGGAACCCGGCGAGCGCCTGCACCGCCATATCATGCGCCGGATGGTGCGCCAGCTCGCCGTGCTGGCCAAATGCGCTGATCGAGCAATAGACGATGCGCGGATTGATCTTGCCGACGGCCTCGTAATCAAACCCGAGCCGGGCGATCACCCCGGGGCGGAAGCCTTCAAGGAACACGTCGGCCTCGGCGATCAGCGCGATCAGCTCGCCTTTGCCCTTGGCGCTCTTCAGGTCGAGAACCCGGCTTTCCTTGCCTCGATTGAGCTGGGTGAACCACACCGACTGCCCGTTCTCGAACGGGCCTTGCCCGCGCACCGGCTCGCCGCCCGGCGGTTCGATCTTGATCACCCGCGCGCCGTGGTCGGCCATCATCACGCTGAGCATCGGGCCGGGGAGGAACTGGGTCAGGTCAACCACGGTGATCCCGTCGAGCTTGCCCATGTCAGGGTTTTCCGGCGGGGGTTTGGGGAACCGCCGAGGCGTCGAACGACGCACTGTAGGGGTTGTCGCCGACCTTGCCGACCATGTCCGCGCGCAGCGGCGCCTCCGGGTAAATCGCGACTGTCACGTCGGCTGCTGCAGGATTGGATCGCAGCGCTTTTAGCTGACCTTGATAAACCTGACTGTTCCAGAAGGCCAAGGCGTTCGCACGGCAGGGGAAGCGGACAATCACCGTGGTGAACTGGGCGCTGCCTTCCAGCATATCGACCGGGCGCGCGGCAATCAGTTCATAGCCGCCAAGCTGCTGGTACAGCCCGCTCGCCGCCACTGCCCGGCCATAGGCCTGCGTCCGCGCCGCATCGCGCACCGGGCCGGACGCGATCAGCAATACCGGCTCGTCGCAGGTATCGTCCATCGGCGCGGCGGCGCGGCCTGCCGTCAGGGGTTTCGTCGGGGTGACCGCCGTATCGAATACGGGAACTCCGGCCTGCGCCGTGAAAGCCAGCCAAAGGGCCAATCCGATCATGCGATAACTCCTGTGTTGCGGTGCGCGGGTTCTTGCACTGGCCCGCGCATCCTGCCAAGCGGCAGCCATGCAAACCCGTGTCTTGAAGCTCGATGGTGTCCACAATTTCCGTGACTACGGCCTGTACGCCGGGGCAGACGGTGCCAAAATCAAGCCCGGACTGCTGTGGCGCTCGGCCCAGCACGGCGATGCCAGCGATCAGGACCTGGCTGACATTCACGTGCTCGGAATCAGGACAGTCGTCGATCTGCGCGGACCAAGCGAACGCGAAGCCAAACCCTGCCGCCGCCATCCCGAATTCGCTGCGCAGGTGTTCGTCTATCCCGAAGAAACCGCCGGTTTGGCGCTCCACACCGAAGCCGCTGACGGCGTGATTACCGCCGCTGAAGCGCGCGCGGCGATGGTGCGGCTTTATGAGGGCATTCCGTTCCGTGAGAACCTCGTCCCGATGATCCGCTGCTATTTGGAGGTCCTGCGCCGCGCCGAAGGACCCAGCCTGGTCCACTGCGTCGCGGGCAAGGATCGAACCGGCTTTGCCGTGGCGCTGGCGCAGCATGTGCTCGGCGTGTCACAGGATGACATCGTTGCCGATTATGTGCTGACCAATCAGGCCGGCAATATCGAAGCGCGGATTGCTGCCGGTGCTCAACAAATCCGCGCGCATCGCGGCAATATCAGCGACGAGACGATCCGCACCTTGATGGGGGTCGAAGCCGAATACCTTGAGACCGCCTTCGCCCATGCCGCTGCGCGCCATGGCAGCCTCGATGCCTATCTGGCCGAGGTGATCGGAGTCGATGCGTCTGCCCGCGAAGACCTGCGCCGGGCTTATCTCGAAGCCTAAAGAAATCCGCGCACTTCGGCCATGAAGCGGTCGAACTGATCGTGATGCAGCCAGTGCCCCGCATTGTCGAATTCAACCGTGCGGTGATCGGCGAAAACGTCTGCGCGGCCATCGAGTTCGGGGTTTGAGGCCCAGCTGTCCGATCCGTACAGCAGCAGCACCGGGCAATTAATCGCGCGCCATAGCTGCTCGGTGCGGTCGTCAGGCACATCCTCGAACGGCCAGACGTTGAGGTAGGGATCGAACTTCCAGCTCCAGGTGCCGTCCTCGTTGCGGCTCGCGCCGTGGACTGTCAGGTGGCGCGCTTGCTCGTTGAGGAAGCCGTTCTCTTCCTTCATCCGGGCATAGGCTGCCTCGATGCTCGGATAGCGGCGTGGGATGCGTCCGGCGGCTTTGCGGCGCTCATCGATCCATTTGCGAAAGCGGTTGGCATAGCCCGCCGCCTCGCGCTCGGCGCGGACCTTGGGCGAAGGGCCAAGCCCTTCGATGTTGACCAGCTTGCGGACCTTATCGGGGTACAGCCCGGCGAAGCGCGTCGCGATATTGCCGCCAAGCGAATGGGCGATGATCGTCACTTCGTCATGGCCCAGCGTGTGAACCAGCTGGGCGAAATCATATACGAATGCGCTCATCTCATAATTGCCGTCGGGTGCCCAAGCGCTGTCACCATGGCCGCGCAGATCAGGCGCAATCACGTGCCAGTCTCGTGCTAGTTCTTCGGCCACCCAGTCCCAGCTGCGCGAATGGTCGCGCCCGCCATGCTGCAGAATCAGCGTCGGCGCCTCGGGGTTGCCCCAATCGACGTAATGCAGCTTGAGCCGCTGCGAGATGAAGCTGTTGGCGGTGGGTCCGAAAGTGGTCATGGCGCAGCCAATTGCGCGTTTTGCCCGATGCCGTCAACGGCCAGGTCACCGCCGGGGAAAGGGTCTTGTGAGGACTCGCCAAGCGGCCAGGTGGTACCTATCTGGTGCCCCGCAAAGGGAGAATTTCATGGCGACCCATACCACGCGGATGCTGATCATCGGTTCCGGCCCGGCCGGACTGTCGGCGGCGATCTATGGTGCGCGCGCGGGACTGAAGCCGATCGTGGTGCAGGGTCTGCAACCCGGCGGCCAGCTGACGATCACCACCGACGTCGAGAATTATCCCGGCTTCCGCGATGTAATCCAGGGGCCGTGGCTGATGGAGGAGATGCAGGCCCAGGCGGAGCATGTCGGCACCCGGATGCTGTGGGATACGATTGTGTCGGTCGATCTGAAGACCTGGCCGTTCCGCGCTGTCGGCGATGGCGGCGACATCTATGAGGGCGAAACGCTGGTGATCGCCACCGGCGCGCAGGCCAAGTGGCTGGGCGTACCGGGCGAGCAGGAGCTGTCGGGCAAGGGCGTTTCGGCCTGCGCAACTTGCGACGGGTTTTTTTACCGCGGCAAGAAGGTGGTGGTGATCGGCGGCGGCAACACTGCGGTCGAGGAAGCGCTCTACATGACCAACCATTCGCAGGACGTGACGCTGATCCACCGCCGCGATTCGCTGCGCTGCGAGAAGATTCTCGAGGATCGCCTGTTCGCCAATCCGCACATCAAGGTGCTGTGGAACAAGGCGGTCGATCATTTCGTCGGCGGACCGGCCGGGCTGACCGGGGTTTCGTTGAAGGATACGGTGACTGGCGCGGTTTCGATCGAGCCGACTGACGGTGCCTTCGTTGCGATCGGCCACGCGCCTTCGACCGAACTGTTCAGGGACCAACTCGCCTCCGACGCAACCGGATATTTACTGGTCGAACCCGGCACGCCAAAAACCGCGATCCCGGGCGTGTTTGCTTGCGGAGATGTGATGGACCATGTGTACCGCCAAGCGGTGACTGCGGCGGGCACAGGCTGCATGGCCGCGCTCGATGCCGAGCGGTTTTTGGCGGCGAGAGAGCACCGGCAAGCGCGGGATTAACCCAGCGAACGCAGCGCTCCCAATAGTTGCCCTTGCAGCCAGATCCGCGCTTTCGGTTCGATGAAGCTGTGCCCGGCCTTAGGGCAAATTCGCAGGCGCTGGTCGCCTGCATCCCACTGCGATAGGAACACTTGACCGGTGCGGTCGTGCTCGGCGATCAGCAGGGTGATAGCTCCGGAAAACTGCGCAAGGCCTGCCGCCATGTCCTGCGCGAGTGACGAAGGCGGCGGGGCGGGTTTGACCGCATCGGCAAGGCTCCCTGCCAGTTTGCCGACTTTGACCTTGCCGGTCAGCAGCCGCCACAGCGCGCGCGGATCGGTCAGGCGGCGCAGGTAATGCGCCCGGATCGCGCCGGGGGTCATCTGCGGATGGGGTTCGGCCTCAGGCTCGGCGTGAGCTTCCGGCTCAAAAGTCCACGGATTGGCCAGAACGAGCGCATCGCAGCCTTGGCCTTGCGTCAGCATCAAGGCGCTCGCGGCATCGCAGTTGCCATACGCGGCGATACGTTTGATGCGCGGAAAAGCGCTTCGAAATGAGACGATTGCGGCAGAAATATCATCTGCACTCTGCGAAAATCCGGCGTTGTAACCGCTGCTGTCGCCCACCCCGCGGCGATCGAAGCGCATCACCGGAAAGCCCGCAGCGGAAATCTTCTGCGCGAGTTTGGCATGGCTGCCATAAGGCCCGCAGCGTAACTCGTTGCCGCCAGTTACGATCAGCAGCCCCGCTGGCCCGTCGGCAGGATCGAGCGTGCCGATCAGGGTATCGCTGTTGCAGGCAAAGGCAATGTGGCGCCGCATCAAGCGTCTACCCCGATGGCCACGATCGCCGCCAGCGCATCGGCCTGCGCGCGGTCTTCGTCCGATTCAGCGCGCAGCCACAGTGGCCCGCCGCCAAGCAAATCGTGCTCGATCGCGGTTATACCGGGCTGCTTGCCGGGGATCAGCTCACCCAATTGGCGCAACATTTCGCCCGACAGCGAATAGCCCGCCAGCTCGAGCCCCATTGCAAGGCCATGCTCCGTCAGGGCATCGATCGATTCCTCGCGGCCAGTTTCGCGGGCGGCAATGATCCGCGCGCGCAGCATGGTTTTCAGCAGGCTCGCGCCTTTGACCGGGGCATAGTGCCAACCGCCCAGCTTGCCCGGCAGGACCAGCCCGCCGCCGCGCAGGGCGAGCACATGAGTGACTTCGAAATGCCGCGCCGCCGCCTCAAGCGCCATCCGCCAGTCTTCGGGCTCGATCAGCGCGAGGTCCTGCTCGCTCTCGTTAAGCCCGGGCAGGTCCGGCAAAAAGCAGTCGATTCCAGCGCCATCGAGCCGCCGCATTACCTCGGCTGTAAAGCGCCGCAGCTTGTGGCCTTCATCGAACAGCGCGGGCGCGATCAGCACCCGGCCTTTGCGCCCGTGGTCGAAGGTCAGCGCATATTCCCGGGCCGCAGCACCGCCGCCGGGCAGGGGGCAAGGATAGGTGTCGGGCTTCACCCGGCGTCTTGTTTGGCTCGGGTGAACGCGAGCAAGCTGCCGTACGTTTCAAAGATGTCGCCGTCGATCTCGTCCTCGTCGATCACGATGTCGAGCCGATCTTCCATTTCGGTGAGCAGCCCCGCGACCGCCATCGAATCGAGTTCGGGCAAGTCACCGAACAGGCCGGTGTCGGCGGTGAATTCCGCCACCTGATCAGGCTTGAGGCCCAGCACGTCGGCCAGAATGGCGCGCAGTTTGCGGTCGGTCGTGTCCATTGCGCAGCCTCTAGCCGCGAGCGGCCATGCGGCGCAAGCGCTGGCGAACGATCGCGGGCCAGTTTTGCGGGTCGCCGGGGCGGTAGCAGTCGAGCCGGTAGCGCGGGCGCACTTCTTCCATCCAGTCACGCTTGTAGCCATCGTCGCCGGTGCCGAAGTCGACCAGATCAACCCGGTCGCGGTCTATGACGTGCTCGAACAGTGCGGCTGACAGGGTGGTGCCGGGGGACAGCGGCTTCGATGCCTCGGTGTGCGCCAGCTTGTGGATATAAGCGGTGCCATTCTCGACCGTCCAGAATTGCGCGGCGATCGGCACACCGTTTGCATAGGCCAGCCCGAGCCGCAGTCGCCCTGCCGCCCCTTCGGCCAGGGCAAAGGCGCGCAGGAACGCGGGCGAACCTTCGCCGGGTTTCCAGCTTTCGGCGTAGATCGCTTCATAAGCGGCCCAGCTGACAGGGTTGAACGCGGTTTCGATTGTCACCGTGACCTTGCTTGCTTTGCGCTTGAGCGTGGTGCGAACCTGGCCCGGGCGGCCTGCCAGAAATTCGGCGTAGCTACGACCATTAACGGGAAGAACATGGTTGACGTCGCATTGGCTGCGGAAGGTAATCCACCCCGCCGCGCGCAAGGCAGCTTCGAGCTGGACCGTTTCGCCATTTTCGTCGGGTAGGGGAGACAGGGTGAGGCGCGCGGTTTTCCCCGCAAGACCGCGCACCAAATCGCTGAGCAATGCGCCGCCGCCGGGGGTGACTAACGGGCGCCAGGTGAAGTTGTACCAGTTGGCCAGGGCTGCCAGTCCGCTTGGCGTGCGCTGCAGCGGCAACACCGCGCGCTCCTCGCCGTCGTTCGCTACGGCAATTAGGGGAACGAGGCCGCACTGTGCCGCCAGCCCCTGCCACCATTCGATCCGGTCGAACGGCGAGAAAGCACGCACAGCGCCGCCTTGCACTTCGTTAAGATCATCGTGATAGTTAACCACGAACACAGCGCACTTTCTGTTTCCGGAGCCACCCGACCTTTGCTTAGCTCACCCAAAACCGCGATCCGGCCGCTTGACCATCTCGCGCTGCGCGGAGCTGACGCGGCACCGGCTCTGGTGCTGCGCGGGGCCACTCTTAACTACAAGGACTTAAGGGATTGTGTCGCAAAGCTCGCGGGCTGGTTGCGCAGCGTGTTGCCCGAAGAGGGCGCGCGGGTCGCGAGCTGGGCAGCCAAAGGCGAGCTGTCTTGCCTTATGCCGCTCGCGGCAGCGCGTGCGGGCCTGGTGCACGTACCGGTCAATCCGTTGCTCAAGCGCGCTCAGGTAGCGCACATCCTGAGCGACAGCGGGGCAAGCCTGCTGATCGGCACTGCGGCACGGCTGAGCACACTCGCAGAAAATTATTTACCAAGCGGCTGCAGGTGCTTAAGTGAGGAAGCTGCCACAACCTCTATGAGCGATGCAGATCCGCTCGGTCCTTCGCAGTCCGATCCAGCGACGCTGGCAGCGATCCTCTATACCAGCGGATCGACGGGCAAGCCCAAGGGCGTGATGCTGAGCCACGCCAACATGTGGCTGGGGGCTGATAGCGTTTCGCAATACCTCGCGTTGACGCCGGAAGACGTAACTCTGGCGGTATTGCCGCTGTCGTTCGATTATGGGCAGAACCAGTTGTTCAGCACCTGGTACGCTGGCGGCAGCGTTGTGCCGCTAGATTACCTGACCCCGCGCGACGTCGTGAAAGCAGTCGAACGTCATGGCGTCACCACGTTGGCCGCCGTGCCGCCGCTGTGGATCCAGCTGACCGAGCTCGACTGGCCCGGCGAAACTGCCGCACGGCTGCGGCGATTGACCAATTCGGGCGGCGCGTTAACGGTCAATCTGGTGCGCAAGCTGCGGACGTTATTCCCGGGCGCCCGATTGTTCCCGATGTACGGACTGACTGAGGCATTCCGTTCGACCTATCTGGATCCGGCGTTGGTGGACGCGCACCCGACATCGATGGGCCGGGCTATTCCTCATGCCGAAGTGCTGGTGATCGGCGATGATGGCGGGCTTGCCGGCGATGACGAAGAGGGCGAACTGGTTCATTGCGGCCCGCTGGTGGCGCAAGGGTATTGGCAGGATCCGGTCCGCACTGCCGAGCGGTTCAAGCCCGCTCCCGCTGCATCGCGCTATGGCGGCACCGCGGTCTGGTCCGGTGACCGGGTTCGGCGCGCGACCGATGGCTTGCTCTATTTCGCCGGTCGGCGCGATGCGATGATTAAATCGGCCGGCAACCGGATCAGCCCGCACGAGATCGAGGAAGCGGCCATGGCGAGCGGTCTGGTGGCCGAAGCGGTGGCGCTGGGCATTCCCGATGTGCGGCTCGGGCATGCCGTTCACCTGGTGGTTCGCGCCGCGCCTGATAGTTCGTCCAAAACCGCAGATTTGGCCCGTATCCTTATGCTGGAATTACCTAATTTTATGCAGCCCAGGCAGATACATTGGCGCGATGTGCTGCCGATTTCGCCCAATGGCAAAATTGACCGGGCAAGTCTCTATGCAGAGCTTGCAGTATGAAGCCGCTTGGCCCGATCCCGCCCGGCTTCGCCATGATCGATGGCGAGCTGGCGATTGGCACGCGTACCGCCTCAGCTTTGGTGGCGGAGGCTGGGCAAACTCCGTTGTTCGTCTATTCCGCCGCGATGATCCGCCGTCGGGTGCGCGATCTTCTGGCAGTTCTACCGAACCGTGTAGCGGTGCATTATGCTGTCAAAGCAAATCCGTATGGTCCGGTTCTTCAACTGATGTCTGAACTGGTTGATGGATTCGACATTGCTTCTGCTGGCGAGCTGAACTTGGTCCAGCAAGTTGGGATCGACCCGCATCGCATCAGTTTTGCTGGGCCGGGCAAACGCACCGCCGAGCTTGAAGTGGCGATCGCTGCTGGGGTCACGCTCAACCTTGAATCGGAAGGTGAAGCCAGCCGGGCGCTTGCTGCGGCGGACCGGCTCGGGATCACCCCGCGCCTTGCGATCAGGGTCAATCCCGAGTTTAACCTTAAGGGCTCGGGCATGAAAATGGGCGGCGGGGCCAAGCAATTCGGGATCGACGCCGAGCGTGTGCCTGCTTTGGCGCGGATGGTTATCGCAAGCGGCGCGGAATGGCGCGGGTTTCACATTTTTGCCGGCAGCCAGGCGCTCAGCGCAGCGGCGATCATCGACACGCAGGCACAGGCTTTGGCGCTCGCGGCGCAGCTGGCCGAAGCCAGCGGCGCGGCGCTGCCGCATTGCAATCTTGGCGGCGGGCTTGGCATTCCTTATTTTCCGGGCGACGCACAAGTCGACTCAGCCGCCATCGGAGCAGCGCTGGGCGAGGCGCTCGAGCAGCTTCCCGGCGTGCTGGCCGAAACGCAGTTCTGCCTCGAACTCGGGCGCTATCTAGTCGGCGAGGCCGGGGTCTATCTCACTGAAATCGTTGATCGTAAGGTTAGCCATGGCGAGGTCTTCCTGATCACCGACGGCGGCTTGCATCACCAGCTCGCCGCCAGCGGCAATTTCGGCACAGTCGTGCGCCGCAACTATCCGGTCGCCATCGCCACCAAATTCGACGCCCCGGTCGAAGAAGAAGCCAGCGTTGTTGGCTGCTTGTGCACTCCGCTAGATCGGCTGGCCGAAAAGGGAGGCTTCCCGCGCGCCGATGTCGGCGATCTGATAGCAGTATTTTGCGCCGGGGCTTACGGCGCAAGTGCCAGTCCGGCGCAATTCCTCGGCCATGGCCCAGCGGCGGAAATGCTGGTTTAACGCCTGCCTCCAGCGCCGTCCCAAACCGGGACCGGGCCCATGTGCACACCGAATTTGCACATAAGGCTAACGCAATATTCACCCTTTTTAACGATAGCGGAGGCTGAAATTGCCGGGTCTTCGTTGCGGGTAACCTTACTCCCGCGGCGCTGATGCGGAACCGCTGAAGGACGTCGCTATGCAAATCAACCGCTTCCACCGCCTTCTGGCAGGCAGTGCCATGCTGAGCCTGGCGCTGAGCGGCTGCGCCGGAGGCAGCGCTGGCCCGCAGCTTCCCCCCGCCTCATTCGTGGCGATGCAGGAAGGGCCGGGCGAAGACTACATCATCGGGCCGCTGGACGAACTGACCATCTTCGTGTGGCGCAATCCCGAACTTGGCGCAAAGGTCCAGGTCCGGCCCGATGGCCGCATCACCACGCCATTGATTACCGACATGCCGGCGGTGGGCAAAACCCCAAAAATGCTGGCTGACGACATCACGCTTCAGCTTTCGCAGTTCATCCAGGATCCACTGGTTTCTGTGATCGTCAACAAATTTGCCGGAACTTACAGTCAGCAAGTCCGCGTTATTGGCGCGACCGGCAAGCCGGCTTCGTTGCCGTACCGCGCCAACATGACCTTGCTCGATGCGATGATCGCAGTGGGCGGCCTCAGCGAATACGCCGCCGGGAACCGCGCCAAGCTGATTCGCTTCAACAAGGAAACCGGCAAGCAGGCTGAATACGGGCTGCGGCTTGGTGACCTGCTCAAGCACGGTGAGAGCAAGGCCAACGTCATGCTGATGCCGGGTGATGTGATCATCATCCCCGAAAGCCAGTTCTAAGCTGGCGGGCGGGGGCAAACGATGACCAACATTTACGATGAACTGCGCTCGGCCATCTATTCGGTCTGGCACCGCCGCTGGCTCGCGCTGGGGGTAGCCTGGGGGCTATGCCTGATGGGCTGGTTGGTGGTGGCGATGGTGCCTAACAGCTATGAGAGCAAGGCGCGGATTTACGTCCAGCTCGACGATGTCTTGTCGGAACAAATGGGCCTTGGCCACGGCGATACAAAGAACAACATCGACCGGGTACGCCAGACGCTAACCAGTGCGGTCAACCTCGAGAAAGTCATTCGCGGCACGCCGATCGGCGCGGGCATCACCACGCCCAAGCAGATGGAAGGCGCGGTCCTCTCGCTCGGTAAGAAGATCAAGGTCGAAAGCGACGAGGCCAACCTGTTCGCAATTACCGCCAGCTACGGAGACGGTTCCAAATCCGATGCTGCCAATGCCAAGATCGCGCAGGCCGTGGTCCAGCGTCTGATCGACATTTTCCGCGAAGAAAACCTCACCGGGAACCGCGGCGAGATGTCGAATTCGCTGACTTTCCTCGATCAGCAACTTGCCCAGCGCCAAAAGGACCTTGAGACCGCCGAACAGAAACGGCTCGCCTTCGAAGCGCAAAACCCCAGCCTGGCTGGCGGCGCAGGGGCGGGGCTGCAAAAGCTTGAGGCATCGCGCACCGAACTGCGCGGGATCGATGCCGATCTTGCCGCCGCACAAAGTTCATACGCTGCGATCAACGGCCAGATGGCTGGAACGCCGCGCACGATTGCCGGAGTCAGCCCGGTCGGCGGCGCGCGCGGGGCGCTTAACGATGCACAAGGCCAGCTCAATTCGCTGCGCGCGCGTGGCCTGACCGAAAATCATCCTGACGTAATTGCCGCGCGCAATCAGGTCAGCGCGCTGCGCAGTGCCGCGGCAGCCGAAGGCAATGGCGGCGCGGCGGGCACGCTCAATCCGGCCTATTCCTCGCTCGAATCGATCCGCGCTGAACGGGCCGCCAATGTTCAGGCGCTCTCGGCCCGGCGTGCTTCGGTGCAGCAAGAGATTTCGTCGATCACGACGCAGCAATTCTCCAACCCGGCATCGGCGGCCGAATACCAGCGGATCACCCGCGACTACGACGTGATGAAAGAGCAATACGACAAGCTGCTCCATGACCGTGAAGAGCTGAAGATCCGCGGTTCGGTGAATACCCAGCAAAACGCGGTGAAGTTCCAGGTCATCGATCCCCCGACCACGCCGCGCTCGCCCGTCGCGCCCAATCGTCCGCTGCTGTTGTTCTTCGTCCTGTTCATGGGGCTGGGCGCGGGTGCGGCTGCGGCTTTCGCGGTCGGCCAGCTGCGCTCGACCTTCGCCACGACCAAGCGGCTTGAAAAAGCAATGGGCCTGCCGGTGCTGGGCGCGATCAGCCAAGCGCTAACAGATACGGGACGTGCGATGCGCCGCCGCCGGATGAAGTATTTCTACGCGGCCAGCAGCGCGCTGGGCGGCCTGTTCGTGATCCTGTTGACGATTGAATTCGTCCAGCGCGGCATGGTGGCTTGAGGGACTTATGACCGAACAAAGCAAGATCCCGATGCCCGGCGGCGAGCCTGAAGTGAAGGACCCCAAACGGAAGGGCGCGACGCTGATCGAACGCGTGGTGCGCAATTATGATCTGGTCCAACTGACGTCGGCCCCAATCCGCGAAGATTTGATTCCGCCGCCGAGCAAGCGCCGCCGCTATCGCCGCGCCGACGATGTGATCGAGGATGCGGTGGTGTCGCCGGTGGCCGAGCCGATTGTCGAAACCGCTCCCGAAGTCGTGGTCGGTGAAGTGCTCGATCCCGAGCCCGTCGCCGCACCTACCGTGCCGACTCAGGCTGTCGCCAAGCGTCCCGAGCCGGTGGTGTTCAAGGGCGAACGCTTCCCGGTCAACCGCCAGCACTTGCGCGACCAGGGGCTGATCGTGCCTGAAAGTACCGTCACCGCGGTGCTCGAAGAGTTTCGGATCGTCAAACGCCAGCTGCTGCTCAATGCTGATCAGCTCGCCCAGCAAGGCATGGGCCCGGCGGCACAGCGCGTGCTGATCTGCTCGCCGCATCCGGGCGAAGGCAAAAGCTTTACTTCGGTCAACCTCGCGCTGGCCATCGCCGCCGAAAAAGAATGCGAAGTGCTGCTGGTCGATGCCGACTTTGCCAAGCCATCGGTGCTCTCGATGCTCGGCTTGCCGGGCGGTCCGGGCCTGATGGACGCGCTCGCCAATCCCGACATCGACGCGGCGGACTGCGTGATTGGCACCGATGTGCCGGGGCTGTGGGTCTTGCCCGCCGGCAGCGCGACCGCCTCGGACACCGAATACCTCTCCAGTGCGCGCACCCGCACTGTGCTCGACCGGCTCGTACAGGGCGCACCGCAGCGCTTTGTGATTTTCGATTCGCCGCCTGCTTTGTCCGCATCGCCTGCCGCTGCGCTGGCCAGATATGTCGGGCAAGCGGTGGTCGTCGCGCGGTGCGACAAGACGGCGCAGGGCAGCCTCGAGGATGCGGTTTCGCTGCTCTCGGCCTGCCCGAACATCCAACTCATTCTGAATGCCGTCCACTTCAGCCCGAGCGGCCGCCGCTTCGGCTCTTACTACGGATACGGAGGCTGACCATGAAGCCGCAATTCCTTACCTCGCTGGCCGCGCTTGCTGCCACTCTGGCCCTGGGCTTGCCCTGGGCCGCGCACGCACAATCGCTACCTTACGGCGATATGGGTGGATCTGGCGCGAGCAACGACAGTGGCGCGGACAATGGCGATGACGCGGCTGACGATGGCGATAGCTCGGAAGGCCTTGGCGGGATCGTTAAGCGCACCGGCCGGGTCCGAGTGACCCCCTATATCGAAGCCCAGCAAGTCGTCACCGCCGAGCTTTCGCCGGGCAACGAAGTGCTGACCTATTCGACACTCGCCGCCGGGATCGAAGCCAATCTCAATGGCCGCAATGCGCAGGCTGGGGTCGCGGTCCGCTATGAGCGCCGGTTCGGATGGGGCAGCAACAAGATCAGCGACAGCGACGTGGTCAGCGGCGTAGCCCGCGCCAGCGTCGGGCTGATCCCGCGCACGCTGTTCCTCGAAGGCGGGGCGATGGCCGCGCGGATGAGCGTCAACGGCAACGGTTCGACCACCCCTGGGCTCGAATTCGGCAACAGCTCGGCGCAAGTATACGGGGCTTATATCGGGCCGTCGCTCAAGACCCAATTGGGCGCAGTCGATGTTGAGGGGCATTACCGCTTTGGCTACAGCCGCGTGACCACCCCCAACGTATTGCCGGTCGGCCCGGGCCAGACCCCGATCGACCTTTATGACGAGGGCACCGTCCACCATGCCCTGCTGCACTTCGGCACCAAGGCCGGGACTGTCCTGCCAATCGGGCTGGGCGTTGGCGGCGGCTGGAACCGCGAAAATGTATCCAATCTCGATCAGCGGATCGACGACAAGCACGTGCGTGCCGATGTGCTGTTGCCGCTCGGCAGCGATCTCGCGTTGGTCGGCGGCGTCGGCTATGAAAAGGTCGAGGTATCGCAGCGCGATGCGGTGATCGATACGCTGACCGGGTTGCCGGTCCTGACCGCTAACGGCCGCTATCTCACCGACCAGTCGCAGTCGCGCCAGATCGCTTACGAGAGCGAAGGGTTGATCTGGGATGCCGGCGTCATGTGGCGCCCCAGCCGCCGCACCGCATTGGAAGCGCATGCCGGGCGGCGTTATGGTTCGATGACCTATTTCGGCAGCTTTGCTTACGCGCCCAATTCGCGCACCACGCTCAATGTGTCGGTTTACGACGGAATTTCGGGCTTTGGCGGGCGGCTTAACCAGGCGTTGGCCGATCTGCCGACCCAGTTCGACGGGTTGCGCAATCCGCTCACTGGCGGCCTCAGCACCTGTGTTGCAGGCGTTAACGGCGCGCAGGGCAACAGCGGCGGGGGGTGCCTTAACGGTGCGCTCGGTTCGGTCCGCTCGGCCACCTTCCGCGGCCGCGGTGTGATGGCGAGCCTCGGGATACAGGGCAACACCCTGCAATACGGCCTGGGTGCGGGCTATGACCGGCACAGCTTCTTCGCTGCCCCCGGCACGGTGCTCGCGCTGGCCAACGGGGTGATCGACGAGAACTACTGGGTTGCCGCCTATCTCAACGGGCGGATCGACCGCAATTCCAGTTTTGGCACCAATGTCTGGGCCAACTGGTACCAAAGCGGAGATGCCTTGGCTGGCAACAGTAGCGCAATCGGCGCAACCGCAGCTTACTACCGCACGCTTGGCGGCAATCTGACCGCGACTGCGGCAGTGGGGATCAACGGAGTCAACCGCGAGGTGCTTCAGGATATCTGGACCGCCTCGGGGCTGGTTGGCCTGCGCTACTCGTTCTGAGCTTGGATAGGGAATTCACGATGTTCAACGACTTTTACGGGCTGACCGGGCGGCCATTCCAGCTCACCCCCGATCCGACCTTCTATTTTGAGAGCCTGACGCACCGCAAGGCGCTGTCGTACCTCTCGTACGGGCTCGCGCAAGGCGAAGGCTTTGTGGTGATCACCGGCGAAGTTGGCGCGGGCAAATCGACGCTGGTCGCGCACTTGATGGCGACAATCGACCCGGCGCGGCTGACCGCAGCGCAGATCGTCACCAGCAAGCTTGACGGCGAGGAACTGGTCCACGTTGTGGCGCAGGCTTTCGGGCTGATCGTCGATGGGCACGACAAAGCGAGCGCACTAGGCGCAATCGAAGCCTTCCTCCACGACGAAGCCCGCGCCGGAAGGCGCTGCCTGCTGGTGGTCGACGAAAGCCAGAACCTGGCGATCGATGCGCTTGAAGAACTGCGCATGCTGTCGAACTTCCAGCTGGGCGCGCATCCGCTGCTCCAGACGCTGCTGCTCGGCCAGCCCGAATTCCGCGAGACGATCCAGGAACATCCCCAGCTTGAACAGCTGCGCCAGCGGGTGATCGCGGCGCATCACCTTGAGGCGATGGAGCTGGGCGAGGTTCAGCCCTATATCGAACACCGCCTGAAATGCGTCGGCTGGAACGGCAATCCCAAGTTCGACCAGCGCGTGTTTACCGAACTGTTCGAAGCATCGGGCGGCGTGCCGCGCCGGATCAACCAGATCTGCAACCGGCTGATGATGCTCGGCGCGGTCGATCAGCGCAACCGGATCGACGGGGCGATGCTCAGCGGCGTGCTCGAAGAGCTGGAGCTCGACGGGACGCTGCAACTCAAGAAACCGGCACCGCAGGCCGCGCCATTGGCAGCGCCGGTGGCCGCTGTTCCGGCACCGGTTCCGGTCGATGTAGTGGCCCTGGCGCAGTTGCGGGCGATGCTCGCTGAACGCGACGCGCAGATTGCTGAGCTACAGCAGGCGGTGATTGAGCTGGCCAACGAACAGGAGGCTGCGCCTGCGAAGGTAAGTGACCCGGCATATCATGCAGGCCTAGCCGCGATCGAGGCCAAGCTGAACGGCTTCGAAGCCAAGATGCTCGAGCAGGAACGCACGATCCGCCACACGCTGACCATGCTGATCGAATGGATCGAAGCCGACGACGCCAGCCGCGCTGCGGCCTGAGCTGAGCGGGAGGCGCGGGGTATGACGGAACGCGTAGTTAACGGTCTCTCGGTCGACGTCGAAGACTGGTTTCAAGTCGGTGCCTTCGAAGGCGTGATCGACCGCAACAACTGGGACGGTTTGTCCGACCGGGTCGAGCGCAATTGCAGCGCAATCCTCGACATGTTCGACGCTGCCGACGTCAAGGCGACCTTCTTTACGCTCGGCTGGGTGGCGCAGCGCCACGGCGGCCTAATGCGCCGAATCGTCGATGCCGGGCATGAACTGGCCAGCCATGGCTGGGACCACGAACGGGTATTCCGGCTCGACCGAGCTTCGTTCACCGCCGATCTAGAACGCAGCCGCAAGGTGCTGGAAGACGCCGCCGGGGTGCAGATCACCGGTTACCGCGCACCAAGTTTCTCGATCGATAGCCGCACCCCGTGGGCCTACATGGCGCTGGCCGAGCAGGGCTTTGTGTACAGCTCGAGCGTTGCGCCTATCAGCCACGATCATTACGGCTGGCCCGAAGCCCCGCGCTTTGCGTTCAAGCCGCTGCCGTGGAGCGACCTGGTTGAAATTCCTGTCACAACTGCGCATTTCGCCGGAAAGCGGCTTGCAGCAGGCGGGGGCGGGTTCTTTCGTGTGCTGCCATATGGTTTCTCGCGCTGGGCAATCCGCCAGGTTAACACCCGCGATCAGCGCCCGGCGGTGTTCTATTTCCACCCGTGGGAGATCGATCCCGATCAGCCGCGCGTCACCGGCGCGACACTTCGTTCGCGAATCCGGCATTATACCAATCTGGGCGTGATGGCGGACAAGCTGGAACAGCTGGTGCGCGAATTCGAATGGGGCCGGATGGACGTGCTGGCCCACCGCGAGGCTGCGCGCGCGGCGGACCTGGCAGCATGAACGCGCCGTTCCGGCCGGCGGCGCTGCGCGTCAGCGCGGCGGACCTTGGCGATCCGGCCGAGCTGCGCCGGATCGAGGCGTTCGTGCAGGCGCATCCTGAAGGCACTCCGTTCCATCGCCCGGCGTGGCTGCTCGCCAGCGCCACGGGGACCGGCAACCGCGCACATGTCTTGCTGGGCGAGCGCGGCGGGGAGATCGTAGCTTACCTTCCGTTGACCGAAATTCATTCGCCGCTGTTCGGACGGATGCTGGCGTCGAGCGGGTTCGCAGTGGGCGGCGGATTGCTGGCGCAAGATAGCATTTCGGGCGTCGGCGTCTTTGCTGCGCTCGAAGTCATGGCACAGCGGCTGAGCTGCCCGGCCATCGAACTACGCGGCGGGGTGCTGCCGCAGCGCCGGGCCGGCTGGTTGATCAAGCGCGATTCGCATTGCGGCTTCGTCCAGCCGCTGGCTATCGATGACGAAGCCCAGCTAACGCAAATTCCGCGTAAGCAACGCGCCGAGGTGCGCAAGGGACTGGCCGGGGAACTGACCGTGACCGTCGGCAATGCTGCATTTGATCGCGCGGCCCATTACGCCGTCTATGCCGAAAGCGTTCGCAATCTGGGCACTCCGGTGTTCCCGTCGCGGCTGTTTGCCGAAATGCTCGATGCGTTTGGAGACGATGCGGATATCCTGACCGTCTGGAACGGCGACGAACCCGTCGCGAGCGTTCTCTCGCTATATCACGACGGCGCGGTCATGCCCTATTGGGGCGGCGGTACCCACGCCGCGCGGCGGCTGCGCGCCAACGACCGGATGTATTACGAACTGATGCTCCACGCCCGGCGGCGCGGGAGCGAACGGTTCGATTTCGGGCGCTCGAAGACGCACAGCGGGGCTTACGACTTTAAGCGCAATTGGGGGTTCGAGCCCGAACCATTGTCGTATGCGAGCTGGACTGCGCCCGGCACTGAGGCGCGCGATGCCGATCCCACCAGTGCCAGGCATTCCGCCCGAATCGCCTTGTGGAAGCGCTTGCCGCTCTGGCTCGCCAACCTGATCGGCCCACACATCGCTCGGGGGCTGGGATGAGCGGCGAAGTCCTGTTCCTGTCGCACCGCATTCCGTTTCCGCCCAACCGTGGCGACAAGATCCGCTCGCACCACGTGCTGCGTCATGTCGCCGGACTGGCCCCGGTGCATGTTGCGACATTCGCCGACGACGCTGCCGATATGGTGCACGAAGCGGAACTTGCTGGAGTGGCGACCAGCCACTGCCTGCTCCAACGCCGCAAGGGCATGGTCCGCGCGGGGCTTGAGGGGTTGGCGAAGGGTCTGCCCGTCAGCCTCACCGCATTTCACGATCCCGCGCTTGCCGCTTATGTCCGCAACGTCCTTGCCGCGCGGCCAATCGGGACGATCTACGCCTTCTCCGGGCAGATGGGGCAATATATCCCAGACGGTTTCAACGGCCGGGTGATCTTCGATTTCGTCGATGTTGATTCGGCCAAGTTCGAAGCTTACGCAGTGGCTGGTCGCGGCCCGCGCGGGTGGATCGATGCGCGCGAAGGCCGCTTGCTGAGCGCCGAGGAAGCCCGCCTCGCCCGCCGCGCCGATGTGAGCTTGCTCGTTTCAAACGAGGAAGCCGCGCTGTTCCGCGCGCGGCTGTTGCCGCAGGACCAGCTCGAGTGCGCAGTCGGCACATTGCGCAACGGGATCGATAGCGAATTATTCGATCCGGCGCGCTGTGAGCCCACTGCGGCGATGCTGGCGTGCGCCGGGCCGCGGCTGATCTTCACCGGGCAGATGGACTATGCCCCCAATGTGGCCGCCGCTTGCCGCGTGATCGAGCGCTTGTTGCCCGCGATCCGGCAGCGCTTTGCCGGGGCCACCTTCCACGTCGTCGGCCGCAATCCGCCCGAAACCCTGCGCGCGTTGCACGGCAAGGACGGCGCGTATGTCTGGGGCGCAGTCGATGAGATGCCGAGCTATCTTGCTGCCGCCGACCTTGCATTGGTGCCGCTCGAGCTTGCGCGCGGGGTGCAGAACAAGGTGCTCGAGGCGATGGCGATGCGGTTGCCAGTGGTGTTGACCGCCGAGGCTGCAACCGGAATCGGCGGCGGTGACGGGCAGCATTACGCTGTGGGACACGGCGATGCCGAATTGATCGAGCAGGTCTGCACCCTGCTCGGCGACGCGCAGCGCCAAGCCGCGATGGGCGCGGCGGCGCGGCATTACGTGATCGACAAGCTAAGCTGGCAAGCGACCCTGGCCCCTCTTGCGGCAATGCTGGGTCTGCCCGATACGGCCGCACGCAATGCCGCCTGATGCGCTGACCGCGCCAGCAAGCACCGCCCGAGAAATGTCGCCGTGGCGGCGCTCGCTGGTTGTGCTGGGACTGTCATGGCTCGCACTCATCATCGCCTTTGCAGGTGATTGGCTCGCGATGTTCGATCAGTGGTGGAACAGTTCGACTTACAACCACATCCTGTTGATCCCAGCGATAATCGGCTGGCTCGCTTGGCAGCGCCGTGACGCAGTGGTGCAATTCACCCCGCAGCCGTGGCGCTGGGGATTGCTGGCGCTTGCCGCAGCAGTGCTGCTGTGGGTGCTCGGTGCTTTTGCCGGGTTGGACCTGCTGCGCCAGGCCGGCGTAGTGGCGATGCTCCCGGCCAGTGCGTTGCTTCTGCTTGGCCCGCGCGTGTTCGCAGCCTTGTTGTTCCCGTTCACCTATATGGCGTTCCTGATTCCGTTCGGCGACGAACTGGTTCCGCCGCTGCAAACCATCACCGCCCAACTGACCGTCGCTCTGGTCCACGCGAGCCAGATCCCGGCTACGATCAACGGTGTGTTCATCGATACTCCCGCCGGGCTGTTCGAAGTGGCCGAAGCCTGCTCAGGGGTCAAATTCCTAATCGCGATGATCGCGTTGGGTGTGCTGGTCGGCAACGTCTGCTTTATCAGCTGGCGGCGACGGATTGCGTTTTTTGTGCTGTGCTTGATAGTGCCGATCCTGGCGAATGGGGTGCGTGCCTGGGGCACTATTTTTGCCGCCCAATACGTCGGTGTTGAACGGGCGGGGGGGATTGACCACCTGATCTATGGCTGGGTATTTTTCGCATTGGTGATCGTTGCGGTACTGGGCCTGTCGTGGCGCTTTTTCGATCGCGGGATCGACGATCCGCTGGTCAATCTGGAACGATTGCAAACAATGTCGCTACTGGCGAAGGCCGAGCGTGCACCGATTGCGCTGCCCCTCGCCGTGCTTGGCGGCGCATTGCTGGTGCTGGGGGGGAGCGTCTGGGCTTCCGCCGCAGACACGCTTTCTGCTCCCGTGCCGCGCCAGGTGTTCCTGCCCGAAGTGCCGGGCTGGACCCGGATCGCCTATCAGCCGCAAGCCGCATGGCAGCCACGAGCGAACGGCGCCGATCATCGCCTGCTCGGTCGTTATCGTGATGTTGGCGGCAACGAGGTGGACGTGTTTTACGCGCTCTATGCGTCGCAGGGCGACGGTCATGAAGCGGGCGGGTTCGGGCAGGGGGCTGTGATCCCTGAAAGCCCATGGTCGTGGACCAGCAACGGTCCCGCCATGGCTTCTGCGCGGTCCGATCGGTTGACTGCAGGCGGCAATATCGAACGGCTTGCTTTCACCTTTTACCGCACCGGTACGCTGCTCACCGGAAGCAATGCTCAGCTCAAACTGGCCAACATCGCTGGCCGGTTGCTGCTGCGCCCGCGCCCGACGGCGCTGTTGATTCTATCGGCCGAACAGCGCCCGGGCCACGATGCCGCCGCCGAAGTGCGCGGCTTTCGAAGTGCAATTGGCGATCCGGGCGTTTGGATGGACCGCATTGCCGAACACCGCTAAGCGCGCGCTATGTGCGGCATAACCGGTCTTTATCACCTCGCAACGCCAAAGCCCGTCGATCCGGCGCGGATCGAGCGGATGTGCGCCGCGCTGGCTCACCGGGGCCCTGACGGGCAAGGGGTGTGGACTGCGCCCGGCGTGGGGCTGGGGCACTTGCGGCTCTCGATCATCGACATTGCCGGGTCGCCCCAGCCAATGGCTTCGAGCGATGGCCGCGCGATGCTGGTGTTCAACGGCGAGATCTACAATTACCGCGAATTGCGCGAGGAACTGCGCGGTTTCGGCGCTGAATTCCGCAGCGACGGTGACAGCGAAGTCATCCTTGCGGCTTGGCAGAAGTGGGGCCCGGCCTGCGTCTCACGACTGCACGGCATGTTCGCGTTCGCAGTCTATGATCGCGAAGACCGCACTTTATTTCTCGCGCGCGACCGGCTCGGGGTGAAGCCGTTGTTCTACGCGCCCTTGAGTGACGGGAGTGTGGCTTTTGCTTCGGAACTGAAAGGGCTGCTCGCCAATCCGTTGCTGCGGCGCGAGATCGATCCGCTGGCAATCGAGGATTATATGACCTGGGGCTATGTCCCCGATCACCGCTCGATTCTGGCCGGGGTCCACAAGCTGCCGGCCGGGCATACCCTGCTGCTGCGCCACGGCGCGCCGCTGCCTGCACCGGTGCAATATTGGGACGTCTCGTTTGCCGAACGCCGCAAAGGCCGCGCCAGCGACCTTGAGGCCGAGCTGCTCCATCTGCTGCGCCAGGCGGTGACTTCGCGGATGGTGGCCGACGTGCCGCTCGGCGCGTTCCTGTCGGGCGGGGTGGACAGTTCGGCGGTGGTGGCTTTGATGGCCGAGGCTAGCAACACGCCGGTCAAGACCTGCACAATCGGGTTCGATGTCGCCGCGCTGGATGAGACCGGCTATGCGCAACAAGTCGCCACCCGGTTTGCTACGGATCACCGCGCGCGGCAGGTTTCGCCCGATGACTTCGAGCATGTCGATGCGCTTGCGGCAATGTTCGATGAGCCATTCGCCGATGCCTCGGCTTTGCCAACCTGGCGGGTGTGCAAGCTGGCGCGCGAGAGCGTCACCGTAGCGCTGTCGGGCGACGGCGCGGATGAGGCCTTCGCCGGGTATCGCCGTCACAAGTTCCAACACGCCGAAGACCGGCTGCGCGGGCTGGCTCCGCAGGCGTTGCGCGGGCCGGTGCTGGGCGGACTGGGCGCGGTCTATCCCAAGGCTGATTGGGCCCCGCGATCGCTGCGGGCGAAAACCACGCTGCTCAGTCTCGCCGGATCAAGCGAGGCGGGCTATGCGCGCGCCGTTGCAATTTTGCCGCCAGAATTGCGGCAAGGGCTTTACTCGCCCGAATTCCTGAGGTTGCGCGGCGATTACCGGGCGGAGCAACCGTTCGAAGCTGTAATGGGTAGTGCCCAGGCCCGCTCCGGCCTCGACCGGGCGCAGTATGCCGATCTCAAGTTCTGGCTGCCCGGCGATATCCTGACCAAGGTCGACCGGACCAGCATGGCAGTTAGCTTGGAAGCGCGCGAGCCGCTGCTCGATCACCGGTTGATCGAATTTGCGGCGGCTTTACCCGAAGGTCTGCGCACCCGGCGCGGCGAGGGCAAATGGCTGCTCAAGAAAGCGATGCAGCGCTATTTGCCCGATGAAGTGCTGTACCGGCCCAAACAGGGCTTTGTCCTGCCTATGGCTGCGTGGTTCCGTGGGCCGCTGGCATCCAGCGCGCGGGCCATCGGTTCAAGCGCGGCTTTAGCCCGCACCGGATGGTTCGATGCCAAACGGTTGGGCGCAATTGCCAACGACCATATCTCAGGCCGCGCCGATCATGGCCGACTGCTGTGGCAATTGGTGATGCTCGAAAAGTCGCTCAGCGGGCTGATCGCCTAGTCTATCAACCTTCGCGCTCGCACAAACGAGAACGGCCCCGACTTGCGTCGAGGCCGATTAAAAACCCGTGGAAGCTATCAGCGATTGCCGAAGCATTTATCCAGCCATGACCAAACAGACATTGGATGCCTCCTAAAAAACGGCGCCGAAGCCCGAATGGGTTTCGATCAATTTTGATTTTAACGAAATCCTAACCAAATACAATAGCGCAATATTAACCATAGAGATGCGAAAGGCAAACTGTTTTACGCTATAATTCAGGGTGTTGCGTGACTGGCTTGCTGGACCGGGCGATCGCCACGAAACGCTCGCAACCCAAGACGCCCCTGAATGGGGCTGATAATTCTGTTAGTTTGCCGGTGATTCGTTGTGACGAGCCGGGGGCAGGCGTCAGTCCGCCGGGGATGCCTGCGTTCGCTTATGCAGCCTGAATCGAGGCGTCAATTTGAAGCAGGCTTTCCAGCGCCTCAAGCCGCATGGGCTTTGCTAGATAGAATCCTTGTACGATGTCGCAGCCGATCGCCCGCAGCAAAGACAGGGTCTCTGGATCCTCAATCCCTTCAGCGATAACGCGGCGGCCTAGACCGTGCGCAAGTTCGATCGTTGATTCAACCAACATCATGTCGCTCGAGTTTTCGACCAGTCCGGCAATGAACCGGCGATCGATCTTGATTTCCTGGCACGGCACCGAACGCAGATATTCGAGCGTGGCGTTGCCTGTCCCGTAGTCGTCGATCGACAGGTCAATGCCAAGCGCAGCAATGCCGGCCAGGTTGTGCTTGACGAGGTCATGCTCCTTAAACGGCGCCGACTCTGTAACTTCCAAGGTCAAGTTGGATGTCGGGAATCCGGTCCGTGCAAGGACCTGGGTGATCTTGAACGGCAAGTGTTCTTGCTGCAGCAGATTTGCAGAAACATTCACGCTGAGCCTGAATTTTGGGTTGTTCGCCAGAAGTTTGCGAGCCGAGCGGGTAGCCTCTTCCAGAATATGGAAGGTCAGCTTGCTGATCCGGTTATGCGCTTCTGCGGGCAGAATGAAGGCTTCGGGCGAGATCGCACCGCGGATTGGATGTTGCCAGCGGACCAGCGCTTCGGAACCGGAGATGTGATTGTCGCGCAAATTGAACTGCGGTTGATAGGCAATCCAGATGTGGCCTTCGTCGATTGCCGCATCGAGTTCGCTCATCAGTGACAGTTCCCACGCGCTGTCTTCGTCGTTCGCGCTGGTGTTGAACATGATCAGCTTCTGGTTGCTGGCTGCATTGTCGGCT
This sequence comes from Sphingomonadaceae bacterium, assembly GCA_025359445.1. GTDB lineage: Bacteria > Pseudomonadota > Alphaproteobacteria > Sphingomonadales > Sphingomonadaceae > Novosphingobium. The sequence goes on from JANYGB010000064.1 coordinate 59,086, forward strand.
GCCAGCAAGGCGCGTCCGATCCGGTTTGCAACGGGACGCGACAAGTCCATGTCGATACCAAACGCCATCTGGATATCGACCTTGCGGTCGCGAATCACAAAATGGCTTTCGATCAGGCGGGCCAGGCCTTCGATGTGACCGCGCAGGTCATTCGCGGACAGCTCCGGCGCAAGCCAGTAGAGGACATCTTCGGCCTGATAGCAGGTCGTGGATTGGCCCGGTGCGTTCAGGCGGCGGGCGATCTCGGACACCAGCTCATCTTCGACCGGTTCAGCAAAGCTCGCGCCGATAGCCGCGTAGTTGCGAATACGCATGGCAACGACCGGCCGCCCCGCCGCCAGCGGTTCCTCGCGCAGGGCCGACAAGTTGGGCATCAAGGTTCCCGCGTTGCGCAGGCTCGCTTCGAGCAAATCGCGCTGAGAAGTGGCGCGGACTGCCGAAATGACAAACAGCAAATAGGCTGGCAGGAAGGCTGCGGTAATCATCAGTAAGTCGAAGACGAATGGTGTAATGACACCAACTGCAATTGTTCCTACCGCAATGGCGGCGGCTTGCCTTCGAGTTCGTGCCCGCAAGAACAACGCGGTGAGCAAAATTGATGCGGCAAAAATAGGCAACCATCCAAGATTCACTGGTCGACCCTCGCGAAGTGTCGCAGCGCCGATGATGTGAGTGTAAACTGCGGGAAACCAGTCTTGGCCGGCAACCTGGAGCCAGTCAGTCGAAATAAGCGTCGTGTATCCGATCACCACATCCTTGCCTGCCAGATCAATGGGGATCGATTTATCTCGGAGAATGTCGGCATAAGAAATGGTCGGAACCGAACGCACATTGATTGACCAATCAGGCCGGAAGCTGGTGCCAGCGGGGTTGGACACACCAGCGATGTAAGCTGCGATTCCAGGGACCGTCCTTCCGTTGATGCGGCTGGCGTAATACAGTTCGGCCGATAGAGAAAACGGCCCGACTCTGCCCGTAAGCGCACGAATATCCGCCACTTTCTTAAACGGATCGGTCGGCGACACGAGTTCTTCGACATCTGTATTCCGGTTGTGCAGGAATGTTGCGCCGAGGAAAACGCGTCCTCGGTGCCGTGTGAGAGTTTGGGCAAAAGCCTCGTCGCCCTTTTGATCGATCGGGTCGGCAAAGGCCTTGTCGTAGAAAATGCGCTTGGCTCCGCGCGCAAAAAGGGTCTCGACCACTTTCACATCGTTCGTGCGTGAATAATTGATCGACCCCAACTCGCGGACAGTACGATCGTCGATTGCAACCACTACAACCGATTGGTCTGCCGGGTGTAAGCGTAGAAAATTGCGCCCACCGCGATAGATATCCTCTAATGGTTCTGTGAGCGAAAGCAGGCCAACCATTCCGCTGATCACAAACGCCCAGACGAAAATCCGCAGCCGGGTCTGACGCTTCTTTTTCGATGGATCGCGCTGGAATGGCGAGGTCATTTCGGCGTTCCGTCCCGGCCGGTCGCCAACGCACAATTGCCAAGCAAATTCATTCCGTTCCACGCACCGCGGAGAAGAGGGTTGTAATCAAGTCGCGGCATTGTCCCGTGGGTCATGGGATCGGATTAACCCAAAGGTGGTAATAATTCGTTAGCTCTAATTTGCGCAGCCGCTGCCACCAAAAATCAGCGCGTGTCGACCAGCACCAACTCGGTATCGGCCAGGGCCGTGACGATCAGCCGGTCCTCACCGGTGATCGCCACGCCGTCGCGCGGTGCGGCATTCTTGCCGTTGGCTTCAACCGCGCCGGTGGCCGAAACGAGGTATTGATGGCGGGCCGGATCGATCGGCAGTTCAATTGTTTCTCCTGCTTTCAGCGTTGCGGCGAGCACCTTCGCGTCCGCGCCGATTGCCAGAGCATCGTCGGCATCGGGCGTATTGCTCGCTACCACCTCCCACTTTGCGGCGCGGTCTCCGCGTGGGAATTCACGCTGGCCCCAACGCGGGACGTCACCGCGATTGTCGGTTTCGATCCAGATCTGGAACAAGGTGGTCGGCTCGGATTCTACATTGAACTCGGCGTGGGTGATCCCGCTGCCCGCGCTCATCACCTGCACGTCACCCGAGCCAGTGCGGCCCTTGTTGCCAAGGCTGTCTTGGTGGGTAATTGCCCCGCTGCGCACGAAGGTGATGATCTCCATATCGCGGTGCGAGTGGGGAGGGAAACCGCTTTGCGCGGCGATGGTATCGTCGTTCCACACGCGGATCGCGCCCCAGCCCATCCGGGCCGGGTCATGATAGTCGGCAAAACTGAAATGGTGCACGGCATTGAGCCAGCCGTGATCGGCATGGCCGAGGCTGGCGAAGGGACGGACTTCGATCATGGGACTATCCACATCGGCGGGGTGTGATCGCCGGAATTGTCCTCCAGATGGGATCGATACGCGGGTTTTCAACCAGCTCAGATGCCTAGAAAGACTTGCGCACCCCCAAGAAGAACCCGCGCCGCGGGCCATATTCGGGCTGACCTGCACCGACCCCGCTGCCGTCGTGGAGGAGATAGCTCTTGTCGAACAGGTTGATCACGTCGAACCGCACCGTCAGCCCGTGTTCTTCGCTGCCAATCACCTGCGCCAGGCCCAGATTGACCTGGACGTAAGGTTGCTGGGTTCCGCCATTGGGGACAATCCCGGCTGGGTCTTCGGCGCGCAGTCCGCTTCCGTAAACAAAGTCGATGCTCGGCTGGAAGTGACCGATCCCGTCGGGCAGGTTGAGCGAGGCCCCGCCCGAGGCTGTCCACTTTTGCGAATGATCGGTGAAGATGTAGTGATTTTGGATATAGTTGACGTCGCTCGACGAGAACAGGAACTGGTTGGAAACGATCGACTTCGCCTGTTGCTCGCCGCGCGCGAGGTTGAGGTAGGCGTGCACCGGACCCTTGGCGTAGCTGGCGCTGGCTTCGATCCCCCAGTTGTGGCTGCGCGCGTAGTTGAACGGTGCCAGCACGAGGGTGCCGCCCAGCGTGGTATCGTCGAGCAGGTTGGTCGCAAGCTTGTAGTAGGCGTCTAGCCCCAGCGTCAGATGGTTGCCGAACAAGTGCTGCGCGCCCACATCGAACAGATTTTCACGCTGTGAGCGGACCGGATCGGCAGTGAGGATTTCAGCCGCGCCGGTGGTACCGTTGAATGCTGCTACCGAGCCCTTGCCGATCAATATCAGCGGCGGCGGGGTGAAGTAGCGGGCATAGCCGATGTGCAGCGTCGTGGCGGTGTCCGGCTTCCACACCAGCCCGGCGCGCGGGCTGAACTGGCGCTCACTGACCAGTCCCTCAGTCTGATCGAAACGGACCCCGTAGTTGAAGGTCAGCGTGTCGGCGAGCTGCCATTCATCCTGGATATAAGCCGAGTAATTGCGCCCGACCAGGCGCTCTGCCACCGGGACGGAAATCGGCACGTCACTGGTCTGGACGACAACCGGCAGTTGGGTGACAGGATCGATGATTGTGCTGACAGGAAACACCCGGTTGATACTGTCGCTGCGGTTGTTGTCCTGCTGGAAGAACAGACCGGCCCGGATTGTGTGGCTGTCGCTGGCCTTGAGGGAGGCATCGGCCTGAACCCCCCAGGCCAGACTGGCCTGAGTGAGCGCGGTATCGATCCCGTTGAACAAGAGATTGCCGCCTTGCGGATCGGGCGTGTACTCGGCTTTGGCGCGGCGGATGAACGGTGAAATCTGAAAGTCCACCCGCTCCCCGGCGTGCTGGTAGGACACCACGCCAAACCACGCGTCCTGCCGCTGGTTCTGGTCGAGCAGCGCGGAATCGAATGTCTTGCGTCCATTGAGCACGTAGCTTGGCACTTGTCCGGCTTGGTCGGGCTGCTGGAATTTGCCGATTGCCGAGCCGCCGAACACCGTGATCCGGTCATCGGGGGAAAGGATGTATGAAGCGTAGCCAAACCCACGCCATTGCTCGCTGCGATCATGCAGCGCAGTGCGCTGCGGGGTGGGGTTGGCGATGCCGAGATCGGTCTGCTGGTAGCTGCCTGACAGGAAGTAACTCAGCCGTCCCGAAGAATTTCGCAGTGTAAAGCTGGGCACAAATGTACCGTTGCTGCCCCCGTAAATTCCCACGTCGCCATCGAAGTCGAAGCCCTGCGCGCGGGTCTTCATGTTGACCACGCCCGAGGTGCGGAAGCCGTACTGTGCGGGCAAGGCGCCGGTGATCACTTCGATCGACTCGGCGACGCGAGGATCGACCAGTGCGCCGAACCCGGTGAAACCCTGCGGCACGGTCACGCCATTGAGGCGGTACTGGACATTGCCGTGCTCGTTGCGGATGTGCACTTCGCCGTCGCCGTCGCTGTCCTGCGAAACGCCAGGTGCCTGGAGCAGCACGTTCTTGAGCCCGCGATCGATCCCGCCAGGCTGGACCTCCAGATCGGTATGCGCGAACCGCGCCGTGTTGGCACCGATCGAGGGATCGATCGATTCGCGCGCCGCATTGAGCCGCTGCGCCGTCACCACGATTTCAGGCGCCGCGGCCTCATCGTCATCGACGGGTTTGGCAGCATTCGAGCTGGGTTCGGAACTGGGTTCGGTGCTGGGCGCGGCGAGGGCGGGCTGGGCGAACAAGGCCGCGCTGCACAAGAGAATGTATTTCAAGCGATAGGTCCAATCAGCGAGTTGACGCGGGCCACCTAGCACTATGATATATTATCACCAAGTGAACTTTTCGTCATATCTCACGCCGCACCGTGCCCAGCGGCCAGATAGTCGCGGCTTTGCATTTCGATCAAGCGACTCGCGGTGCGTTCGAATTCGAACGCACCGTCGCCGGCGGTGTAGAGCTGGTCGGGTTCGGCCGCAGCGGTGACGAACACCTTGACCTTGTTCTCGTAAAGCGCGTCGATCAACGTGACGAACCGGGCGGCTTCGTTGCGGTTTTCCGGGACCATGCGCGGCACGCCGACCAGGATCACGGTGTGATAGGCGTGAGCCACCGCGAGGTAATCCGGCGCCCCGCGCGCCTCACCGCACAGCCGCTTGAAGCTGAACACCGCGACGCCTTTGAGGCTCTTGGGCACGTGCAGTACGCGTCCGCCGCCCAGTTGCAGGTCGGCCGAAGGTACGTGGGCGCTGTCTTCGGGCGGATAGTCGGTCAGCCGGAAGAACGCCTCACGCACTTGCGCGGTCGCAGCGTCGCCCAGCGGAGTGTGCCAGCTGTCGATCCCGGCGAGCCGTTCGAGCCGGTAATCGACCGGGCCATTGAGCGCCAAGACGTCAAGCTCGCGCTCGATCAGCGCGATGAACGGCAGGAAATGCTCGCGGTTGAGTCCGTCCTTGTAGAGATCGGCGGGCGCGCGGTTGGAGGTGGTCACCACACACACCCCGTGGTCCTCGATCAACTGGGTAAACAGCCGGCTCATGATTTGGGCGTCGGCTGAATTGTTGACCACCATCTCGTCGAAGGCGAGCACGCGCAGGCCTTCCGCAATTGCGGCTGCGACCGGCGGGATCGGATCGCCGCTCTCGGTCTTGCGCGCTTCGCGCAGCCGCGCGTGGACTTCGAGCATAAAAGCATGGAAGTGCGCCCGGCGTTTTTCAGGGATTGTCAGGCAATCGTGGAACAAGTCCATTAGCATGGACTTGCCGCGCCCGACGCCGCCCCACAGGTAGATACCGCGCGGCCGATCCGGTTTGCGCCGCGCAATCCGCCACAACAAACTGCCGCGAGAAGGGATCGCTTCGAGCTCGGCTTGCAGCCGGTCGAGCCGCTCCGCCGCCGCCGCTTGCGCCGGATCGGGTTGCAGCTCGCCCGCCGCAACCAGCGCGCGGTAGGCCGCGAGAGCCCCGCTCATCGCGGGCTGGTCGGCTTGCGGATCGCGCCCGAGTAAGCCGCGATGATGCCGCGACCATCCTGCTCGACGATCCCGCGCAGGAATACCAGTCGGCGGGTCTCTTTCAGCAATTCGGTCACCGCGTCGCACGGCGTGCCGGGCCCCGCCGCGCCGATAAATTGCACCGACAGGTCAAGCGTCACTGCGGTTCCGGCCTCGATAATCCCGAACATGCGTGAACAGGCGAACAGCGCGATGTCGACCAGCGCCAGCACGGTGCCGCCGTGGACATTGTCAGCGAGGTTGGTGTGGCGGTGCTCGGGAAACATCCGCAGCCGCGCCTTGCCATCATCTTCGCGGCGAACCAGCAGCTTGGGGAACATCCAGCTGTTGAAGCGGGTTGTGTCGTTGAGCTGCCAGGTGTGCCAGCCGGGATTTTCCGGATCGGGCTCGCTCCTGAAACCGCGATCGTCGCTCACGCGCGCATCCTCAACCTAAACGTGCCGCTCAGCCTGCATTTTCTTGATCTCGGCGATCGCGCGCGCCGGGTTGAGGCCCTTGGGACAGACGTTGGCGCAGTTCATGATGGTGTGGCAGCGGTAAAGCCGGAACGGGTCTTCCAGCTCGTCAAGCCGCTCGCCGGTCATCTCGTCGCGGCTGTCGGCGAGCCAGCGGTAGGCCTGAAGCAGGATCGCCGGACCGAGAAACTTGTCCGAATTCCACCAGTAGCTGGGGCACGCGGTGCTGCAGCAGGCGCACAGGATGCATTCGTAAAGCCCGTCGAGCTGTTCACGCTGGGCGGGGCTTTGCAGCCGTTCCTTGCCCGACGGCGTGGGGGTAACCGTTTGCAGCCACGGCCGGATCGAGGCATATTGCGCATAGAAGTGGGTAAAATCGGGGACCAGGTCCTTAATCACCTCCATATGCGGCAGTGGGGTAATGCGGATGTCACCGGGCAGGTCTTCGATCGCGGTGGTGCAGGCGAGTGCGTTGCGGCCGTTGAGGTTCATCGCACAGGACCCGCAGATTCCTTCACGGCACGAGCGGCGGAAGGTCAGCGTCGGGTCGAGTTCGGCCTTCATCTTGATCAGCGCATCGAGCACCATCGGGCCGCAGTTATCGAGATCGATCTCGAAACTATCGTAACGTGGGTTTTCGCCACTGTCGGGATCGTAGCGATAGACAGTAAATTTCTTCACCCGGGCCGCACCCGGAACCTTGTGCGCGGTGCCATTGCGGCTGATCTTGCTGTTCGCGGGAAGGGTGAAGGTCGCCATGTCGATCCTGTGTAGCTGGCGGCACCTGGCCGCTGTCTGGCCCTATTTAGCGTTGTTGTGGCGCGGAACAAGTCGCGCGCGCGGATTTTCAGGCTGTTTGTCCGGTTTGCGCATCAAATTCTGCCCTTATCGCCCTACTGCGGCGCGGGGTGCGGTGCGTAATCACGCCGTACGAGAAAACCCCGAGCTGGATTGCACCAAGCAATCCGCCCAGCCACAGCGCTGTCGCCGGTTGCGCGATCAGTCCCGCCCAAGCGAATGCATCGATCAAGACAATCTGCAACTGAGCTGCCGCAATCGCAATTGGATAATGACGAAGGCTACGCAAAGACAGGACGATTTGCGCCGCAAGCAGCAGCGTGTCGAGCCCAAGTTGACCCTCGCTGGCCTGCTGCATCGGTCCTGCCTCGATAGTCGCCAGCATGGTGCCGAGCGACGCTCCCGCAGCCAAAACATGGGCGAGCGCCCGGCCTGTTGGGTCCCCGCGCAGCAACGCAAACAGATAAAGCGGGCAGAGCAGCATCAGCCCCCAGATCCCACTAAGATCATGCAGGGTGCGCCACAGCGCCACCGATCAGCCAGCCAGCAATCTGTCGAGTGCCGCAGCAACACTCAGCACCAGCAAAGCCGTCGCTGCCATGCCGGCGGCCATTGCAATCATTGCGCCGATCCGGAACCACGGCCCGTTCGGCCCCGATAGTGCATGGTCAAAGCGGCGGGAAATTGTGGAGGGTTGCAACACACCGCCTTCCTGGTCCGCACGAAGCGCAGCCAAGCCGACAGTTCCCTCCACAGCAGCGGCTTGACTTGACCCTTGCGCCAACTGAAGCTGGATTGGATTACCTGTAAGCGAATTACTGGTCGGAATAGTCATCAGCAGAGTGCTCTGATGACGGTACAGCCGGGCGATTTTCGCTCGCGGCAGCCCGCCCAGGCGCTGCCTGATGGTTTCGATCCGCTGGTTGACGGCGCTCTCCGATATACCCAGTTTTCGGGCGATTTCCTTGCTCGTGAGGCCTTACGATACGTAAATCAGGACTTGCTGCTGCTTGGCGGTAAGCGCCCCGAGGACGGTCATCTGGTTGAGCGTGTCGGGCATGGTCCGGCAGTTCTAAGGCATGTACTGACTGGTAACAAATACATTTCTGCACCCGCGCGGGCAGGGGGCTGACCGAAAGGTCGCCTTGGTCAATCAGCTAAAAAATTAGAAAGAACGGACTTCGCCGACCTGCATGATCCACGCATTGGCCTCGCCGAATTGCTGGTCACGCGCGGCGCGGCGGAAGCGTTCGGGGGCTTCGAACGGGTCTTCGGGGGTGAGCATGATGCTGCCCCAATGCATGCCCACCGCCGCCTTCGCTCCGATATTGCGAGCGATCATCACGCCTTCTTCGGGGGTGGCGTGGCTCGCCTCCATGATGATCCTTGGTTCGTAGGCCCCGATCCCGACCAGTGCGAGATCGAACGGCCCGGCGCGGCTGCCAATCTCGCGGAACACCTCGCCGTAGCCGGTATCGCCGCCGAACCACACTTTGCGCGCCGAGGATGCGAGCCCCATGCTCGTCCACAGCGTCTTGTCGCGGTCGAACAGACCGCGCCCGGAAAAATGCACGGCGGGCAGGGCG
>JANYGB010000009.1 GCA_025359445.1 Sphingomonadaceae bacterium
GCCGAATACCTCGTCGCGGAAATCCAGGAAGTGTACCGCTTGCAGGGCGTGAAAATCAACGACAAGCACATCGAGGTGATTGTTCGCCAGATGCTGCAGAAGGTTGAAATCACCGACGGCGGCGACACTACGCTGCTCGCCGCCGAGCAAGTCGATCGCGAAGAAATGGACGAGTACAACGCCAAGCTGGAGCCGGGTCAGAAGCCCGCCGTCGGCAAGCCGGTGCTGCTCGGGATCACCAAGGCCTCGCTCCAGACGCGCTCGTTCATCTCGGCGGCTTCGTTCCAGGAAACCACCCGGGTGCTCACCCAGGCGGCGGTCGAGGGCAAGAAGGACAGCCTGATCGGGCTGAAGGAAAACGTCATCGTTGGCCGGCTTATCCCGGCCGGCACTGGCGCCGGCATGAACCGCTTGCGGGTTGCCGCTTCAAGCCGCGACGCTGCACTGCGCGCGCAGTACCGCAGCTTGCAGGAAAGCCTGATCGCGCCCGCAACCGCAGCTGAAGAGCATGCCGCCGAACTGGCGCAAAGCCCTGAAGCTGCAATCGGCGACGATCCCTTGGCGGCAGTCGAAGGTGCAACCCACGGCACCGACGCTGACGCCGGCGATTACCTCAACACCGAGGCCGCCGACGGCGCCGAATAAGCGCTGAGTTAGCTGAGACAAAAAGGCCCCGCCGGAGCGATCCGGCGGGGTTTTTTGTTGCGGGGGCAGTGGCAACAGCGTTTTTTAGCTGGCTGTAGCCAAAGTCCGCTCGTGCGCCGCGACCACCGCGCGGCTCACCGCCTGCATCATTTCCATCCGCGCCTTGATCGGCAGCCGGGTCTCGCCGATCAGCACCGCAACGGCGTAACGCGTGCCGTCGGGGGCCTGGAAGATCGCCACATCGTTGTAGCCGGTGGCGAGGCCTTGCAGTTCCTGGCCAGTCCCGGTCTTGTGATAGACCGTCCAGTCCGCGGGGAGCGCGCCCTTCAATCGCTTGGGTCCGCTGCGCGAATGGGCCATGATATCGAGCAGGACATTGGTCGAACCGGCCGACAGCAGTTGCCCCTGCCCCAGCAGCGCGAGCGCATGGGCGATCCCAGCCGGCGTTGCACCATCGAGCGGGTCGGCAATGTACGAGGTCAGCAAGGCCTGACGCTGCGGCATTGGCAGGCGCGCGCGGGCTTGTTCGAAATTGTACCCGGTCGCAAGATCGGGGGTCCATTGCAGTCCGGCAATCTGGCTTTGTAACAACCGCTCGCCGGGTCCGAAGCGGATCCCGGAAATGCCGCGCTCGGTAAGAATCGCGCGGACATGATCGGGGCCGCCGACGCGCCATAGCAGCTTGTCGTTGGCCATGTTGTCCGACAGCGAAAGCGCGGCGCGCATCATCGCTGCGGTGGGCAAGGTCAGCGAACCTTGCTTCAAAACGGTCCAACGCATCGGCTGGTTGAATACGACCTGGTCTTCGGGCCGCAAAGTGAGCGGCTCATCGAGTCGCAATTTCCCGCGATCGACCGCGTCGAGCACGCTGATCGCCACCCATAGTTTAGAAACGCTCTGCTGCGGGAAATACTGGTCAGTACGCGTCCCGACCGTCCAGTCGCAGCCGGCTTGGGTGACTGCAATTCCCACTTTGCCGGCGAAGCTTTGCGCAATGTTGGTCAGGTCCTGCTGCAACTGCGCAGGGCGCGGGGCGCAGTTGACCATCGGCACAGGAGCGCGGGCGAAGGCCTGCGGGATCGCCGAGCCCAGCTTGCCTGCCAAGCTTTGACGATGACTGACCAGCGCTAGCCCGGCGAACCCAACCCCGGCCAAAGCAAGCGCAGCCACGAACAATCGCCGCAACCGTCTTGGGCGAGGGGTTCCCAGACTTCGGCTCAGAGTTGTTGGATTGTCGCGCCGCAGATGTGTTGTCATGATTTGCGCTGCAAATAGGATGACTAGCGCCCAGCGCAAAGGGCCGGAGCGACCAACCGTGCGGTTTTTCCCGGTAATGTGCAGTCGGATCAGGCTGCTGACCGTTATTCGCATGTTTTGCGTTGCTTTTGTTCCCAGCCTTCACGATCGGACTGGCCAGCTTTCTCGCGATGCTCGAACTGCTGCATTTGCGCACGGGCAAGCCGGTCTACGACAATCTCTACCGCTACTGGCTGCGAATTTTCTCGGTGGTCTTCGCGATGGGCGTGGTTTCGGGACTGGTCATGTCGTACCAGTTCGGCACCAATTGGGCGGTGTTTTCGGACAAGGCCGGGCCGGTGATCGGGCCGCTGATGGCTTATGAGGTGCTGACCGCGTTCTTCCTTGAGGCCGGTTTTCTGGGGGTGATGCTGTTCGGGCGGGACAAAGTCGGGCCGCGGCTGCATTTCACGGCTACGCTGGCGGTGGCCGTTGGCACCTTCATTTCGGCGTTCTGGATCATCGCGGTCAACAGCTGGATGCAGACGCCGACCGGCTATGAGCTAAGCCCCAATGGCCAGTTCCTGCCCGGGCCCAGCTGGGCCGCGATCATCTTTAACCCATCGATGGCGTACCGGCTGGTCCACACGGTGATCGCCGCTTACCTGACCACCGCCTTTGCGGTGGGCGGGGTAGGCGCGTGGCACTTGCTCAAGGACCGCGACAACCCCGGCGCGCGCACCATGTTTTCCATGGCGATGTGGATGGCCGCACTGGTTGCGCCGGTGCAGATTCTGGCCGGCGATGCGCATGGCCTCAACACGCTTGAATATCAGCCGGCCAAGGTGATGGCGATGGAGGGGCATTACCAAAGCCACCCCAACGGCGCGCCGCTGATCCTGTTCGGGATCCCGAACAGCAAGGAGCGGCGGATCGATTATGCCGTTGAAATTCCCAAGGCCTCGTCACTGATCCTGCGCCACGATGCCAATGCGCCGTTGGCCGGGCTGGACACCATTGCGTTGGCCGATCAGCCGCCGGTGGGGATCGTGTTCTGGGCGTTTCGGATCATGGTCGGGCTGGGGTTTTCGATGGCCGGGCTGGGGCTGCTCAGCCTGTTCCTGCGCTGGCGCGGCAAGCTTTACGACCACCGCCTGCTGCTGCGGTTCGCGGTCTTGATGGGTCCGGCCGGGTTCATTGCGGTGTTGGCCGGGTGGACTGTAACCGAGGTCGGCCGCCAGCCCTTCACGATCTATCACCTGCTGCGCACCGCTCAGAGCGTCTCGCCGCTGGGCGCGCCGGCTGTCGCCGCATCACTGGTCGCCTTTGCCGTCACCTATTTCACCGTGTTCGGGTTTGGCATCTGGTATCTGCTGCGGATGATGGCCAAGCCGCCCGAGGCGCATGAACCGGCCTTGCCCAACGATCCAACCCGCACCGCCGGAGTAACGCCCGCACCCGCCTTGCTGGGAGGGACCGAGACATGATCGACCTGACTGTCATCTGGGCCGGGATCATCGCCGTGGCGATTGTCGCTTACGTGGTGCTCGACGGATTTGACTTGGGCATCGGCATCCTGTTCCCGCGCCTTGACGTTGGGCCCGAGCGCGACACCGCGATGAACAGCGTCGCGCCGGTGTGGGATGGCAACGAGACCTGGCTGGTGCTGGGCGGGGGCGGCTTGCTCGCCGCTTTTCCGCTCGCCTACGCAATCGTGCTGCCCGCGCTCTATGCGCCGATTATCGCGATGATGCTCGGGCTGGTGCTGCGCGGCGTGGCGTTCGAATTCCGCTGGCGCGATCCGGCGCACCGCGCGGCGTGGGATGTGGCCTTCGCCGCTGGATCGACCATTGCCACTTTTGCGCAAGGTGTGGCGCTCGGCGCGCTGCTGCAAGGGATCACCGTTACCGGGCGGGCATACGGCGGCGGGTGGTGGGAATGGCTGTCGCCGTTTTCGCTGCTGACCGGGTTCAGTCTGGTGATCGGCTATGCGCTGCTTGGGGCCTGTTGGCTCATCTGGAAGAGCGAGCACGGCTTGCAGGACAAGGCGTTCCGCTACGCTGCCTGGCTCGCGCCGGCGCTGCTGCTCGCGATTGCTGCGGTCAGCCTCGCCACCTTGACGTTGGAGCAGCAGTATTACCTGCGCTGGATTCGCTACCCCGGCATATTGCTTACCGCGCCGGTCCCGCTAGCGACCGCGGCCATCGGCGTGCTGTTCTTCCGCGCGATCAAACAGCGGCGCGAGGCGCAGCCGTTTTTCCTCGCGCTGGCGCTGTTTGGCCTGTGCATCGCCGGGCTTGGCATATCGATCTGGCCCGATGTCATCCCGGCCCGGGTGACGATCTGGCAGGCCGCCGCGCCTTATCGCAGCCAAGTCTTTATGCTGGTTGGCGCGGTCATCATGGTGCCGGTGATCCTGGCCTACACTGCCTGGGCTTACTGGGTGTTTCGCGGCAAGGTCGACGCAGCGGGGTATCATTGATGGCTGACGGCATGAAACGGCTAGCGTGGTTCGCGGCGATCTGGGCGGGGAGCGTGTTGGCGCTGGGCGCGGTGTCGTTTGCTTTGCGATTGGTGCTCAACCCCGCTTAACCGGCGTAGGCCAATTCCTCCAGCGCGCCGAACGCCGCGAGCGCCCCGGCGTCACCAAACGGCGCAAGCTGGCTCATGAACACGCCGCCCACACCTTTGGCGGGATCGAACCAGTAATACGAATTGAAGATCCCCGCCCAGGCGAGACTGCCTGATGAGCGGCCGTGCGGGCCGGGTTCTGGGTTGATCAGAAACCCGAGGCCCCAGCCGGTGTGCTGGTCGGGGAAGGTATCATACGGCCCGGCCAGTTCTGGCATCGCGCTGCCCATCTTGCCCGCGCGCAAAGGGGCGACCTGGTTGCGGGACATTGCGGCTACGGTCTCGGCCTTCAAGACCCTCACCCCATCAAGCTCGCCGCCGCGCAGCAGCATCCGCACGAACCGGGCATAGTCGGCTGCAGTAGAAGACAACCCGCCGCCGCCCATATGGAACTCGCCCCCGCCGAGCACCGCCGGATTGATCTCCCAGCCACCATCGGCAGTGCGAACATGGACCGTGGCCGAGCCCACAGGCATTTCGGCGCGGAAGGCGGTGCTGGCCATACCGAGCGGCCCGGTAACGTGCTCGGCCAGATAATCGCCCAGCGTCTGCCCGGAGATCGCCTCGACCGCCTGCCCGACCCAATCGGTTGCGACACTGTATTCCCAAGCTTCGCCCGGATCGAACATGAGCGGCATCTTGATCGACGCCAACGATCCAGGTTCAGGCATGCCTGTGGCGGCGTACCAGCCGAGCACTTCGGGGTGAATGAAGAAATAGCCCAGCCCGGCGGTATGGGTCAGCAGATGGCGCAGCGTGATCGGACCCTTGGCCGGGCGCAACTGCGGCTTGCCGTCAGCGCCGGTGCCGGTCATTACTTGTGGATTGGCAAGATCGGGCAAGACTAGACCGATATCAGCATCGAGGCTCAGCCGTCCCTGCTCGACCAACTGCATCGCGGCCACAGAGGTAATCGCCTTGGTCATCGAGGCGATCTGGAACAGCGTATCTTCGCGCATCGGCACATGGCCGACCGCATCTGCCTCGCCCACCGCGCGGGCAAAGGTCACGCCGTCCTTATCGACGATCATACCGACAGCGCCGGGAAGGTTAGCGGAGGCAACAGCCTGATCGAACTTTGCTGGGTTTATCATCCGCATTGGCTAACGCGTTCAGTGCCCTTAGGGAAGTCACCATGGTCGATACGCTTTCCATCACACTCGCTCAACTCAACCAATCGGTCGGCGATATCGCTGGCAACGCCGCAGCCATGCTCGCAGCGCGAGGACGCGCCGGTAACGCCGACCTGATCGTCTTCCCCGAAATGCAGCTGATCGGCTACCCGGCCGAAGACCTGGTATTGAAACCCGCGCTGATCGAGCGCGCCGCCGCCGAGCTTGACCGGATGGCGCAGGCTACGGCAAGCGGCGGGCCGGCGATGCTGGTCGGCTCGATCTTCGTGATCGACGGCGCGCTGCACAACGGGGTGGCGCTGCTCGATGGCGGCAAAGTTGCCGCCATCCGGCTCAAGCACGAACTGCCCAATTACGGCACCTTTGACGAAGTGCGCCTGTTCCAACCCGGCCCGCTGCCCGAGCCGATCGTGTTCAAGGGGGTGATGATCGGGTTGCCGATTTGCGAGGACATCTGGCACCCCGACGTGTGCCGGCATCTGGCGGATTTTGGCGCCGAACTGCTGATCTGCATCAACGGCAGCCCCTACGAGATCGACAAGGACACGCTCCGCATCGACGGGGTGGCCAAGCGCCGCGCGGTCGATACCGGGCTGCCGCTGGCTTACCTCAACCGCGTCGGCGGGCAGGACGAACTGGTGTTCGATGGGGCGAGCTTCGTGGTCAACGGCGATGGCAGCCTCGCCGTCCAGCTGACCGACTGGGAGGAGCAGGAGGTCACCACCCGCTGGACCCGCACCGCGAATGGCTGGCGCTGCGACCGGGGCCAGGTCGCGCGGCTCGCCGATCATCCCGAAGATATCTATTGCGCGATGGTGCTGGCGCTGCGCGATTACGTTGATCGCAACCGCTTCCCCGGAGTGGTACTGGGACTGTCGGGCGGGATCGACAGCGCGATCTGCGCTGCGATTGCCGCCGACGCGCTTGGACCAGCCCGCGTGTGGTGCGTGATGCTGCCGAGCCGCTTCACCGGTCAGCTCAGCCTCGATCTGGCGGCCGAATGCGCCGCGATGATCGGATGCAAGCTCGACACGATCCCGATTGCCCCGGCGGTCGAGGCGTTCGACACTATGCTGTCGGGCAGCTTTGCCGATGTGACGGTCGATATCACCGAGGAAAATATCCAGAGCCGGATCCGCGGCGTGACCTTGATGGCGCTCTCCAACAAGTTCGGCCCGATGCTGCTGACCACCGGCAACAAGAGCGAGATGAGCGTCGGCTACGCGACGATATACGGCGACATGGCGGGCGGCTACAACCCGCTCAAAGATGCCTACAAGATGACCGTCTTCGCAATCTCGCGTTGGCGCAACCTCCACAAACCCAAAATCGGGCTCGGCCCGGACGGCCCGGTAATGCCCGAGGCGATCATAACCCGGCCCCCCTCAGCCGAACTGCGCCCCGACCAGAAGGACGAGGATTCGCTCCCGCCTTACCCGGTGCTCGACGGGATCCTGCTTGGGCTGGTCGAACACGAAAAGAGCGTTGATCAGCTGGTCGCCGAGGGCTTTGCGCGCGACACTGTCGTGCGGATCGAACGCCTGCTCAACCTCGCCGAATACAAGCGCCGTCAAGCTCCGCCGGGGGTTAAGCTCGGGACCAGGAACTTCGGGCGGGATCGAAGATATCCGATTACGAACGCGTTCCGGAGCGGGTGACGCACCAATCTTTCACCCTGCACGCCAGAAACCCCATTTACATTGCGTCACCGCGCGGTTAGGGGCGCGTCCCATGTCCAGCATGCCAATCACGACTATTACCATCAAACCGGCCGCCAATGCGGGAACGGTTGTGGGGTCGCGTAACTAAGCCACCTGCACAAACCGCCCCGCACGAGCAGGCGGGGCTTTCCTTCACGGATAAAACGAACCCCCGCGCTGCTCTCCTCATTCAAGGAGTAGCTTCATGGTTCATCGTTTCACCCCCGGTCAGAAGCTCAATGTCGGCATCGTCGGCGCGACCGGGCTGGTTGGCTCCATGATCCGCTCGATCCTGGCCGAGCGCAATTTCCCGGTCGGGCAGCTCCGGTTGTTCGCGTCGCCGCGTTCGGCGGGCAAGGTACTCGACGGGGTAGTGATCGAGGATGCCGCCAGCGCGGACTATGCCGGGCTCGACGTGGTGCTGTTCTCGGTCGGCGGGGATACGTCACGTGCGCTGGCGCCCAAGGTCGCGGCAGCGGGCGCAATCGTGATCGACAATTCGTCGGCCTTCCGCTCGGACCCCGAAGTGCCGCTGGTGGTGCCCGAGGTGAACTCCCACGCGCTCGCGCATATCCCCAAGGGGATCGTCGCCAACCCCAATTGCACCACGATGGCGGTGATGCCCGCCTTGAAGCCGCTGCACGACGAGGCGGGGCTCAAACGGATGGTCGCTTCGACTTACCAGGCGGTGTCGGGCGGCGGGCTTGAGGGGATCGATGTGCTGGCGCGGCAGCTCGCCCATGTCGGCGAGCGCGCAAGTGAACTGGCGCAAGGCGGGCATGACGCGCTGCTGCCCGCAGCGGAGAAGTGGGCGGTACCAATCGCGCACAATGTAGTGCCGCTCAACTACGTGCTGGGCGAGGACGACTACACCGAAGAGGAACTCAAGCTGCGCGATGAAAGCCGCAAGATCCTCGGCATCCCGGGCCTGCCGGTCTCGGGGACTTGCGTGCGGGTGCCGGTGTTCACCGCGCATTCGATCTCGCTCAATGTGGAATTCGAGCGGCCGATTTCGCCCGAACGCGCACTCGAATTGCTGGCCAGCGCGCCCGGCGTGGAACTCAGCGCATGCCCCAACCCGCTCGAAGCGACCGGCAAGGACGAGGTCTTCGTCGGCCGCGTGCGCCGCGATCCGACCGTGCCACACGGCCTCGCACTGTTCGTGGTCGGCGACAATCTGCGCAAGGGCGCCGCGCTTAACGCGGTGCAGATCGCCGAGGCATTGATTGAGTGAGCCGTCGTCATGCCGCCACAACCTCTGCCGACTGCTCCTCCGCCGCCTCGACCAGTTTCTTCTCGAGCGCTTTCAGCCGTTGCACTGAATCGACCTTCTCGCCGAACAGGTCGGTAACGTAGAAGGTGTCGATCGCGCGTTCGCCGTAAGTGGCGATGTGCGCGGAGTGGACCATCAGCTTGGCCTCGAACAGCGTCCGCGCGAGCCGGCTGAGCAGCGCCGGGCGATCACGCGCGTTGACCTCGATCACGGTGAAACGGTTCGATGCGGCGTTGTCGAATTCGGCGCCGGGGCTGACCGTAAAGGCATCGGCGCGCGGGCGCGAATGCGGGCGCGCGGCGAGTTGGGCCACCAGTTTGACCCGGCCGGCCAGCGCGTCTTCGATCATCTTGCGGATCCGGGCGAGCTGGCCATCCTCTGAGAACGGGCGGCCAAGCGGATCCTGCACCAGGAAATTATCGACCGCCATGCCGCTCCTGGTGGTGTGGATGCGCGCGTCGATGATGTTGCCCCCGGCAAGGTGGATGCCCCCGGCAATGCGGTAGAAAAGTCCCGGATGGTCGGCGGCAATCACGGTGACCAGCGTCGCCCCGCGCGCGGCATAGTACTCGGTATGCACGTCGAGCGGCACACCCTTGGCGTTTTCCAGCTGGGCAAGGTTCATCGCGATGATGTCCTCAGGCTCGGCAATCCAGTAGGAATCGTTGAACAGCTTGGCGGTCTTGGGCGGGAGCCCGTCCGCCTTGCCCATCCGCGCTGCCACCGCCGCCTGCTTGGCTGCAACTCGGTGCGTGCGGCCATGCTCGACGTGGCCCAGCCGGAGGCGTTCTTCGGCGGCATCGTAAAGCTCGTTGATGAGCTGGCGCTTCCACCCGTTCCACACCCCCGGGCCAACCGCGCGGATATCGACAATGGTCAGCAGCGCGAGCAACCGCAACCGCTCGACCGTTTGCACCGAGGCGACGAAATCGGTGATTGTTTTGTAGTCGGCCAGGTCGCGCTTGAATGCGACCGCGCTCATCAACAGATGCGTGCGAACTAGCCAGGCGACCAGCTGGGTCTCCTCCGCGCTCAGCCCCAGCCGTGGGCAGAGCTTCAAGGCAACCTCGCTGCCCAGTTCGGAATGGTCACCGCGCCGCCCCTTGGCGATATCGTGGAGCAGGATCGAAACATACAGTACGCGGCGATTGACCACTTTATGGACGATCACCGATGCCAGCGGATGGTCTGCCTTGAGCTCGCCTTTCTCGATCTGCGCCATCAGCCCGATCGCGCGGATGGTGTGCTCGTCGACCGTGTAGTGGTGATACATATCGAACTGCATCTGCGCGTTGACCCGGCCGAAATCGGGCACGAACCGCCCGAACACCCCGGCCTCGTTAAGCCAGCGCAGCACGGTTTCGGGATCGTTGCGGCTGGTTAGCAGATCGAGGAACATTGCATTGGCGTGGGCATCGCCGCGCAGGCCATCGACCAGCCGCGCATCGCGCAATGCCAGCCGCATCGCTTCGGGATGAATTTCGAGGTGATGGCTATCCGCCAGCACGAAAATTTCGAGCAATCGGGCGGGGTCTTCGGCAAAAAACGTCTCCGAAGGCACGTTGATCTTGCCACCGAACACTGAAAATCCCTTGAGGCTGCGCTTGCGCGCGCGGAAGCCCGCGAGCAGCCCGCGCGGCGTCTTCTTTGCCGACTGTTCGTCCAGCTGGGCGAGGAACAGCCCGGTCAGGTGCCCGACGTGTTTCGCCTGCAGAAAAAAGTACTGCATGAACCGCTCGACCGCGCTTTTGCCCGGGCGATCCGCGAACTGCATCCGCGCGGCAACCTCGCGCTGAAGATCGAAAGTCAGCCGGTCCTCGGCGCGCCCGGTGATCGTGTGAAGGTGGCAGCGCACTGCCCAGAAGAAGTTCTCAGCGCGGCGGAAGGCGCGGTATTCGCTTCCCGTCAGCAGCCCGACATCGACCAGTTCGGACACGTCGCGGACGTGGTGGATATATTTGCCGATCCAGTACAGCGTGTGCAGATCGCGGAGACCGCCCTTGCCCTCTTTGACGTTGGGTTCGACGACATAGCGGCTGTCGCCCTGCCGCTTGTGGCGTTCGTTGCGTTCGGCCAGCTTTTCGGCGACGTACTGGCGTTCGGTCCCGGCGACGACTTCGGCCCAGAACCGCGCTCGCGCCTCATCGAACAGCGCCTGATCGCCCCACACATAACGTCCTTCGAGCAGCGCAGTGCGGATCGTCAGGTCGCTTTTGCCCATCCGCACCACGTCATCGAGCGAGCGGCTCGACTGGCCGACCTTTAGCGCCAGGTCCCACAGGTAATAGAGCATTGCCTCGATCACCTGCTCGCACCACGCAGTTTGCTTGCCCGGCGTGATGAACGCGATATCTACGTCCGAATGCGGTGCCATTTCGCCGCGGCCATAACCGCCCACCGCCATGATCGTCAGCCGTTCCCCCTTGGTGCGGTTGTGCGATGGGTACACATCGGCGGTAACGTGGTCATGGATCGTGCGGACCAGCTGATCGATCAGGAAAGCCTGAGCTTCGGCGCAATCGTGCCCGGCCGAGGGATGCGCAAGCAGCCGTCGCGCAATCTCGGAGCGGCCTGCAGCGAGCGCACCGCGCAGCAATTCCACCACTTGCGGCCGCGCCTTGGTCGGCCCGGTCGCCGCCACCGCATCGGCAATTGCCCCGGTCAAGGCCCGGCGATCGATCACAGCGCGCTGATCCGCGATCCGCGCCACGCCTAGGCTTTCGCTGTCTGCTCGCTTTCCCATACTGTCAGGTAACGGGCCTTGAGGGTGCGCTTGTCAACCTTTTCAGTGCCCAATCGCGGCAGTGTTTCGTGTTCCCGCCATAGCCGCACCGGCACCTTGAACGGCGCCATTGTTTGCCCCAGATAATCGCGCAACTCAGCTTCGGTAATGCTGCGGCCTTCCTTGAGCAGGAACACGCCGGTGGGCAGTTCGCCGAACTTTTCGTCTGGCATCCCGAACACGCTGGCTTCGGCGACATCGGGGTGCGCGTAGATCGCTTCTTCTACCTCGATGCAGCTGATATTCTCGCCGCCACGGATGATGATGTCTTTTTTGCGGTCGACGATGAACAGGTAGCCGTCGGCATCAAGGTAGCCCAGGTCGCCCGAGCGGAAGAAACCGTCAGGCATGATCGCGGCTTTGGTGGCCTCGGTGTTGTTCCAATAACCATTAAAGTTGCACACGGTGCGGACGGCAATCTCGCCGACTTCGCCAGTGGGAAGCTGTTCGCCCGCATCGTTCAGGATCCCCAGCTCGACCAGCGGTTTCGATGCGGTGCCGGTCGAGCCCGGTTTGGCGAGGTAATTCTCGTTGAGATTGCCGCAGCCGACCGCGTTGGTTTCGGTCAGGCCATAGCCGAGCAGCGGGAAGGCATGCGGCAGGGCTTCCTTGATCCGCTTGACGTGATCGATCGGACGCGGCGCGCCGCCCGCGGCGAAGGCGGTGCAGCTGGAGAGGTCGTATTTCGTCCGGTCGGGATGGGTGGCAATTTCAAAGCTCATCAACGGCACCCCGACGAAATAGGTGACCTTCTCGGCCTCGATCAGCCGCATCGCTTCCTCGGCGTTCCACTTGGGCATCATCACCAGCTTGCGCCCGATCGCAAAGCTCTGGAGGAACAGCGGGACCTCGCCGGTGACGTGGAACAAAGGCACGTTGACCAGGGTGCACGGCTGCATCGTCGGCGCATCGCCCTGCTCGGTCAGGTGCGTGAGCATCATCAAGGTTTGCGCGACATAGTTGAACACCGCCTGCACCACCGCGCGGTGATCGGACCAGGCACCCTTCGATTGCCCGGTCGAGCCTGAGGTGTAGAGAATGGTTGCGATGTCATCGCCGGTCAGTTCGGGCAGCAGGGTTGAGCTGTCCCCGCCGTGCGCCAATACCGCGCTCAATCCGTCGCGCCACGGCTGGTCGTGCTCGAACACGACCACCCGCGTAGCTAGGTGCAGATCGGTGATCCGCGCAGCGCGCTGCGGGTCGGCGAGCACCAGCTTGCACCCGGTCAGCTCAATCCCAGCGGCCATTTCCTCGCCGCTCCACCAGCCGTTGAGCAGGCAGGCGCAGCCCCCGGCCATCAGCACGCCCATGTACGCGACAACCCAATTGGTCGAATTGCGCGCGGCGATCCCGACCCGGTCGCCCTTCTGCACGCCCTGACCGGCAATCAGCCCGCCCGCCACTTCGCGTGCGGCGGCATGAACCTGCGCAAACGTAGTGCGAATGTCGCCGTCGACCAGAAATTCGGTGTCGCCGTGTTGCGCGCAGAACTGATCGAAATAGGCGGCAAGCGTGGGCGGGGCATTGGCGAGCACGGGCAATTGCCGTCCGAACCGCTCGATATGATCGATTTCCAGCAGCTCGCCGGCCGCGGTGATCCGCGTGACGATGTTTTGAAGGGTCTTGTCGAGTGCAGTGGCCATGCGGCATCCTTTATACGAGGAACCGGACGCACCCCTTCCGCGCCCTGCTTCCTGTTCCCAAATTGCGTCGCCGGGCTTGTTTCCCGGTTCTGTTGTGCCAAAAGGCGCAGGCATCGCTACCCGCCTGTGGCAGCGTGACGCTTAAGGGGTTCAGGACTTGCTGTCACTATCGCTGCAACTGGCTGCTGCCGCCGCCGCCGATGCAACCGCGCCGCTGCAATGGACTGCGCTGGGACTCAAGCCTTACCTGTTCGAAATTCCCACCAGCTGGGGCAATTTCCAGTTGCGCTGGTATAGCCTGGCTTACCTCGCCGGGATTATTTTCGCTTACTGGCACGTCTCGAAAACACTCAAGGCACCCGGCGCGCCGATGGCGCAGCGCCACGTCGATGATTTGTTCTTCTATTGCACCCTGGGCGTGATCCTCGGCGGGCGGCTCGGCTATGCGACCTTCTACACCGGCAGCGGGACCGACCTGCCGAGCCTATGGACCCAGCCGGGCGAGCTGATCAAGCTATGGAACGGCGGCATGAGCTTTCACGGCGGGCTGGTTGGCGTGCTGATCGCAATTGCCTGGATCACGTGGCGCAACAAACTCAGTTTCCTGCGGGTGTGCGATTACATCGCAGTGCCGGTCCCAATGGGCATGCTGTTCGGACGATTGGCCAATTTCATCAATGGTGAGCTGTGGGGGCGTGAAGCGGGCCCTAACGTGCCGTGGGCGATGGTCTTCCCCGGCGGCGGCGATGCGGCGCGGCACCCGAGCCAGCTTTACGAAGCGGTGCTCGAAGGCGCGCTGCTCGCGGTGGTGATGTTGCTGCTGTTCTGGAAAACCCGCGCGCGCTGGCGGCCCGGTTTGCTCGTTGGAACCTTTGCGCTGGGCATCGCGCTCGCACGGTTCACGGTCGAATTCTTCCGCCAACCCGATGCGCAGCTGTCCGAATTTGCCCGCACCACCGGCTTTTCTATGGGTCAGTGGCTGACCATCCCGCTGATGCTGACCGGGCTGTTCTTTATCGTCCGCGCGCTGCGTCTGCCCGCCTTGGGTAGTGCGGAGATCGTGCTGCCCCCCGATCCGGCCCCCACCAGCGAATGAGCGAAGCGGCACCCGCCGATCCGCTGGCGGCGATATTCCGCCGGCTGATTGCCAATACCGGCCCGATCAGTCTGATGCATTATATGGGCGAAGCGAACGCGCGGTACTATGCCTCGCGCGACCCGCTGGGCCTTGCGGGCGATTTCATCACTGCTCCCGAAATCAGCCAGATGTTCGGCGAACTGATCGGGCTGTGGCTCGCCGATATGTGGATTAACGCCGGGCGCGAGGAGCCGGTGCATTATGTCGAGCTGGGCCCCGGGCGCGGGACACTTGCAACCGACGCGCTGCGCGCCGCCAAGCGCTATGGGCTGGAGCCGTCGATCCATTTCGTCGAAGCATCGACCGCACTAAAAGACATCCAACTAGCGACAGTTCCCGGCGCGCAGTGGCATCACGATCTTTCGACTTTGCCGCCATATGGCCCGATCCTGCTGGTCGCGAACGAGTTCCTCGATGCGCTGCCGGTGCGCCAGCTGGTGAAAACCGAGGGCGGCTGGCGCGAGCGGATGGTGCTGCCAGAAGGCGACAAGTTCGTCTGCATGGCGGGCAGCCAGCCGATGGATACCGTCGTGCCCGAAGCGCGCCGCATGGCCGCGCCGGGCACGATCATCGAAACCAATCCGGGCGCAGCGGCAACCGTGTACGAGGTCGCCGGGCGGCTGATCGAGCAGGGGGGCGCGGCGCTGTTCATCGATTACGGCCATGACACCCTGCGCGATGGCTCAACCCTGCAAGCGGTGCGCCAGCACATGAAAGTCGATCCGTTCGTGGGCCCGGGCGAGGCCGACCTTACCGCGCATGTCGATTTTGCCAGCCTCGCGCCAATGGCGGAATCGCGCGGGTGCCGCTGGCTCGGCACGGTCCCGCAAGGGCGCTGGCTGCGCAACCTGGGGATCGAGGCGCGCGCGCAGACCTTGGCCAGCCAAGCCCCGCAGCACGCCGCCGCGATCAACGCCGCGCAAGAGCGGCTGGTCGGCGAAGGCCAGATGGGGCTGCTGTTCAAGGTGATGGGCCTCGCCGCCCCGACCTGGCCAGGCGGAGCCGGGTTTTGAGGCCGCCAAGCCTGTCTTCGCGTCTGGTCAAGCGCGCGGTGCTGGCACTTTTCCGCTGGAAGGGGTGGAAGCTGGATCCCCTACCGGGCTCGATCCCGCACCGCTGCATCATCCTGGGAGTGCCGCACACGTCCAACTGGGACTTCGTGTTCTTCACCGGCGCGACGTACCATTATGGCATCACGCCCAGTTTCATGGGCAAGACCAGTCTGTTTCGCTGGCCGCTGCGGCGGTTCATGTTCGATATGGGCGGGGTCCCGGTTGATCGTTCGGCCAAGGGCAAGAACTACGTCGATCAGGTGGTTGCAGCCTTTGCCGCGCGTGACGAACTGGCGCTGGTGATTGCGCCCGAGGGAACGCGCTCACCGGTCAAACCATGGCGTTCGGGGTTTTACCATATTGCCTTGGGTGCCGGCGTGCCGCTAGTCCCGGCTTGGGTCGATAATGCCACCCAGCGCGGCGGGATCGGCGCACCAATCATGCCCAGCGGTGATTATGCGGCGGATTTGGCGAAGCTGCTGGCGTTTTACGAATCCGTGATGCCCGGCCATGCGCGGTGGGAATTGCTGGCAGAAACCGGGCTCAAGGCCGCAGGAGAACACGATGCTTGAAGCTTTGCTGATAAACGCGGCGGTCGATCTGGCCATGATGGTGCTGCTGTGCTGGGTTGCGGTGCGGATCGGCGATGTCTCGTTCATCGATGCGGTGTGGGGTGCCGGAATGGCGGTGCTGGCGCTTGCGAGTTTTGTGCAAGTCGCTGCACCGGGACCCCGCGCGCTGTTGCTGCTTGGCATGACTGCGCTGTGGGGGCTGCGGCTTGGCATTCATTTGTTCCTGCGCTGGCGCGGCCACGGCGAGGATCCGCGCTATGCCAAGATGCTGGGCAAGGCACGGAACCAGGGCCGCTATGGCAGCGCCGCGTTCAAAGTGGTATTCGGCCCGCAGGCGGTATTGCTGTTCATCACCAGCCTGCCCGCGCAGGTCGGCATTCTGGCCAGCGGAGCGCCTGCGCCGATCACGCCGCTGGCCTGGGCCGGGGCCGCGCTGTGGCTCACCGGGATGATCTTCGAAACGCTCGGCGATGCGCAGCTCAAAGTCTTCCGCGCCGACCCGGCATGCAAGGGCAAAGTGCTCGACACCGGGTTGTGGCGCTATACCCGCCACCCCAACTATTTCGGCGATGCCTGCGTCTGGTGGGGAATCTGGCTGGTCGCGGCAACGGGCGGGGCTTGGCCGCTCAACTGGATCGCGCTGGGCAGCCTGATCGGCCCGCTGTTCCTGACCTTCACCCTGACCAAATGGTCGGGCAAGCCGCTGCTCGAAAAGGGTCTGGCCAAGACCCGTCCGGGCTATGCCGACTATGTGAAGCGCACTTCAGGCTTCATTCCGTGGCCGCCCAAACGCGGTTGACGAGGGAACCGCACCCGGCCTGGTTCGTTTTTAGGCAAACCAGGAGATTACCCAATGCGTACAATTCTTGTGTCGATCGCTGCCGTCGCCCTACTCGCCGGGTGCAAGGGCAATGGCCCGGTACCTGCCGCGACGGACACCGGCATGGTCACCGCTGATTCTACTCCACTGACCCTGCCCAGCCTGGCGGCGAACCCCAAGACCGTGCCGCTGCCCGGCAGCTACAGCAATGTCACTGACGGCACGCTGCGGCTCGCAGCCGATATGACTTACACCCTGACGGGCACCGACGGCAAAGCCGCAACCGGCAAATATGCCTGGTATTCCGACGGCAAGCGCATCCTGCTGACCGAGGACAAGTCGGTCTTCGCAGTGGCTGACGGCGGGCTGTACAAGCTGGCAAGCAAAGACGCGCCGCTGGCTGGCTTCACCGCCGACCAACTCTGGACCAAGGCGCCCTAAGCGCGCGTTCGTCAGTGCTTGATCTCGCGCGCGCGGTCGTCCTTGGGCACACTGCGTAGCGGCACCGCCTCCAGCCACGCCTGCATGGCATCAAGATCGACCCCGCCGGTTACAGCTTCACGCTGCTTGGCGAGCAAAGTGAAGCTGTCCCCGCCCTGCGCGAGGAAGTTGTTGGTGGTGACGCGGTAATTCGCTGCCGGGTCAATCGGTTGGCCATCGAGCGTCAACTCCACCACACGATCTCCGATCGGCCGCGCCAGATCAAAGCGGTATTTGAACCCATCCGAGGGTGTAAGCGCCTGCACCGGGCCGCTCGCGTCAAACCCCTGCTCGATCACAGCCTTGAGTTCCGCGCCTGTCATGGTCTGGGTAACCAGCGTGTTGCCGAACGGCTGGACCGCATACAGATCGCCGAATTTGACCACGCCTGCTTCGCCCGGGACGAGCCCGGTGCGAACCCCGAACGGGTTCATCAAGGCGATCTGCGCTCCCACAGCCCGCGTCGCGGCAAGCTGGGAATCGGCGATTAATTGCCCCAGCGCACGGCCGCTAGCGGCCTCGGCCAGGTGCCCGGCTGGCTTTTGCGCAAAGGTCTTGCTGGCATCGACATAAGTCTGGACATAGTCCGCGACATCACCGCGCGGCGCGAACTGGGGGTACAGCGTGGTCGGATTTACCGGGCCCACAGCGCCGTTGTAGCCTGCGCTTTGCACGATCACGTTGACCGCGCGCTTGCTCACGACCTTATGCGCGGCAGGGTCGATCGTCAGCGTAATGTCGGTCACTTCCTCGCCGTAAACCCCGGCGCTGGTCAGCAACACAGGATGGCCTGCGTTTAGCTCGCCGTAATTGCACACATAGGCCTTGTGGGTATGCCCCGAGACGACCAGATCGACGCGCGGATCCAGAGCGTCGAGGATCGGGCGGATTTCACCGGTAAACCCAGCGCAGGTGTTAGGGTAACCGGGATTTTCCTGAGTCCCGCCTTGGTGGATCAGCACTACGATCGCATCTGCGCCCTTGGCTTTGAGCACCGGTACCAGCGCGTTGATCGTCGCGGCTTCGTCTGCGAAGGTCAGCCCCTTGATCCCGCCCGGGGTAACTAGATCGGCGGTGCCTTTGAGGGTCAGCCCGATAAGCCCGATGCGCACGGCACTGCGTCCCTTGCCGAAAGTGCGGATTGCATAGGCGGGGAACAGCGTCTTGCCGGTCTCGGTAATCGTGCTCGCCGCAAGGAACTGGAATTTCGCGCCATCAAACGCTTCGATCTGGCAAGGTTTGCGCGGTGTCATCTGCGCGCACCCGCCGCGCTGCATCCGCAGCAGTTCGCCCCGCCCGCGGTCAAATTCGTGATTGCCGACTGCGTTGAAATCGAGCCCGAACCGGTTGGCCACCCCGATCGTTGGCTCGTCGAGATAGATCGAGCTGGCGAGCTGCGACGCGCTGATCAGGTCGCCTGCCGAGACGGTCAGGTGATAGGAATATTTGGCGCGCACGGTGTCGATTGCGCTGGCGAGGTAAGCCGCGCCGCCAGCTGGCACGCGGACCGTGCCGCCGCTGCCGTCGGGCGCCGAAACCGATTGGCGCGGCGGTTCCAAACTGCCATGAAAATCGTTGATCGCGACGATGCCGACGGTCACCGGCGCTGCCGTCTGCGCCGATTTGATCCCGCCCGGGGCCATGCAGGCGGCCACCAATAGGATCAGGAGTGCGGGAAAGGTACGGACGAATCGCGAAGCGCGAATAGCTGGCCTGGTCATGACCCGTACCTAGCCGAACCGGGCCGAGCGGCAACCTGCCGCGTGTTAACCAGACAACACAGTTTCTTGAATATGTCACAGCAATGTTATATATTGCCGCACGGCCGCATTGGCCGGGCAGGAGCAAAGCAGCATGGCGCGTCCGCAGACCGATCTCGATGGCGGGCGCGAAGCGCTTCTGGCTCTGATGGTCGACCTCATTGAGGAGCGCGGCAGCAGCGCTTTCACCATGACCGAGCTGGCCGCGCGGGCCAATATGTCGGCGGCCAATCTCTATCGCTACTTCGAGAGCAAGGAAGCGCTGATCGAGGCGGTGGCGGAACACTGGTTCCAGCCCAAGATCGCGATCATGGAAGAAGTGATCGCCAGCGATCTTGATCCGCGCCGCAAGATGTACGAATTCTACGCCCGCCGCTTCGCCCGGATGAAAGCCGAATGGGACCGCGATCCGGTGGTCTTCACCAACTACGTTGAGCTCGGCAAAGAACACTTCGAACTGGTCCGGTCTTACGTCGATTTGGGCGATCATTACCTGGCCGTGATCATCGGTGAGGCGATGGCCGAGGGTTATTTTGCCGGGCTGTCGATCGACGAGGCGATCAGTCTGGTCAATCAGATGACCGGGCTTTACGTCAACATCTGGGCGATGGAACTGATCATGCCCAAGCTTTCGACCGACAAGCTGGCGCGGATTATCGATGCGGTGTTCGACGGGCTGAGCGCCCAGGATCGCGGGGCCAAGGCGGTCCGCGGGCTGCGTGCCGCCTGATTGTTAAAATCACCGATTTGGGAGTTGACCAATATTAATGTATGAGGGCGTATGCTCAGAATTGGGCTACAATAAACATAACACGGTCACGGTCACAAAATGCTATTCTGACGTGCCGTGGAGCGTACCTTGTAATGCTATTACATGAGGATTTCATACTGTAAGCGCGGCCGACCTGGTGCGTTCGTTTCCGGCTTGCCGTGACCGCGCTACCACCGCCCCGCTCTATATCTCCAATCACGGGCGCAATTCGCACGTTCTGGTTGGCGTAGATCATTTCAAAGCGTTGCTTGCCGCCGGCAGCAGCCCGGGCGGCAGCGCGCAAGCCGACGAATTGCATGAACTGGCCGACTGGATGGACGACGCGGTGATCGTCGCCGATCACGATCTCAAGATCGGGTTCGCCAACCGGGTAGCCCACGCGGTTTGCCGCAAGCCGGCGGCCTCGCTCAACGGCCGTCACTTTGCCGAAGCCTTGCCCGAAATTGCCGGAACCCTGCTTGAAGTCCACGCCCGCCGCACGCTGGTTAGCAGCGAGCCTAGCGCGGCGGACCTGCCCTCGCCCTTTGCTGATAATGCCTGGCTGCGGTTCCAGACCTTCCCGATTGGTGAGCGGATCGTGATGATCTTCCGCGATATCTCCGAGGACGTGCAGCGCCACCGCCTTGCTGACGTCAAGAATGCGCTGCTTCAGGCCATGGATGCGCATGGCGCGATCGGGTACATCCGGGCGTCGCTACGCGGCACGATCGACCGGGTCGATGGTCCGTTCTGCGCCATGCTTGGTCTGCCGGAAGAGCGCTTGATAAATCTGCCGCTGATTGACCTTGTGACCACCGCCAGCCGGCCAGACTTTCGCGCTGCGCTTGATCAGGTAATCCGCGGCGGTCCGGCGCGCCGCATTCACGCTTCTCTGGTTTCGAATAAAGGCGAAGCGGTTGACATCTTGGCCGCACTCGCCCCCCTGCACGGCGCTTATGGCAGCGAAGGCGCAGTAATTCTCACTACACCGTTATCGATTGCATAGATTTTTCAATCGTTTGTGACCTTTTCCAGCTAAATTGCGAAATTTGCGTGTAGTTGCGCGCCAATCCTTCCGGCCACGCTGAAGTCAAAATTAACCAACCAGACCATTTCAACAGACAAGCCTGAAAACCTGCAATAAAAATGCGTTATTTGCGTAATTGGTGCTCGGTCTAAGCCTTGCGGACTGGTCAGGAATCGCAGCTACACTGTGAACCATGGCAAGTTCACGTCTTATACCAACTAAAATCAAGATGTTGCAATGTGTTCGCAACATCGTAGCCGATTGCCGGGGTGCGGCGATCATCGAGGCAGCGTTTGTCCTGCCGATGGTGATTGCGCTACTGCTTGGAGTGGCGACGTTTGGGCAGTGGTTCATGATCGCACACACGATGCAGCAGGCCGCCGACGAAGCTGCGCGCGCGGCGGTGGCTGGGCTAAATGACGACGATCGCAAAACCATGGTCAGCCAGAGCGTGGCCCATTCGCTGGCTGTGGCCAGCGGGGTCGATCCCAAGCTGGTCAGCACTGCCAGTAAACGCAGCGGCGATTACTATACCGTCACAGTCACGTACCAGACACGCCAGAACAAGGCGCTGACGATCGGCATTGTTCCACTGCCGCTCGATCCCATTTCGCGTCAATCCACCGTCAAGCTCATGTACCTGTAGGGAGGATAAATCGTATGTGTCCGATCACCTTGCTGCAACGCCTGCGCCGAGACGAAGCGGGTGTCAGCACGATCCTGCTCGCCGCCTCGTTCACTGCATTGATCGGCTCGAGCGCCTTTGCGATCGATCTTGGGTCGATGTACTTGGCGCAACGCAAGCTTCAAGGGCTGGCGGATTCGGCAGCTATGTCGATTGGCGAAGAGGATTTCGCCGGCGGTGCGGGCGCATCGGTGCACAGCTTGCTGGTTAAAAACGGCAGCGAGGATGCGCGGGTGGTCAACCTGATTCCCGGTCAATACACGGCCGATCCGGCAATCGTCCCCGCTCAGCGGTTCCAGCCGGGTGCCGCGCAAAGTGCCAATGCGATGAAAGTCGCGCTGGAGCAGGACGTGCCGCTCACTTTTGGGGCCTTCATCACCGGCAATCACACCGCGCGAGTCCATGCCGAAGCGATTGCCTCACGGCGCAATCTCGCCGCCTTTTCGATCGGGACACGGCTGACCAATCTGGGCGGAAACGTGCCCAACGCAGTGCTCTCGGCGCTCGCCGGGACCAATCTCAATTTCGCCGTCACCGACATAGCAACGCTGTCGGGCAGCACGATCGACATCTTCGCGGTGGCCGACGTTATCGCGGCGCGCAAAGGCCTGACCGGCAAAACCTATGCCGAGATTTTTGCGCAAGAGATCGATCCGGCAGATTTCCTCGACGCGGTGGGCAAGGCCAGCGGCGACGGCGATGTCGCCAACTTGCTCGGCGGGATTGCAACACAAGTGAGCGGCTCTTCGTTCTCGTTGTCGCAGTTGGTCGATCCCGGCGTCCTGGGCCGGACCGATATGCGCGATCCGCGCAACCCGCTGGCACTTGACGCGCTCAGCCTGACCCGACTCGCGCTGCAAATGGGCCAAGGCACTTACTGGAACATTTCGCTCGGGCTCACGGTGCCCGGGCTGACCGGCACCACGCTGCAGATGACCGGGACCAACAGCTCGCAACATTCGCCGATGATGACCATCACCGCGGCAAATGACGTGATCCTGCGCTCGGCCTCGAGCCGGCTTTATCTGGTGACGACCGTGGCGACCGGCAACCTGGCGCTCGCCTCGCTCAAGGTGCCGGTCTATGTGGAAACCGCGCCGGGTGAAGCACGTATGCTGGCGCTGAGCTGCGCCAGTGGCGATCCCGACGTCGACGGCGTCACGCTAGGGGTCAAACCGTCGATCGGCAACGCTGCGATTGGCACGGTCGAACAGGCCAAATTCGCAGATTTTTCGGCGTCTCTGGTCATCTCGCCAGCCGAACTGGCCAAGACCGCGTTGGTCAAGGTTCAGGGCAGCGCGCTGCTCAGCCTTGGCGGGAATGCCGAACAGCAGGAATTCTTCACCAAGACCGAAATCGCCGACCACGCGGTCAAATCGGTATTCACCAGTGATGCGGTGAGCGCGCTGGCCGGCTCGTTGATCAAGACGGTCAACCTGACGATCACCGCGCTCGGCCTTGGGGTCAATGCCTCCGCGCTGAGCAAGACCGCCGGCTCCGCACTGTCGCTCGCCGCCCCGGCGATCGACGGCGTGCTGACCTCGGCGATGCGCACCACCGGGGTCGGGCTGGGCGTGTCCGACGTCGCCGTCGACCGGCTGTCGTGCGGTATCCCGGTACTGGTGGGATAGAGCCGCACGGGTCTAGGTGCCGGGTTCGCGCCGGTAGTAGCCGCGGAATGTCACGTTCATCCCGCCGCAATTGTTGTCGTCCTCAAGCAGGACATAGGGACCGATCCGCGCCATGTGGACGATGCAGCCGGGATACTCCGAGGTAACCTCGGCCCGATTGCCCTGAATACGGAGTAGGCCCGAGAAATCGCCAGTGTTCGGCCCATAGCTAGGCTTGCCGTCCGGTCCGTAGAGCACCCAAAGCGCGTTGCCTGATGCGAAAAACTGTCCCTTGCGGCGGGTTACGGAGAATTCGGCCCATTCGTCACGTCGCCAGCTGCCAAGCCAAATATCGGCAGGCGCGGTTGCGACAACTGGCAATGACTTCAGCCTCTTGCTTTCCACCCATCCGGTCGATTCACCTGCACGACCGACAAATACCACACAGGTGAGATCACCCTTTCTTTGCGGAGACGTCACCACGACATCGCCGCCGACCAGGTATCCCTTGAGCTGGCACGGTTCGGGACGCTTATGGCACCCAAAATCGAAGCCGTAAAAATAGCTTCGCCCTAGGCCCTCGACCTTTGCCAAACCCAAGTGAGACGTTTGGGCAAAGCCGAATTGGTTACCGCACCACGCATCATCCGCTGCGAAAGCTGGACAAGCGATCAGCGCGCCAGCCCAAACCACGGCCGCGACGAACGGTCTAGACGTCGAGGTTCGCCACATTCAGCGCGTTTTCCTGAATAAATTCGCGGCGCGGTTCGACGACGTCGCCCATTAGCCGGGTGAAGATCTCGTCGGTTACGTCGGCGTCTTCGACCTTGACCTGGAGCAGCACGCGGTTGTCGGGATCGAGCGTGGTTTCCCACAATTGCTCGGCGTTCATTTCGCCCAGCCCTTTGTAGCGCGCGATCGCCAGTCCCTTGCGCCCGCCAACCAATACCGCGTCGAGCAGTTCAGAGGGCCGCGTGATCTGGTCTTTGACGGTGATCGGGGCAGCGACTTCTTCCTCGCCATCGGCGGCATCGGCCCCGGGCACTTCCTCAGCTGCACTGGTCCGCATCAGACGCACCGGGGTTTCGTAAACCTCGACGTTTTCAACCGCGAGCCGCGCCAGCTTGCGCGCTTCGGCGCTGGTCAGGAAGGCAGCTTCGATCGGGTGCGCATCGGTCACTCCGCGCCAGACGCGTTTGACCATCACCGCACCTTCGCCGGTCAATTCCGCCGACCACTTGGCCTCGCGATCGCCCAGATCGAGCCAGGTTGCGGCTTTGGCAAGCGCCGCTCGCCGCCCGGCACGATCAAGCTCAGGGTCGAACACTCCGGCCATCGCCAAAGCCTCGATCACCGCAGGGTCATAGCGGCGCGGCACAAAGCCCATCAGCGCGCGCATCCGCAGCGCGTGCTGGACCAGCGCGTCGAGTTCTGGCCCGGCGCGGCGCAGCGAATTGGGGCTGTGCCCGACGGTTTCAAGCACGCGCCCGGCAGTCCCTGCCTCGACGAGATAGCGGTCAAGCTCGGCCGCGTCTTTCAGGTACACTTCGCTGCGGCCCTTGTTGACCTTGAACAGCGGCGGCTGCGCGATGAACAAGTGCCCGGCGCGGATGATATCGGGCATCTGGCGGTGGAAGAACGTCAGCAACAGCGTGCGGATATGCGCGCCGTCAACATCGGCGTCGGTCATGATCACGATCTTGTGATAGCGCAGCTTTTCAAGGTTGAACTCGTCGCGGATGCCGGTGCCCATCGCCTGGATCAGCGTGCCGACTTCCTTGCTGCTGATGATCCGGTCAAACCGCGTGCGCTCGACGTTGAGGATCTTGCCCTTGAGCGGGAGGATCGCCTGGATGTTGCGGTCACGCCCCTGCTTGGCTGAGCCGCCGGCCGAATCGCCTTCGACCAGGAACAGTTCGCACTTGGCCGGATCGCGTTCCTGGCAATCGGCGAGCTTGCCCGGCAGGCTGGCGATATCGAGCGCGCCCTTGCGCCGGGTCAGCTCGCGTGCGCGCTTCGCGGCCTCACGCGCAGCGGCGGCGTCGATGATCTTGCCGACGATCTGTTTGGCATAGGCGGGATTTTCTTCGAGCCATTCGCTCATTTTGTCGGCCATCAGGCTTTCGAGCGGCTGGCGCACTTCGCTCGAGACCAGCTTGTCCTTGGTCTGCGAGGAGAACTTGGGATCGGGCAATTTGACCGAGACGATTGCGGTCAGCCCTTCGCGCATGTCCTCGCCGGTCAGCTGGACCTTTTCCTTCTTCAGCAGGCCCGACTTTTCGGCATAATTGTTGAGCGTGCGGGTCAGCGCGGCGCGGAACGCGGCGAGGTGCGTGCCGCCATCGCGCTGCGGGATGTTGTTGGTGAAGCACAGGACGTTTTCGTAGTACGAATCGTTCCATTCCAGCGCGACCTCAATCGCAATGCCTTCGCGTTCGGACGAAATTGCAATCGGATCTGGCAGCAGCGCAATCTTGTTGCGATCGAGATAGCTGACAAACGCGCCGATCCCGCCTTCGTAATAGAGATCGTGCTCCTTGACTTCCTCATGCCGCTTGTCGCGCAGCAGAACGCGCACGCCCGAGTTGAGGAAGGCCAGCTCGCGGTAGCGGTGCTCAAGCTTTTCAAAATCAAATTCGAGCACGTTTTTGAAGGTATCGGTGCTGGCCATGAAGGTCACGCGGGTGCCTTTTTTGCCCGCAGGTGCCGGACCCACAACGCGCAGCGGCGCAACCGCATCGCCATGCGCGAACTTCATCCAGTGCTCTTCGCCGTCGCGCCAGATCGTCAGCTCGAGCCATTCGCTGAGCGCATTGACCACCGATACGCCGACCCCGTGCAGCCCGCCCGAGACCTTGTAGGCATTGTCATCCGAGGTGTTCTCAAACTTACCGCCGGCGTGAAGCTGGGTCATGATCACTTCGGCCGCCGAGACGCCTTCTTCGGTGTGGATTCCGGTTGGAATCCCGCGCCCGTTATCCTCGACCGAGACCGAGCCATCGGGGTTGAGTTCGATCAGGACGAGATCGCAATGGCCGGCCAGTGCTTCATCGATCGCATTGTCCGAAACTTCGAACACCATGTGGTGCAGGCCCGACCCGTCATCGGTATCGCCGATGTACATGCCAGGGCGCTTGCGCACTGCATCGAGGCCTTTGAGGACCTTGATCTGGTCAGCGCCATATTCGTTCGGGTTTGGGAGATTTTCGGGGATGTCGGACATAACCAGCATATAGGGATTGGAGGCCCAAAACGGAAGTGTTTACGGCCCCTTCCATCCACAGGGATTTCCTGCTCAAGTGGCGGCATAATCAGGGAGACCCTCAATGAAAAAGCTGTTCGCACTCGCCCTTTTGGTAACCACGACTCTGGCTGCCGAAGCGGGCGCGATGGACGCCCAGCTGCGCCCCGACCAAGTTGAATTTCGCGGGCTTTACAAAGAGCTTGTTGAAACCAACACGACGCTCTCCGCAGGTAGTTGTACGCTCGCGGCAGAGCGCATGGCAGCGCGGATGCGCGCTGCGGGGATTGCCGACAGCCAGATCACGATGTTTTCCACGCCCGAGCACCCCAAAGACGGCGGGCTGGTGGTGGTTTATCCCGGCACCGACAAGAAGCTCAAGCCGATGCTGCTGCTCGCGCATATCGACGTGGTCGAGGCCAAGCGCGAAGACTGGATCCGCGATCCGTTCGTGCTGATCGAAGAGAACGGCCAGTTCTACGGACGCGGCACCTATGACGACAAGGCGCAAGCGGCAGTGTGGACTGACACGATGGTTCGCTTCGCCAAGGAAAAGTACAAGCCAAAGCGCACGGTCAAGCTGGCGCTGACTTGCGGCGAGGAAACCTCGGGCGCGTTCAACGGCGCGGAGTGGCTGACCAAGAACAAGCGCGACCTGATCGACGCGGCCTACGCACTCAACGAAGGCGGTGGCGGGCGATCTGACGCTGACGGCAAGCTGATGGTCCAGACCATTCAGGTCGGCGAAAAGGCCTATCAGGACTTTACCCTGACCGCGACTAATGAGGGCGGACACGCATCATCCCCGGTGCGCGACAACGCGATTTACGCGATGGCCGATGCGGTAACCAAAATCCGCGATCACGAGTTTGCGCTTGAGTTCAACGACACCACCCGGACCTTTTTTTCCAAGGCCGGGCCGCTTTACCCCGGCGCGATGGGCAAGGCGATGGCCGCGCTTGTTGCCAACCCGCAAGACAAGGCCTCCGAAGCCATCGTCAACACTGATCGCAGCCTCCATTCGATGCTCCGCACCACTTGCGTTGCGACCCTGGTGCAGGGCGGCCACGCGCTGAATGCCTTGCCGCAGCGGGTGACCGTCAACGTCAACTGCCGGATGTTCCCGGGGCGCACTTCGGATGAGACTCAAGCCGAACTCACCCGGGTGATCGGCAATCCTGACATCACCATCGAGCAGCGGATCAAGGATAAGCCGATCGCCAAGGTCCCGCCGCTCGACCCGGCGATCATTGGCCCGATGACTGCGCTTTCGGCCAAGTATTTCCCCGGCGTGCCGGTGATCCCGACCATCTCGACCGGCGCCAGCGACGGGGTCTATACCGCTGCAGTCGGCATCCCGACGTACGGAGTTCCGGGGATCTGGGTCGACAGCAAGATGAACAATATCCACGGGCTGAACGAGCACATGGAAGTGCGGTCGCTGATGGACGGTCGCGATTACCTCTACGCGCTGGTCAAGCTGCTGAGCAGCAAATGAAAAACAACAAAAGGCCGCCACGCTGGTTAGGCGTGACGGCCTTTTGAAATTTGGAGTTTGTGCCGAACCGCTGTGCTTAGACAAGCGTGGCGGTGAACATCAGTCCGCTGATCGAAATCGCGGCGATGGCCGGCAGCACGATCGAAAGGATGCTGCGCATGATACTTCTCCTGTTGCGTTCGCGAACCCAGTTCGCAGATGCAACATAATCGCATAGGTAGAGATTACCAGTGCAAAGGCCGGGACGGGTGTTGCAGAATTTGCAACTGTGGTGTTGTGAAAGTGTTCACCGCTTCCAAATTGTCATTGCGGCCGAATGCTGCCAGATCAGCCACCATGAATGAAAACCCCGCAGCACTGCTCGACGCCGCATCCGGCTCCTTCCCCGGCCTGATCGCTGCATGGGGCGCCTACCGGGGCGATGCTGACGCGCTTTACGATGGCACCACCACGCTGACATGGCGCGAAACCGCCGACCGGGTCGAGCGGATTGCGGCGCGGCTGCAAGCCGATGGGCTCGAACGTGGGCAAGCGGTTGCGATCCTTGGGACCACCAGCGTCAACTATGCGCTCATTTACCTCGCCGCGATCCGCGCGGGCGGCTGCGCCGCACCGCTGACCACCAGCGCCAGCCCTGACCAGCTTGCCGGAATGGCGGCGGATTCGGGCGCGATCCACTTGTTCATTGACCGCGCCAAGCTGACCGAACTGGGCGACTTCACCCTGCCAACCGCGAACCAGATCGTGCTCGATGAAGAGCTCGAAACTTTCATGGCCCCCGCCGGGACCCAGGCCGCGCCGTTCGATCCGGCCGAAACCGATCCGCTTAACATCATCTATTCGTCGGGAACCACAGGCGTGCCCAAGGGGATCATCCATAGCCACGGGATGCGCTGGCGCCAGATGACCTTCCGCGCCGCGCTCAACTACGGCCAGGACAGTCGCACGCTGACCTCGACCCCGCTCTATTCGAACACCACCATGGCGGTGTTCCTGCCGACGATGTATTCGGGCGGCTGCGCCAGTCTGATGGGCAAGTTCGACACCCAGAAGTGGCTGGAGCGCGCGCAGAACGAGCGGATCACGCACACCATGCTGGTCCCGGTGCAGTACCGCCGGCTGATGCAGTTCGAGCAGTTCGATGATTACGATCTGTCATCGATGAAGATGAAATACTGCACCAGCGCGCCCTTCCCCGCCGATCTCAAGGCCGAAGTGCTGGCCCGCATGCCGGGCGGGCTCATTGAAATCTACGGGATGACCGAAGGCGGGGTCGCGTGCATCTTCCCGGTACATGAATTCCCTGACAAGCTCCACACCGTCGGCTTCCCGGCCCCGGGCCATTTCCTTAAGGTGATCGACGAGCAGGGCAACGAACTGCCGCCGGGCGAAGCGGGCGAGCTGGTCGGCAAGTCACCGACGATGATGTCAGGCTACAAGAACCAGCCCGAGAAAACCCGCGAGGGTTATTGGACCGATCCCGCCGATGGCAGCACCTGGCAGCGCATGGGCGATGTCGGGCGGGTCGATGCCGAGGGTTTCGTCGAACTGGTCGGGCGGACCAAGGACGTGATCATCTCGGGCGGCTTCAACATTTTCCCCATCGACCTCGAGCACGAATTGGCCAAGGACAGCCGGGTGGTCGAGGCCGCGGTGGTCGGCGTGCCGAGCGACCAGTGGGGCGAGACTCCGGTCGGCTTCGTGGTGCTGAAACCGGGCGTGGAGGAGACTGCGCTGGAGGATATCCGCACCGTGGCGAACAGCAAGCTCGGAAAGACCCAGCGCGTTTCAGCGCTCCACGCGATCGACGAAATGCCGCGCAGTCACATCGGCAAATTGCTCAAAACCGAATTGCGCGACGTCGCAGTGGCAAAATGACGCTTAGCCTGGTGCTGAAGCTTGCCGCTCACTGCGATAATACAGGAAGGTCAGGAACAACGCGGTGGAACCCAGCAAGTGCCACGCGGCATGACCCTGCAGCAGACTGTGCGGCGCGCAGACTATACCCCGCTGATCGAGGTTCCAAATCGTGAAAGCCAGCGCCTTGGTGGCGATCCCGGTCACATAGAAGCGCGTTTTCACTCCCGCGCGCAAAGGCCGGGCAAACCCCATCTCGGCGATGATCGCAGCAATCAGCACGGCCGCAAACAGCCACCGGCGAACTTCGGGAACCAGGTACAGCAGCGCCAGCAACACCGCGAGCAGCGCGGCATAGAGCATGGTCGCCTGTTTTTCCGACATCCGGCACCAGCGCGCCAGTGCGCAGACCAGCATGAACCCGCCGGTGAAATACATCCCCGTCACGTCGAAGAACTGCCCCCACAGCGACAGCGTCGCGTGGAGCAGGACCGAACCCAGCCCAACGATTATCGCGGTGATCCCGAAGAACGCGGCAGCATTGCGACCGAACCCGGATCGCCAATGGTCGCCGCGCGTCAGCACGATCATCAAGGTCCCGGCAAAGACATAGCCATAACTTGAAAAGCTGTCGGCCGGTTGCAGGATCAGCGATCCGATTCGCGGAAATTCGCAGAAACATCGCGTCGCGGTGCAGGTCGCGGGGGCATACGCCGCCCAGTCCGGCCCTAGCCCGGTCAGCACCAGCGTTGTCGCCAGCACGGCCAGAACGGTCAGGCCTAAGCTGGTCACAATATCGCGCGCGGTAATCATCGCGCCTGACTGGCAGGTTGTCCGCCCAGCGGCAAGCCTGCGCTCTTGCCACCACAGGCCACCATGCTTATCGGCCCAACATGACCATCCAGCCATCAGATTCGATCCTGATCGTCGATTTCGGCAGCCAGGTTACCCAGCTCATTGCCCGCCGGGTGCGCGAGGCGGGGGTCTATTCCGAAATCGCCCCGTTCAACGCGGCCGCCCAGGCTTTCGCCAGGAT
The DNA here is from genome assembly GCA_025359445.1 of Sphingomonadaceae bacterium. GTDB lineage: Bacteria > Pseudomonadota > Alphaproteobacteria > Sphingomonadales > Sphingomonadaceae > Novosphingobium. The sequence goes on from JANYGB010000009.1 coordinate 30,571, forward strand.
GCAGCCCAAGGGTATCATCCTGTCGGGATCGCCCGCCTCTGTGCTCGATGCAGATGGCCCGCGCATTCCCGATGAAATCCTGAACTCCGGGCTGCCGATCATGGCGATCTGCTATGGCCAGCAAGCGCTGATGCACCAGCTGGGCGGCGAAGTGCAGCCCGGCGACAGCGGTGAATTCGGCCGCGCCTTCATCGAGATTTCGGATAGATGCGTGCTGTTCGACGGGCTGTGGACCGAAGGCGAAAAACACCAGGTGTGGATGAGCCACGGCGACAAGGTCACGCAGCTTGCCCCCGGCTTCCGCGCGGTTGCGGCGAGCGCGGGGGCACCCTTTGCAGTCATCGCCAACGATGAAAAGCGTATCTATGCGATGCAGTTCCACCCCGAGGTGGTCCACACTCCCGATGGCGGCAAGCTATACCGCAACTTCGTCCGCCACGTCTGCGGACTTGCGGGTGACTGGACCATGGCAGAATTCCGCAAGACCAAGATCGCGGAGATTCGCGCCCAAGTCGGGACAGGCAAGGTTATTTGCGGCTTGTCCGGCGGGGTCGATTCAGCGGTCGCCGCCGTGCTCATCCACGAAGCGATCGGCGAGCAGCTGACCTGCGTATTTGTCGATCACGGGCTGATGCGGCTGGGCGAGGCCGAGCAGGTCGTCAGCCTGTTTCGCAACCACTATAACATCCCGCTGATTCACAAGGACGTCTCGGCGCTGTTCCTCGGCGGGCTCGCCGGGCTCACCGATCCCGAGGCCAAGCGCAAATTCATCGGCAAGACCTTCATCGATGTGTTCGAGGCCGAAGCCAAGGCGATCGGCGGGGCCGAATTCCTCGCGCAGGGCACGCTCTACCCGGACGTGATCGAGAGCGTCTCATTCACTGGCGGGCCGAGCGTGACGATCAAGAGCCACCACAACGTCGGCGGGCTTCCCGAACGCATGAACATGCAACTGGTCGAGCCGTTGCGCGAACTCTTCAAAGACGAAGTGCGCGAGCTTGGCCGCGAGCTTGGGCTGCCTGATATCTTCGTCGGCCGCCACCCGTTCCCCGGCCCGGGCCTTGCAATCCGCATCCCCGGCGAAGTTACCCGCGAGCGCTGCGATATTCTGCGCAAGGCCGACGCGGTATACCTCGAAGAAATCCGCAGCGCCGGGCTGTACGACGCAATCTGGCAGGCCTTCGCGGTGCTGCTCCCGGTCAAGACCGTCGGCGTGATGGGCGACAGCCGCACTTACGACAACGTCTGCGCGCTGCGTGCCGTCACCAGCACCGACGGCATGACGGCGGATATCTACCCCTTCGACGCCGCGTTCCTGAGCCGCGTCGCGACGCGGATTATCAACGAGGTCAAAGGGATCAACCGAGTGGTTTATGACTATACATCGAAACCGCCGGGGACGATTGAGTGGGAATGATCCGATAGGAACCTGCCGCAATCGATGAAGCGGCCTGACAGCAGGCGGCAGTGCGGATATCCTAGCCAATCGTGCCATGAAAGGTCAGCGGCAGTGGCAGGCTGGCGCGCCAGGTAGCAATGGGACCGGCGGCGACGTGGGCTGCATCGATCAGGTGCAGCTCGGTTTTGCGCTCGGCCAGGTTGAGCGTGGTGCCGAGCAGCCAGCCTTCGCGCTCACCCGCGCCGAGCGGCACGAACAGGAATTCCTCGACCAGTTGCTGATCGCCGAAATCGAAGCGGTCATCACGGCCACGGCTCCAGTCCCACATCGCGATACCGTGCGGGAACGGGCCGCGATAATTGGTTACGTGCGTAGTGAACTGCCGAGCCTGCCCAGCCACCCGCTTGTCGCTGGAGGGGAATTCGGCGGCGATCCGGGTGGTCTGCATGTCGGCCTTGCCATCGGGGCGCAGCACGATCTGGGTCAGCATCGGGCTGGGCGCTTTGACATATTCGCCGCGCAGCAGGGCGGATGCGCCGCGCTGGCCGAAGATGGGATCTGCTTCGAGGCAGCCATCGAAGCGGATCGTCCCGTCGCGTTCTTCCCAGCCATCCGCAAGGTGGAAGAACGAGAATGCGGGGAGTTCGAAGGTACGGCGCTTGGTCAAATCGTCCTTGTCGATCACCAACACCCGTGTGCCCAGTTCGGGCCGCCAGCGCATCGCCTCTGACAGCGGGAACGAAAAGCCTTCCTGCACCCACGGTTGCAGCACGATGATCAGGTGCCGGGCGGTGGCGGTAAAGTCATGGAAGTAGCTGTTGCGTTCGACCGAAATCATCTGACCTTGGGCGAGCGAGCCATCCGGGTGAAGCTTCCACACGAACGTACCCTCGCCGTTACCGCCGAGATTCCAGATCGTGCCATCGGGTTCGACCCGGGGATGGGCCAAAAACGGCATCTGCTTGAGATCGCGGCGGAAGGTCTTGAAGCCCCGGGTGGCGAGCGTTTCGGGATCGAGCACGCTGGGCGATCCGCCTTCCCACAGCGCGAGCAGCTGGCCCCCGGCCATCAATACGCTGGTGTTGGAGGCGTTGGCATCATCGGGGCCGCCCACCACCGACCCGGCTCTGGCACCGGTTCCAAAGCCGGGCTGGACGATCGCGTCCAGTTTTGTCTCCAGCCGCCGCTTGGGGGTATCGACAAACCGCGCCACCAGGGTCGCCCGGCCATCGGCGACGCGGAATTTGCGGACCAGACCATCGCCATCAAACCAGTGACCCGAAGCGCCGGTGCCGCGGCGGAACTTGGCCGGGCCGTTGCGGTAGAGCGTGGCGGCAAGCCCGGCCGGGACTTTGCCCATCACCAGTTGCAACACTTCGTGCGGCACGTCCGCTTCGACATCGGCCACTCCCAGGGCCCAGTCCGGAGGGCTCGCTCCGGCCAGTGCCATGTCCGGGGTGATCAGCGCTGCCCCGGTGAGCAGGCCGGTGGCAATGAACTGGCGGCGGTCAAGATCGGACATGGGCTGGCTCCACAATGCAGAAGAAAGGACTTGGCGCGATCAGCGGATTATGATGCTTTGGGAATTGGTCCCGGGCGTCACGTCGAATTTGGCGTCGGCCCACTTGGCCGGACCCATCTGGCCTTGCGCGTTGTTCGAGAACGCGAACGGTTCGATCGGCATGCCAAAGGGGTTGGTGCCCATCTGCTGATCGCCGTCGACATCGTGGAACGCTTTGATCGCGTAAGTGCCGGGGGCCAGGCCGTTCAATTGCGCGGCAACTTCGGCTTTGCTGGCGGCGACCATGATCGTGCGGACCGGCTTGCCCCCGCCGTTATACGCTGCCTCGCTATCAAACACCGCGCCGAGCACGGCGCCTTGCTGTTCCGCAATCCCGGTGAAGCTGATGGTCAGGTCGGCGGCGGGTGCGCCGGCCTGGGCGGCGCTGCCCAGCGCGGTGCCGATCAGGATGACGGCGGCGAGGGTTGCTTTGAGATGGGTCATTATCATTGTTCCTTTCAGTGGGTTTGCTAGGAGCTGAAAATCGCTGAAACCGAATTGCTCCGGGGCGGGTCCGGCTGCAACGCGGCTTACGCAAACGACAGGGATTTCTGCGCCAAATGACAGAATATGCCGTTCACGCAGCGTCACCGGCAGGCGGCTGGCGGCAGCACCGCGCCGGTTTTGTCGCCTCCACGATCGCGGCAGTGTTCATGACCGTGATCGGCGCGCTTGGCACCGATGCTTACGGCTTGGCCACGCGGCTGACTTATTGGATCGTGGTGATGTGGACCGGGGCCATGATCGCCTCGGGGGTTACCTCGGCGGTGCACGGCTGGGGCAAGCTGCGCCGATTTCAGCTGCCCGAAGTGCTACTGATCGCGGTGCTGACCGCGCTTCCGCTGACCTTGGCGGTGACCGGCGCAGGCATGCTGCTGCTTGACATGGGGCGCCCGTCGCTGCGCGGGATGGCGGTGTTCTTCGGGCTCGTCGTCTTCATCAGCGCGATCCTGACCGCGATCAGCTATGCCTTTGCCGCAAGGCCCCTGCCGGCAACGGCCGCGCCGCTACCGCCATCGCCGGACCAACCCTTCACCCCGCCGCTGGATGCCCCACGCCTGGCCGACCGTTTGCCGCATGGTATGCGCGGGGCCACTATTATCGCGCTGGAGGCGGAAGATCATTACCTGCGGGTCCACCTTGATGATGGCCGTTCGGCACTGATCCTGCTGCGCCTGTCCGATGCCATCGCCGAACTGCCTGCGGGGGCCGGCAGCCAGACGCACCGCAGCTGGTGGGTTGCCCGCGGCGCGGTGCAAGGCTTCACCCGGGGGGATGGCCGCGCAATGCTGAACCTGCGACCCGCGCTTGAGGTGCCCGTCAGCCGGTCATACTACAAAGCGATCAGCGAAGCCGGCTGGCTGGCTTAGAGCACGCTGAAACCCACCTCCAATCGAGCGGCTCGACCTTTGCGCACCCCACGCCCCAGCAGGACATGCCCGCTGTGCCGTTCGGGATGCCGACCCATTTGCCCGCGCAGCGCGGCCCGGCAATCGCTTGGCCGATTGAGAATACGCCGAACGCGCCGAGTTGGCGAAAAAGGTGAGCAAGCCCTGCACCACGACAGGCCCGTTGCCGGCGACACGGTACCCAAGACTGACACCATTTATAGACAGCACCCTAAGCTCGAGCCCTGGAAATCCGCAGCATGTGCGCCGAGCACCAGTGCAATGCTTCGCCCTATTCTGCGGTTTAGTCCCAAGACTGCTGTGTGAACTCACGGTGTCGTAATCCGTCCGCCTTAGCCGCTTCATTTCCACCGGCTAGTGCAGCTTGCTAAAGCTCGCCCCACTCCAGCGGCTCGACTTTGCGCACCACCAGACCCCAGCAGACCATGCCCGCCACGATCACTCCCGCCGCGATCAAGAAGGCCACGCGGTAGTTTCCGGTCTGGTCGATCGACCAGCCGGTCAGAAGCGGGCCGATAATCCCTGACATGCCTGCTATGCCGTTCTGAATGCCGACCCATTTGCCGGCGCAGCGCGGTCCGGCAATCGCTTGGCCGATTGAGAACACGCTGAACGCGCCGAGGCCGTTAGCGAGCGAATATGCGAGCAGACCCAGCACGGCGACCTTTGGGCTGCCAAACGCGCAAGCCAGCATGCAGCCCAGCGCGACCACCAGCGAGGCGAGCACCATGAATTTTCTCACTCCGCTCGGGCTGTCACCGCGCGCGATCCAATGATCGGCCACCCGCGCGCCGATCACGCCAAAAATGGCCGAAAGCAGATAAACTGCTCCGCCCAGCCAAGCCATCGCGGTAATCGAATAGCCCTGCTGTTTGACCAGATAGAGCGGTAGCCATGAGAGCACGAGGAAGTAGGGATAATTGTTGCAGAAATGGCCCAGCGCCGTTCCCCACATCTCGCGTTTACCCAGCATCGTTCGAAAGCTGGGCGCCGGGCCATGGTCGATCATCTGGCCATTGGCCTGCGCCAAGGGCTCGGGGCGCTTGAGTCGCAGCCATGGCACCAGCCACAACAGCGACACCGCGCCGAACACAAAGAACAGCGCGCGCCAGCCGAACTGCGCAATCATCAGACCGCCGAGCAGGATGCCCACCCCATTGCCGAGCATCAACCCCGCACCGGTCAAGGCATTCGCCGAGGCCAGCCGCTCGCCCGAAACGTGCATCGCCAGCAGCTTGGAACTCGCCGGCCAGCCCGCAGATTCGCCCAGGCCAAGCAGTAGCCGCAGCCCCAGCAGCATCGCGAAACCGACCGCCATGCCGGTCAGCAGCGTTGCAATCGACCAGACCAGCAGCCCCAGCGCGAGCGTGCGATACGGATCGATCCGCTCGGACAGCCAGCCCGACAGGAAGTGACCCGGAACATAGGTCCAGAAGAACGCCGAGATGAGAATCCCGATCTGCGAATTGGTCAGGTGCAGCTGATCCTTGATCAGCGGCGCAGCAGTCGAGAAGTTGCCGCGATCGAGCGCATTGATGAAGATCGCCAGCGCCAGCAGCAAGACCAGCGTCGATGCCGCGCTGGAACTTCGCGCAGGCCCATCAGCGTGTTGCCCGACTTGTGTCGCCATGCCCTGCTTCCCCCCAGTGCGAACGGTTGCTACCGCTCGCTGGGCGAGAGCCTAAGCGGCAACGCCTGCAACGCCAAGCAAATGCGCGCGAAGCCAATCTAAAGCCACGAACCGACCGGGAGGCGCGGCCCTGCCCGCCTTGAGTCCGTCAAACAGCCGCCCGTTCATCGCGGTATAGCCGCCGCACCGGGCGCTAACCAAATTGTAGGGCGCCGGGTCTATGCTCGGCATATTGTACCGGGTTGAGGAACTGTTTGATGCACGCATATCGTCTTGCCGCGCTTGTTCTGGCCATCTCACCGCTTGCCGGATGCGGTGGGGGTGATCCTGCGGCGCAAGCCGAAGTGGAATTGCAGCCGGGCGCTTATGAAGTCAGCATGGCCGGTGCGCCGATGGGGTTTGCGGTGGCAGCCCAGCAACAGCCAAAACGCTGCATCTCAGGATCGGCCGCCAATGTCCCGGCGGCACTAGTCCGTCCTTATATGAAGTTCGACGAGCATTGCGGCAGCGCCAAATTCAAACGCACGGGTAACCTCCTCACTGCCCAGGCTGTATGCCCGCTCGATCCAAAGTTCGACGCCAACGGAACGCTGACGCTGGATTTTGCAGGCACGATTACGCCGGCAGGAATCACCGGGAACACCAAGCTGACAATGGTGACGCATGCCACCGACCCCGACGTCGTCGCCGCGCTCGGGCTGATGAAAAATGTCAGCCTGGCGCTGACGGCAACCCGCACCGGCGATTGCAGCGGCAGCGACAGCGTGCGGCCGGCGGCGCAGCGCAGCGCCACCGCGGGTGGTTTCGGCAGTGAAGCCGATGGCGACAGAAACCCCCCGGCCGAAAGCGGCCAATAGCCGACATTGCCTAGACCGCCACGAACCGCCCCGCCTCACGGTCCTTGCGCACCCGCAGCCCGTCAAACACCTGTCCGCTCATCGCGAGATATACCCCCGGCGGCGCAACTTGGACGGTGGCGAAGGCCATGCCGAGGTTGAACGGCGCGTCGGTTTCGGCAAAGCGAGCGGGCGACAGCGCGCCGGTCAGGACGATGGCCTTGCCGGGAATGCCAGCCAGCGCTTTGGCCGTCTCGGTCATGGTATCGGTGCCGTGGGTAATCACGATCCGGGATTCCGGGGCGTCTGAAACCCGTCGCGCAATTTCCATGCGGTCCGCGTCGGTCAATTCAAGGCTATCCTTGCGGCACACTTCTTCGATCCGGAACGGCAGCGCGACGCGCGCTTCCTTGATCAGCGCAGGAATCCCCGAATCGACGATCTGATATTCGCTCAGCGCGTCGAAATAGCTCTTGTCGATCGTGCCACCGGTGGTGAGCACGAGGATTGCCTGAATGTCCATGGCCGCAGTCAGGGCCGGAATTCCACGCCCGTCATCTGCTCGGACTTGGTCCACAGTGCAGTAGCCAGGGCGGCATCGCGGATGTGCGGCAATACTCCCGTGCCGCGCGGAGTAGTTTCGTTCACCATCGCACCGATATTGCAGTCCTCGCAATAGACTCCGCCCTCGCCATCGAGCAGCGGCGAAACCGCGCACCAGACGCTGGTGGCAGCGCCTTGCTCGATGGTTTTGAAGATCGGGTTGAGTTTGCCATCCTGATCGAACCAGCCCATTTTCACTTGTTCTTCCATCGACAGATGGCGCTGCAGCGGGGTTATGATGCCGCCGGGGTGCACTGAAAATGCGCGCACGCCGGCGCCGCGCCCGAGCCGGTCAAGCTCAAGCGCGAACAGCGCGTTGGCCGACTTGGCCTGACCGTAAGCGGTCCACTTATCGTAATCGCGGTGCTCGAAATTAATGTCGTCCAGATCAAGCCCGATGCGCTGATGCCCGATTGACGAAACCGAGACTACCCGGGCTCTGCCGCTGGCGGCAAGCAGCGGCCACAACCGCGCGGTCAGCTGGAAATGGCCCAGATGGTTGGTCGCAAACTGGCTTTCATAGCCGCGCGCATCGCGGCTGAGCGGGTTGGCCATGACGGCGGCATTATTGATCTGGATGTCGACCGTGTCAGTAACCCCGGCGACGCTTGCCGCAAAGCCGTCGATCGAAGCGGGATCGGAAAGATCGAGCGGCAGGACGCTGATCTGCCCATCCATTCCGGCCAGGTCCTGCAACGCCGCATCGGGCCGCCGCGCGCCAACGATTACGTGCGCTCCGGCCCCGGCCAGCGCCCGCACCGTTTCGGTGCCCAGCCCCGAATAGCCGCCGGTGACCAGTGCCGTTTGGCCGGTGAGGTCAATCCCGGCGATTACCTCGCGCGCTGTCGAACGATAACCGAACGGTGAACTGATCGGAGCTTGGGGCGTGGTCATGAAGATGATCCTTGGAGAGTGGCCAGGCAACGATAGTCTGCGGCAGAGCGATGGCAAGCGGAGAGCGGCGATGAACGAGTACTGTTGCGAAGTAACCGGCGGGTGCCAGTACGGTGCGGTGCGCTAGGCGGCGAGCGTACTGCTCGGCAATGCGCGCTTGAACCATTGCCGGATGTGACAGAAGGCGATCGGCAACCCTTTTGCGGCGCTGCTGGCTGCCTTTACTACCAGCGCCCGCACATTGCCGACGGATGACCGCAGATGTAGACCATGATGAAGGTACCTTGCGTCGTCATGGCTCGTTCAGGCGGCCAGCTGCGCGGCCTCGATCCGGTCGATCGCCGTGTGCAATCGCTGCGCTGCCGCAGGGGTCATTCGGTGTTCGAACAACGTCAGGTGGCGGCGCAGGGTACGCTGGACCGAGCCGTGCCCGCTGCCGGTCGCCTCCCCCATTTCGCGGTCGTGCTCAAGCCCGTAGCGCAAGATGATCGTGGCGTTGACCGCAAGATCGTGCAGTCGCTCGCGCGGCCATTCGAGCTGCCCGGCATCCACCAGCGCAGCGAGGTATAGCTCAAGCTGGGCGAAGGTCCGCAGGGTCCAGTCCGGCGCGTTCAGGCGCACTATTTCGGCGTGTTCGCCATAGCTGTGCTGATCGCGGTAAAGGAACCGGAAGTCCCGGAACTCGCCCATCATCGCCGCGACCATTGCCGCGTAGTCGCCTACGGGATCGCTCGCCGGGCGCAAGATCAGCCGCGCTTCGATCGCCACGGCGAAGCGTTCACCGATGGCATCGAGCAACGCGCGGCGGGTCTTGAAATGATACCACAGGTTGCCCTCGGCCATCCCGCAAGCAGCCGCCAGCGCGGATGTACTGACCGCGCCGTAGCCCTGTTCGTTGAACCGGACCCGGGCGGTTTCAACAATCCGGTCTTTGGTTTTCATCAATAGTGCGAGAGCGTTACCGGGACCGAAGTATAACCATGGACGAAGCAGGCCGGAACCCGCTGAACCTTGCCGGAGACATTGGCGCGCAGGCGGCGCTTGCCCATTTCCTCGAGCAATGTGCACAGCTGTAATTCGGCCACCCGCGCCCCGACGCAGCGGTGGATGCCATAGCCGAACGACAAGTGCCGGCGGGCGTTGCTGCGGTCGACGATCACTTTATCGGCGTCTTCGAACACGCTCTCGTCGCGGTTGGCCGAGATGTACCACAGCACGACCTTGTCACCCTTTTTCATCTGGACGCCTTCGATCTCGGTATCTTCCTCTACCGTGCGGCGCATATGCGCGAGCGGGGTCTGCCAGCGGATCAATTCCTGCACCGCATTGGGGATCAGCGACGGATCGGCTTCAAGCTTGGCGCGCTGATCGGGAAACTGGTCGAGCCCATAAACGAACGAGGACATTGAATTTCGCGTGGTATCGTTGCCGCCGACGATCAGCAGGATCAGGTTGCCCATAAACTCCTGCTCGCTCATTTCGCGCATCGCATCCGATTGCAGCATGATCGAGATCAGGTCTTTGCCAGGATTGGCTACTTTCTGTTGCCACAGTTCGTCAAATGCAGCGCCCATTTCCATCATTGCGGCATTGCGCACTGCGAAATTGTCGGGGCTCTTCATCAGTTCGACATTGCCGCCGATGTCCGACCAGTAAGTCAGCTTGTGGCGTTGCTCCCACGGAAAATCGAACAAGTCGGCGAGCATTCCGGTGGTCAGCTCGATCGAGACGCGCTCAACCCAGTCGAACGCTTCGCCGATCGGCAGCGCATCAAGCACTTCGGTGGTGCGGGCCTGGACCCGGGCCTTCATGGCCGCGACTTCGCTGGGTCCAAACGACGGCGCCACGGTGCGGCGCTGGGCGGTGTGGTTAGGCGGATCCATCGCGATAAACATCGGCAGGCGCAATTCGCCTTCCATCGGGGTTTCCACATCGCCCGCAATCGAAATCCCGCCATATTCCCAGCTGGACGAGAATATCTTGGGCAGCGATTCAATATGGATGATCGGCTTGTACGTACTGACCGACCAATAGGGACCAAACGGGCTATCGGGAACGTACTGAATTGGCGCTTGCCCACGCAACCTACGGAAGGGTTCCTGCCAGCGATCCTCAGCATAGAGCGCCGGATCGGACACGTCGATCGGCGCAATTGGCGAAGCGTTTCGTTCCAGCGTTGCGGCAGTAGCCATCGTTCTCTCCCGATCCTCAAAGGACTCTGTTTAGGGCAAAAAACCTAAACTCGTCGCCGCAAGAGTCAAGGCCAGGCGCGCACAAGCAACAACGCCGCCCGGATTGCTCCGAACGGCGCTTGGCAATTCCAGAAAAAGCGGCTCAGTTCGTTTTGGCGATCCGGCGATAGGGCACGAATTCTCCCAAGCTGATCGAACCGTTGTAGAACTGGCTGCTGCGATCGAGCGTGGTGACAATGTCGAGATCGCACAGCTGATTGGTCGAATTGCGGGTCACGAGGATATCGTCATCATCCAGGTCGTGTGCGTTGCGCGGGACATTGACCCAGATCGTGTTGCCCCAACCATAAACAATCGCGGTCTTGTCGAGCACCTGCATCTCACGGGTGTCAAAGTGCGAAATGCAATGCTCAGGACGACCGGCAACGCGGCCGTCGAGCAATTTGTCGAGTCGCTGCTCCGGGGTCAGGCGAGGCTTGGCTTCAAGCGCCGGGCCAGTCAGCAAGGCTGCGGCGGCAACAAGGGTAATAGCGAAAGTGCGCATGGGGTTCGACTCCAGATAGAGTGAGGCGTTGTTCGTACCATGTTTAACTGAACCGGGCCTGAAAAATCAGGCAGTCCCGCCAACCGTCAGACCATCGATCAGCAACGTCGGCTGACCGACCCCGGCGGGCACACTCTGCCCGCCTTTGCCGCAGATTCCCACGCCTTCATCGAGCGCGAAGTCATCGCCGATCCCGATCACACGGGTCAGCACGGTCGGGCCATCGCCGATCAGCGTAGCGCCCTTGATCGGCGCACCAAGCTGGCCGTTCTCGATCTTGTAGGCCTCGGTGCAGCTGAACACGAATTTGCCCGAGACGATATCGACTTGCCCGCCGCCAAAGCTCTTGGCGAATATGCCTTTCTTGACGCGGCTCAACAGTTCGGCGGGATTGTCGTTCCCGGCACGCATGAAGGTGTTGGTCATGCGCGGCATCGGCGTACTGGCATAGCTTTCGCGGCGCCCGTTGCCGGTCGCTGCCACGCCCATCAGCCGCGCGTTAAGCCGGTCCTGCATATAGCCCTTGAGGATCCCGTCTTCGATCAGCACGTTTTCCTGGCTGGGCGTGCCCTCGTCGTCGATCGACAGCGAACCGCGGCGGCCCTGGCCGTTCACGCCGAGCATGGTGCCGTCATCGACTACGGTTACCCCCGGCGCGCCAACCCGCTCGCCGATCCGGCCCGAGAACGCGCTGGTGCCCTTGCGGTTGAAATCGCCTTCGAGCCCGTGACCGACCGCTTCGTGAAGCAGCACTCCGGGCCAGCCGGGGCCGACCAGCACGGTCATCTCACCCGCCGGCGCATCGACGCTTTCAAGGTTGGTCAGCGCCTGCGCCAGCGCGTGGTCGATCGCGCGGTTCCAGGTCGCGGGTTCGAACAAGTCGTCATACAACCGCCGCCCACCGATCCCGAAAGTACCGGTTTCGCGGCGGCCGTTCTGCTCGGCCACGATGCTGACGTTGAGCCGGACCATCGGGCGCACATCGCCCGCGGTGAACCCGTCAGCGCGGATGATCTCGATCGCCGACCAGTTGGCGGCAAGACTGACGCTGACTTGCGCGACGCGGGGATCGCGGGCGCGCGCAGCCGCGTCGATCGTTTCGAGCAACGCGACTTTCTCGGCAAAGCCCGGCGCATCAAGCGGCGAGACAGCGGTATAGAGGTGCCGGTTATTCTGGCGCGGCGGCGGCGCGGGCTGGGCTTTTGCCGGATCGAGCAATTGCAGGGTCTCGGCCGCGCGGCGGATCGATGCCTCGCTGATCTCGTTGGCATGGGCAAACCCGGTCATTTCGCCCGATACTCCGCGCAAGCCAAACCCGGCATCGCGCGAATAGTCGGCAGTCTTGAGGCGCCCGTCATCGAACACGAACATTTCAGAGGCAATGAACTGAAGGTACAATTCGCCGTCATCGCACCGCGCCAGCGCATCTCGGGTCAGCACCGCAGCGCGGGCGGGATCAAGCTGGGCGAACAGCAGCGAACGGGGATCGGGAGAAGTCATCCGCTCTGATATAGGAAGTTCAGTAGCTCATGCCAGAGGCGATGTCGTGTAACCCAGCTTGGTCCGCACCGTCAGCCGGGCCGCCCTTGAGCACAAACCGGCGGTCGCAATAGCCGCAATCGACATAGCCCTGCTCATCAATTTCGAGCCAGACACGCGGGTGGCCCAATGCCGCACCGCCGGGAATATCGTTTGCACCGTCGCATTTCACGCGGTGGCTGGTGGTCAGGATCGTTTCGGGAGGGCTGGTCATGGCGGTCCACTAGCATCAGGCGCACACGATTTCCAGCTTACTGGTACTGCAACGTGAGCGTGAAAGTGCCCGTATAGACCCCGGGAGCCTGATTGGCTCCAACGCGCAGCGTAGCGCCGACCGGGAACTGGAAGATGCCAGTGGGATTGCCGATCGTGAAGGTAGTCGGGCTCGTGGTCAATTGTGCGGTCGGGGTGCTGCCGATGATGAAGGTATCCATTGTCATAGTCGCGCCGCCGCCTTCCCGATTCAACGTTACCGTGGTGCTGGTGATTGCAATCGCCACTTGCTGGCCAACCGCCCCTTTGCCCGCAAACGCAGCCGCTTGAACGGTGGTACCACTAGCTAGGCGCGCACCGCCAGTCACCGTTCGTACTCCCGTCGGAGCAACCACAACGGTGCCAGCCGTTGCGCCTGCGATGATCTTGCCAAATTGCAGGTCGTTGACTTTGAAAAAGGTCAGATCGGCAACGATGACGGCCCTGGCATTGGCAGTTGTGGTGGCGATTTCCCCGGCTTGCGCTGCACCTGCGCAAAGCACCGCCAGCATCAACGCCAGCGTGGCGCAAACCGCGCGCAGAGCGGCACCATTTCGGCTGCCGAATAGGAAAACCCCCAAGTGCATCACGAACTCAATAGCTTTGCGGGCCTGAAATCGCCCTTCATAGCTAGGGTTAACGCGGCGGTAGCATTCAGCCCAAATCCACGGTTCTGCGTGGTTTTGCCTTATGAACTGCAAGCCGCTAAGCGATCACCATGGAACAGCCCGCAGCAATCTCGATCCGCAATCTCGTCAAACGTTATGCCGCATCGGGCAATACGCCGCCCAAGCTGGCTTTGGACGATGTGAGCTTCGATGTGCCGCAAGGCCAGATCTTCGGCCTGCTCGGCCCAAACGGCGCGGGCAAATCGACCCTGATCAACATCCTCGCCGGCTTGGTAATGAAGACCAGCGGCACTGCGGAAATCTGGGGTTTCGACATCGACAAAGACCTGCGCAACGCCAAGCGCGCGATCGGGATCGTCCCACAGGAGATCGTCTTCGATCCGTTCTTCACCCCGTTTGAGGTGCTGGAAAACCAGGCCGGACTGTATGGTGTGCCCAAGCATTTGCGCAAATCGATGGAATTGCTGCGCCAGGTCCACCTGGCCGACAAGGCGGGCGCCTATGCCCGCAGCCTGTCGGGCGGCATGAAACGCCGCCTGCTGATTTCCAAGGCATTGGTCCACACCCCGCCGGTAATCGTGCTCGATGAACCTACCGCCGGAGTCGATGTCGAATTGCGGCGGCAGCTGTGGGAACTGGTCGCCGAACTCAACCATGGCGGGGTCACCGTGGTCCTGACCACCCACTACCTCGAAGAAGCCGAACAGCTGTGCGACCGGATCGCGATCATCAACCACGGCCAGCTGATCGCCGACAAACCGACCCGCGAACTGGTTGAAATGGCGCGCGAAAAAGTTGTGGTCGTGACGGTCGACAGCGACGTGACCAAGCTGCCATCGAGCCCGGCATTCCTGAAATGCGTCTCCGCCGGCGAACGCACGATCGAGATCACTTACGACAAGGACAAGAGCAATGCTGGCGAAGTGCTCGCGCAGGTGCAGGCGCAAGGGCTGACGATCGTCGACGTCACCACCCGGGAGGCCGATCTGGAGGACGTGTTCGTGAGTTTGACCAGCGCCGCCAAAGAAGCCGCGTGAGTCGCTCGGCGTGACTCACGACGTCATCATCATCGGCTCGGGCGCTGCTGGCCTGACGGCGGCACTCGCGCTGGCTGAAAAGCGCAAAGTGCTGGTGCTCGCCAAGGGCGAGCTGACCGGCGGATCGACCGCTTGGGCGCAGGGCGGGATCGCGGCGGTGCTCGATGCTGGCGACACCTTCGAGAACCACATCAAGGATACGATGGTCGCGGGCGCGGGGCTCAACCGGCTTGAGACGGTCGAATTCGTGATCGAACGCGCGCCGCACGCGATCGACCGGCTGGTCCAGCTTGGCGTGCCGTTCAACACTGAAGACGAGCACCTCCACCTGACCCGCGAGGGCGGGCATTCGCACCGGCGCATCGTCCATGTGGCGGATGCGACCGGCTGGGCGGTGCAGGAGGCACTTCTGAATGCCGCCAAGGCCAATCCCAACATCACCCTGCTGCCGCACCAGGCCTGCATCGACCTGATTACCGGCAAGCACGAGCAGCGTTACTCAGGCTCGGGCCGGGTCTGGGGAGTCTATGCGCTCGATGAGACCACCGGCAAGGTCGTCGCTCACACCGCCAAGGCCACCGTTCTGGCCACCGGCGGCGCAGGCCGGGTGTACCAGTTCAGCACCGCACCCCGAGGCGCGACCGGTGACGGGATCGCAATGGCCTGGCGCGCGGGCTGCCGGGTCGGCAACATGGAAATGATGCAGTTTCACCCGACCTGTCTTTACAATCTTGAGGTCAAGAATTTCCTGATTACCGAGGCGGTGCGCGGCGAAGGCGGGCACTTGCTCAACCCGCGCACCGGGCACCGCTATATGCCCGATTACGACGAGCGCGCCGAACTCGCCCCGCGCGATATCGTTGCCCGCGCCAACGATGCCGAGATCAAGCGCGACGGGCTCGATTATGTCCATCTCGACATCAGCCACCAGCCCGCCGAGTTCGTGAAGGGGCACTTCCCCAACATCTACGAAAAGCTGCTTGGCCTTGGCATCGACATGACCACGCAGCCGATCCCGGTGGTCCCCGCGCAGCATTACACCTGCGGCGGGATCATGATCGACCTTGCCGGGCGGACCGACCTTCCTGGGCTTTATGCCGCGGGCGAATGCACCGAATCTGGCCTGCACGGAGCGAACCGCCTCGCCTCCAATAGCCTGCTTGAATGCTTCGTGTTCGGCGAAGCGGCGGCGGCGGACATCCTCGCCCGGTGGGACGAGTTCGACGCTCCCCCGCCGGTGCGCCCGTGGGATGCGAGCCGGGTCACCGATTCTGACGAAGAGGTCATCATCAAGCAGAACTGGACCGAAATCCGCCGCTTCATGTGGAATTACGTCGGGATCGTGCGGACCACCAAACGGCTCGAACGCGCCGCGCACCGGATCCAGATGATGTTCGGCGAGGTCGAGGATTATTACGGCCACTTCCGCGTTTCAACCGACCTGATCGAACTGCGCAACCTGCTGCAATGCGCTGACCTGATCGTGCGTTCGGCGCTCGCCCGGCACGAAAGCCGCGGGCTGCACTTCACGCTCGATTATCCCAAGACGCTGGCGGTGGCGAAGGACACGGTGCTGGTTCCGTAAGCTGCTGTCACAGCAGTGTCATGGCAAGCTGGTCATAAGCTAAGCGTTCGGGAACAATTGCACGGTAAGGTGGCGATTCGCCGCGCGCTGGACTATGGCGCACCACGGGGCTGAAAGGATTTGCATGACCTCGCAACCGGGCGGAGGCAAGAACGTCGCCGCCGCGATCGACCGCGCATTGGCCGACGAGCGCAGTGCCGCCGCGCAGGCAATGCAAGAAGCGACGCTCGACGATCTGTCCGGACAAGGCGGGGCGGAAGCCCGCGCCGGGATCGATGCTTTGCTGGCCGTGGCAGCGCCCGACGATGCGGCGCGCATCCGCGCGCATCTTGGCCTGCCCAAGCCCGCCGGGCACCCGCGCCAGACCAGCGACGAGCTGGCCGACGACTGGGCCACCGGCGGCTATCCTTACAAATACAAGATGCTGCGCAAGGATTACGAGCGGCAGAAGTTCCAGCTCCAGACCGAACTCCTGAAGCTGCAATCGTGGGTCAAGGAAGACCGCCAGCGGGTAATCATCTTGTTCGAAGGCCGCGATGCTGCCGGCAAGGGCGGCGCAATCAAGCGCTTCATGGAACACCTCAACCCGCGCGGCGCGCGCGTGGTCGCGCTTGAAAAGCCGAGCGAGGTGGAACGCGGGCAATGGTATTTTCAGCGCTATGCCGAACACTTGCCCACCACCGGCGAAATCGTGCTGTTTGACCGCAGCTGGTACAACCGCGCCGGGGTCGAGCGGGTTATGGGGTTCTGCTCGGACAGCGAGTACGAGGAATTTCTCCACCAGGCCCCCGAGTTCGAACGAAACCTGGTGCGCAGCGGGATCCACCTGTTCAAGTTCTGGTTTTCGGTCAGCCGCGAAGAACAGCGCCGCCGCTTTACCGAGCGCAAGGTCCATCCGCTCAAGCAATGGAAGCTGTCCTCGATCGACCTCGCCAGCCTCGACAAATGGGATGACTATACCCAGGGCAAGGAAGCGATGTTCGCCGCGACCGACACCGCCGACAGCCCGTGGACTGTCATCAAGAGCGACGACAAGAAACGCGCGCGCCTGAACGCGATGCGTTTTGTTCTGCAATCGCTACCCTACAAGGACAAGGATCCCGAACGGGTCGGCGCGGTCGATGCGCGGATCGTCGGCCCGGCCAGCGTGATCCACGAGCGCGGGGAGAAGGGCTGAGCGTGCTGCAACTGCAATCGTTCCTATAACGAACTATGGGACGAAGGTGACCTGCACCCTTGCGCAACCTCTCATTCCCGTTAGGTTTCACCCCGAAACGTATAAAACGGGGAGCAGACATGCCGCAGATCACTGCCAACGGAATCCAGCTTGAGTACGAAACCTATGGCGACAAGGCCAATCCGCCACTGCTGCTAGTGATGGGGTTGGGCGCGCAGCTGACGCTGTGGCCGATGGAATTTGTCGAGGCGCTGGTCGCGCGCGGCTATTATGTGATCCGTTATGACAACCGCGACATCGGGCTCAGCCAGAAATTCGGGGAACACGGCATTCCCAATTTCCGCAGGGTTGCGCTCAAACGCATGATCGGCTGGCGCTCGAAGTTGCCGTACCGGCTGACCGACATGGCCAAGGATGCCGCCGGGTTGCTCGACGCACTGGGCATTGCCAAAGCGCACGTGGTCGGAGCGTCGATGGGCGGGATGATCGTGCAATTGCTGGCGATCGAGCACCCCGAAAAAGTGCTGACCATGACCTCGATCATGTCGACCACCGGCAACCGCAAAGTGCCTCCGGCCAAGCCCGAGGCAATGAATGCACTGCTCAACCGCGCGCCCGCTGGCGCAACGCTCGAGCAGGTCATGCCGATCGGGATCAGCGTCAACCGCGCAATTGGCTCGCCCGGCTACCCGGCAGCAGAAGAACGCCTCCGCGCTAACATCACCCGGGATTTTAACCGCAGCTTCTACCCCGAAGGCGCGGCGCGGCAGATCTCGGCGATCGTCGACGATGGTGACCGCCGCAAGCGGCTCGCCAAAGTGACGACCCCCACACTTGTAATCCACGGCGTCCACGATCCACTGGTTCCGGTCGAAGGCGGACGCGATACCGCGCAGGCTATTCGCGGGGCCAAGCTGCTCGAAATCGACGGCATGGGCCATGACCTGCCCCCCGAACTGGTCGAGCAGATGGCGGATGCGATCGCGGCCCATGCAAAGTAGGAGTTAATGGACAGGCTGGCGGGGTCCGTCTCCACTGCTGCCACAGCCGTTCAGTTTGCAGCGGTTTTTGGGTGCGTCGGCGGGGCGGAACGAATGACCGTTTTGGGGTGGAAAGCGGTCTGCAAGCTTTGTGAAGAATGTTTATCAATGCGGATCACCGGGGGAAAGCAGGCCCACTCTATGCGGCGCCGGATGAACGAGATCAGCCACGGCACTCAGTTTGGATGGCCTTTATCGGGGGACCGGCATCGCTTTGCAAAAGCAATGCGCGCGGGGAACCCCGGTAAACCTCAATCGGTACGGCAGGTTCTGGGCCCGGCCCGAAGGCCAATACGGTACCGCGATGCACCACGCGCATTGGGCTAGCGAGGTCAAGATAGGCGTTATAGCGGCCTTGCCGGGCAGTAAAGGCGACCGCTCGGTCGGACGTTGATGTCACCGCAACTAGGGCGTCTGGGGTAAGACGGAAGAGTGTTTGGGCATCAACGCCATAACAGCCATAGAGGTCGCCCAGGTCGCGTTTATCGATCGGGTGGCCACGAACCACTGCGAAGGCAATCAGTGCTATCGCAAATATTGTGAGTAGCGTGGCGAAGGTTTTGGGCCAGCGATGAACGGTAGTGATGACATCCATGGTCGCCTCACGAAACGGGTCGATTGCTGCGGAGACTAAGGCCAGAAAGTTATTACGCAAGAACGGCGGATTTTGGGTATTGGCTCGCAGGTCGTGGCAGGCTTAATCCGGGTTGTTTCCGGACAGTCCAGTCTTGGTCCAGGGGCCGGATAACGATATCCGAACTCGCACCTCGTCAGAAATGCCACCCCAGCATCCGGCCGACAAAAATCAGTACGATCGCGCCGATCACCGAGGCGAAGCAGCCGGCGCGGCGGAAGCCTTCGCCATATCTGCCGCGGCCCGCGACGAGGCCCGCGAGCAGCGAGCCGCCGACTCCGAGCAGGATCGTCATCCAGAAGCCCATCGTTACATCGCCCCAGTAGATCCAGCGGGCAAGCACGCCAACGAACAGGCCGGAAAAGAGCGCGCCGATCAGATTGAACATGGGCCAGGTCTCCGAGAGTGACGTGCCGCTTAAATAGGAGGCCCAATGAGGTGATCAAGGGGCAGCTGCGAACACGCTTTCTCCCGCCTTGTAACGCAACAAGATTGCCCGCCTCGATTCTTTCTGTGTCAACGTGCGCAGCGCCGTTTTGCCGGACAAATTTTTTTCACAAAAGCATTTTGACTCTTGCGTTGGTGAGCAGTGGCGCATTTCCCGCGCGTCGCTGCGGCGCGGCATGGACCGGCGCCGCCACACCAGCCGCCCGCGATGGTAAACACTCAATTTACCGCTTGCGCGCGATTCAGGATGCGGCACTATAGGTGGTGGTTATGCTTTGGGGGTAACCTACCAGACCTAGTATCGACCGCTTTGCGCCACGCGCGTCATGCGGACCGATTCGGGCTTGGGACAGGGGTATATGCGGGATGGTCCGGGGATGAAATCGGGATAAGTTTTTCTCGTTTCGTTCTCATAATTTGCTAAAGCGGGTGCCCACATCGGCGCGCCCGCCGATTCGAACGAAATGAGAACATGCACTGCGGTGCCGGTTGAACGAAAATTGGGGGCGACAAGTGGAATTCAGGAACGGGGATGAGCCGGAAATGGCGCAAGTTGAAACAATGTTGGCAGGAGCGCACGGGACTCCCCCCACGCCCGCACAGGAAATGGCTTTACCGATGCACGACAAGACCGATGCTGGATCGCAAGACCTGGTGGAACAACTTGGCGCCGCCGCGCTGGCCGGAGCCGTGCAGGCTGCCGCCGAAGCCTCGTCCGCCAAGCCGCCGCAGGACGATTCCAAATCGATTCACGATCGCCGCTTTACGATTGCAGTGGACCACGCGCGGGATGCCTTGCTGACCGACTTCGGCAAGGAAACGCTCGACGACCGCTACCTGCTCCCCGGTGAGCAGTATCAGGACCTGTTCGCCAGGGTCGCCGATGCCTATGCTGACGATGAGCCGCACGCCCAGCGGCTGTACGATTACATCTCCAAGCTGTGGTTCATGCCTGCCACCCCGATCCTCTCGAACGGCGGGACCAACCGAGGACTGCCGATCAGCTGCTACCTGAATTCAGTGTCAGACAGCCTCGAAGGCATCGTCGGGACCTGGAACGAAAACGTCTGGCTCGCCAGCCGCGGCGGCGGGATCGGGACGTATTGGGGCAATGTGCGCGGGATCGGTGAGCCGGTCGGGCTCAACGGCAAGACCAGCGGGATCATCCCGTTCGTGCGAGTGATGGACAGCCTGACGCTCGCCATTTCGCAAGGCTCGCTGCGGCGCGGTTCGGCGGCGTGCTACCTCGACGTTTCGCATCCCGAAATCGAGGAGTTCCTCGAAATCCGCAAACCCTCAGGCGATTTCAACCGCAAGGCTTTGAACCTGCACCACGGCGTGTTGCTGTCGGACAAATTCATGGAAGCGGTGCGCG
Organism: Sphingomonadaceae bacterium; assembly: GCA_025359445.1. GTDB lineage: Bacteria > Pseudomonadota > Alphaproteobacteria > Sphingomonadales > Sphingomonadaceae > Novosphingobium. Next base: position 51,354 of record JANYGB010000009.1, read on the forward strand.
ACGGCGGCGATTTCGATCTGGTCAGCCCCAAGGATGGGTCGGTGCGCAGCACGATCAATGCCCGCGCGCTGTTCCAGAAGCTGGTCGAAACCCGGCTGGCGACGGGCGAGCCCTATATCGTGTTCTCCGATACGGTGAACCGGATGATGCCCAAACATCACCGCGACCTGGGGCTCAAGGTCTCGACCTCGAACCTGTGCTCGGAAATCACCCTGCCGACCGGCAAGGATCACCTCGGCAATGACCGCACTGCGGTGTGCTGCCTGTCCTCACTCAACCTTGAAACCTGGGAAGAGTGGAAGGACGACGACCGCTTCATCGAAGACGTGCTGCGCTGCCTTGACAACGTATTGCAGGACTACATCGACCGCGCTCCGCCTGAAATGGCCCGCGCGAAGTATTCGGCCTCGCGCGAACGCTCGGTCGGCATGGGGGTGATGGGCTTCCATTCGTACCTGCAGATGAAGAACATCGGCTTTGAAAGCGCCATGGCCAAGGCGCTCAACTTCAAGATGTTTCGCCACATCTCGGCCAAGGCCGATGAGGCGAGCCTGGTGCTCGCGCAGGAACGCGGGGCTTGCCCCGATGCTGCCGACATGGGCGTGATGCAGCGCTTCAGCTGCAAGATGGCGATCGCGCCGACCGCGTCGATTTCGATCATCTGCGGCGGCACTTCCGCCTGCATCGAGCCGATCCCGGCAAACATCTACACGCACAAGACGCTGTCGGGCAGCTTCGTGGTCAAGAACCCGTATCTGGAAAAGCTGCTGGCTTCGAAGAGCAAGGATTCGACCAACGTGTGGAATTCGATCCTTGAGCACGGCGGCTCGGTCCAGCACCTCGATTTCCTGAGCAGCCAAGAAAAGGACGTGTACAAGACTAGCTTCGAGATCGACCAGCGCTGGCTGCTCGAATTCGCGGCGGACCGTACGCCCTATATCGATCAGGCGCAGTCCTTGAACCTGTACATCCCCGCCGATGTCGAGAAGTGGGACCTGATGCACCTCCACCTGCAAGCCTGGGAAAAGGGCATCAAGAGCCTTTATTACCTGCGCTCGAAGTCAGTCCAGCGCGCCGGGTTTGCTGGCGGGGTCGAGGCGGACAATACCTCCGACGCGCCCCGGATCGAACTGACTGCGGGCGAGCAGACCGATTACGAGGAATGCCTGGCCTGCCAGTAGGCAGCCAGGCTGCACGTCCCGCAATGACTCTCGGCACCTTCGCCCCTGCGATGGCCGCGCTGGGCAGCTTGCTGATGGCCGCGCGCGCCGTGGCGGCGCTGTCGGCCTTGCCTGCGGCATCGGGCTTGGGTGCCGATCCGGTGCGGCGCGGGAACGAGCGCCGCGCGATCCTCACCGCGCTGCTTGCCGCGCTGGCCTTGCCCGCGCTGTTATGGCTGGCGCTAAACCGGCTGAGCGATGCCGGTCTGATGGAGCTGTTCTGATGCGTAAATACCATCGCTGGTTGTCCGTACTGTTCGGTGTGGTCCTGCTGTGGATCGCGGTGACCGGCGTCATGATCCAGCTCGCCGAATTCAAGGCCGATAGCGAGCCGCGCCCGGCTTCGGTCGCTGCCCCGGCTGGCTTCATCTGCCCCGCCGACATGACCTGCCGGCCCAAGCCCGATTCCAACGGAGCCAAGGCTTGGTCGAACTGGCTGATGCACCTCCATTCGGGCGAGGAGTTCGGGCCGGTCGGCACCTGGCTCTCGATCGCCGGCGGCCTAGCGCTGGTGTTCTTCGGCTTTTCTGGCCTGTGGATGTACCTCCGCATGTGGTCGCACCGCCGCCGCAACAGCCACAAACCAGCCTGGTTCTGGAAATAATCGCCTTTCTGCTATCCTGTCCAATCGCCTGCCTGACGGAGTCTGATCCATGCCCCTGCTAGAAGTCCGCAAGACCTACAAGCCGTTCGAATATCCGTGGGCTTATGACATGTGGAAACGCCAGCAGCAGATCCACTGGATGCCCGAGGAAGTGCCTTTGGGTGAAGATTGCCGTGATTGGGCGCAGAAGATTTCCGAGCATGAGCGCAACCTGCTTACGCAGATTTTCCGGTTCTTCACGCAGGCCGATATCGACGTCCAGAACTGCTATCACGAGCAGTACGGCCGGGTGTTCAAGCCGACCGAGGTCAAGATGATGCTCGCCGCCTTCTCCAACATGGAGACGGTGCACATCGCCGCCTACTCGCACCTGCTCGACACGATCGGCATGCCCGAAAGCGAATACGGGATGTTCCTCGAATATGAGGAGATGCGCAACAAGCACGATTACCACGCGCAGTTCGGGGTCGATAACGATCAGGATATCGCCCGCACCCTCGCCATGTTCGGCGGGTTCACCGAAGGGCTCCAGCTGTTCGCCAGCTTCGCTATGCTGATGAACTTCCCGCGCTTCAACAAGATGAAGGGGATGGGCCAGATCGTCACCTGGTCGGT
>JANYGB010000012.1 GCA_025359445.1 Sphingomonadaceae bacterium
GGTCTCGAACCGCTTGAGGTACTGCTTGCCAGCTTCATCGGTCTGCGGAACGCGCGCGATGATCTTTGAATGCAGCGTCACTGCTTTGGCTTCGATTGCCTGGTGCACTTCGGCCATATCGCCGAGCAGCATGCCCTCGCCAGGCTCGCCAGCGCGGTCCATCGAAAGATAGTACAGCCCCAGGACCATGTCCTGCGAAGGCACGATGATCGGCTTGCCGTTAGCGGGGCTGAGGATGTTGTTGGTCGACATCATCAGCACGCGGGCTTCGAGCTGGGCTTCCAGCGACAGCGGTACGTGGACCGCCATCTGATCGCCATCGAAGTCGGCGTTGAAGGCCGAGCAGACCAGCGGGTGGAGCTGGATTGCTTTGCCCTCGATCAAAACGGGTTCAAACGCCTGGATGCCCAAACGGTGCAGCGTCGGTGCGCGGTTGAGCAGCACCGGGTGTTCGCGGATCACTTCATCCAGGATGTCCCAGACTTCCTTACGTTCCTTTTCGACCCACTTCTTGGCCTGCTTCAAGGTCATCGACAGACCCTTGGCATCGAGCCGGGCGTAAATGAACGGCTTGAACATTTCGAGCGCCATCTTCTTGGGCAACCCGCACTGATGCAGCTTCAGTTCCGGGCCGGTGACGATCACCGAACGGCCCGAATAATCGACGCGCTTGCCCAGCAGGTTCTGGCGGAAGCGGCCCTGCTTGCCCTTGAGCATGTCGCTCAATGACTTCAGCGGACGTTTGTTGGCGCCGGTGATCACGCGGCCGCGACGGCCGTTGTCGAACAATGCGTCAACGGCTTCCTGCAGCATGCGCTTTTCGTTGCGGACGATGATATCCGGCGCGCGCAGTTCGATCAGGCGCTTGAGGCGATTGTTGCGGTTGATCACGCGGCGATAGAGATCGTTGAGATCCGAAGTTGCAAAGCGGCCACCGTCCAATGGCACCAGCGGGCGCAGTTCTGGCGGAATGACCGGAACGACGTCGAGGATCATCCACTCGGGCTTGTTGCCCGAATCGATGAAGCTTTCGACGACCTTGAGCCGCTTGATGATCTTCTTGGGCTTGAGCTCGCTCTTGGTGGTGCGCAGCTCTTCCATCAGGTCGTCGCGCTCTTTGACGAGGTCGAGGCTCATCAGCATGTGCTTGACCGCTTCGGCACCGATCCCGGCCGAGAAGGCATCTTCGCCGTACTCGTCCTGATAACCGTACAGCTCGTCTTCGGTGAGCAGTTGATAGGTCTCAAGCGGGGTCAGGCCCGGCTCGGTCACCACATAGCTTTCGAAGTAGAGGATGCGTTCGAGCTGCTTCAACTGCATGTCGAGCAGCAGGCCGATGCGGCTCGGCAGCGACTTGAGGAACCAGATGTGCGCGACCGGAGCGGCGAGCTCGATGTGGCCCATCCGCTCACGGCGAACCTTGGTCACGGTAACTTCGACGCCGCACTTTTCGCAGACCACGCCCTTGTACTTCATGCGCTTGTACTTGCCGCACAGGCACTCGTAATCCTTCACCGGGCCAAAGATGCGGGCGCAGAACAGGCCGTCACGCTCGGGCTTGAAAGTCCGGTAGTTGATGGTTTCGGGCTTCTTGATCTCGCCGAACGACCACGAGCGAATGCGCTCAGGCGACGCGAGGCCGATCTGGATCTGGTCGAAGGTTTCGGGCTTCGCCATCTGGTTGGTGAATTTGCTGAGGTCGTTCATGTCTTTTTCCCTCTAGGGGTGAAATTCTTAGGATCGGGGCAGTCAGGTTGGGGCGGCCGGCAGCCGCCCCCGTCCCAATCACTCCGCGGCCTCCGCGTAATCGTCGTCTTCGCTGTTGGTCAGCGAGGACAGCTCGACGTTGAGGCCAAGGCTGCGCATTTCCTTGACGAGCACGTTGAAGCTCTCGGGAATGCCGGCCTCGAAGCTGTCGTCACCCTTGACGATCGCTTCATAGACCTTGGTCCGCCCGACCACGTCATCGGACTTCACCGTCAGCATTTCCTGCAAGGTGTAGGCCGCGCCGTAAGCCTGCAGCGCCCAGACTTCCATTTCGCCGAAGCGCTGCCCGCCGAACTGCGCCTTACCGCCCAGCGGCTGCTGGGTGACGAGGCTGTACGGCCCGATCGAACGTGCGTGGATCTTGTCGTCGACCAAGTGGTGCAGCTTGAGCATGTAGATGTAGCCCACGGTGACCTTGCGGTCGAACGAGTCGCCGGTGCGGCCATCGTAAAGCGTGACTTGACCCGAAGTATCGAGCCCGGCCATCTCCAGCATCGCCGACACATCGGCTTCGCGCGCGCCATCGAACACCGGGGTACCCATCGGCACTCCGTTCTTGAGGTACGAGGCCATTTCGACGATTTCGTCGGTCGACCGCGCCTCGATCTCGGCGTGATAGTTGGGCCCGTAGATCTCCTTGAGCTTGTCGACCAGCGCGGTCGGCGGAGCCATGGCTTCGGGATTGGGGTTGGCATGACGCCAGTCCTCAAGCGCCGCAGTGACCTGCTGGCCCAGACCGCGCGCGGCCCAGCCCAGATGGGTTTCGAAGATCTGCCCGACGTTCATCCGGCTCGGCACGCCCAGCGGGTTAAGCACGATGTCGACCGGGGTGCCGTCCGCAAGGAACGGCATGTCTTCGGCTGGCAGGATGCGCGAAATGACACCCTTGTTGCCGTGACGCCCGGCCATCTTGTCGCCCGGCTGCAGCTTGCGCTTCACCGCGACGAACACTTTGACCATCTTGAGCACGCCCGGGGCCAATTCGTCGCCGCGTTCGAGCTTCTCCTTGCGGTCCTCGAACTTCTCCTGGATCGTCTTGATCGTCTCGTCGTACTGGCTCTTGACCGCTTCGAGCTGGCCCTGGGCGCGGTCATCGGCGACCGCGAACTTCCACCATTCAAAACGCTCAACCTCGGCGAGGTTTTCGTCGTTAATGGTGTCGCCCTTCTTGAAGCCCTTGGGGGCCGCCGCCGCAACCTGGCCCAGCAGCATGTCGCGCAGGCGGTTGTAGGTCGCGCGGTTCAGGATGCCGCGTTCGTCTTCACGGTCCTTGGCGAGGCGTTCGATTTCCTCGTTCTGGATCGCGCGGGTGCGGTCGTCGATCTCGATCCCGTGGCGGTTGAACACGCGCACTTCGACCACCGTTCCGGCAACCCCAGGGGGCAGCTTGAGCGAAGTGTCGCGCACGTCCGAAGCCTTTTCACCGAAGATCGCGCGGAGCAGCTTTTCTTCCGGCGTCATCGGGCTTTCACCCTTGGGCGTGATCTTGCCGACCAGAATATCGCCCGGGTGCACTTCAGCGCCGATGTAGACAATGCCCGCTTCGTCGAGGCTGCGCAGCGCTTCCTCACCGACGTTGGGAATATCGCGGGTGATGTCTTCTGGCCCCAGCTTGGTGTCGCGCGCCATCACTTCGAATTCTTCGATGTGGATCGAGGTAAACACGTCGTCCTTGACGATGCGTTCGCTGATCAGGATCGAATCTTCGTAGTTGTAGCCGTTCCACGGCATGAACGCGACGAGGCTGTTGCGGCCCAGCGCGAGTTCGCCCAGCTCGGTCGAGGGACCGTCGGCGATGATCGTGCCTTCTTCAACCACTTCGCCCACCTTCACCAGTGGACGCTGGTTGATGCAGGTGTTCTGGTTCGAGCGCTGGAACTTCTGCAGCGTGTAGATATCGACGCCCGACTGGCCGGGTTCGATATCACCCGCCGCGCGGATCACGATGCGGGTCGCGTCGACCTGGTCGACAATCCCGCCGCGGAGAGCGCCGATCGCAGCGCCCGAATCGCGCGCCACGGTCGCTTCCATGCCGGTGCCGACAAACGGTGCTTCGGCCTGGACCAGCGGCACGGCCTGGCGCTGCATGTTCGAGCCCATCAGCGCGCGGTTGGCGTCATCGTTTTCAAGGAACGGGATCAGCGAGGCCGCGACCGACACCAGCTGCTTGGGGCTGACGTCCATCAAAGTCACCAGATCGCGCGGGCTCATGACGAATTCGCCGCTGTCCCGCGCCGAGATCAGTTCCTCGACGAAGCTGCCGTCGGCGTTGAGCTCGGCTGAGGCCTGTGCCACCACATGCTTCTGTTCTTCCATCGCGGAAAGATAGACCACGTCGGTGGTCACCTTGCCGTCGATCACCTTGCGGTACGGAGTTTCGATGAAGCCGTACTTGTTGACGCGGGCGAAGGTCGACAGCGAGTTGATCAACCCGATGTTCGGGCCTTCGGGCGTTTCGATCGGGCAGATCCGGCCGTAGTGCGTCGGGTGAACGTCGCGCACTTCGAAGCCCGCACGCTCGCGGGTAAGCCCGCCTGGCCCGAGCGCCGAAACGCGGCGCTTGTGAGTGACTTCGGACAGCGGATTGGTCTGATCCATGAACTGCGAGAGCTGCGATGAGCCAAAGAATTCGCGCACTGCGGCCACTGCCGGCTTGGCGTTGATCAGATCGTTGGGCATCACGGTCGAGACATCGACCGAGCTCATCCGTTCCTTGACGGCACGTTCCATCCGCAGCAGCCCGACGCGGTATTGGTTTTCCAGCAGCTCGCCGACCGAACGGACCCGGCGGTTGCCCAGGTTGTCGATGTCATCGACTTCGCCTTTGCCGTCCTTCAGGTTCACCAATTCCTTGACCACGGCAAGGATATCCTCGGTGCGTAAGGTGGTCACGGTGTCTTCGGCATCGAGCTGAAGCCGCATGTTAAGCTTGACCCGGCCCACGGCTGAGAGGTCATAGCGGTCGCCATCGAAGAACAGTCCTTCGAACAGCGCTTCGGCGGTTTCGCGCGTCGGCGGTTCGCCCGGGCGCATCACCCGGTAAATATCGGCCAGTGCGTGATCGCGATCCGGTGCCTTGTCGGCGACCAGTGTGTTGCGGATCCACGGCCCGGTTGAGATGTGATCGATGTCGAGCAGTTCGAGCTGGTCGATCCCGGCCTTGTCGAGCATGTCGAGGTTTTCGGGCGAAACTTCTTCGCCTGCTTCGATCCAGATGCGTCCGGTGCTTTCGTCGATCAGGTCATGCGCAGCGTAACGCCCAAAGATTTCCTCGGTCGGGATCAGCAGTTCGGTCAGGCCGTCCTTTTCCGCCTTGTTGGCGGCGCGCGGGCTGATCTTGGTGCCGTTGGCGAAAATGATCTCGCCCGATTTGGCATCGACGATGTCGAACGTCGGCTTCAGGCCGCGCCACTGATCGGGCGCATACGGCAGCACCCAGCCGCCTTGGCCGCGCTTCCACAGCACGGTGGTGTAGAAGTGCGCGAGGATCGCTTCGTCGGCCAGCCCGAGCGCGTGAAGCAGCGCAGTGACCGGCAGTTTGCGCTTGCGGTCGATGCGGACGTTGACGATGTCCTTGGCGTCGAATTCGAAATCGAGCCACGAACCGCGATACGGAATGACGCGCGCCGCAAACAGGTACTTGCCGCTCGAGTGGGTCTTGCCGCGATCATGATCGAACAGCACGCCTGGCGAGCGGTGCATCTGGCTGACGATCACGCGTTCGGTGCCGTTGATCACGAAGGTGCCGTTATCGGTCATGAGCGGCATGTCGCCCATGTAAACGTCCTGCTCCTTGATATCGAGCACCGAGCGGGTTTCGGTTTCGGAATCGACCTCGAACACGATCAGCCGCAGCGTGACCTTCATCGGCGCTGCATAGGTAATCCCGCGCTGGCGGCATTCGGTGGTATCGTACTTGGGATCTTCCAGCACATAGTGCACGAAATCCAGCTCGCTGGTTCCGGCAAAGTCGCGTATCGGGAAGACCGACCGCAGCGTCTTTTCCAGGCCCGAAACATAACCGATCGCCGGGTCCGAGCGGAGGAACTGCTCATAGCTTTCGCGCTGCACCTCAATCAGGTTCGGCATTTTCACCACTTCATGGATGTCGCCGAAGATCTTGCGGATGCGCTTCTTCGCTGCGGCGCGCGCGACGGGGAGAAGCGGGGAAGGCTTTTTGGCCATGGGAGGGTCGTGCCTCTTTGCTAGAGTGCCCGGCCAGAAACAGTCTGGGCCCGGCGAAAATGATTGCCACGCGCGGTGTGTGGCTCCGGCAGACGCAACAAAGGCCGCATGGCTATAGGCGCCCCTGAAAGAGGTGCCGCAGCCCGCAGCCTTGCGTCAGTCGGAAAACCCGCCGCTTCCTTTCGTGGAAGGTCCCCGCGCATGGACCCGCCTTGCTCGAAGCGCCGAGCGAGGACGGCATATAGGAATGAGGTGCCCGATTGTCAAACGAGGCAGGCAAGTCGCCAGTCCATTTGGCCAGTTCTGGCCGCCAGCACATCCGTTGCGCCGAAATCCTGGCCTTTGAACAGCAGCGGCTGGGCGGATTCGATGGCCAGCGCATATGAAAAGCAATCGCCGAAGTTGAGGCCAGCACTGTGCCCACTGCCTTTGCCGTATTGGCGATAAGCGGCGCGGGCGCGCTTGGCCTGCGCTTCGGTGACGGGGAAGATGGTAATGGCAAAAGATTTGATGATCTCATTGACGCGCCTAGAAAGAAGCGCGTCTTTGTTTTGATATGCCACGATCCCAGTCTCGAGATACGACGCCGACGACATTTCCAGCGACTCCGCGCGAGCTCTTCTTTCCAAGAAATCGTCGGACTCATGCTCCTCCTTCAGAATAGCGATCAGCACCGAGGAATCGACGAGCACTTCGGCATGCCCAATTCGTCATGCGTCCGTTCTGAAATGCCATTCTTTACCGGCTTTTTCCAGGCATCGCGAGAATATGGAAAGGGCGGCGCTCCTCCCGGAAGCACCGCCCTCTCTCTTCGCCCCCCGAAGAGTAAACCTTGTCAGAAGATACCGGGGATCAGCCGCCAGCGCGTTTTTTCCATCAGCACACGATAGGCCGGGTCTTCGCTAAGCAGGCGTTCTTCAGCGAGCAGGCGCAGGATCTGGGCCCACCAGCCGATCGCATAAATCACGAAATTGAGCACTGTCGGCATCAGCAAGAGGATACCGATGTGCACCACCAGATAACCAGCATACATCGGATGACGCACGATGCGGTACATCCCGTCAGTCTTGATCCCGCGGTTGGCGGGAGCGATGCCGAAGCTGCGGCGCAGGAACATTTTGGCGGCAATTTGCACAATATTGCCCAGCAAGGTGAGGCCCACACCGATTGGCACCAGCCATTGCAGCGCGGCTGGGGTATCGGCCGGCTGGATCAGTAGCGGGGCATAGGTCGCGGTGATTGCCAGCAGCCAATCGCCGAGCTTGAGCGAAATCGTATCGGTCGGGCGGCGGATCAGCACGAACAAGACAACGGCGGTTTCGGCCACCATGATCAGCGGGGCGAATGGATTGGTCGAGGTAAACACCCGCTGCGCCAGCAATAGCCACAGGATCACAATGGTTACTTGCTCGAACCGGTCGAGCCGTGCCGGGGTGATCCAGCGGGGAGGGGCGGATAGGTTGGTGGCCGTGGTCATGCCAAAGGGATCGCACCATATGGTTAACTAAACGTAAGCGCGGGCCAGACCGGATGCTTCGGCTTGACTCTGCACGCCACGCTGCTAGTTGCCCACACCGACCGATGCGTTCGCGCATGAGTCAACCGTCCGAGACAGTTGCTGGAGGTTTCCTCCTTAATTTGCAGCCTAGGCGGGGACAGAGATTTTTCGGGCTTGCACATTTGTGCGGTCCGGTACGGCGTTTTCGGCGCCCTCCTTCCCCTTCGAACGGAATCGCCCATGGTGCGCAAGCGCCATGGACAACGTAGCCGGTTGCCGGGGGTCTCCCCCAGCGGCCATTTTGAAGGAGTTAGGCATGGATCGTTCGCAGAAAGCCGAATCGGTCGCATCGCTCAACGCGGTCTTCTCTGAGGTTGGGGTGGTGATCATCGCCCGCAACCTCGGCTTGACGGTGGCCCAGTCCACCGCCTTGCGCGGAAAGATTCGCGATGCCGGTGCATCGTACAAGGTAGCGAAGAACCGTCTTGCCAGGCTTGCCATCAAGGACACGGACTATGCCGGGATCGGTGACATGTTCACCGGCCCGACCGCGATCGCCACTTCGGTCGATCCGGTGGCTGCCGCCAAGGCAGTCGTGGATTTCGCCAAGACGAACGACAAGCTCGAAATCGTCGGCGGATCGATGGGTTCGCTGGTGCTGAACGCCGAAGGGGTCAAGGCACTCGCCGCGCTTCCCTCGCTCGATCAGCTCCGCGGGACCATCATTGGTCTGGTTCAGGCTCCAGCGACCAAGATCGCCCAGCTCGTTACCGCTCCGGCGGCCAAGCTGGCGCGCGTCTTTGGCGCTTATGCCGAGGCAGCATAACAAGACGTTTTTACGCTTTCCCCGGGACTTTCCCCGGACCAACATTTGCAGGAGTTAAACATCATGGCCGATATCGCCAAACTGGTTGAAGAACTTTCGAAGCTGACCGTGCTTGAAGCCGCTGATCTGGCCAAGGCACTCGAAGAAGCATGGGGCGTTTCCGCCGCTGCTGCGGTTGCTGTTGCGGCTCCCGCTGCTGCTGCCGAAGCGGTCGAAGAACAGACCGAATTCGACGTTATCCTGATCAACGACGGCGGCAACAAGATCGCCGTCATCAAGGAAGTCCGCGCGATCACCGCGCTCGGCCTGACCGAAGCCAAGGCGCTGGTCGAAGCCGCGCCGAAGGCGATCAAGGAAGGCATCAAGAAGACCGAAGCCGAAGAAATCAAGGCCAAGATCGTTGCTGCCGGCGGTACCGTAGAAATCAAGTAATTTCGGCCAATCAGTTTCGTGGGTGTCTTGAAGCATTCACGGATGGGAGGGCGGGACCGCAAGGTTCCGCCCTTTTCGTTTTGGTTACGCTTGTCCGGTACACCGCAGCAATGACGGCACCCGATATCAAGCGACTGGACAATGCCGGGCTCAACGCCCTTCATGACACTTACCGCAAGCAGGTCGATGCGTGGATCAGGCCGGTCGACGGGCGCTGGCGCTTTGTCGACAACGCAGGCTGCGGATATTGGATGGACCAGGAAGACGGCGCTGCGCTGCACGAAGCGGCGCACCAGCGGGTGGATGAGATGTTTTCCAGCCTTGACGGGTCAAGCTGGCTCAAGGTCTTCGTGATGTTCGTGCTGACCGACGTTGTGATGTTCGGGTTGGCCCAGTTCGGCTTGCTTGGGACGATGTCGGGGTTCATCTACCTGCTGCCCGCGATCCTGTTTTTCTTCAAGGATGTGATCACCGAGGTCGAGTACGCTTTTGCAATTCACCGCTTGCGGGCGGAAATTGCGCGCGCACTTGGTGGCGGCAGTCGCACCGATGCATCCTCACAGTTCCTGTTCGAACTGACCGCACCCAACTTGTTGCTGGCAAGCGGCGGGGCACTGTGTGTAACCGCAGGCATCGCCTCACTGGTAGTCACCGATCAGACGATGTTGCTCAAGGTCGGGGTCCTGGCCGGGCTCGCGTTGATTGCCGGGATCGCGCTCAAGGTCTGGCGCGGCTGAGCCAGCGCTATTTCAGCGTCTTCAGATAGTCGATCACGGCCTTGCGCTTGGCCGGATCGCTCTGGCCCATATAAGTCATGCGGGTGCCTGAGACCACGCCCATCGGGTTAGTCAGGAAGGCATCGAGCGATGCCTCGTCCCAGGTCTTGCCCGAAGCTTTCATGGCCGCGCTGTATTCGAACCCCGGAGCACCAGCTGCCTTGCGCCCAAACACGCCGGCCAGGCTCGGGCCGATTCCGTTCTGGCCGGGGGTGACCGCATGGCACGACATGCAGGGGGCGAAGGCTACCGGGGTGGTGCCGGGGGACGAGGTTTCGTTTGCCGTGGATGCTCCTCTCACGCCCGGTGCGCCGTTGTCTTTCGCGCTGCCGCAGCCGGCCAGCGCCAGACCCAGCGTTGCTGCCGCGATTGTCCCGAACCGAACCATTGCCAGCCTCCTTTAGCTATAACCAAGCCATAGGCTGCTCGGTATTAATGCGTCAATTGACTGCGTAAGTGAGCCCCGCCTCGCGAATTCGTTCCTGTGACAACCTTGCCGCAAACCTGATCCAAATCCTGCGCACACCCGGCCGGCCCTTTCACCGCGCGGCGCATCGGCCTATTCATGCGCCCTGCATGGGGGAAGAAACTCATCTTGATCGCGCCAGGGAATTGTGGCGTGCCGAATTGCGCGCCACCGCCCTGCTGGCCGCGCCGCTGGCGGCTGCCAACCTGTTGCAGATGCTGGTCTATGCGCTCGATGTGATTTTCGTGGCGCGGCTGGGCGATCAGGCGCTGGCCGCATCGAGCCTCGGGGTGACAATTTTCGGGCTGATGATGTGGTGCTTTTCGGCGTTGACCGGAGCCTGCGCGCCGATGATCGCAGCTGAGCTGGGCCGCCGCGCGCATGCGGTGCGCGAAGTGCGGCGCACATTGCGGATGGCGCTGTGGTTGGCGCTGGCCTGCGGACTGGCCGGAATGGCCGTCGCATCGCAAGGCCGCGCAATTCTGCTCGCCGCGCATCAGGACCCGGTGCTGGCCGAACGCGCGGGTGCGTTTCTCGCAGTGCTGCTGTGGGCGATGGTGCCTAACATCTTTGCCGCGGTGCTGCGCAATTTCGTCTCGGCGCTGGGGCGGCCCATTTTTGCTACCGCGATTACCGCAGTGGCGATCCTCACCAATGGTCTTGGCAATTACGCTTTCGTGTTCGGCAATCTGGGCGCGCCCGCCTGGGGTCTTGAAGGTTCAGCGGTGTCGAGCGTGATCACCTCGGTCCTGATGATGCTGGCCTATGTCGCGATGATCCAGAGTGACCGGCGGCTGCGGCGCTACCGCGTGTTCGGGCGCTGGTGGCGGCCCGAATGGTCGCGGCTGGGCGAGCTCATCAGGATCGGCCTGCCGATCGCGCTGATCATCCTGGCCGAGGGCGGGCTGTTCTCCAGCGCGGCGTTCCTGATGGGGCTGATCGGTGAGGCACAGCTGGCCGGGCATACAGTCGCACTGCAAGTCGCCGCGCTGGCTTTCCAGATCCCGTTCGGGATTGGCCAAGCCGTCACGATCCGGGTCGGCTATCATTTCGGCGCGGGCGACAATGCCGCGATTGCACGCGCAGGCAAAGCCGCGCTGATCATGGCACTGGGTTATATGGCACTGCCCGCTGCCCTGATGATCCTGACCCCGCGGCTGGTGCTACGGCTTTATGTCGATCCCGAAGCTGCGGTGAATGCGGCAATGGTCGGCTATGCGGTGCAATTCCTGGCCGTGGCGGCGGCATTCCAGCTGTTTGACGGGATGCAGGCGGTGCTGGCGGGCGCACTGCGCGGTCTGCAGGACACCCAGATGCCGATGGTGCTGGCGCTGACCGGCTATTGGCTGATCGGGTTTACGGCGTCAGCGGTGCTGGGCTTCGCCACGCCGCTGGCTGGGCTGGGGGTGTGGCTCGGCCTTGCCATCGGGCTGGTGGTGGTCTCGCTGCTCCTGCTCCAGCGCTGGCAGGCCCGCGCCAGGTTGGGATTGCTGCCGGTTTGAACGATCGATCAGAGATCCCTGACCAATCGCTCAATCATCTGCTGGCCGAGCTTGCGATAACTTTCAAACTGTTCCTCATCGAAGAATTGGTTGGCGGTGCTTTGGTGCGGAAAGGATGGATTGGTTAAGCCGTAGGCGGCGACGTCGATTGACACGTCGGCCAGTCGGCATGGCTTGAGCCAGATCAGCGTTATGCGGTCGTCGGTGTCGCATTTCGTCGCCTCAAGGAGAATCGCAAACCCCGTGCCGTTGGCTGCTGCAGCGCGTGCGCGCCAATCCGCGCTGTCCGCGCCCTCAGCATCCGGGGGGCGATTGAGGAAGTGCTTTAGCGCCGCAGAGCTGACTTGCTTTGCTACCTCGATCGGTTCGACCGGTTCGATCGCCCACCCCAAATCGAGCCGTGCCCGCCGGACCAATTGTTCGAGGTCGGCGAATTCGTAACGACCATCCTGACCGTTGTCGGCGACAATCAGCAGCTGCGGCATTTCGGAATAGTCCGCCTCACCGTGCCGCATCAGGATACCGTAGGTGCCCGTGTTCTCGAAATGCCCGCCATCGCTGAGATAATTGCGATATGTCCCACGCGTATAGCGAGCGGTCATTTCGGCGTGGAGATACCTGAAGGGGCCCAACATGCGGGTACAGCTGATACTCTCCAAGGCCTTGGCTTTGCGCCACCAGTACCCCAGGCGCAGATTGGCAAAGGTCAAAAGCAGTGCGCCGCCAAGCGACGTCATCCGGCCCATGCCGCTGGTTACCGCAGCGCCTGATATTGCCACCCATTGGCCCACCGCCAGGCGTTCCGCCTTGTCGTCGGCGAGTTGGATCCAGCTGCGCACGGTGCCCGGCTCGCCGCGGCTGGATCCGACCCGCAGTCCGTCGCGTCCGATCGACAGGATCGTTGCCATTCGGTCGCGCTCGGGCAGGCCAGTACTTCCATCGATGGTTTCGTTAAGCGCAATATTGACGATGTGTTCGGGGCCCGGGCCTTGGAAATAAGTATCGGCCTCAAAATAGTCGCCAGGATGCGTTTCAGTAAACGGATAGGCGCGCGGATCGGCATCAGTCGACGTACGGCCTTCGTTGGTCGCGCCAAGATAGGCGCGGGTCAGACGTGATGCATAAAGACCGTGCAGCGATGACAGGTTGATGAATCCGTCCGACACAATCACCAGCACCGCCAGCACGACAAGGGTAAAGGTCATCGCCAAGGCGATTTCGATTTGCAGAAACGCCGCGTGGACCAATGCGCTGGTGAGGATGGCAAGCACTCCCCACAGAATTACCGCCAAGACCAGCGCAACAGTCGTCAGGTGACGTGCAATCCATTTGAGCGCAGGACTGTCGGATTCGCCTCCCGCCGCAGCCAGACGGTGGATCAGCGCCGCAACCGCAGGGATGATCGCGGTCCACAACGCCGGCTTGGACCAGCCCTCCGAATTGGCAAGCATGGAATTGAGTTTAACTGCCGCAGTCTCGACGGCGGCGAAGGCCGTGATGATCAAGGTCAACCGCATCGTCGTGCCGGTCGCCGTGGTGATGCGCTGGCGCAATTCCGAAGTCAGCGGATAGGGATTATCGCCCATGTTGTTTTCACTGCTGCTAATCCACACCCAGATTGCGAAGCCTGCGGCCGTCGCCATCGTCGTCACAATGAACAAGGTCAGTCCAACGCCAAGCCAGACAGTCCGCGAAGCATCATCAGCAGAAGCTCCAGGATGCAGCAATTTTTGATACGCCAGAAACCAGAGTCCGCCAAGACTAACCGCGGTAAACAGTATCAGCCCCCAAGCGCGAACGCACTGCGCCGGTTGAGCTTGCGCACACTCCAGCCCTGATCGGGAGGATTTATCGGCATTGTCTCGCTGTGCCAGAATGCCGTTCCCAGCACTGCCCAGATTCCGGCAAGCAGGGCTGCCAGCACGAACCAGATGCTGCCTGAAAATATGGGCGCTTTAGCATATTCGTCCCACCACAGCCGGTGGAGGAGCCCGTGAAGGATCCCTTGCCCAGACGTCGATAGCCAATTCCTGATGCCCAGCTGGAGCCAGATTGAAGCGGTCATCGCCAGGGCAATGGCGAGAACGAAAACGTAAAGCATGCCCAGCCAATTACGGGTCATGACTGCTCCAGCAAACCAGTAGTCACCTGACCCGTTGGGAGCCAGGAAGCGGCTATGGCGGCGCAACCATTGGACTTGGTTTGGCTTTCCCGCTATCTCGCGCTCATTGGCATCCGCGCTGAGCACTTGGGTTGCCTGGGCGTGATCATACGGCTGCTCTTCAGTGGGAAGGCGAGCCCCCATCCCGCGAAGATTCTGTGGGAGATAGAGGCTTTTCAAGAAAGAACCGAAATATCCTCCTCCCGACACGGTTGAGAAAATCTTCAATCCTGATAGTCTGTTCGCTCGGGCGAGACCCTGGGCTACGCCAAGGGAAAGCGTCGCGCTTCTGATCCCTCCGCCCGAAAAAGCGATCATGTATTCGCCATCTAGCTTAATCTTAGCCGCGCCATCTTTTTTCATGAGCCCGAACTCCCCCGAGTCGTATAAACAGTACTGTCATCCCCGCCCGCTCGTTGTGCAATTATATTTTTGTCCTGAAGTGCGCTTGACTGTCACCCTTCGCAAACCCATATGCGCCTCGCTGGCACTCTCCGGGTGAGAGTGCCAATCTGCATCAACCATCATGCTGAGAGGAAATCACATGAGCTTCCGTCCATTGCACGACCGCGTGCTCGTCCGCCGCGTCGAGGCCGAAGAAAAGACCG